>NZ_CP016591.1:1805697-2407596 GCF_001698205.1 Tsuneonella dongtanensis
CTAGCTAATCGTCTCGGGTTCAGGCGTACTGCTTGGCGAAGGCGTCGAGACCGGCCACGGTCGCCTTCTTGGCGTCGTCGCCGAAGTCGCGCGTTTCGCGGATCATCTTCAGCGCATCGGCATGCTCGGCACGCATGAACGCCAGCATCTTGGCCTCGTAGTCGGTAACCTTGTCGACCGGGACGCTGTCGAGATAGCCGTTGGTGCCGGCGAAGATCGACACGGTCTGCTCCTCGAACGGCATCGGCTGGAACTGCGGCTGCTTGAGCAGCTCGGTCAGCCGCGCACCGCGATTAAGCAGCTTCTGCGTCGAAGCGTCGAGGTCCGAGCCGAACTGCGCGAACGCGGCCATCTCGCGGTACTGCGCGAGCTCGAGCTTGATCGAGCCCGACACCTTCTTCATCGCCTTGGTCTGCGCGGCGCCGCCGACGCGGCTGACCGACAGACCAACGTTGATCGCCGGGCGGATGCCCTGGAAGAACAGGTTGGTCTCGAGGAAGATCTGGCCGTCGGTGATCGAGATCACGTTGGTCGGGATGTAGGCCGACACGTCGCCCGCCTGCGTTTCGATGATGGGGAGGGCAGTGAGCGAGCCAGAGCCGTTCGCCTCGTTCATCTTGGCCGCACGTTCGAGCAGGCGGCTGTGCAGATAGAACACGTCGCCGGGGTATGCTTCGCGGCCCGGCGGGCGGCGCAGCAGCAGCGACATCTGGCGATAGGCGACCGCCTGCTTCGAAAGGTCGTCGTACACGATCACGGCGTGCATGCCGTTGTCGCGGAAGAATTCACCCATCGTGCAGCCGGTGTAAGGCGCGAGGTACTGCAGCGGCGCGGGCTCCGATGCGGTCGCGGCGACGATGATGGAATATTCCATCGCGCCGTTTTCCTCGAGCGTCTTGACGAGCTGTGCGACGGTCGAGCGCTTCTGGCCGACCGCGACGTAGATGCAGTAGAGCTTCTTGCTCTCGTCGCCGCTCGCGTTGACTTCCTTCTGGTTGATGAAGGTGTCGATCGCGACGGCGGACTTGCCGGTCTGACGGTCACCGATGATCAGCTCGCGCTGGCCGCGGCCGACGGGGACGAGGGCGTCCAGCGCCTTGAGGCCGGTCTGCACGGGCTCGTGCACCGATTTGCGCGGGATGATGCCCGGGGCCTTCACCTCGACGCGGCGGCGCTCGTCGGAGACGATCGGGCCCTTGCCGTCGATCGGGTTGCCGAGCGCGTCGACGACGCGGCCGAGCAGGCCCTTGCCGACGGGGACGTCCACGATGGTGCCCGTACGCTTGACGCTGTCGCCTTCCTTGATCTCGGAGTCAGAGCCGAAGATCACGACGCCGACGTTGTCGGCTTCGAGGTTGAGCGCCATGCCCTGCACGCCGTTGGCGAACTCGACCATCTCACCGGCCTGGACCTTGTCGAGACCGTGAATACGGGCGATGCCGTCACCGACCGAAAGCACCGAGCCGACTTCCGAGACTTCCGCCTCGGTGCCGAAGTTGGCGATCTGGTCCTTGATGACCTTGCTGATTTCTGCGGCGCGAATTTCCATGACGTCTTTAGCCCTTCATGGCCTGAGCGAGGGAGTTGAGGCGGGTGCGGATCGATCCGTCGATCCGCTTCGATCCGATGGTGACCACGAGCCCGCCGAGCAGGTCCGGGTCCACCTTCGTGGAAAGCTTTACGGTGCGGCCTTCGCGCGCGGTCAGCTTGGTCTTGAGCTGGTCGATCTGCGCGTCGGTCAATGCGTGGGCGCTGGTGACTTCGGCGGTCACTTCGCCGCGCTGCGCTGCCGCGATCGTGCGGAAGGCGCGGATCATGTCACCCAGCTTCGAAAGGCGACCGTTGGCGGCCAGCGTGCCGAGGAATTTCTTGCTGAGGTCGGACAAGCCGAGCGCTCCGGCCACAGCCTCGATCGCCTGGCCCTGTGCAGAGCGCCCGATCTGGGGATTGGTGGTCAGTTCGCGCAAGTCGGCCGATTCGTCGAGCCCTGCGGCGAGAGTGTCGAGGTCCGATTCGACGGCAGTGACGGTCCCTGCCTCGCTGGCGAGTTCGAACAACGCCGAGGCGTAACGCCCTGCAAGGCTAGCCTGAATACCGGCGGAAATATCCACGCGCGATGGTCCTCTTGGATCCGGGAAAAATCGGTTTTGCCGCCTCGCCGGAAAGTGGGGTGCCGCAAGGCTCCCCGGGCAAGGCTGGCGCGCCCCTATCACCGGGTTTGCTGCGATGCAACCGGAGTCGGGAAGGGATACTATGCCGAGGCCACTGGCTGAAGTATGATCGAGGAAAATCGAACGGGAGAGCGGTGATGGAATGGACCCCGATGGCCGAGAAAATCGGCGCCGAGGTGAGTGGGATTCGGCTAGCGGATGTCGATGGCGCCGAGCTCGAGGCGCTGAAGCAACTCGTCTACGACCGCGGGGTAGCGGTGCTGCGCGACCAGGAGCTCAGCCCGGAGGAGCACATTGCGCTCGCCGAGCGTTGGGGCGGGATCGACATCAACAACTATTTCCCGCTGCAGGAAAAATACCCGCAGATCGCAATCGTGCGGAAGGCCGCGGACCAGCAGACCAACATCGGCGGTGCCTGGCATACCGACCATTCCTACGACCAGGTCCCGGCGATGGGCTCGATCCTGGTCGCACGCACTCTGCCGCCTTCAGGTGGCGACACGCACTTCGCGCACATGGGGGCAGCTTACGATTCGCTGCCCGACGACCTCAAGGCCGAGATCGAGGACCTTAAGGCCTTCCACACCGCGGATCACGTCTACAAGGCCGACGGGATCTATGCGCAAACCGATCAGGGCGCCGACTTGCGTGGCCATGACCTCAAGACGGGCGCAATCCACCCCGTCGTAATCCGGCACCCGCATACGGGTCGCAAGCTGCTCTACGTCAACGGCAGTTTCACGATCAATTTCGTCGGCAAGACGCGCGAAGAGAGCCTTCCTCTTCTGGCGAGGCTGATCAATGCCGCGCTGACCGAGGACAACCAGTGCAAGGTAGTCTGGCGGCCGGGTACGGTGACGATCTGGGACAACCGCACCACGTGGCACAACGCCATGAACGATTACCACGGCCACGCGCGCGAAATGCATCGCATCACGCTGAGCGGAGAGGCGCTGGCCGCCTA
The DNA here is from genome assembly GCF_001698205.1 of Tsuneonella dongtanensis. Lineage (NCBI taxonomy): Bacteria > Pseudomonadati > Pseudomonadota > Alphaproteobacteria > Sphingomonadales > Erythrobacteraceae > Tsuneonella > Tsuneonella dongtanensis. Next base: position 1,808,833 of record NZ_CP016591.1, read on the forward strand.
GTCCCTCTTCGGCTGACAGGAATAGACCAGGCGCTCCGTCGCCTGCTGCGGCAGCATCGAGGCGACGCCGGACTGCATCTCGCCAAGCTCGCTGGCGGCATTCTGTGCGCCGCAAGTGGGTGCCTTGTACTGCGCCCGAGCCTCGCGGGCCCTGGCCATAGCGGACTGGGAGAGCGGGAAACGGTCGGTGCGGAAGACCCGCGTTTCGGGATCGAAGCTGTTTACCGAGATAGTGTCCTCGTCGTTGGGCACGAAGAGGCGGGTCCACTTACCGTCGGCAAAGCCGTACTGGGTGCGGCCGTTGACGCAGCCGTCGGGGTTCCAGCCGAAATCGAGATCCTTGGGCGGCTGGCCGACGATGCGGCTGCGATCGGGTTGGATGGAGCAGCTGAGGTCGGCCGCGCCTGCGCTATCGGGGGCGACGCCCTGATCGCCTGATTCCGGTCTCTCAGCCATTGCGTCCGCAACGCGGCGGTCGATCGCGTCCAGCCCCGGCCGGGTGAACCACACCGCCAGCGATGCCACCGCCGCCACCGCGGCAAGCGCGCCCGCGATCCGCATCTTCTTGCCGCCGTCATCGGCTGCCCGCAGGTTCCAGGAGGCGAAGCCCGATCCGGCAGCGAGCAGGAGAAGGATGCCGGCCAGCGCCATCGCGTTCTCGCGGTCATCCATCACTGAAAGCTGCGCTTCGAGCCGTGCACGCTCGCGCCGCTCCCGGTCGGTCTCGGCACGCTGCGCGAGTTTGGCGCGCGCTGCGGCTTGTTCCGCTTCAAGTCGTTCACGCTCAGCCGCGTCGAGCTGCGCCATCGATCGGCAAGGCATCGCGTTGACGGCTGGTTCGATACCGGCGGACTTGAGAAACGGCAGGAGTTCTCTGTTCGACACTGCGAACGAGAATTCCGCGTCGGAGCCGTCGTCGGACGTCGTGCCGAAACTGTTCACTCCGACGACCCGGCCGCATCCGTCGAGCAAGGGACCGCCCGAGTTGCCGCGGGCGATCGGCGCTGTGTGCAGGACCGAATCGAAGTCGCGGCTCGGCCGTGTGCCCGAAACGAAACCCCGGCTCTTCACGGGCGGCTGTGGCCGGAAGAGGTCGGATAGGTCGAGCCCTTGGGCCCGGTCGACGTTCATCGGGTAGCCCACCGCGGCGACCTCGTCACCGTCGCTCGCAACACCGCCCGCAACCGTCAGGGCCGGCAAGCGCAGCGCCCCCGTGGTCTCGATTACCGCGAGATCCTTGGCGCTCGATACCGCGATCACCTTGCCATAGTCCGCGCCGTCGCCATCGGGCGGGACGATGGCGATACGCAGGGTATCGTCCTGCAGCACTTCGCGAATCACGTGCGCATTGGTCACGATACGGTTGGGCCGGACGGCAAAGCCGGTGCCATGACTGACCGGAAACACCCGTTCGCCGTCGGTTCCCATGATGACTACGCGGACTACCCCGCGCGCGGCGGCGGCGATGTCCGCCGCTTCAGGCCGGACGGTGGCGGGAAGGATGAGGGCGGCAAACGCAGCCAGCAGCGCGAACAGGCGAAACATCGCGGCGGCTTGTGCCTTGCCGCGACATTGACCGCAAGCGGCGGGACGCGCGCCTCATCTCACTGCGGTAGCTGTTCACCCGCACCGACATCTGGCACCAAGGAAAGCGACCATGACATATGAACTGACTGACGATGACCGCTGGCGCATCGCGCTGGCGAAGGACCGGCGGTTCGACGGACACTTCGTCACCGGGGTTCATTCGACCGGCATATATTGCCGGCCCAGTTGCGCCGCGCGCCCGCCCAAGCGCGAGAATGTGCGGTTTTACGCGTCACCCGCTGATGCTGAAGCTGCCGGCCTGCGCGCTTGCCTGCGCTGCAAGCCCGGCGACGTGGCACGCGACGAGGCCGCTGTCCGCGCCGCGATCGACGAGATCAAGGCGTCCGACGGACTGCCGAGACTGGAAGAACTGGCAGCGCTGACCGGCTATTCGCCGAGCCATTTCCAGCGCCTTTTCACCCGCGCGACTGGCCTGTCACCGGCTGCTTATGCCCGTGCGCTCAGGGAGGAAAAGGCGCGCTCCGCGCTGAGCGCAGGGGGCAAGGTGACCGATGCGATCTACGATGCAGGCTACGAGAGTCCCAGCCGGTTCTACGATGCGATGGAGGACAAGATGGGCATGAACCCGTCGGCCTGGCGCGATGGAGGTCGCGGCACCAGAATTAGCTGGGCGGTCGTTTCGACGACGCTAGGGCCCATGCTGGTGGCCGCTACCGACAAGGGAGTCTGTCGTCTCTCGTTCGACGAGGGGCCGGAAGAGCTTTCCCGGCGCTTTCCCAACGCCGAGCTCGTCGAAGGCGGCACCGAATTCGAGCGGCTGCTTACGGACGTCGTGTCGTCGGTCGAGGAGCCCGGCCATAGCGCGCACATCCCGCTCGATGTGAAAGGGACCGCTTTCCAGGAAGCGTGCTGGAAGGCCCTGCGCGAGATTCCCCCCGGTGAGACGCGTACGTATGCCGAGATCGCCGCCGCGGCCGGCAATCCCAAGGCCGTACGCGCAGCGGGTAGCGCCAACGCGCGCAACAACGTCGCGGTTCTCATCCCGTGTCATCGGGTGATCCGGACAGGAGGCGATCTTGGCGGATATGCCTACGGGCTCGACATCAAGCGCGAGCTCCTCAAGCGTGAGGGATTGAAATGATGGACAAGGTCAAAGCTTTTCGCGCGCTGCACGTGCCTGGAAATCCCCTCATTCTGTTCAACATCTGGGACCCGGGCAGCGCCCGTGCGGTGGCCGAGGCCGGAGCCCATGCGCTTGCCACCGGCAGTCACGGTGTCGCGGAAGCAAGTGGGTATCTGGACGGAGAGAAATTCCCGCTCGGGTCCGTGCTCGAGAACCTGCGCCGCATCGTCTCGGTCAGCGAACTCCCTGTGACGCTCGACCTCGAAGCCGGCTACGGTTCCAATCCCGACGAGGTTGGTCGTTCGGTCGCAGCGGCACGCGACGCCGGTGCAATCGGTATCAACATGGAAGACAGGCTTCCCGGCGAAGCTGGCGTCCTGCCTGTCGCCGAGGCTTCCGCGCGTATCGCCGCGGCAGCCGCGAGCGGGCTCCATGTGAATGCGCGGACCGACGTCTATCGGGACATCAAGCCGGCGGACTATGCTCCGTCGCTGGTGGAGTCCGCGATCGAACGGTCCAAGGCCTACGCCGATGCCGGGGCCGGCAGCCTCTTCGTACCGTTCCTGGGCGACCATTCCACCATCGCCCGCATCTGTAAGTCGTCCGCACTCCCGGTGAACATCATGTGGGCGCCTGGCCGCGGAACTCGCGACGAGCTCGCTGGGCTGGGTGTCGCAAGGATCAGCTATGGCGGAGGACCCTGGCGGGCGGCGATGGATTGGCTGACCGCTCAGGCGCGGGTTGTCTTTTCGGGGGGCACACCGCCTTACGCCGGTTGACTAGCCCGACCGCTCGTGCCCCTTTAAATGTAATTGAGAAGGGGGCGAAATGACGGGAGCGAGTGTCGGCAACGCTGGAAATCGTCCTTCCATGCGGCGGCGAGTGCTGGCGTTTCCGCTGGTTGCCATGATCCTGGCACTGATCGCGGTGATCGGACCGATCTTCGCGTTTGCGCTGACCATGCAGACCCTCCCGCTGGATGTCTTTCCGGAGGACGTGGCGCTTTCGCTGGTGCTGATCGGTGCGACGTTGATCTCGATCGTGATGTACAAGATCGTCGTCACGCGCCTCGGCGAAAGTCCGCGCGATGACCTGCCGTTCGATGTCCGGATGCACGACGGCTGGCTTGGTGCGGTCTATGCCGCGCTCCTGATGAGCGCGATCGTGGGCGTGGTAGCGCTGCTCGGCGGGTATGCGATCCTGGGCTGGGGCGGCAGTACCAGCTGGCCGATGCTTCTTTTCGGGGCGGGCCTTCAGGCTGCCTTTGTGGAGGAAATCGTCGCCCGGGGTATCCTCTTCCGGTTCCTCGAGGAATTCGGGGGCAGCTGGTTCGCGCTCGCGGCGAGCTCCGCGCTCTTCGGGTTCGCCCACGCATCGAACGACAACGCGTCGACCTTCAGCTCGCTCGCGATTTCGCTGGAAGCAGGGGTTCTGCTCGGGGGTGCCTACATGCTCACGCGGGACCTGTGGCTACCGATCGGGATCCACTTTGGCTGGAATGTCACGCAGGGATACTTGTGGGACGTGCCGGTCTCCGGCGCTGCAGTCGACGGTCTCGTCGAAGCGGAGACAAGGGGGCCCGAGCTCATTTCGGGCGGTGCGTTCGGGGTCGAGGCGTCGATTGTCGCGATCGTGGTCGCAACCGCGGTGGGCCTGTGGCTCGTAGTGCTTGCCGCTCGACGCGGCCATGTCGTCAGGCCCTGGTGGGTGCGCCGACGGTTGGCGCGAGCAGGGGAGGCGAAGCGACCCTAGTCTAGCTTGGGCGGCATCCCCGGCTCGGCTTTTGCCATCGCGCGCTGGTAGGCGGGCCGCTCGCCGATCCGCCTGAGATAGGCCTGCAGGTTGGGCATGCCCTCGATCGATTGCCCGCTCATGGCGCGGCTGGTGGTGAGCTGGAAGCCCATCATGATATCGGCCGTCGTCAGCTGCGCACCGCCGAAATAGTCTGCCTCGCCGAGGCGCTTCTCCACGATGGCCCAGCTCTTCGCCATGCGGTCGGCCACGAAGGGCGGCGGTTGCTGCTGGAGCATCCGCGCGGCGACCAGCGCCATCATCCCGTTGGTCATGAATGTTCCGTTCGCCCAGTGATAGAAGAACAGGTGGTCGGCGAAGTCGGGATGGTCGGGGCCGGGCACGAGAGGAGTGCCCGGCGCATACATTGCAATTATCCAGTCGATGATTGCACCGCTTTCCCCGAGCACCAGGTCGCCGTCGGTGATGACCGGCGCGATCCCCATGGGATGCAGAGCCTTGTACTCGTCGGGTGCGAGATTGTTGTCTGCCCGGCGCATGTAGAGCTTCAGCTCGTAGTCGAGACCGAGCTCCTCGCAGAGCCAGACGATGCGTTCGGACTGCGAGAGACGCAGATGGTGGACTGTCAGCATGGACAAGCTGTTAGCATCAAACCTCGCAACCGTAACTCTTGATCTCCTCTCGCGTCTTTTCGCGTTCCGCCTTGCGGGCCGCTTCATCGCGATAAATTCCCGGATGTTCGGGTTTTACCTCCTCGAGCAACGAGTCCTTCTGACCCTTCTCGAACGCCTCGAACTTCTTGCGCAGCATGCAGGCATAGCCGCCGTTGCCGGCGAGGTAGCTCGCACCCACGATCTTCGCTTCGGCGGCGCGGTCTTCGGTCAGGAGCATGTGGATCAGCGCGCGTCGGACGTCCTGATCGAAAGGAGCGTAAGCAAAGGCGCTCTGGAGCGCAGCCTTGGCCGCGTCGGGCACCTCGGCGATGCTCTCATCCAAGAGGTGCGTCATGTAGTAGCCGTAGAGCGGGAAGGCATGGTCGTTGCGCATGTTGTTGGCCGCGACGAATTCGCGCCGTGCTTCGGCAAGCTTGGCAGGGCTGTCCAAGGATCGCATCAAGTCGACCTGCGCGCGGTAGATCGCGGCGTCTACCGACGTGGGATCGATCGCCAGGACGCGGTCGGCAAGGCTTTCGGCTTCCGCAAAGTTGCGCGCGTCGAACTCCGCTTCGGTCGCCGCAAGCAGCACTGCGGCGCTGTTGGGATAGCTCTGCACCAGCGCCCGAGCGGTCGCGACGAGCTTCTTGGCCTCGTCCTCGTCCACGCCGCGCTTCGCCCGGATCATCATGTCCATTCGCGCGGCTTCGTCCGCGGCCAGTTCGCTGATCGCGACGTCAGGCACCTTCTTCTGGGCGTAAGGCACCTTGAGCAGGAAAGCACGGCCCTTGCGGAACGCTTCGAGCTCCGACGTGAGTTTGTCGAGATCGCCGAAGGCAAGTTTGGCAGCATCCATCGGTGCCTTGCCCTCGGCGACGGCCTGGAGGTACTTGGCAATCTGGCCACGACGTTCCGGCTTGAGGTTCAGATGGCTCGCGATCAGCCAGCCGTGCGCATAGTTTCGACCGGTGGTTTCCCGATCCGGCTTTGCGGGCGGGTCGAACGTCTTCTCAAGATCGACCTTGATCGTCGCGAGGGCCGGGCTGCGCCACGGCGGAACCTCGCCGATGACGAAATGGTCGGAATTGAACTGAACGTTCGAAAACAGCTCGGCGAAGCCCTCGCTGTACCACAGCGGATAGGGAGCGTCGGCGTGCTGGAACATGAAGTAATGCACATACTCGTGCATCAATGTCGCTTTGGGATCGAGATCCAGGTTCGTATCGTAAGCGGTCTGGAAACCGCGTTCGCGGCGCAAGTCCTTCTTGATCGGAACGAACGCGACTGCGCCTGAAGCGCGGGGGATAAAAAATCCTCCGATGCCGCTGCCAGGCGCACCGGCGAGCGCTGCCATGTCGCTGGTTTCGCCGAACCGGAATACCGTCACCTAGATGGATTCGGGCGTATCCTCCTTGGAAGGCCCGATCCCGCTGATGATCCGCAACGCTTCGTCCAAACGCTCCAGTTCGCGCGCGAACTCTGCGGTCGCTTCGCGCGTATCTTCCGAATAGATATTGAAATGCTCGGTCCTGGCGAGGTGCCATTCGGCGGCCGCGACAGGCGTGGCGAATGCGGCAGCGACAGCTGCGAACAGCGATATCGAAATTTTCATCTAAAGATCCCCGTAAGGCCCCTGCGCAGGCCCTGGACGCCTGCCTAAACGATTGTCCGCAGATTTCAAACGAAGCTGTAAGGATCGATGTCGATCGTGACCCTGACACCCGGCGCGAGGCGCTGAGGCGCAAGCCATTCCCGGATCACGTCCTGAACCTGAGCGCTTCGGCGTGCATTGAGGAGCAGGCGATACCGATAGCGACCACGCAGGAGAGCGAGCGGCGCGGGAGCGGGGCCGAGTATCGCCACATCCTCGAGATGCGGACGGGTATCGCCGATCCGGTTTGCCGCCTCGCGCGCTTCGGCTTCATCCTCCGATGATACGATGATCGCCGCCCAACGACCGAAGGGCGGGGCGCCGGCGTGGCGGCGGGCGTCGGTTTCCGCCTGATAGAAGGCGTCGCGGTCGCCGGCGGCCAGCGCGGCGATGACCAAGGCGGTCGGATGCCGTGTCTGGATCAGCACCTCGCCGGGCTTCGCTCCCCGCCCCGCCCGCCCGGCGACCTGCGCGATCTGCTGGTAAGTTCGCTCGGCCGCGCGCAAGTCTCCGCCTTCGAGGCCCAGGTCGGCGTCGACGACGCCCACCAGCGTCAACTCTGGAAAGTGAAAGCCCTTTGTGACGAGCTGGGTGCCGACGATCACATCGATGGCCCCGGCTTCGGTCCGGGCGACGAACTCGACCGCTTTTTCCGGAGAGGTGATCGTATCGGAGGTCACGACCGCGACCCGTGCCTCGGGCAGGATCTCGGCCACCTCGTCGGCGATGCGCTCGACCCCGGGGCCGCAGGCGACAAGGCAATCGGGCTCGCCGCATTCGGGACATGCGGGCGGGGGCGGGGTTTCGTGCCCGCAGTGGTGGCAGGCCAGCCGACGGGACAGGCGGTGCTCGACCAGCCAGGCCGTACAATTCGGGCACTGGAAGCGAAAACCGCAATTCCGGCAGAGGGTTAGCGGAGCATACCCGCGGCGATTGAGGAACAGCAGCGACTGCTCCCCCCGCGCAAGCCGCTCCTCCATCTGCGCAACCAGCCGCGGGGCCAGCCAGCGGCCGCGTTCGGGCTTTTCCTCGGTGAGATCGATGGTGTCGATGGTGGGCAGGCGCGCGCCGCCGTAGCGATCCTCCAGCACGAGCCGCTGATAGACGCCGCTCTCGGCCATTTGCAGGCTTTCGAGCGCTGGGGTGGCGCTGGCGAGCACCACCGGGATCGATTCGAATCGCGCGCGCATCACCGCCACGTCGCGTGCGTTGTAGCGCACCCCGTCGTCCTGCTTGAAGCTCACCTCGTGCGCCTCGTCGACAACAATGAGGCCTAAGTTCTTGTAAGGCAGGAACAATGCCGAGCGCGCGCCGACGACGACCTGGGCTTCGCCGGCGGCGATCGCCCTCCATGCCCGGCGGCGCTCGGTCGACTTGAGGCTGGAATGCCAGACCACCGGCGGGGTACCGAAGCGATCTTCGAACCGGCGCAGGAATGCCTCGGTCAGCGCGATCTCGGGCAGCAGAACGAGCGTCTGGCGACCCATCTCGAGCGTTCTGGCGACCGCTTCGAGGTAGACTTCGGTCTTCCCCGATCCGGTCACTCCGTCGAGCAGGAACGGGGCGAATTGCCGCGCTTCGACCGCCGAGATGATGATTTTCGACACCTCTTCCTGCGCCGAATTCAGCACCGGCACCGAAAAATCAGCACGCGCGGAGGGGTAGGGCCGGTCGCAATCGACCAGGACCGGTTCGAGCACACCCTGGTTGACGAGTCCGCGCAGGACTCCTTCGCTCACCCCGGCGATTCCGGCGAGCTCGCGGATCGTCGCCTGCTCTCCCTCCAGCGCCTCGATGGCCGCCAGCCGCTGCGGCGTGAGGCGTTCGGGCAGGCCGCCCGACAGCCGGTATTCGGTCATCGTGGCGGGGCCGCGGAGCGCGCCGCCACTGGACAGGACCATCCGGGCGACGGCTGCCAGAGGAGCGCAATAGTAGTCGGCGGTCCATTCGATCAGCCGCCGAAGTTCGGCCCTGAGCGGAGGAACCGGCAGGACGTCGATCAAGGGCCTTAGCTTGGCTTCCGGAACCTCGCTCGCGGGCAGCCGTTCAGCCTCCCAGACGATCCCGACGATCTGGCGGGGACCGAGAGGCGCGACGACGACCGAACCCGGCTCGACGTGCATCCCGTCCGGGACGCGGTAGTCGAGCGGGCCGAGCGCGGCGTTGAATATGACCAGTCGGGCGCGGTTCATGTGTTCATGCCCATATGGGCGCCGCCGGGGTGGAGCGGCAAGGTGAGGACCCGATAGAATGACCGAATTGATTGACACCCCGACCGTTTTCCACCGCCGCAAGTTCCTTGCGGGCATTGGAGTCGCCGGCGGCGCGCTCGTGCTGCCCGCCTGTTCCAGCCTCGGCGGATTCAGCTTTACCGACGCTATCGCGCGGCTGCTTTTCCTTTCGACCGGCCGCGCGTTCGACCGGATGACCGCCCCTGGCGGGTTCTGGGACCAGCAGGTCGCCTCGATCGGCTTCGACCAGTTCCTCGGCGCACGCGGCGGGACGCTGGGGCGGATCCTGACCTCGAGCCTTTTCAAGGATCGTCTCGCCCGCGCGCTCGCCCCGGTGGCCTTCGACGCGGCGGAGCGGGCTGCGCCTGTCGTGGCCGACACTATCCGCGTGGTGGGCTTCCAGAACGCGGTCGACCTCGTCCGCGGCGGTCCGCGCGCGGCCACCAGCTTCCTGCGACAGGAAATGGGCTATCGCCTCGTCGATGCCATGCTTCCGGGTATCGGACAGGGGCTGCGCGTCGCCAGCGATCCGCTGGTCGGTGAAGCGCTCGCCGCGCTCACGGGTGTCGACGTGCCGCAGGTCGCGCGCACCTTCAGCACCACGGTCGACAACGTCATCTGGGACCAGATCGGCTTCGAGGAAGAAGCGATCCGCCGCGATCCCGCGAGCACCCGCGATCCGCTGATCATCGGCGTGTTTGGCGCAGGGAACGCGTTCTAGCCACCGCCGGACCCACAAGCTAAGGCTCTCCGGGAATCGCCATCCCGGAGAGCCTTTTTCATGAAATTCTTCGCCGACACCGCCGAGATCGCCGACATCCGCGAACTGAACGACGCGGGGCTGCTCGACGGGGTGACCACCAACCCGTCACTGATCCACAAGTCGGGCCGCGACTTCATAGAAGTGACGAAGGAAATCTGCGGCATCGTCGACGGGCCGGTTTCGGCCGAAGTCGTCGCGCTCGATCACGAGACGATGATGAAGGAGGCCGAAGTCCTCCGGAAGATCGCCGACAACGTCTGCATCAAGGTGCCGCTGACGATCGACGGGCTGAAGACCTGCCGCGCGCTGACCAATGACGGCACCATGGTCAACGTGACGCTGTGCTTCAGCGCCAACCAGGCGCTGCTGGCGGCCAAGGCGGGGGCGACCTTCATTTCGCCCTTCGTGGGCCGGCACGACGACAACGGGTTCGACGGCATGGACCTGATCCGCGACATCCGCCTGATCTACGACAACTACGACTTCCGCACCGAAATCCTCGTCGCCAGCGTGCGCCACGTGGTCCACGTACTCGAAAGCGCGCGGATCGGTGCGGACGTGATGACCGCGCCGCCCGCGGTGATCCGCAACCTTGCCAAGCACGTGCTCACCGACAAGGGCATCGAAGGCTTCCTCGCCGACTGGGCGAAGACCGGGCAGACGATCGGCTAGCGTTGGCGAAGCATCCTTCGACAGGCTCAGGATGAGCGGATGTTTTTGCCAGGTCCGCTCAGCCTAAGCTTGTCGAAGGCCACGCACTGCCGCTAGCCCAGCAATTGATGGCCGACGAAACCCCTCTAGATCGTTTCAAGCACGCGCTGACCGGCGCCAGCCGTGCGGTCGCGCACGAGCCTGAGGTCGAGGTCGCGTGGAGCGCGGATGCGCCAACGGTGCGCGGCAAGCAGATGCGCGTGCCGCTTCCGGGGCGCTCGCTGCCGGCCGACCAGGTGCGCGAGGCGCGCGGCGTGGCTGACGGGTTCGCGCTGCGCCTGCTTCATCACAACGAGGCGCTCCACGCGCGCGGCGCTCCGACGGAGCCGGTCGCGCGGGCGTGCTACGATGTCGCCGAGATGATCCGCTACGAGGCGCTGGGTTCGAACAGCTACGGCGGGATGCGCGACAACCTCGACGCGGCGATGCAACTGCGCACCGCGGGCGACCCGATCACGCGGGCGATCCGCAAGGAAGACGTGCCGCTGCCGACCGCGCTCGGCCTCATCCTGCGCGAGAAGCTGACCGGGCAAGCCGTCCCCGAGCGGGCGAGTGCCGGGGTCGAGATGGTGCGCGACTGGATCGAGGACCGCGCGCTCGGCGATTTCGATGCGCTGGCGTTGACGCTCGACGACCAGAAGGCGTTCCAGAACCTTACGCTCGACCTGCTGCGCCACCTCGAACTGACGCTGCCCGACGATCTCGACCAGACCCCCGACGACAGCGACGACGGCGACGAGCCCGAGGGCGAGCAGGAAGACGAGGGCGAGGACGACAACGAGGGGCAGGGCGACCCGCAGGCTACCGAGATGGCCGGCGAGATGTCCGAGGGCGACGACGACGGCGAGGGTGAGACCGAAATGTCCTCCGAAGAGGACATGCAGGACGGCGAGCCGGGGGACGAGGGCGAGGAGGGCATGATGCCCGTCCGGCCCAACCGTCCGTGGACCGATATCCCCGAAGGCTTCGACTACAAGGCCTGGACCACGAAGTTCGACGAGGTGATCGAGGCGCCCGAGCTGTGCGACAGCGAGGAACTCGACCGGCTGCGCGCCTATCTCGATAGCCAGCTGACCGGCCTGCAAGGCGTCGTCACTCGCCTCGCCAACCGCCTCCAGCGCCGGCTGATGGCGCAGCAGAACCGCTCATGGGACTTCGACCAGGAAGAGGGCCTGCTCGATGCCGCCCGGCTCGCCAGGGTCATCATTAGTCCGGGCCACTCGCTGTCCTACAAGGTCGAGCGCGACGTCGAGTTCAAGGACACCGTCGTTACCCTGCTGATCGACAACTCGGGCTCGATGCGCGGGCGGCCGATCTCGATCGCCGCGATCAGCGCCGACATCCTCGGCCGTACGCTGGAGCGCGTGGGCGTGAAGACCGAAGTGCTCGGCTTCACCACCCGCGCGTGGAAGGGCGGGCAGAGCCGCGAGCAATGGCTGGCCGAGGGCAAGCCCGCACAGCCGGGCCGCCTCAACGACTTGCGCCATATCATTTACAAGAAGGCTGACGAACCGTGGCGCCGCGCGCGCCGCAACCTCGGCCTGATGATGCGCGAGGGGCTGCTCAAGGAGAACATCGACGGCGAGGCGCTGCTCTGGGCGCACGAGCGCCTGCTCGCCCGCAGCGAGGACCGCCGCATCCTGATGGTGATTTCCGACGGCGCGCCGGTGGACGATTCGACCCTGAGCGTGAACAGCGCAGGCTACCTCGAACAGCACCTCCGCAAGGTGATCGACTGGATCGAGAAGCAGTCGCCGGTGCAGCTCGTCGCCATCGGCATCGGCCACGACGTGACCCGCTACTACAAGCGTGCGGTGACGATTATGGACGTCGAGCAACTCGGCGGCACGATCACCGAGCAATTGGCCGAACTGTTCGAGGTTGAATGATGAACGTCTCCGAAGCCGTTGCCACGCGCCGCTCCATCCGAGCTTTCCTCGATAAGCCGGTCGATCGCGCCGTGCTCGAGCGCATTCTCGAGAAGGCCCAGCGCACGGCGTCGGGCGGGAACACCCAGCCGTGGCACGGGATCGTGCTCACCGGCGATCCGCTCCGGCGGCTGCTGGACCGTGTGGCGGAGGATGTACCGAAGGGGCGCGCGGCGTTCGCGCCCGAGTACCACGTCTATCCGCCCGAGCTCGACCGCAACTACGAGGCGCGGCGCTTCGGGGTGGGCGAGGCGCTCTACGCCGCGCTCGGTATCCCGCGCGAGGACAAGATGGCGCGGCTGATGTGGTTCGCGCGCAACTTCCAGGCCTTCGGCGCGCCGGTGCTGATGTTGGCCCACACGCCGAAATACATGGGGCCGCCGCAGTGGTCGGACATCGGCATGTGGCTGCAGACTATCGCGCTGCTCCTGCGCGAGGAGGGAATGGACTCTTGCTTCCAGGAGGCGTGGGCGGTCTATTCCCCGCAGATCCGCGAGGTGGTCGACATTCCCGAGGATCACATCTTTTTCTGCGGCATGGCGATCGGCTGGGGCGATCGCGAGGACCCGGTCAACACGTTCCCCGTCCCCCGCGCGCCCCTCGACGAGGCGGTGCGCTGGGAAGGTTGGGATTGACGCTTGGCCGCGTGCCGCTAACCCGCCGCGCATGGCCGACCTGAAGCTCTTCAACTCGCTGACCCGCAGCCTGGAAACCTTCCAGCCGATCCACCCCGGCGAGGCGCGGGTCTATTCGTGCGGACCGACGGTCTACAACTACCAGCACGTCGGCAACATGCGCGCCTATGTCTTCGCCGACACGCTGGGACGGGTGCTGAGCTTCAAGGGGTATCGCCTCACCCACGTGATCAACATCACCGACGTCGGCCACCTCACTAGCGACGCCGACGCGGGCGACGACAAGATGGAGAAGGCCGCGGCGTCGCAGGGCAAGTCGGCGTGGGACATCGCGCGGCACTACCAGGAGGTGTTCGAGGCGGACCTGCGGCGGCTGAACATCCGCGAGGTCCAGCACCCCAGGGCGACCGACTACGTCGAGAAGATGGTCGAGTGGGGCAAGGCCATCGAGGGTAAGCACGCCTATCGCCTCGACGGCGGGCTCTATTTCGATGTTTCGACCGTGCCCGACTACGGCCGCCTTGCGCGCGCCTCGACCGATGAGGGCGAGGGCCGGATCGAGACGGTCGAGGGCAAGCGCCACGCCGCCGACTTCGCGCTCTGGCGCACAACGCCGCCGGGCGAGAGCCGCCAGATGGAATGGGATTCGCCCTGGGGCCGCGGCGCGCCCGGCTGGCACATCGAATGCTCGGTGATGAGCGCCGAGCTGCTCGGCCATCCGTTCGACATTCACACCGGGGGGATCGACCACCGCGAAATCCACCACCCGAACGAGATCGCCCAAAATCAGGCGCACAGCTGCGGCCCGGACACCGGCGCGCGGATCTGGATGCACAACAACTTCCTCGTTGACCGGCGGGGGAAGATGAGCAAATCCACCGGCGATTTCTTGACACTGCAGGCACTCGTCGACCGCGGCTACCACCCACTTGCCTATCGCCTGCTGTGCCTTCAGGCGCACTATCGCAGCGAACTGGAGTTCACCTGGGAGGGGCTGGGCGCTGCGCTGGTGCGGCTGAAGCGGCTCGTCGCAATGATAGAAAAGCATCGGGCATCCACAGACGTCAGCGAGGTGCAGGACCGACTTGCAAATGACAGAGCTGCAGCGATCGCTGGCTTGGGACCGAACATTCGAGAACTATTCGATGACTTTGAAGGTTTTGTAAGCGACGACTTAAATACTCCAGCGGCGTTGGTCGCGCTTGAACGTGCTGTTGGCGTTGCAGGCACAGAAGCGGCGTGGATAGTCGACGTGCTCGCTGTCGTGACCGAGATGGACAGGGTGTTCGGATTGCAACTTAGCACCGTGTCGAGAGCTGATCTCCGCATCCGCCCCGCCAACGCCACCATCACCGAAGACGAAATCGAGGCCGCGCTCGCCCGCCGCAAGGAGGCGCGCGCCGCAAAGGACTTCACCGAATCCGACGCCATCCGCGATGAACTCGCGGCACAGGGCGTCGAGGTGATGGACGGCGACCCACTGGGTTGGGAGTGGAAGCTATGACCATCGCCGTCCTTTCGGGCCTCGTGCGCCCCCTTGTCGAACCGCACCTGCCGCCGGAGATCGAGCCGCGCTGGTTCACTTCGCTCGAGGAGCTTGCCGCCCTGGCGCCGGATGCGGAGATCGGCTGGTTCGATCTCGACAGGAAGGAGCCGATGGTCGCGGCGGTGCGCGCCGCCGAAAACCTCAGGTGGTTCAATTCGATCTACGCCGGGCTCGATTTCCTGCCGCTCGACGTGTTGGCGGAACGCAAGGTGACGATCACCAACGGCGCCGGGATCAATGCCATCACCATCGCCGAATACGTCGTGATGCTGATGCTGGTCCACGCCAAGGGCTACCGCGAGGTGGTCCGCGCGCAGGAGCGCCACGAATGGCTGCTCGATTCGCCCGGCAAGCTGGAGCTGGCGGGCACTCGCGCGCTGCTGCTGGGCATGGGGGCGATCGGCGGGCTGGTGAAGACCCGGCTCGAGGCCTTCGACGTCGAGGTGGTGCCGGTGCGGCGCTCCGCGTCGGAGGGGGCACTGGGCCCCGATGAATGGCGCGACCGGCTCGGCGACTTCGACTGGCTCATCCTCGCGGTCCCCGCCACGCCAGAGACCGACGGAATGATCGGCCGCGCGGAGCTGGCCGCGATGAAGGACAGCGCCGTGCTGGTGAACATCGCCCGCGGCGCGGTGGTCGACCAGGATGCGCTGGTCGAAGCCTTGCAGGCCAAGGCGATCGGCGGCGCCTTGCTCGACGTGACCACGCCCGAGCCGTTGCCCGCGGATCACGCGCTCTGGTCGCTCGACAACGCGCAGGTCACGATGCACCTTTCGGGACGCGCGCAGTCGAAGATGTTCGTGCGCTCTGCCCAGCGCTTCGTGGAGAACTGCCGCCGCTACGTCGCCGGCGAGCCGCTGGCGCCGATTTTCGATCCGGCGCGCGGATACTGAAAAAAGAGCCGATTGATACAAGACTCCTGCCACTCCGCTTGATAGGCTCCCCCTTTCCGAACTGGGGGGAGTGGCGGAATGGCCGAAGCCGGCAAGCGCAAAGCATCCGATCTTTTCATCGAGTGTCTCGAGGCGGAGGGGTGTGAATACATCTTCGGCGTTCCGGGCGAGGAGAACCTCGATTTCCTCGACAGCCTCAGCCGGTCGGACAAGATCAAGCTGATCCTGACCCGGCACGAACAGGGCGCCGGCTTCATGGCAGCGACCTATGGCCGGCACACGGGCAAGACCGGCGTCTGCATCGCCACGCTCGGCCCCGGCGCGACCAACTTCGTGACGGCCGCCGCCTATGCCCAGCTCGGCGGAATGCCGATGATGATGATCACCGGGCAGAAGCCGATCAAGAAGTCGAAGCAGGGCCGGTTCCAGATCCTCGACGTCGTCGCGATGATGGGCCCGATCACCAAGTACACACACCAGCTGGCCGCGGGCGATAACATCCCCAGCCGCGTGCGAGAGGCTTATCGCCTCGCCGAAGAGGAAAAGCCCGGCGCGGTTCACCTCGAATTCCCCGAGGACATCGCCGAGGAAAAGACCGACGCCCAGCCGATCCCGCGCTCCACAGCGCGGCGCCCGTCGGCCGAGCCCAAAGCGGTGCGCCAGGCGGTCGAGATGATCGAAAAGGCCAAGGCGCCTGTCCTCGTCATCGGTGCGGGCGCGAACCGCAAGATGACCGGGCGCATGCTGGAACAGTTCGTCGAGAAGACCGGCATACCGTTCCTGACGACCCAGATGGGCAAGGGCGTGATCGACGAGCGTCACCCCAAGTTCCTCGGTTGCGCCGCGCTCTCCGCCGGGGACTTCGTCCACCGCGCGGTGGAAGACAGCGACTGCATCATCAATGTCGGCCATGACGTGATCGAGAAGCCGCCCTTCTTCATGAAGGCGGGCGGGGCGAAGGTGATCCACGTCTCCAACCGCACCGCGGAGGTCGACCCGGTCTATTTCCCGCAGGTCGAGGTGATTGGCGACATCGCCAACGCCATCTGGCAGATCAAGGAAGACATCAGCCCCAACCGTAGCTGGAGCTTCGACCACATGCTCGCGTATCACGCGGCCGAACTCGAGCACACCGGCAAGCTGGCCAAGGATGCGCGTTTCCCGATCTTCCCGCCGCACCTCGTGCAGCAGGTCCGCGACGCGATGCCCCACGACGGGATCATCTGCCTCGACAACGGGGTCTACAAGATCTGGTTCGCGCGCGGATATACCGCGTACCTGCCAAACACCGTACTGCTCGACAACGCGCTGGCGACGATGGGCGCGGGTCTGCCGAGCGCGATGATGAGCGCGATGCTCTATCCCGAGCGCAAGGTCATGGCGATCTGCGGCGACGGCGGCTTCATGATGAACGACCAGGAGATGGAGACCGCGGTGCGCCTCGGCCTCAATCTCACCGTCCTCATCCTGCGCGACGATGCTTATGGCATGATCCGCTGGAAGCAGGCGAACATGGGCTTTGCCGATTTCGGCCTGACCTACGGCAACCCCGACTTCGTCAAGTTCGCCGAGAGCTTCGGGGCGACCGGCCACCGGATCACCAGCAGCGACCACCTGCGCGAGACGCTGCGGCACTGCAACGAGACGCCCGGCGTCCACCTGATCGACTGCCCGGTCGACTACTCCGAGAACGACCGCATTCTCAACAAGGACATCAAGGAGCTGAGCAAGGCGCTGTGACCAAGCTCAAGGACACATACCCGCTCTACCTCAACAACAAGGCCGCGCAGCCGAACACCGACCTCAAGGTGACCGACAAGTTCACCGGCGAGGTCGCCTTCCGCACCGCGCTGGCGACGCCCGACGTCATCGACGAGGCGATTGCCGGGGCGGTCCGCGCGGCAGAGCCGATGGCGCGGCTCGCGAGTTACGAGAAGCAAGGCGTCCTCCAGCACTGCGTCGACCGGTTCCAGGAACGGTTCGACGAGCTGGCCTATGCCTTGTGCGTCGAGGCTGGAAAGCCGATCAAGGACGCGGAGGGCGAGGTCACCCGCCTGATCGACACCTTCCGCATCGCCGCCGAAGAGGCGACCCGCAACTACGGCGAGGTCCAGCCGCTCGACATCAGCCCGCGCGCCAAGGGCTACATGGGCATGTGGAAGCGGGTGCCGATCGGCCCGTGCAGCTTCATCAGCCCGTTCAATTTCCCGCTGAACCTGGCCGCGCACAAGATCGCCCCGGCGATCGCGGTCGGGTGCCCGTTCGTGATGAAGCCAGCTTCGCTGACTCCGCTCGGCGCGATCATCATGGGCGAGGTGCTCGCCGAGTGCGACGTGCTGCCCGAAGGCGCGTTCTCCATCCTGCCCGCCAGCCGCGACGGGGCCGACCTGTTCACCACCGACGAGCGGCTCAAGCTACTCAGCTTCACCGGATCGCCCGGCGTCGGCTGGGACCTCAAGGCCAAGGCCGGCAAGAAGAAGGTCGTGCTCGAACTCGGCGGCAACGCGGCGGTGATCGTCGACAGGGACGCCGACCTCGACCACGCGCTCGAACGCACGATCTTCGGCGCGTTCTACCAGAGCGGGCAGAGCTGCATCGGCGTCCAGCGCATCCTGATCCAGGACGAGGTCTACGACCGGTTCAAGGACATGCTCGTGGCCAAGGCGAAGACGCTGGTCGCGGGCGACCCGAAGGACCGCGACACCTTCGTCGGCCCGATGATCTCCGAGAAGGAAGCGACCCGCCTGAAGGGCTGGATCGACGAGGCGGTGGAGGCCGGGGCGACCCTGCTGTGCGGCGGCAAGCGCGAGGGCGCGATGCTCGAGGCGACCCTGCTCGAGGGCGTGCCCGAGGGGTGCAAGGCCAACCGCGAGGAAGCGTTCGGCCCGCTCGCCAACCTCACCCGCTTCTCGAGCTGGGACGAGGCGATGCACATCGTCAACGACAGCAAGTTCGGCCTCCAGGCGGGCATGTTCACGCGCGACATCCACCAGGTGCTAGAGGCGTGGGACGTGCTCGACGTCGGCGGCGTGGTGGTCAACGACGTGCCCAGCTACCGCGTCGACAACATGCCCTATGGCGGGGTCAAGGACTCCGGCCTCGGCCGCGAGGGCATCCGCTTCGCGATGGAGGACATGAGCGAGATCCGGAACCTGGTGATCCGGCGCCAGGGCCTCGCCTGAGCGCGAAAGGCGACACTAAGTACACACCAAAACCGGCTGTCACGCGTCCTTCAGCAGCAGCAGTTCGCACGTCACCACCATGCGCGGTTCGGGGGCGAGGGTGTGATCGACCGCGGTGACGGTCGCCTCGGCGACGAGCTGGCCGGGGATCGCGAATTCGTGATCCGGCAGGCCATCGATGAAGCTCTCTCCGGCGGCCACGGCCTGCGGGCCGGAAAAGGCCAGGTCGAACGCGTGCCGCGCGCCCTCGAAGGTCACGCTCGCCCACGGCCGCTCTGACTGGCGCAGCACCTGTCCATGACCTTCGGTCAGCGCGACGAGCGCTTCGCGCACGCGGCCGGCGGTTCCGACCGGCGCGCGCCGGGCCGGGGGAGGGGTGTGGCCGGGCTCAAACACGGGCGGTCTCCCGATAAGTGTTCATGAAATGTTCCACCCGTGATACCAGCGCGCGGCGGGGTTCGCGCCCCATGCGCAGGTCCAGCACGAAGCGCGGATCGTTGGTGGCCAGGCGGCCGAACTTGGTGGGCGGCATGTCGTGCTCCCTCAGGAATTTCTCGACGGTGCGAATGAGCATTGGTGCGGTTCCCCTGCGACTCGGAACGGGCGATCGAGCTGCCAAACCACCACCGGAAATCCTACTTGTCTAGGAAAAATCCTACGTGTAGGAAGGAATAATGGTAAATCCTCCCGACGATCCCACGCGCGTCCGCCTGCTCGATCTGGCGCAGCGCCGGGGCGTGAGCCTGGCTGGGCTGTCCGAAATGATCGGGCGTAATTCCAGCTACTTGCAGCAGTTCATTCGCAAGGGGTCTCCGCGCAAGCTGGAGGAAGGCGACCGGCGCGTCCTCGCGCAGTTCTTCGGCGTCGCCGAATCGGAGCTTGGCGGATCGGAGGAAAATTCCTCGTCGGGCGCGCCCATGCGTGGCGACTGGATCGAGGTCCCGCGGCTCGCGCTCGGCGCGGCGGCCGGGCCCGGAGCCCTCGGCACGGACGAGCGCCCGTTCGATTCGTTCCGCTTCAGTCGCCGCTGGCTGAAGGAGCAGGGCCTCGGCAACGGGCAGCTCTCGACCATCCGCGTCCAGGGCGATTCGATGGAGCCGCTGCTTCACGACGGCGACGAAATCCTCGTCGACCGCGCCCAGCGCAGCTTGCGCGACGGCATCCACGTGGTCCGCCTGGGCGATGCGCTGATGGTCAAGCGCCTCGCCGCCGCGGGGCCGGGGCGCGCCACGCTGCTCAGCCAGAACTACGCCTATCCCCCGCTCGAGGTGGCGCTGGAAGAGCTCGAGATCGTCGGCCGCGTGGTATGGAAAAGCGGGCGGTTGTGACACTTTTCCATCTTGGGGTCCAAGCCGTGAAAGCGGGCAATTCCGCTTTCATCGGCAAATCATCAGGTTTCCATCATTCCCTTTCGTGGGTGAATCCGGCTAAATCAGCCGTGTCTCTTCGCGAGAAACGGGTGTTAAATGAATGGATTACCGAGGGCTGCGGTCCTTTCCGCCGCGGTAGTTGCCCTCTGCCTTACGGGGTGCGGAGGCGGCGGGTCGAGTTCGTCCGGCGGCGCTCCGCCTACGGGTTCGGCACCGAGCCCCGCACCTTCGCCTAGTCCCTCGCCGTCACCGTCTCCGGGCCCGGACAACGGCACCGGCACGATATCGACATATGCCCCGTTCGCGGTGACCGCGGATACCGAAATGGATGTGATCGGCTGGCTCGAAGAGGCCAGCGGATCGCGCTGGCTTGAGCCGGGCGACGTGGCGCTGAGGTGGCTGGCCGGTCCGCGAACCTTTGCCGCGACCTTCCCGGTCTATGGCAGCGGGCAACTGGTCGACGATCCCGACAACCTGGCCCGTTCCGCGAATTACCTCGTCGACTCCGGCAACCGGCGCCTGGCGGCCACTCATTTTTACATTCCCGGCGTACCCAACGCCATTTCTCAGCTGACGCTGCTGGGATCGTTCTTTGGCGCGGATCGGAAGAGCAAACCCTTCGGGACTTTCGTGTACTTCCCCCGCAGCGCGATACGTGCCCCGACGACGGGTCAGGTCACCTACACCATTCCGGAGCGCTACACGGACGGGACCCGGTTGAGCAACGCGACGCTTGCGGTCGATTTCGGCACGGGCACGGTCTTCGGCAAG
Organism: Tsuneonella dongtanensis; assembly: GCF_001698205.1. Classification (NCBI taxonomy): domain Bacteria; kingdom Pseudomonadati; phylum Pseudomonadota; class Alphaproteobacteria; order Sphingomonadales; family Erythrobacteraceae; genus Tsuneonella; species Tsuneonella dongtanensis. Next base: position 1,829,590 of record NZ_CP016591.1, read on the forward strand.
GTCTCCGTGACGTACACCGATGCATTCGGGCCCTATCCGGAAACGCTCTACGATATCGAGAACGGGCGCGTCGACCGATCGACCGGGCGCATCACCGGGACCTTCCGTATTCCCGGGAGCGGTTTCGACGGGACTGTGCGCGGCCAGGTCCTCGGCGCGCAAGGTCAGGTGGCCGCGGTTGTCGCGCGCGGGGCCGTCCGCGACCCGTACGAAGGACAGTGGCGCGAATCCTTTCAGATCGCCGGCTTCCTCAACGAGCAGTCGACGCCGATAAGCTGACCGTTCAGGCCGCCTTGATTTAGCGGGAATCGCCCGCCATCTCGCTTTCATGCCTGACGCCCCCAGCCACCCCCCCATGCGCGCCGCGATCATTCCGGTGACGCCGCTACAGCAGAATTGCTCGCTGATCTGGTGCACGAAGACGATGAAGGGCGCGCTGGTCGATCCGGGCGGCGATCTCGACAAGCTCAAGCTCGGGGTCGAGCGGGCGGGGGTTACGCTGGAGAAGCTGCTCGTCACGCACGGTCACCTCGACCACTGCGGCCAGACGGGTATGCTGGCGAAGGAGCTCGGCCTCAAGATCGAGGGCCCGCACGAGGCCGACCGGTTCTGGATCAGCCGCCTCGACGAGGACGGCGGCAAGTACGGGATGCAGGCGCAGGTGTTCGAGCCCGACCGCTGGCTGGAGGACGGCGACACCGTCACCGTGGGCGAACTGACGCTCGAAGTGATCCACTGCCCGGGCCACACGCCGGGCCACGTCGTGTTCTTCCACCGCCCGAGCAAGTTCGCGATCGTCGGCGACGTGCTGTTCCAGGGCAGCATCGGCCGCACCGACTTTCCTATGGGCAACCACCAGGACCTGATCGACGCTATCACCCAGAAGCTCTGGCCGCTCGGCAACGATGTGACTTTCATCCCCGGCCACGGCCCCACGAGCACTTTCGGGCGGGAGCGGCAGACGAACGCCTTCGTGAGCGATTACGCGCTGAGGTGATGTCCGGTTTTCGACCCCAGAACCGGCCTGACGGCTAACGACCCCATTGCGGGCGTTGGCGTGACGGTAAGAGTTGGCGGCTAAGATGATCCGATGGACGCGATTGCCGCTTTGTCAGACAAGCTCGGGAAACACTCTGAGCTCAAGTTCAATCGAGGTGAAAATTGGGTAGTGTCTCAGTTTGAAATTTGACGAGCGGCCCTTGCGTTTCCATAGTATGCTTAGCGCAAAGCATGGAGGCGATATGGCTGTTCAAGATAATCCCCGTTATGCCGCGTGGTCCGCCGCTCTCGATAGGCTGCATGATGCCAACGCCCGGTATAGAAGCGCAACCGACGGGAGTTCGAATCTCGCGCCAAGTCTCGTGGCGGCTGCGGCACGGAACCTGGACCAAGCGAAGGCTGATTATGATGCAGTCAGCGCGGAGTTGGATTGATGCCTAAAGGTCCACGCGGAGAGAAGCGACCAGCCGATGCGATCGGGCGTGCGGTGATGATCGGTAAGATCGCTACTGGCGAGATTGAAGACGACCGCGCGGAGCTTTCCAGTGCCGCCGCTCAGCTTGGCAGCAAAGGCGGGAAGGCGCGCGCCAAGGCCATATCCCCTGAGCGGCGGGCCGAAATCGCCCGCGAAGCCGCAAAGGCACGTTGGAAGGACTAAGACAGACCGCCGCCCTGCAAATCCGCTGCCTGAATTATTTTTCCCCACATACCATGCACCGCTATTGCGCGGTGTAGGGCAATCCTTTAAAGCTGGAATCGCGACGGGACCGAATCCTCGCCAGAGGACCGGTCCCGCGCTGGTGAGCCTGCCCTCGCGAGCGGGGCCCTTGTCTGTCCACCACGGCCATCCTGCCAGATGGCCCAAGTCGAGAGGAGGTTACGAAGATGGGTCCGAAATTCTAGACCCGGCCCTTCGGTCACACTCCAACCCGGAACCCGGAGGGTGCCGTCCCGGATGCGCGCGAAGCGTCTCCGGGACGGCCATTGTCTGGCACAAATGAGGACAAATGGCAATGGAAAACGACGCTGGTGCTGACGCCTACGCGGTTGTTTTGGCTGATCTCCGTCGCCAACGCGATGAAATTGAAACCGCAATTGCAGCGATTGAGCGGCTGACCGGAGTCAAGGCCGGGGTATCCGCCGCGCCGACTAAGGCCCCCGCCGAGCGCACCGCACCCGCTGGCGGTTCGTTGCTCGGCATGTCGATCGCCGATGCCGCGCGGAAGGTTCTCGAGGCGAAGCGTAACAAGGCTTCTACTGCGGAAATCGTTTCCGCCCTTGAGGCTGGTGGTGTGGAACTAACTTCCGCCGACAAGAACAACACGGTTGGATCGATCCTACTCCGTCGTTTCTACAACGTCGGGGACATCGTGCGCGTCAATCGCGGTGTCTGGGGTCTCCAAGAGTGGTATCCTGGCCGCAAGTTTGCGAAGGGCAGTAAGGTTGGCGAGGTCAAGGAAACTGCTGTTTCCAAAGAGAATTCCGATGAGCGCGTAGAAGAACAAGAAGAGACCAATTTCGACTTGAGGGATTTGGGCCTTGAACCCAACATCACAGATTCAGAGGACGACGACATTCCGTTTTGATGCATGATTGTGCTTGACGGTAAGCAAAAAAGTTCATATTAAAATGAGCATGAACAAGCTGCCTCTCGCCAAGCGCACTCAAATCCTCGCCATGCTGTGCGAGGGATCGTCCATGCGGTCGATCAGCCGCATTGCGGACGTGTCGATCAACACGGTGAGCAAGCTGCTCGTCGAGGCCGGTGAGGCTTGCCTCTCTATCCATGACGAGACGGTCCGCGATGTGAAGGCGAGCCGCATCCAGTGCGACGAAATCTGGTCGTTCTGCTACGCGAAGGCTGCGAACGTCGCGACCGCGAAGGACGCCCCGGAGGGCGCTGGCGACGTGTGGACCTGGACCGCTATCGACGCCGACACAAAGCTGATGGTGTCCTATTTCGTCGGCGACCGTGGCGCGGAAAGCGCGATGGTCCTGATGGACGATCTACGCGCCCGCCTTGCCAACCGCGTCCAGCTTACCACTGACGGGCATCGCGCCTATCTTGAAGCGGTCGAAGGCGCGTTCGGCGCTGACGTGGACTACGCACAGCTTGTGAAGCTGTATGGCGAACTCGGCGGCAAGAGCCCTGATCGCCGCTACAGCCCCGCCATATGCACCGGCGCGAAGAAGGTCCGCCGCGAAGGCAATCCCGATTACGCCCATGTCAGCACGTCGCACGTCGAGCGCATGAACCTTTCGATCCGGATGCAGAACCGCCGCTTCACGCGCCTGACGAACGCTTTCAGCAAGAAGCTGGACAACCATATTCACGCGCTGGCGCTCTACTTCGCGTTCTACAATTTCTGCCGCATCCATAAGACGCTGCGCGTGACCCCGGCGATGGCCGCTGGCATTACCGACCGCCTCTGGACGCTGGACGATATCGTTGCGAAGATCGATGGGATGGCCCCGGCACCTAAGCCGCGCGGTCCCTACAAGAAGCGCGGCTAAGCCGCCGAGACGCGCAGTCCGAATATGTCCATCATGCGATAACCGGCTTCAAGACAAGGCACCGACGCCAAAACGCGGATGCCGAAACTGCCCGGCGCGTTCTCCGCTTCATAAAGATACAATCCACCGATTGCATCGGACATGCCGTTGTCCGCCAATGTCTTTCGGGATAGTTCGGACAAGTATATTTCTTGTCCCGTCGGAGTTGTCCCCACCGCAAGGAACTCATCCATGGCTCGACCTCCTGCCCCGCGCGTGAATCCCCGACTTTCGGCGTCTCAATTGGCAGACTATCTCAGCGCTGCCACACCTGTAGGCCAGCTGGGAATCTTGAGGCAAGCGAAAAACCCCGGGCCCAACCGTCCGATCATCATCCAGTACCATCATGCGCGCAGAACGATTGCTGAATGCCTAAGGGATCGCGGCGGGCTTAATCGTATCGTGGCCCAAGCGAACGCACTTCTTGAAGATCGACGCGACGACGGCACAAATGGCCCGCTCGTGCGTGATGATGCGCAGCGTTGCATTGATGTGATCGAGGCCTTCCAGCGCGCCTCGAACGCGCTGGATGTGTGGGGGCCAGAGTATCGTGAAGCCCGACAACCATCGCCCCCGCTCAACATCAACGGCGTCGAGGTATCAGTAGCACCCGACGCTCTAGTGATCGACAACCGGCGCGCTCGGGTGGGCCAGGCGTTCATCCGCTGCACAATCGGCGGGGCTGGCGAAGCCGCCGAGAACCGTAGGGCAGAGGCAAACGTGAATCTTGCAACGTTGGCGCACATGCACGCGACCCAATACCTCGCCGATCTTGGCGAGCCGCACCCTCAAACATCAATGGTGATCGACGTATCCCGGGAGAACGTCTTTCGCGCCCCTGCGAACTCCGCTCGACGTATTGCGAACATCGAAGCGGCCTGCACGATGATCGCCGCAATCTGGCCGACCGTCTGATTTCAAACTGAGACACTACCGAAAATTGGCTTAGGATTGACCAGCCCATCTCATCCGGTTTTGCTGTCGAGCTTCGTCAACAAGGAGGCGAGTGGACCATCTATTTGGGTCAGGGTGGATGGCACCAGCACTTTGATGACGCTGAGGAAGCACTGGATTTCATCGCGTGGTGCTACTCGGGCGAGGCGAGGGTTCGCGAAATTTGGCGCGGTAATTTGCTTCAAAAGGCAGTTCTTGAAGCTCGCGAGGATGGAGCGTGGCGAGCGGTATCTGAGACAGGACTAATCCTCTTCCCGTTCTGGCGGAAGCGCCGCGAGGTTGTGCTGGACAACCCGAATCTTCTTACAAATTGAGCGATTAGAAGGTCCGCTTCCCACCCCGCAACCCGACGATCCGGAAACGACCTCATTGTGGACATTGACCACTCTTCAGATTCTGGCGACTGTGAAGCATGTTCTGGTTGAAAGCCTACAATCGGCGCGAAAGCCTCTCGGACGCCCAGCTAGAGAGACTGTTGTCGGAGTTGAAGGACCAAGTGGAGCGGTATCGCATCGCAATCCGCAACTATCCTCCAGACCGAATGGAGCAGTACGGTCGACCGTTTCTCGACGACCTTGAAGGACGGGTGACAAAGGTTGCGCAGATAATAAACGAACGAGCGGCATCGCGGAATTGATGTCCGCTAACCATCCCAAATCGGACACTCGCTAGGCTAATCGGCGATCCGCAAGCGGACCGGCCGCTATCGCGAGATTCCCTAAGAAAGCGGTCCAGCCGGTAACGACCCCATTGCGGACATTCCTCAATCGGGAGTGATGGCCCGCTCACAAGCAACGATGGCGTCAGCAATTTCTCTGTTCATCCATTCCTTCTTGGCGGTCCCCTGACACCGTCGAAGTGCTCCGAGAAGCGACGGATCAGCCAAGAGCTCGGCTGCCTCGAAAGTTGGGCTGCCCCACTCATCCCCTTCCAACTCTCGCCTAACTAATGGAAGCGCGAGGTCACGGTCTCGCATAGCCAAACCCAGCAGAGCTTCGCCTCTAACTACCGCATCGACGTCTTTGGTCGCAGCCATCAACGCGGTGCGAACCTCGTCGCCATCGACCTCTGCAAGTGCCAGTATGAAAGTTGCCCAGTCCCTATTCGCGGTCTGCGCATCGTTCATGAGCGCGATGACACGACGGAGGTTGGTCTCGGCAAACGGCGAGCCGGTAAGTGGAGCATCGCCCGATAGGACCCAAGTTAGAAACTCGGCTTGTGGCTCGTATATATCCGTCATGAGTGGGTTCTATCTGGCGAAAGCTAATTTCCGCTTTCCACCCCACATCGGACATTCGTGGCAATTGACGATTGCCCCGAAAGCCGACGCTATATCACTCCAAGCGCCACCAGCACTGCGACCACCGCCAACCCCAGCTGCGTCAGCATCGTGATGAGCGTGCCGATCATCCGTCCGGTCTTGAACGCGCCGCCGTCCATTCCCATCCCGTGGGCCACGCGGCCGAGCATGTAGATCGCCGCGACCCAGGCGAGCCAGGGCTGGCCTTTTCCGGCGATCTCGATCGCGGCGATCAGGATGAGCACGAAGGCGGTGTTCTCGACGAAATTGAGCTGCGCGCGCATGCGCGCGGTGAGCGGGCCGCCGGCGTCGTCGCCGATCGAGACCTTGGTGCGCCCACGCATCTGGCCGATGCGCATGCTGAGCCAGAGGTTGATGATGGCCGCGGCGGCTGCCGCGCACAGGGTAACCGGAAGGATCATTCGTGCCCCACTCCTCTTGCGATCCGAGGTGTGTGGGCTAGCACACCCGGGGCCGCTTGCAACGGACGCGTTTTTCGCTATAGGGCGCGCCTTCCCGCCACTGCCGGGTCCGTTCGCCGCGTCCCCGGCCCGCATGGGTTGTGCGCCGAATGGCCTTGGCCTAGGGCGAACCGCAATCGCTTTTGAATTATATACGGAACAGGTGCCACGATGGCCGTCCCAAAAAGAAAAGTTTCGCCCAGCCGCCGCGGTATGCGCCGGAGCCACGATTCGCTGAAGGTCGAGGCGTTCCACGAATGCTCGAACTGCGGCGAGCTCAAGCGCCCGCACAACCTCTGCTCGCACTGCGGACACTACAACGGCCGCGAAGTCGTCGCCGTCGGCCTCTGACGGCCGCTTAGGGTAGTTCGGTCATGACCCTCCCGCGTATCGCCGTCGACGCGATGGGCGGGGACGAGGGCGTGCAGACGATGGTCTCCGGCGCGGCACTGGCCCGTCGGCGCCACGACAAGTTCAAGTTCCTCCTCGTGGGCGACGAGTCGCGGATCAAGGCCGCGCTCGACGCGCACCCGAACATGCGCGGCGCGTCCGAGATCCTCCACTGCGAGGACGTCGTCGGCGGCGACGAAAAGCCGACCCAGGCGCTGCGCCGTGCCAAGACCACCAGCATGGGCCTGGCCGTCGGTGCGGTGAAGGCGGGAGACGCCGGCGCCGCCGTGAGCGCGGGCAACACCGGCGCGCTGATGGCGATGAGCAAGCTCGCGCTGCGCACGATGCCGGGGATCGACCGGCCGGCGCTCGCCGCGCTGCTGCCGACCCTTGGCGACAACGACGTCATCATGCTCGACCTCGGCGCCAATACCGAGTGCGATGCGCGCAACCTCGTCCAGTTCGCCGTGATGGGCGCGGCCTATTCGCGAATCGTCACGGGGCGCGAGGAACCGCGGGTGCGGCTGCTCAACATCGGGACCGAGGAGCTCAAGGGCACCGAGGAACTGCAGCAGGCCGCCAGCACCCTGAGGGCGGCGACCGGCCTTTCGCTGAGCTTCGACGGCTTCATCGAGGCCGACAAGATCAACCGGGGCACGTGCGACGTCGTCGTGACCGACGGCTTTTCCGGGAACATCGCCCTGAAGGCGATCGAGGGCGCGGCGCGCTTCGTGACCGATCTTCTCCGCAGCGCCTTCACCAGTTCCCTCCGCTCGAAGTTCGGCTTCCTCGTGAGCCGCCCGGCGACCGAGCTGCTGCGCCACCACCTCGATCCCAACAACCACAACGGGGCGGTCTTCCTCGGCCTCAACGGCGTCGTGGTGAAGAGCCACGGCAGCGCTACTGCCGCCGGCGTCGCCAACGCGGTCGACGTGGCCGCGCGGCTGCTCGAGAACGAACTGACCCAGCGCATCACCGCCGATCTCGCCGAGCTCGGCGGAACGCGCCTGCGCACCAACGGGGCCGAGGGCGAAGCCGCGTGATTCGCTCGGTCGTGCTCGGAAGCGGATCGGCCCTCCCCAAGCGGGCGGTACCGAACGCCGAGATGGCGGCGATGGTCGACACGAGCGACGAATGGATCGTCGAGCGCACCGGCATCCGCAACCGCTTCATCGCGGGCGAGGGCGAGACGACCGCGACGCTTGCCGCCGAAGCGGCATCCACGGCCCTGCAGGCCGCCGGGCTTTCCCCGGCCGACATCGGGCTTATCGTGCTGGCGACCGCAACGCCGGACCAGACGTTTCCGGCCACCGCGACGAAGGTGCAGGACATCCTCGGCTGCCACGGCGGCATCGCGTTCGATGTCGCGGCGGTCTGCTCCGGCTTCCTCTATGCGCTTGCCACCGCCGATTCGATGCTCCGCGCAGGCATGGCCCGGCGCGCGCTGGTGATCGGGGCGGAAACGTTCAGCCGCATCCTCGACTGGGAGGATCGCACGACCTGCGTCCTGTTCGGCGACGGTGCTGGTGCGCTCGTGCTCGAGGCGCAGGACGTCGCCGAGGACGGTCCGGGCGTGATCTACACCCAGCTCCACGCCGACGGGGCGCACAACGAGCTGCTCTACGTCGATGGCGGCCCATCGACCACCGGCACCGTCGGCAAGCTGCGGATGCGGGGGAAGGAAGTGTTCCGCCACGCGGTGACCAACCTGGCGAGCGTGCTCGAGACAGTGCTCGCGGAGACCGGCTTCACCGCGGACGAGATCGACTGGGTCGTGCCGCACCAGGCCAACGCTCGCATCCTCGACGCGACCGCGCGCAAGCTCGGACTGCCGGCCGAGAAGGTCGTGGTCACGGTCGATCGCCACGCCAACACCTCGGCCGCGTCGGTTCCGCTGGCATTCGACGTCGCGGTGCGCGATGGCCGGATCAAGCCCGGCGACCTCGTTATGTTCGAAGCGATGGGCGGCGGGTTCACCTGGGGCGCCAGTCTCGTCCGTATGTAACGGGCCCGTCTGGAAAATTTCCGGACGCGCATTGCGGCAGAACGCCAAGTTCGTTAGCATTGTTCCCGGACATCGGGTCGCGCCGATGGAGAGGGGAGGACCCCGCGTATGATGCGTTCGGTGGGCACGCTGACTCGCGCAGACCTGGCAGACACGATCAACCGCAAGCTCGGCTTCAGCAGGGCCGAGTCGCTCGATCTGGTCGAATCCATTCTGCGCCACATGTGCGAGGCGATGTCGAAGGGTGAGAACGTCAAGATCTCGGGCTTCGGCACCTTCGTTCTGCGCGACAAGAAGGAACGGATCGGCCGCAATCCCAAGACGGGGATCGAAGTGCCGATCACACCGCGGCGGGTGATGACCTTCCGCGCCAGCCAGCTGCTCAAGGAGCGGGTGGCCAAGGGTTAGGAAATGCGCGCATGGTAGCCAGCTTCGACGACGGCAAGGACGAGGGCGCACTGCGCACGATCGGCGAAGTGGGCGACGCGCTCGGCATCAAGTCGCACGTGCTGCGGTACTGGGAAGGCCAGTTCCCGATGCTCCAGCCGCTCAAGCGCAGCGGCGGAAGGCGGTATTACCGCCCGGAAGACGTGGCCCTGCTCGAAGAGATCGACCGGCTGGTGAACAAGGAAGGCTATACCCTCCGCGGTGCCAAGGCGGCGTTGAAGGGATTCAAGCCGGACACTGGGTCGGGGGTGGAAGTGCCACGGACCGAACCGCAGTCCGAAACGCAGAGCCTGCCCCGCGCCGAGACTTCCGGCATTCCCGGTGAGGCGGTCGACCGTCTCAAGGCAATCCGCCGAACACTAGCCGCTGCGCTGGAGAGTTGATCGTGCCCTGCTCATCCCGGGCCGGGGCGAGCATGTGACCGTCGATCCCGCCCGGTAGTCTCGGTGCTGGAGTTTGCTTTCTAGCGCTCGTGATTGAGCTACTCGGCCGCGAGGAGCTCCGCCTCGCCGAGGTCCACGCTGACCAGGCGGCTGACGCCGCGTTCGACCATCGTCACGCCGAACAGGCGGTGCATGCGGCTCATCGTCACCGCGTTGTGGGTCACGATCAGGTACCGGGTCTGGGTTTCGGCGACCATCGAATCGAGCAGGTCGCAGAAGCGGTCGATGTTGGCATCGTCGAGCGGGGCGTCGACTTCGTCGAGCACGCAGATCGGCGCGGGATTGGTCAGGAACAGCGCGAAGATCAGCGCGATCGCGGTAAGCGCCTGCTCGCCGCCCGACAGCAGGGTGAGCGACTGCAGCCGCTTGCCCGGCGGCTGGGCGTAGATCTCGAGCCCCGCCTCGAGCGGATCGTCGCTGTCGATCAGCGCAAGGTGCGCCTGCCCGCCCTCGAACAGCCGAGTGAACAGCCGGCGGAAGTGCGTGTCGACCTGCTCGAATGCGGCGCGCAGGCGCTCGCGCCCTTCGCGGTTGAGGTTGCCGATCGATCCGCGCAGGCGATTGACCGCCTCGGTCAGCTCGGCCTGCTCCGCGGCGCTCGATCCGTGCTCGGCCTCGATCCGCTCGAGCTCGTCCGCGGCAACCAGGTTGACCGGGCCGATCCGCTCGCGACTGGCGGTAAGGCGTTCCATTTCCTCGCCCTCGAGCCCGGCATTCTTCACAGCTTCGGCATCGAAACCGATGCGATCGGACAGGAGCGGCGGCGAGCACTGGAACCGCTCGCCCGAGATGCGCGCCATCTCCTCGCGGCGCTGCTCTTCGTTGTCGGCACGGGCGGCAAGTCCGGCGCGCAATTCGCGGGCGGTGGCGAGCGCCTCGGTGACGTCGGCCAGCGCGTGGTCGGCGGCGGTCGCGGCCGTCTGCGCTTCCACCACCGCCTTCTCCGCTTCGGCAAGTTCGGAGGTCAGGCGCGCCCGAACCTCGTCGCCGCGCTCGATTTCGCGCAGGAGGCCTTCGGGCTTGGCGGCGACGACGGCGCGTTCCTGCTCGATCTCTTCGAACCGGCGGCTCATGTCCGACAGTCGCCGCGCGGCCTCGCCCGAGCGGGCCTGCCAGCTCGCGATATCCGACCTCTGGGCAGCGGTACGCTCGCGCGCGACCGCGAGGCCCTGATCGTGGGCGGCGAGCTCCGCGGTCGCCGCCTGCAGTGCCGAGCGCGCCGCCTCGTTCTTCGCCTGGGCCGCTTCGAGAGTGGCACGCCCGGCATCGGGCGGGGGCAGGGCATCCCGCTTTGCCAGTGCCGAAGCCATGTCGGTCTCGGCGGCGTTGCGCTGTTCGGCGAGATCCGTTTCGCTCGACGCCAGTTCCGCCAGCCGCGCGGCATGGCGCTCGCGTGCGGCCTCGGCCTGGTCGAGCGCCCGGAGCGCGCCGCGCTCGGCTTCGATCGTCTCCTGAACCCCGCGCTCGTCGGCAACCAGCTCGCGTTGCAGCGTGGCGAGTTCGTCCTGGGCGCGCGCCTGTGCGGCTTCCGCGGTGGCAAGCGCCTCGCGCCGGGGCGGCAGGAGCGACTCCAGCTCGGCGAGCCGGTTCTCGGCCTCGAGACGGGCCGCTTCGGCAGCGCCTTCACCGCGCGCAATGAAACCGTCCCAGCGCCGCAGCGCACCGGCCCGGGTCACGAGCCACTCGCCCGGTTTCAGCGCTCGCCCGTCATCGCTGTCCGCGACGTGGACGAGCGCGAGCCGCGCAGCGAGCTCTTGCGGGCAATCGGTGACGTGCCGTGCCAGCGAATCGGCGACCGGGGCAGGGGCGGTCGATCCGGTCCAGTAGCGTCCCTCGCCATCGCCTTGCGGCGTGCCAAGGGGAGAGCGGGCATCGCGCCCGAGCACGGCGGCGACCGCGCGCTCGTATCCCGAAGCCGCGCGGACGCGGTCGAGCGCAGTGGGCAGGCCCTGCCGCCCCGCTGCGGCCTTCGCGCGCGCCTGGCGGTCGCGGTCGAGACCCTGGAATTCGCGTTCGAGCCCGGCGACTTCCGCCCGGGCTGCCGAAAGCGCGGACGCAGCTTCGTCGCGTGCTGACTGCAGCGCTTCCTTGCGCGATCGCTTGGCATCGAGCGCGTCACGCAGGGCGAGGACGGCCTTCGCAGCATCCTCGGTGTCGCGCTGTGCCGCGTTCACCGCAGCTTCGGGATCGCCCGCCTGGGACAGCGCCATGCGCGCCTCCGCATGGCGCCGGGCCTCGCTTTCGAGCCGCGCGAGCCGGGCCTCGGCTTGCGCCACTTCCGCCTCGGCGACACGCCATTCCGCCTCGACCCCGGCCTGGTCCGCGGTAGCCTTGGCGAGGGCGAGTTCCGCCGCGCGCCCGGCGCGCTCGGCATCCTCGAGCTTCCTCGCCAGTGCAGGGCGGCGCGCCTCGTCGGCCTCGAGCGCGGCGGCATTGGCGGCCAGTTCCTTCTCCAGCCGGGCGAGCGCTTCGGCGGCATCCCGGGTCAACCGGTCGGCATCGCCGCGATCCTCCTCGAGCCGCGTCTTCTGCCGGTCGAGGTCGGCGAGGCGCTGCTCGGCGGCTTCCAGCTGGCTCGACAGCGCGGCCATCCGGTGGCCGTGCGCACTGGCATCGTCGCGCCGGTCGGCGAGCTCGTCGCGCGCTGCGGCTAGCGCCTGGGCCGCGGCGGCCTGCGCCTTCTGTGCTTCGCTCGAAGCCTGCTGGGCAGCGGCGACGCGCTCGTCCGCCGCCTTCGCTTCGGCGCGCGCGGCCGTCGCCGCCGCCGCCGCGTCGCGCCAGCGGGCGAACAGCAACCGCGCCTCGGCGACGCGGATCTGCTCGGAGAGCGCCTTGTAGCGCTCGGCCTGCTTGGCCTGCCGGCGGAGCGAGGCGATCTGGCTGTCGAGGCCCGCCATCAGGTCTTCGAGCCGGGCCAGGTTGGCCTCGGTCTGGCGCAGCTTGCTCTCGGCATCGCGGCGACGGACGTGGAGGCCGGCGATGCCTGCCGCCTCTTCCAGCATCATGCGGCGCTCGGCCGGCTTGGCGGCGATGACCTGCGCGATCTTGCCCTGGCTGACTAGCGCCGGGGAGTGCGCCCCCGTCGCCGCGTCGGCGAAGGTCAGGGCGACGTCCTTGGCGCGCACGTCGCGCCCGTTCACGCGGTACGCGCTGCCCGCGCCGCGTTCGATCCGGCGGACGACCTCAAGCTCCTCGCCGTCGTCGCCCTGGCCGGTGAGTACCACTTCGGCAAAGTCGCGCTGCGGACGGCTGGCGGTGCCGGCGAAGATGACATCGTCCATCCCGCCCGAGCGCATCGACTTGGGCGAGTTTTCGCCCATGACCCACCGGATCGCCTCGAGCAGGTTGGACTTTCCGCAACCGTTGGGGCCGACCACCCCGGTCAGGCCCGGCTCGATGCGCAGCTCGGACGGCTCTACGAAGCTCTTGAAACCGCTGAGCTTGAGCCGCCTGATGAGCATCCCGGTGTGTGTCCCCCCTCCGCGACCGGTCTAGCGGGCGCCGGCCCGCTGGAGCATCGGTTCGAGCGTCTCCCAGCTCTGGGTGCCGACGTTGCTGCCGTTGACGAAGAAGGTCGGGGTGCCGGTGACGTTGAGTTCCTCGGACTGCTTGTCCGATCGTTCGGCGATTGCCTCGACCGACTTGGCATCCGCCAGGCAGGTCCGCGCCTGGTCTTCGCTGATGCCGCGGCTGGCGAAGAAGGGAAGCAGTCCGCTCGCTTGCGCCACCGCGACGAAACGCTGGCTCTCCGGCAGGGCCATCGCGGCCTCGAGCTGGGGCCCTGCGGCCTGCGCACCGGTCATTATCGTGTCGAAGTTCATCCAGACCTGCTCCGACAGCGGCACCATGGCATCGGGCGTCGAGCAGCGCACGAGCCGCGCGAGAACCAGGTCGATGCCGTTATGGACCTGGTTGCGCAGTTCGAAGCTGACCTTGCCAGTGTTGATGTACTTGTCGCGAAGGGTCTCGAAGCCGGTCTGCGTGAAGTTGGCGCACGCGCCGCAGGTCAGCGAGCCGTATTCCATCAGCTTGATCGGGGCATCGGGGTTGCCGACCATGTATCCGCCGTCCGGAGTGACCGAGGCCACGTCGATCCACGCCTGTCCGGTCGGAGCGGCGACGGCGGCGACCGGTGCGCCTTCCGCGACTTCGCCGTCGGCGGCATTGTTCGATCCGCAGGAGGCGAGCGCGAGTGCGGCGACGAGGGCAAAAGAGGCGGTACGCAGCATGATCATCCTTTCGGGTGGGCCTAGAGGGTATACGAGGGTGGGCGGACGGTGAAGCGCGACGGGGCGCTTTCCACAGCTATGCCCATGGCGTTCAGAAACGGGCGTCGAGCTGGGGCTGCAGCAGCGACCAGGCATGCGTCCCCGTAAGGAGCACACCGTCGATGGCGAAGCTCGGGGTGGCGCGTACCTTCCACTTGTCGGCATCGGCCTTCGTCTGCTCGGCCAGGCGCGTTGCCAGCGCCTCGTCCGATAGGCAGCGATCGAGCGCGGTGCGCTCGTACCCGCGGCCGATCATGATGTCGTAGAACTTCAGGTCGTTGGCGATCGCCCGGCGGCGCGCGGGTCCGGCGCCCGTGTACCAGCGCTGCTGCTGGCCCTGCGTCGCACGCTCGGCAATGGGGAGCCACTTGGGCTGGGCAAGGATCAGGGCCTTGTGGTTGCCCGGAAATTTCGCTGCCGGGCCGCAGTTCGCGAGCATCGTGGCTGTCAGGTCCACCGGATCGCGCACGACATGGCGGATGTCGAGCTGGACCTTGCCCGTGGACACGTAGACATCGATCGCGCCCGTCGCCTGCTGCGCGAAGTCTCCGCAATGACTGCAGGTGTAGCTGACGAACTCGGTCAGCTTGATCTTCGCGGCAGGGTTGCCGACCTTGTGTCCTCCACCCGCGGTATCGACCACGGTGAGCCAGTTCGTGGACGCCGCCACTGCCGCCGACGCAGCCAGGGCGACGGTCGCCGCCAGGATCGGTCGAAACAACTTCACGCCATGCTACTCCTTCGCGCCCAGCGTCCGGGCAAGGGATTCCAGGACCGCGCGCAGCTCCGGATCGCCCACGTCGCGCAGCGAATCTCCCAGCTCGATCGGCACGGGCTTCAGCGAAGGCGGCGCGGCGGGCCGCGCTTCTACCCGGGGCGGCTGAACGGCGCCTTGACGCAGCTTTACCCGCGCGACGGCCTTGTAGCCGAAGAAACGGTTCACCCGTTCCATGATCTCGGGGATCACATGCTGGATCAGGGGCGCGTGCGCGGGCAACACCACGAGTTGCAGGATGCCGTCGGCCTTTTCGCCCGGCGGAAAGCGGATCGCCTCGGGCGTGCAGACCTTGGCGTGGTGTTCGCCGACGATCTCCGGCCAGCGGGTGACGACGCTCGACTGGACGAAGCCGAAGCGGCGAAACGCCGTGCGGCCGACTTGCGGGGTCAGCTCCGCGATCGATCGCGCGGGCCCGCCGCGCGGCCGTTCGTACTGGCGCGCCCTGGGCTTGGGCGGAGGTGGCGGAGCGTCCCGTTCCATCGTCGCCGCGCCCATGCCATAGGCGCGCCATGAGCGCCAGCGACGACGACATTCCGGCAAGGTTGCTGGCCTGGTACGATCGCCACGCGCGCACCCTCCCGTGGCGCAGCCCGCCGGGTGCGGCTGCGCCCGAGCCCTATCGCGTCTGGCTCTCGGAGGTCATGCTGCAGCAGACGACGACGGCTGCCGTTGCGCCGTATTATGCGAAGTTCCTTGCGCGCTGGCCCACGGTGGAAGCGCTGGCGGCGGCCGACGATGGCGACGTGATGGCCGCGTGGGCGGGGCTGGGATATTACTCGCGGGCGCGAAACCTGCTCGCGGCGGCGCGTATGGTGGTCGAGCGCGGCGGCTTTCCCGACACCGAGGAGGGCCTGCGTCAGTTGCCGGGCGTGGGCGCGTATATCGCAGCGGCCGTCGCGGCGATCGCTTTTGGGCGGCGTGCGGTCGTGGTCGATGCCAACGTGGAGCGGGTGGTTTCGCGCCTGTTCGCGATCGCCGAGCCGCTGCCGGCTTCACGAAAGGCAATTTACGAGCGGACCGGCGCGATCACCCCCGCATCGCGCGCAGGCGACTTCGCGCAGGCGATGATGGACCTCGGCGCGACGGTCTGCACGCCGCGCGAACCGCGCTGCCTGCTATGCCCCTTATCCGCCGATTGCGCCGCGCGGGCCGAAGGCGAGCCGGGGCGTTACCCGGTCAAGGCGGCCAAGAGGGCAAAGCCCACGCGGCGCGGCGCGGCGCTGTGGATCGAGCGGGAGAGGGCCGTCTGGCTGGTCCGGCGCGAAGGGACGGGGATGCTAGGCGGAATGCGCGCCTTGCCCGACGACGGCTGGTCGGCGCGCAGCGACGGCAGCGGGGTTCCGGACGGCGAATGGGAGGACGCGGGCGTGGTGCGCCACGGCTTCACCCACTTCGACCTGGAGCTGGCCGTGCACGTGTCCCGCACCGCCACGCCCGTCGGCGACGGCGAATGGTGGCCGCTGGACAAGCTCGAGGAGGCAGGGCTGCCGACGCTGTTCGCGAAGGCCGCGGCGCGCGCCGGTGCTAGATGACCCCGCCGCCCAGGCTCAGCCGCACGACCGCGACGAGCAGGACGATCAGGCAGAAATTGCGCCCCGCCTTGCTTGAAGACGAAAGCTGGCCCGCGATGATCCCGATCACGATCAGGGGAAGCGCCAGCCAGTTGGCCCAGCCGAGGAAGGGAATCGTCGCTGGGATCACGATCACCAGCGAGATGAGGCCGAGGATGAATGCGATGATGTTGCCCATGTGTCCTACATGGATAGGACACTCGGGGATTGCAAGCCCGATTGACCGCGCAGCCACCATGTCGCACATCCTCATTTGAAACCGATCACGGAGTAATCGATGGCTTTCAGGGATTTCGCCACGCCGCAGATGTCGCGTCGTTCGTTGCTGCGGTCGAGTGCACTGCTGGGAGCCGGCGCGACGATGGCGGGTTGGCCGCTGCGCGCGCTTGCGCAGGGCACCACCGCGTGGCCGGCGGTGGAGGCCATGGTCAAGTCGTACATCGACAGTCGGAAGGTCGCGAGCATGGTCGCCACGCTCGGCTGGGGGCAGGCCGCGCCGACGATGATCGGAGGGGGAACGCTCGCGCTGGGACACGCGTCGGTAGCCGGGCCCGACACGCTCTACCGGATCTATTCGATGACCAAGCCTGTCACCGGCATGGCGGCGATGCAGCTGATCGCTGATGGCAAGCTCGGTCTGGATCAGCCGATTGCCGACTTGCTGCCGGCCTTCGCAAACATGACCGTGCAGAAGACCTACGACGGGTCGCTCACCGACGTCGAGCCGGCCGTGCGTCCGATCACCGTGCGCCACCTTCTCACCCACACCGCAGGTATCGGTTACGGAATCATCCAGAAGGGGCCGATCAAGACGGCCTACGAAGATGCCGGGATCATCGCCGGACAGGTGACCAAGGTCCCGGCGCTCGCCGCGATGTTCGGGCGGGGCGTGCCGGTGCGCAGCCTTGCCGCGTTTGCCGACGGGCTCGCCAAGTTGCCGCTGGTCGCGCAGCCCGGCACGCGCTGGTCCTATTCGATGAGCCTCGACCTGCTGGGCCGCGTGATCGAGGTCGCGAGCGGTATGACCTTCGATGCCTACCTGCACGAGGCGATTTTCGGACCCGCGGGCATGGACAGCACCTATTTCCAGGTTCCGGCCGAGGACGTGGCCCGCCTCTCGACGAACTACGGCGTCGTGGGTGGAAATCTCATCCCGATCGATCCGGGCGCCGCGTCGGTCTATGCCGATGCACCACCGTTTCCGACGGGAGGTGCGGGGCTCGTCAGCTCACCGGCCGACTACGACAGGTTCCTCAAGATGATCGCGGGGTACGGCAAGATCGACGGCAAGCGCGTGCTGAACGAACTGGCGGTGCGCGTCGGTACCTCGAACCTGCTGCCCGATGGGGTCGAGACGAAGGGGACGTTCGCTGCGGGATCGGGTTTCGGCGCCGGTGGCCGCGTGGGTCTGGGCGAACAGGCCGGCACCTACGGCTGGGGCGGCGCTGCAGGGACGGTCGCGCTGGTCGACCTCAAGCGGGGTCTGCGGGCCAATCTGATGACGCAGTACATGCCGTCCGATGCCTACCCGGTCCATGCAGAGTTTCCCGCGGCGGTGCTGAAGGATCTCGCCGCGATGGCGGGCAAGTGACGGCGTGATCGCCTTCAGCGGCTCGCCGCTCGACCGCGCGGATCACTTGCGCACCGACCCGGACGCGCTCGCCGGGTTGATGGACTGGCGGGCGCGGCTGCTTCGGCTCGACGGCCTGCTACCGACGTTCGACAACACGACCGGTGCGCTGGGCTGGGGCAGTCTCGCCGAAGTGCCCGAGGATGCCGATCTCGTGTTCCTCGGCCTTCTCGACGGCAAGGCCTGCTTTGCCGCGGTGCCCGACCAGGGAGCGGAAGGGCCCGCCTACGCGCAGCCGCAGGTGTGGCAGGCGATGCAGGTGCTGAGCCCGCAGGACCTTGCGGTGTACGGCGGGGCGCGCAGCCTCGTCGACTGGCACGCGCGGCACCGCTTCTGTGCGCGCTGCGGCGCGCGGACCCGCGTAGCGAAGGGCGGTTGGCAGCGCGATTGCCCGGAATGCAGCGCAGCGCATTTCCCGCGCACCGATCCGGTCACGATCATGCTGGTCGAGTACGAAGACAAGCTTCTGCTTGGCCGCCAGCCTCGTTTTCCGCCGCGTATCTTCTCTGCCCTCGCAGGGTTCGTCGAGCCCGGCGAAACGATCGAGGAAGCGGTGGCGCGCGAGGTGTTCGAGGAAGCCGGCGTCCGGGTCCGCGAGGTAACGTACATCGCCAGCCAGCCGTGGCCGTTCCCCAGCCAGCTGATGATCGGGTGCCACTCGGTCGCGGAGGACGATGCACTGACCATCGATCGCACCGAGCTGGAGGAAGCCCGGTGGTTCACCCGCGCCGAACTGATCGAGGCGCGCGCCGCGGGACCGGAGGGCAACGAGAACCTGATCTTTCCGCGCTCGTTCGCGATCGCGCACCATCTGGTAACCTGGTGGCTCGACCGATGAGGAGAAGGGGATGACCCAGCACGTCACCATAGACATCTGGTCCGACGTCATGTGCCCGTGGTGCGTGATCGGTTACAAGCACCTCGAGACGGCGCTGGCCTCGCTCGAAGGCGAGATCGACGCCGAGATCCGCTGGCTGCCGTTCGAACTCAATCCCGACATGCCGCCCGAAGGCGAGGAAAGCCGCGCGCACATCGCCCGCAAGTACGGGCGCACGCCCGAGCAGGCAGAGGCCGGACGGACGATGATGGCGGAGCGCGCCGCCGCGGCCGGCTTTCCGTTCGACTATATCGGCGAAGGCGATCCGCCGCCGTCGATGCTCTGGAACACGTTCGACGCGCACAAGCTTCTGCTCTGGGCGCGCGAGACCGCGGGAGCGCAAGCGCAGACCAGGCTGAAGCTGGCGCTGTTCGCGGCGCACTTCCAGCAGCGCCGCAAGGTGGGCGAGCGCGACGTGTTGCTCGACATCGCCGGGGAGGTCGGGCTCGACCGTGAGGACGCAAGAGCGGCGCTGGACGATCCGGGGATCGCCGACGCGGTGCGGGCCGAAGAGCGCATGGCGTGGGACAACAACGTCTCCGGCGTCCCGGCGATGGTGATCGATCGAAAATTCATCGTACCCGGCGCGCAGGAGCCGGAGACTTACGTGAATGTGCTCCGCAAGGTCGTAGCGAAGCGGGGCGGCTAGATAAGCCCCAGCTTCGTCAGGCGCCCTGCCAGCCGGCCGGGGATTGCATCGCCCGGTTCCTCGCCCTCTTCGAGGTCGCGCGGGGCCTGTCGCTCGGTCAGGTAGCGCCAGCCCTGGTGCGCGCGCTTGTGTTTCGGCTGGACCAGGATGAGCTTGGGTGCGAGGCGGATCGTCCAGTGTCCGTCGGGCCGTTCGGCGAAGCCCAGGATTTCGCTCCGCGCCACGATCGCGTGGTCGAGGATCCAGTAGAGCGATCCGCCGATCATCTCGGCATGACGGGTGGGGCGATAGCGCGTGCGCATGTGCGCCTCTTCGCCTGCCTCGACCCACGCCCGCAGGTTGTCGATGCTGCCCGAACGATAGGCGATCTTGGTCATGCTCAGCGGCATGGCGTCACCCGGCGAGGCCCGCCGCGACCGCCAGCCCGAGAAACGCGAAGAAGCCCATAGAATCGGTGATCATCGTCACGAAAACGCTGGATGCCACGGCGGGGTCCTGGTCGAGCCTTTCGAAGATGACGGGGACCGCCACTCCTGCGAGACCGGCGACGAGAATGTTGATCATCATGGCCGCGGCGATCACGCCGCCCAGCTGGGGCTCGAACAGCAAGGCGACCGCAACCCCGATCAGCACCGCGACGGTCGCCCCGTTGAGCAGGGCGACGCGCAGCTCGCGCCAGATCATCCGGCGGGTATTGGCACGGGTCAGCTGGTTCATCGCGATCGCGCGCACCGTCACCGCCATCGTCTGCGTGCCGGCGTTGCCCCCGATGCTGGCGACGATCGGCATCAGCACGGCAAGTGCCACCAGCTGTTCGATCGCAGCGCCGAACATCGCGATGATCGCGCTCGCGACCACTGCGGTGCCGAGGTTGGCCACCAGCCAGCGCACCCGCGCAACATAGGCGTCGCGGATGGGCTCGTTGATGTCGCCATCGCCTGCGCCCGAAAGCAGGAGAACGTCCTCACCGGCTTCCTCGGACACGATGTGGACCACGTCGTCCGCCGTCATCTGGCCGACCAGACGCCCGTTCTCGTCGACCACCGCGGCCGAGATCAGGGCGTATTTCTGGAACATGTTGCCGACCTCTTCCTGGTCCATCGTGACCGGGATGAGGGTCTGGTCGCGCTTCATTACCTCGACGAGCGGCGTCGATCGGGGAGCGCGCATGATCCACGAAAGCTGGCATGTGCCGACCGGTTTGTGCGCCAGGTCGACGACGAAGACTTCCCAGAACTCCGTCGGCAGTTCGTCGGCATCGGCATCGCGCAGGTAGTCGATGATGTCGCCAACCGTCATGTGCTCGGGCGCCGCGACGAATTCGCGGCTCATCAATCGGCCGGCGGTCTCTTCCGGATAGGCTAGCGCGCTCTCGATCGCCGCGCGGTCCTCGGGCTCCATCTCGGCGAGGATCGCCGCCTGGTCCTCGGGCTCGAGATCCTCAAGCAGCTGCACCGCGTCGTCGGTGTCGAGCTGCTCGGCAATCTCTGCGACCGCTTCGGGAGGGAGAGCCTCCATCATGTCGTCGCGGACGTAGTCGTTGAGCTCGGCGATCACTTCGCCGGTCATGAGGTCCGGGATGGCCGCGGCGAGCAGCGGGCGGTCGCCCGCATCGAGGATTTCGAACAGGTCGGCGACGTCTGCCTCGTGCAGCGGCTCGACGAGGTTGTGGACCCGCCCGGTATCACCGTCGTCGAGCGCGTCGATCACGCTGCGGACGAATTCCGGCTTCAGCCGGTTGTCCTCGTCGTGACGCTCGTCATCGACGCGATCGTCGGGACGCTCTTCGAGCGGTGCCGCCAGTGCGTCGTCGTCGAGGATCGTCTCGTCCACCATGCGCGAGGCCTTAGGCGCGGGCACCGGAAACGCAAGCGCACGGGTGACTTCGCGGCGGCGGTGCCTATATCGGCCCGCGACTCAATTACAGGAGACTTTGATGGCCGATACCCTGACCTTCACCCTCGACACCGGAAATGGCGAAGGCGGCGACGTCGTCATCAAGTTGCGGCCCGACCTGGCGCCCGGCCACGTCGCGCGCATCACCGAGCTTGCCAACGAAGGCTTCTACGACGGCGTCGTGTTCCACCGGGTCATCCCCGGCTTCATGGCGCAGGGCGGCGATCCGACCGGCACCGGCATGAGCGGTAGCGACAAGCCCGACCTCAAGCAGGAATTCAACGCCGAGCCGCACGTGCGCGGCACCTGCTCGATGGCGCGGACCAACAATCCTGACAGCGCCAACAGCCAGTTCTTCATCTGCTTCGACGACGCGCGCTTCCTCGACCGCCAGTATACGGTGTGGGGCCAGGTCGAGAGCGGCATGGAGCACGTCGACGCGCTGCCGAAGGGCGAGCCGCCGCGGCAGCCGGGCAAGATCGTGAAGGCGACCGTCTCCTAGGGCATCGTCTTCAAGCGCCGTTCCTGGAAGGCGAACCGGGCCGCCTTGGCCACGTCTTCCTGGAACGAGCGGTTCACCAGCAGTCCGACCGCCGATCCGGCGATGGGCACAACCATGCCCAGCCGGCGGCGGAACGTGGCAAAGGCCATCGCGCGGCTGATCCGCTCGATCGCGGCATCGACCATCGGGGTGGCGGCGTCGCCTGTCACCGGTTTCAGCGAGCCGTCCTCCGCGATGGCCTGCTCGATGCCAGCAATGCGCTGCGCGCGAAGTTCTGGATCGTCGAGCGCCGCCAGTTCGAGGATCTGGAGGCGGAACAGCTTTTCGGCTTCGCCCTTGCCGTCGAAGCCGTAAGCGCGGCCGGTGTCGCGGATGCTCCTGAGGGCGATTCCGAGCGACGCCGGAATGTCGAGACCGGCTGAGATCGCTCCGCCGAAACCGGCCGCGGCGCCGGTCGCGCCGTTCACGTTCTTCGCCAGGCGTTCGATTTTTCGAGCCGCTTCGCGCGCGGCGTCCAGATCGGCCGGATCGTGCCGCATCGCGGCAAGCGACGGCGCGCCCGCCGCGGCATCGATGCCTTTCACGACCGATTCGACGACCGAGTTAGGGACGACGCTGGCTATGGCCTTGCCGAACGGATTGGTCAGGCGCTCGATGCCCCGGCCCAGGCGGGAAGGCTTGGCGTTGCGATAGGCGGCTTGCTCTTTGCGAATGTCCACTGAGATGCTCCCTAGGTGTATTCCGGAAACACTCGAGACCGAGCTGGCGTTCCGTCAGAGTTCGGCCTTCACCAGCCAGTCGTGAAACAGCCGCACCGGCCGCTGGTCGAGGTCGCGCGGTCGGCATACGAACCAGTATGAGTACGGACTTTCGACATCGATGTCGAACAGCCGCGCCAGCCGTCCGTCGCGTGCGCGCGTGAAGTGATCGTCATGCATGATCGCGATGCCGAGGCCCTGGGCTGCGGCTTCGAGGATGAGCTGGCCCGAATCGTAATGGTCGACCGCGGCCGGTTCGAACCCTTGCAGTCCCACTGCCTCGCGCCAGGCGACGAAGCTGTCGGGCAGTTCGTTGTGGACGAGGAAGGTCTGCTTCGACAGCTTCGTCCTGTCGGGCACTCCGCCAACTTCGGCCGCCAGTTCCGTCGAGGCGATCGCATAGACGCGGTTGTGATCGAGGCGGACGGAATGGAGCGAAGGATCCGGTTCGTGGGTCAGGATGATCGCAGCGTCCAGCGTGTCGCCGACCCGATCGAGCAGGTGCGGACCGGTATCGATGTCGATGTGCAGGCGCGGGTGGAGCTTGCGCAGTTCGGGCAAGCGGGGAAACAGCCTCTGCCCGCCGAACAGGGGCAGCACGCCTAGGTGCAGGCGCATGACGCCGACGGTGTCCGACTGCGATTCGACCGCCGCCGCGAGCGCCTCGATGTGCGGCGCAACCGCATCGTGAAACGCGCGCCCGTCGTCGGTCAGCTGCATCGCCTGGTGGGCGCGGGTGAACAGCTTCCTGCCGACGAAATCCTCGAGCGTCCCGATACGGCGCGAGAGAGCCGACGGGCTGAGACCCAACTCGGTCGCCGCCGCGCGCGCGGAGCCGAGGCGGACGACGCGCAGGAAAGCCTCGAGCGCGCGAAGGGGAGGAAGGCGCCTTGACATAAAGCAAAGATGATTACTGCCGCGACCCTTGTCGAGCCGAATTTTTCCGCAAGTGCGAAATAGCGTGAGGGCTAGCCCTCGTCCTCCGAAGGAGGATGAAGGCGCATCCGCTTGACGTGGGTCTCGTCGGCCTCCGTGACTTCGATCCGCCAGCCGCTGGGATGGGTCAGGATCGTGCCGACCTCCGGTACGGCTTCCGCCAAGACGAATGCCAGCCCGCCGAGTGTGTCGACTGCCTCTTCAACCTCGCCGAGGCGCGGATCGATCGTTTCGGCGACATCGTCGAGCTCGGCCCGCGCGTCGCAATCCCAGATTCCGTCGGGCAGGGGGACGATCCAGTCGGGTTCCTCGTCGTCGTGCTCGTCCTCGATCTCTCCGACGATCTCCTCGACCAGGTCCTCGATGGTGATGATCCCGTCGGTGCCCGAATATTCGTCGAGCACAACGGCGAGGTGAATGCGCTGCTGTCGCATGTCGGCGAGCACGTCGAGCGCGTTGCGCGCCTGCGGCACGAACAGCGGCTGGCGCATCAGGCTCGTCCAGTCCTCGGGCGGGGCTGCGCCCGTCGCGATGATCGGGAACACGTCCTTGATGTGCATCATCCCGATCACGCTATCGAGGGTGTCGCGGTAGACCGGCAGGCGGGAATGCCCGTGCTCCGCGAATGCCGCCACGACCTCGTCCCAGGTTGCCGCCGCGCTCAGCGCGATGATCTGGCCCCTGGGAATGGCGACGTCGTCGGCATCGTGCTCGGAGAAATGAAGCAGGTTGCGCAGCATCTGCCGCTCGACCTGGGACAGGTCGCCGTTGGCCGGCGACGCGACGCCGTCTTCGGCTTCCGCCGCATCATGTTCGTCGATCGCTTCCTCGAGCTGTTCGCGCAAGGAGCGTTCGCCGTCGTCGGTTTCGAAGAACTTGCGGATCGCGAGCCAGAGCCCGCGGTTACTGTCCGCTTCTCCCGGTTGGGAATCGGTATCGGGCATGGCCCTGTCTAATAAGCCCCTGTGGTTCAGACGTTCCCATATGGGTTGTCGATGCCCATAGATGCAAGGGCCTTGATCTCAAGCGCTTCCATCGCGTCGGCGTCGTCCGGATCGATGTGGTCGTGACCGGCGAGATGGAGCAGGCCATGAACGATGAGGTGCGCGGCATGGTGCTCCACCGCGATGCCCTTGTCGTCCGCCTCGTGGCGACAGGTTTCCCAGGCGAGGGCGATATCGCCCAGCAGCTCGTGCGGCCCGTCGGGGGCTCGCGACAGCAGGGTCTCCCGGTCGATCATGGGGAAGGACAGCACGTTCGTCGGCTTGTCCTTCTCGCGCCACTCGCGATTGAGGGCGTGAACTTCCTCGTCGCTGGTGAACAGCAGGCTCGCCGACAGGCGATCACTGGCGAGTTCGGGCGCCACCTTGCTTGCCGCCTCGCTGGCGCGTGAGGCCACCTCCGTCCAGTCAGGCGGGGCTGGCCAGCCGTCGATCTCGATATCGAGCGTCAGCTTGAAGGGCCCTCGTACGCCTCGACGATGCGCCCAACGATCGGGTGACGCACCACGTCGGCCGCGGTGAAGCGGCTGACTGCAATTCCCTCGACGCCCTCGAGCTTGTCGACCGCGTCGGCGAGGCCGCTCATCCGGTCGCCGCCCGGTATGTCGACCTGCCTGGGATCGCCGCAGACCACCATCCGGCTGTTCTGGCCGAACCGGGTGAGAAACATCTTCATCTGCTCCCGCGTCGTGTTCTGCGCTTCGTCGAGGATGATGAAGGCGTCGCTCAGCGTGCGCCCGCGCATGAAGGCGATCGGGGCGACCTCGATCACACCGCTAGCGAGGTGCCGTTCGACCTGTTCGGGCGGCAGGCAGTCGTAGAGCGCATCGTAAAGCGGGCGGAGATAGGGATCGACCTTTTCCTTCATATCGCCCGGAAGGAAACCAAGCTTCTCACCCGCTTCGACCGCGGGCCGCGACAAAATCAGCCGCTGGACGCTGCCGCTGATGAGCTGGCTGACCGCCTGCGCCACGGCAAGGTAGGTCTTCCCGGTGCCAGCAGGGCCGAGCGCGAAGATGATCTCGTCCTTCGCCAGCTGCTGCATGTAGGGGATCTGGCCCGCGCTGCGCGGGACGATCGTCTTACGGCGGGTGCGGATCATGATGGGCGGAGCGTTCTCGCCCCCGCGCACGATTCCTTCGAGCGTTGGCTCGACCGACATGGCGATCAGTCCCTCGATCGCACCGGCATCGAGCTCCTGCCCGGTGGCAAGCCGGTCGTACATCGCTTTCAGCGTGTCGCGGGCGCGGGCGACGGCATCGTCGCTGCCTTCGATCTGGACGCGGTCCCCGCGGGCCGAAATAAACACGCCAAGGCGATTTTCGACCTGCACGAGATTGGCATCGAACTGCCCGAAGAGGGGCCCCAGAAGGCGCTGGTCCTCGAAGGTTATCTCGGTCCTTGCGCGCCGTGGAGGCGCGGAGGGAGAAAACGGAATGGCGCCGTCGGCGCGGGCAGGTTTGCGAGCCATGAAAGCCTGATGGGCCCTCCCTTGCTGTATCGAGTCGGGAATCTAGGCACGCTTCGGCACATGGCAAGCGAAGGGGATCAAGGTTGTCGGGGAAATCGGGCGACTTGCCAGCGAAATGCGCCGGGCGCATCGTGACGACGTAGGTTCATCTGCGTGGAGTCGCGCCATGAGAAAGTCGCTTCTTGTCGTGTCGTTGCTGGCTCTTGCCGCGTGCACGGAAAAAGCACCGTCGGATTCCGAGGAGGCTGCGGCACCCGCCACGACTGCCGCGACGTCGCCCGCGCCCGCCGATCGCGAGGAGGAGGACATCCGCCAATTCCTGTTGCAGGAGTATCCCGACGCGACACCGATGCAGTATGCCCTGGCATGGAGGGACTTGAACGGGGACGGTGCCGAGGAGGCCATAGTCCATCTCGTCTCGAGCTATTTCTGCGGCACAGGCGGCTGCAACACTCTTGTCCTGACCCCCGCTGGTCCCATGTGGAGCAAGGTCGCCGAGATCAGCGTGTCCCGCACCCCGGTGACCGTCCTCGACAGCAAGACCAACGGCTGGAATGACCTCACCGTATCGATTGCGGGCGGCGGCGGGCCGGCGGGCATCGCGCTGCTCAAACATGACGGAAAAAGCTATCCGTCTAACCCGACCGTTCCCCCGGCCGAGATCGTGGCCGAGGCAGGCACCGAAGTGATCACCGAAGACCCGGTGTTGGTGAAACTGGAGGGCGAAAAGCCTTCAGGCGGGTAGCGCTTCCAGCGTCAACGGGCGCGCCGCAAGCGAGTTGGGGCCCGCCTCGACGAGTTCGACGTCCACCATGTCGCCGATGGCGTAGTCTCCCTCGAACCAGACCGACTGGAGCCAGGGCGACTTGCCGAGCCACTGGCCGGGCTTCTTTCCCTTGCGCTCGACGAGGACCGGGCACCGTTTGCCGACCGAAGCCGCATTGAACGCCAGCTGGTCGCGGTTGAGGGCCGCCTGAAGGCGCTGCAGGCGCTCGTCCATGACCTCCGGGGCAATCTGGCCATCCATCGTCGCGGCGGGCGTGCCGGGGCGGGGCGAGTACTTGAAACTGAAGCACTGCGAGTATCCCACGGCATCGACGAGACGCAGCGTTTCTTCGAATTCGGCATCGCTCTCGCCGGGGAAACCGACGATGAAATCGCCCGACAGCGCGATGTCGGATCGCGCGGCGCGGAAGCGTTCCAGGAGGCGAAGATACTGGTCGGCGGTGTGGCTGCGATTCATTGCCCGCAGCACGCGGTCGCTGCCGCTCTGCACCGGCAGATGGAGAAACGGCATCAGCTTCTCCACCTCGCCGTGCGCCGCGATCAGTCCATCGGTGACGTCCGACGGGTGGCTCGTCGTGTACCGGATACGAACCAGGCCGGGCAGTTCGGCGAGGGACCGGATCAGTCCGTCGAGCCCGATGGCGCGCCCCTTTTCGTCCGTGCCTGTCCAGGCGTTGACGTTCTGGCCCAGCAGCGTGATCTCGCGGGCCCCGGCATCGACCAGTTTCTCGGCTTCACGAACCAGATCACTGTAAGGACGCGATATTTCGGCCCCGCGCGTGTAAGGGACGACGCAATAGGTGCAGAACTTGTCGCAACCTTCCTGCACTGTCAGGAACGCGCTCGGCCCGATCCTGCGGCGCGCGGGGAGGGCATCGAACTTGGCGATCGCGGGCATGTCGGTATCGGTCGCGCGGTGGCCTTGCACGGCGGCGTCGAGCATCTGCGGCAGCCGGTGGTAGGCTTGCGGGCCGACGACCATGCTGACCCCGGGCGCGCGGGCCATGATCTCTTCTCCTTCGGCCTGGGCCACGCATCCGGCGACGGCGATCAGAGGCGCCTTGCCGGCTTTCTCCCCGTCCTTCACCAGGCGCCCGATGTCGGAATAGACCTTCTCGGCCGCCTTCTCGCGAATATGGCAGGTGTTGAGCACGACGAGGTCCGCGTGCTCGCCGTCCGCCGCAGGCGCGATGCCCTGTGCCGCGAGCAGTTCGGCCATGCGCTCGCCGTCGTAGACGTTCATCTGACAGCCGAAGCTCTTGACCCGGTAGGTCCTGGGGGGCGGGGTAGGGCGCATGGGGCCGGCCCGTTAGCCGAAAACGCCGGGAAGGGCTAGGGTCCGGGTCCTAGCGCGCCATCGCGGAAGCGATCTCGCTGCGTGCGGTTGCCGAGATGGTCTTGCGATCGGTAAGCGCCTCGCCCGACAGCGGTTCGAGGAACACCATCGTCAACCTGATCGGTCGCAACCGGGCGAGGATGCGCTTGAAGTTGTCGAGCCCGTGTTCCTCCCCGACCCAGGCGATCCGCGCCGCGTCCTCGTAGGCGAGGAGAACCGGCTGGACTGCGACCCCCGCAGGTAGCGGAACGAGGGCGGACAGAAGCGAGGACTTGAACGGCAGCAGCCCGGTGCCGTCGCTCGTCGTCCCCTCCGGGAACAGAGTGAGCGAACCGCGCGAATCCATCGCGAGGCGGACCTGTTCGACCTGATCGGCGATGCTCGTCCGGCTGTGCCGCGCGATGAACACCGTCTCGTTCATCTCGCAGAGCCACTTGAGAACAGGGAAGGCGGTGAGCCCGTCATGCGCGACGAATGCGCTGCCTGTCGCATGGGCGAGTGCTGGGATGTCGAGCCAGCTGACGTGGTTGGCCAGCAGGAGCGCGCCGCGGCGGGGTTGACCCTCAATCCTGATGTGGAGCCCGGCGATCATTCCGATCGCGGCCAGGAACACGCGCGGCCACCAGCGGCCAGCTCCCACGAGTTTCCACAGGAGGTGAAGCGGCGCGCACAGCACCAGCATCAGGATCATCAGAAGGAGTCGAAAGACGATGAGCGCCCAGCCCAGCGGGCGAATCCGCGGAGCGGGCAGCGCGTGCGCCATCAGCTCTCGCGGTCGAGACGGACCCCGTAGAGTTCCATCCGGTGGTCGACGAGCCTGTAGCCGAGCTTCTCGGCAATCTGGCGCTGCAACGCCTCGAGCTCCGGATCGACGAACTCGACGACCTTGCCGGTCTCGACGTCGATCAGGTGATCGTGATGCGCTTCGGGGGCGGCCTCGTAGCGAGCCCGCCCGTCCCCGAAATCATGGCGGTCGAGAATGCCGGCTTCTTCGAACAGCCGGACGGTGCGGTACACCGTGGCGATCGAGATCTTCGGATCGATGGCCGACGCGCGCTTGTGCAGCATCTCGACATCGGGATGGTCTTCGCTGGCCGAGAGAACCTGCGCGATGACCCGGCGCTGTTCGGTAATGCGCAGTCCGCGCTCTGCACACAGTGCTTCAAGATCGATGGTCTGGTGCAAGCCCGGCTCCGAATTGGTGTCGCGCCGCGGAACCTAGGGCTCCGCGGCGCGACTGCCAAGTGTCAGGCGGATTTCTTGCGGCGTCCGCGCTTTTGCGTCGGGTTCCGGCCCAGGCCGATTTTCTTCGCAAGGTCGCGGCGCGTTTCCGCATAGTCGGGAGCGACCATCGGATAGTCCGCACCCAGGCCCCAGCGTGCGCGATACTCGTCGGGCGTCATGCCGTGTTCGGTCATGAGGTGCCGCTTGAGCATCTTCATCTTCTTGCCGTCTTCAAGGCAGACCAGGTGGTCCTTCTTGACCGAAGAGCGGATCGAGACAGCCGGCTCCGGCTTCTCTTCCGCAACGGGAGCGGAACCCCCGAGACCTGCAAGTGCACCATAAACGGCAGTGATGAGCGAAGGGACATCCTCCACGGAGACATTATTGTTGCTGACATGTGCAGCGACGATGTCGGACGTGAGTGTAATCAACGTCTCCGACAAGTCGGTTTCCATATTATCCATTTGAACCTCGTGCGATCGAAAGTCCGCAGGTTCGCCGACCCAACTCCCCCGCGTGGATCAGCTTAAGCATTTTTCTTACGCCCGAACAAGTCGAGCCCGAATCGTTCGTTCTGAATCTGCGCGGTTTTAAAGATCGAGGATTCAAATCCGCAGTGCGAAAGTGATCGCGTCGAGTTTCTGCCCGTCGGATGTCTGGTAATAATCCTTGCGCTGCCCGATCGCTTCGAAACCCATCCTGCGATAAAGTGCGATAGCCGGGTTGTTGTGCCTTGCCTCGAGGAACAGGCGCTCCGCCCGGCGCGTCCGTGCATCGGCGACCGCCTGCGTGATCAGAGCGTGTCCCAGGCCGCGACCGCGCGCTTCGGGCACGACCGCGACGAGCAGCAGTTCCTCTTCGCCCGGCGCCGCCCTGACGAGGGTGAAGCCCGCCGCCTGCTCGTCGCTTCGCGGCTCGACGGCATCGCGGGTAAGCAAGCGATAATGCGTGTGCGGGAATGTCAGCGAGTCGCCGACCTGGCGGCGCGTCCACGCTTCGCCCCACAGCGGATCGAAAGCCGCCTCCATCACCGCCATGATCCGGTCCAGATCGTCCATCATGCGGGGAGGCGGGCGTCTGGGCCGCGGCCGTAGATCGGCGCTATCGTGTCCGTGAATGATGCCGCGCGGAGCAGGCTTGCATGGCGTGCATCGGGAAGCATGGGGCGAGCGGAGAAACCTGTCCCCAACAACTCCGCAAGTTCCGCGGCGCGGGTTCCTGCGATCGCATGTGCAGCGCCACGATTTCTGGCCGCATCGGGCGTGAGCGAGGCGAGCGGGGTGAGGGGCTCGCCTGCCGGACCGAAGTCCTGCACGAACCATTCGCCGTGACCGCCGGCCATGCAGACCGTCAGGCGATCGGCCGGCTCCCCGGCGAGTGCCATCGCGGCGACGAGGTCCAGCGTGGGGTATCCCGTGACCTCCGCCCCCCAGGCGATCGCCAGCGCGTTGGCCACCGCCATGCCGATGCGGACGCCCGTGAAGCTGCCGGGGCCGAGCGACACCATGATCCGCTCTGCCCGGCCGCGACCGGGCAGCGATGCGATCATCGGCACGAGGTGTTCGGCGTGGCCGCGGCCGAGGACGCGATGGTCCGCGGCGACGAGATGGTCACCGTCGCTGAGCGCGATCGAACAGGCTTCGGTCGCGCATTCGATCGCCAGGGTTCGCATCCCGCGACCCAAGACTATCGGGGGCTCACGCGCAAGAGCGCATCAGGCGATGCGGTTGAACTTCGCGAATTCGGGGCGCGGACTGCGACCGAAAATGGAGGTGGCATCCCCGTAACCGATGGAGCAGATCCAGTCGGCCTTCACCCTGGGCTCGTCGGCGAAGAATTCCGCGGTGACCTTGTCGAGATCGACTCCGGACATCGGGCCGCAGTCGAGGCCGAGCGAGCGGGCCGCCAGCATCAGGTATGCGCCCTGCAACGCCGAATTCCGCGCGGCACCTTCCTTGCGCAGCGCTTCGTTGCCTTCGAACCAGCTTTTCGCATCGGTGTGCGGGAACAGCCAGGGCAACTCCTCGTGAAAGTCGATGTCGTAACCGATGATCACGCAGACGGGCGCAGTGCGGATCTTCTTCTTGTTGTTCTCGGAAGCGAACTCGGCGAGCTTGTCCTTCGCCTCCTGCGACTTGCACCAGACCAGGCGCGCCGGCTGCATGTTGGCCGAAGTCGGTCCCATCTTGGCCAGCTCGTAGATGGCCTCGATCTGTGCCTCGCTTACCGGCTTGTCGAGCCATCCGTTGTAGCTGCGCGCTTCGCGGAAAATCTGGTCGAGCGCTTCGTCGCCCAAGGGGCGGTCGTGGAACTGCTTGGTCATGGGAATCCTTACGCGGCGCGAACTTCGGTGACTTCGGGGATGTAGTGCTTGAGCAGTCCCTCGATGCCGTGCTTGAGTGTGGCGGTCGAGGAAGGACAGCCCGAGCAGGCGCCCTGCATCTGCAGATGCACCACGCCGTCGCGATATCCCCGGTAGACGATGTCGCCGCCGTCGTTGGCGACAGCGGGACGGATGCGGGTTTCGAGAAGCTCGTGGATCTGGGCGACGATGTCGGCGTCTGCCGGGTCATCATCGACGACCGGCTGGTCTTCGGGCGGGACCGAGAAACCGGCTGCTCCTCCCGCGAAAAGGGGCGCGCCGCTGACGAAATGGTCGAGCAGGACCGCGACCACCTGCGGCTTCAGCTGGGACCAGTCGGCCCCGGGACCGGCGGTGACGGATACGAAGTCTGAACCGTAGAACACGCCCGTGACTTCACCGGTATCGAACAACGCTTCGGCGAGCGGGCTGGCCTCGGCGGCTTCGGGCGAAGCGAATTCGCGGGTGCCGGCGGGCATGACCTGTCGGCCGGGGAGGAACTTGAGCGTCGCCGGGTTCGGCGTGGTTTCCGTCTCGATGAACATATCCGAAGATGTAGGGATGGGCGCGGTGCGCGGCAAGGACGGCGCGCCCAGAGCGTTTCTTCGCCCACATTCACTATCCCTTCACTTGGGGACCCACTATAGCGTCTTCATGAGCCTTTTTCCGCGTGCCTTGCGGCACCTTGCGCCGATCCTCCCGCTTTTCCTGATCTCCTCGCCGGTACCGGCGCAGGAGAAAACCGGGGCACTGGCGCCCCAGCATCTCCAGACGGGCGCGCAAACGCCGTGGATCTATCGGGGAAGCGACGTCCCGCGCGACAAGGAGTGGATGTTCGGCGAGATGCCCAACGGGCTGCGCTATGCCGTGCGCAAGAACGGGGTGCCGCCCGAACAGGTGTCCATCCGCGTGCGGATCGATGCGGGTTCGATCCACGAACAGGATCACGAACAGGGCTTCGCGCACCTGCTGGAGCACATGACTTTCCGCGAGAGCAAGTACCTGGCGAACGGGGCCGCCATTCCGACGTTCCAGCGGCTCGGCGCGACCTTCGGCAGCGATACCAACGCCGAGACGACCCCGACACAGACCGTCTACAAGCTCGATGTGCCCGAGGCGAATTCTGGCAAGCTCGAAGAGGTTTTCAAGCTTCTGTCGGGCATGATCCGCGAGCCTACTCTTTCAGCGAAGGGGCTGTCCGAGGACCTGCCGATCGTGCTCGCCGAGAAGCGCGAGCAGGCCGCCGCGGCGCAGCGCGTTGCCGAGGAAAGCCGCAAGACCATCTTTGCCGGGCAGCGCCTCGCGAACAGGTTGCCGATCGGCACGGAAGCTACCCTGACGGCTGCCACTCCGCAGACGGTGCGGGCATTCCACGACCGCTGGTACCGGCCCGAGAACACCGTGATCGTGGTCGCCGGCGATGCCGATCCGCGCGCGCTTGCCTTGCTCGTCGAGCGCTATTTCGGCGACTGGAAGGGCCGCGGCCCCCATGTCGAGCCGCCCGATTTCGGCGACCCGGTTGCTCCCGCCGGTTCCGATCCCGCGAATCCGGTCGGCGAAACCGCGGTCCTGGTCGAGCCGGACCTGCCGCGCACGATGACATACGCGGTCATGCGCCCCTGGCGGCAGGTCAACGACACCATCGTCTACAACGAAGGACTGCTGCTCGACTCGCTGTCGCAGGCGATCATCAACCGGCGCCTCGAATCGCGGGCGCGCGCGGGCGGATCGTACCTCTATGCGCAAGTGAACCAGGATGATGTCAGCCGCACCGCCGACGCGACTTTCGTGAGTTTCGCGCCCCTGACCGAAGATTGGCAAACGGCGCTCGCCGACGTCCGCGGTGTCATCGCAGACGCGATCGCCACTCCGCCGACGCAGGAAGAGATCGACCGGGAAATGGCCGAGTTCGAGGTGGCGTTTGCCAGCTCGGTCGAGCAGCGGGCGGTGCTGGCCGGATCGAAGCTTGCCGACGACATCGTCCAGGCAGTCGACATCCGCGAAACGGTCGCTGCGCCCGAGACGGTGCTGCTCGTGTTCCAGGGCATGAAGGACAAATTCACTCCGGAGAATGTGCTCAAGCACACGCGCGCCCTGTTCAGCGGACCGGTGACCCGGTCGGTCTACGTCACCCCCGACGCGTCCGAGGCAAATGCCTCCGCACTGCGCACGGCCTTGCTAACCCCTATCGCGGCAGACGGCAGCGCGCGACTGGCGGCGAAGAGCGTCTCGTTCGACCAGCTTCCGCCTGTTGGACCTCCGGGGACGATCGCCGAGCAGTCCCCGCTGGGCATTCTCGGTATCGACCGCGTCAAGTTCGCCAACGGCGTGAGTGCCTTGCTGTGGAGCAACAATGCCGAGCCGGGCCGGGTGACGGTCAAGGTGCGTTTCGGTTCGGGCCGCCGCGCCTTTGCGCCCGAGGATGCCGTGTACGCCTCGCTCGGCGAGGCGGCGCTCGTCGGCTCCGGTGTGGGCGAACTGGGGCAGGAGGAGCTCGACCGCATTTCCACTGGTCGCAGGATGGGCTTCGACTTCGAAATCGAGGAGGGCGTGTTCACCTTCGCGGCACAGACCCGCTCGGCCGACCTGGCCGACCAGCTTTACCTGTTCGCTGCAAAGCTCGGCATGCCCCGCTGGGATGCCAATCCCGTGATCCGGGCGCGGGCCGCGGCCAAGCTTGCGTACGAAAGCTACGCGACGAGCCCCAACGGTATGCTCGAACGCGACCTCGAGTACGAATTGTACGGCCGCGATTCGCGCTTCGAAACGCCCGCTCCGCCGGAGCTCGACGCTGCGACGCCTGAAGGTTTCCGCAAGGTGTGGGAGCCGCTGCTGGCGCAGGGGCCGGTCGAGGTGCTGGTGTTCGGCGAGTTCGACAAGGACGCGACGCTCGAGGCGCTGCGGCGGACCTTCGGTGCTCTGCCCGCGCGCCAGCCGATCCCGGCGGACGCTCTGGCCCGTGCGACGAACCTTGCCAGTGCCTCTGATCCGCGCGTGCTGTTCCATCGCGGCGACGATAGCCAGGCTGCTGCCATGGTCGCGTGGCCGACCGGTGGCGGTGTCGTGGGCCTGCGCGAATCCCGCCAGCTCCAGATCCTCAGCGACCTGTTCAACAATCGCCTGCTCGACGAGATGCGCGAACGGACGGGCGCGAGCTACTCGCCACAAGTCGTCAACGACTGGCCGGTCGACGTCGAGACGGGGGGATCGATCAAGGCGCTGGCCCTTATCCGGCCGCAGGATGTTCCGGCCTACTTCGCGGCGACCGAGCAGATCGTCCGTGACCTCGTCACGACCCCTGTGACTGCCGACGAGCTGGCCCGGGTGACCGAGCCGCTCAAGCAGTCGGTGAGCCGCGCCTCGACCGGAAATACCTTCTGGCTCTGGCAGCTCGAAGGCGCGTCGGAAGATTCGCGCCGGGTCGCGCTCCTGCGGACACTGCTGGTCGACTACACGCAAACCACGCCCGAAGCGATGCAGGCGCTTGCGACCAAGTACCTCGCAAGCCGCCAGCCGTTCCGGTTGGCAGTCATCCCGCAAGGCCAGCAGCTCGCGACGGCCCCGGCCTCCTCGCCGCCGGCGGGAGGTCGCTGACGCACCGCTCGGGACACCGCGCCTTCATCGCGGCCAAGATTATCGCGCTTGGCCCGGGTGGTCCTTTGCGGTTCGGAGGGGTTCCGCCTAAAGCATGATACCCGCAACCGACCGACGAAGAGACTGTGGCAAGTAACTGGACCCCTGAAAGCTGGCAGGCGCACGAAGCGCGTCACCTGCCGCAATACGAAGACGCCGCCGCACTGGCCGACGCCGAGAAGACGTTGGCGAGCTATCCGCCGCTTGTCTTCGCGGGCGAAGCGCGTGCGCTGAAGGCCGATCTGGGGGACGTGGCAAACGGGCACGGTTTCCTCCTCCAGGGCGGCGATTGCGCGGAAAGCTTTGCGGAGTTTCACCCCAACAATATCCGCGACACCTTCCGGGTGCTGCTGCAGATGGCGGTCGTGCTCACTTTCGCGAGCAAGCGCCCGGTGGTGAAGGTCGGGCGGATGGCCGGGCAGTTCGCCAAGCCCCGCAGTTCCGATACGGAAACGCAAGGGTCCGTGACGCTGCCGAGCTACTTTGGCGACAACGTGAACGGGATCGAGTTCGAGCCTGACGCCCGGCGCAACGATCCGCAGCGCATGGTGCGCGCCTACTCGCAGGCGGCGGCGACCCTCAACCTGCTGCGGGCCTTCGCTGGCGGCGGTTATGCCAACTTGCGGCAGGTGCACCGGTGGACCCTCGACTTCATGGGCCGATCGCCGTGGGCCGACAAGTTCAAGGACGTGGCCGACCGTATCGGCGAGTCGCTCGATTTCATGGAGGCCTGCGGGGTCAATCCCGAGACTCTGCCGCAGCTTGAGCGGACGACGTTCTACACCAGTCACGAAGCGCTCTTGCTGCCTTACGAGCAGGCGCTGACCCGGCAGGACAGCCTGACGGGCGACTGGTACGATTGTTCGGCGCACATGCTCTGGATCGGCGACCGGACACGCTTCCCCGGCAGCGCGCATATCGAATTCGCGCGTGGCATCGGCAATCCCCTCGGAATGAAGTGCGGGCCGAGCCTGGAAAGCGACGACCTGCTCAGGTTGCTCGATACGCTGAACCCGGCGCGCGAACCGGGGCGGATCACGCTGATCAGCCGGTTCGGACACGACAAGGTCGAAGCGGGCCTGCCGCGGCTGGTGCGTGCGGTGCAGCGCGAAGGCCACCCGGTCGTGTGGAGCTGCGACCCGATGCATGGCAACGTCGTCAAGTCGGACAGCGGCTACAAAACGCGCCCGTTTGATCGCATCCTGTCCGAAGTGAAGGGCTTCTTCGCGGTTCACCGCGCGGAAGGAACTCATGCCGGGGGTATCCATATCGAGATGACCGGGCAGGACGTGACCGAGTGCGTGGGTGGCGCCGTCGCCATCACCGACGAGGCGCTGGGCGATCGCTACCACACGCATTGCGACCCGCGGTTGAATGCCGCGCAGTCGCTCGAACTGGCTTTCCTGCTCGCCGAGATGCTGAATCTCGAGGCGCAGACCCGGCCGGCGGCCGCGGCTTAGGGGACAAGCAAGGTCGAACCTGTCGTGCGGCGGCCTTCGATGTCGCGGTGCGCCTGCGCGGCCTCGGCGAGCGGGTAGGTCTGGCCGATCTCCACGGTCAGCCTGCCGCTCTCGATGAGCGACCATAACTTCGCCGAACCCTCCGCGCGCTCGGTGGGCTCGCGGTAGTAGTCGAACAGGGTAGGGCGGCTGACGAACAACGAACCCGCTGCGGCCAGGCTGCCGAGGTTGACGCCCGTCACCGGCCCGCTGGCATTGCCGAAACTGGCGATCACGCCCCGCCGACCGGTTGCTGCAAGCGATGCCTCCCACGTCGCTTTGCCCACGCCGTCATAGCTCGCGCGCACGCCCGCTCCGCCAGTGATCTCCCGGACCTGCGCAGCAAGGTCGCCAGCACCGGCGTCGATCGCATGCTCTGCTCCGAGCGCGAGTGCGCGGGCGCACTTTTCTGCCGAGCCCGCCGTTGCGATTACCCGAACGCCGCGCGCGACGAGCCATTGCACGAGCAATTGCCCGACACCTCCCGCCGCGGCGTGGACCAGTGCCCAGCCACCGGGCGTCACCGGCGCTACCCGCTCCGCGAGCATCTCGGTCGTGAGGCCCTTGAGCAGGACCGCTGCGGCCACTTCCAGGCTGATCCCCTCGGGCACCTTGAAAAGGCTGTCCTCCGTGGTCAGCTGGTAATCTGCATAGGCTGCACGGTTGGGGCCAAACGTCGCGACGCGGTCGCCGACTTTCACGTGCGTAACTCCGTCGCCCGTCGCCTCGACCGTGCCGGCCGCTTCGAGCCCCAGCGTCCCGGGGAGGTCGATCGGATAAAGGCCCGAGCGGTGATAGGTGTCGATGAAATTCAGCCCGACCGCGGAATGGCGCACCAGCACCTGTCCGGGACCGGGATCGGGAAGCTCGATCTCACGCCACTGGATGACCTCGGGACCGCCAGTTTGCTCGATGATTGCTTGCCGTGTG
The DNA here is from genome assembly GCF_001698205.1 of Tsuneonella dongtanensis. Lineage (NCBI taxonomy): Bacteria > Pseudomonadati > Pseudomonadota > Alphaproteobacteria > Sphingomonadales > Erythrobacteraceae > Tsuneonella > Tsuneonella dongtanensis. Next base: position 1,867,249 of record NZ_CP016591.1, read on the forward strand.
CGCATGGAAAGTCCCCTTACCCCGTAATGTAACGCTTCGGAGCGATGTAACGAAGGACAGGGACACGGCAAGGCCGGGAACAAAATTCGAACAACGGGGTTCACAACGTGCACCGGGTCGCTCATCATGGACGCGACTCCGCAGCGAGAGGGGATTGGTCGGTGTCGCAGGCCGGGGCAGCAAGTCATTGCATCACAGGCGAAATCAACGATCGATTCGTTGCAACGCGCGCACTGAGCGAGGCTCTCGCGGCGCCCTTATCCGATGCCGACGCGACGATCCAATCGATGGACGACGCCAGCCCGACCAAGTGGCATCTCGCGCATACGACATGGTTCTGGGAGACGTTCCTCCTGCGCGATCACGTGCCGGATTACCGGTTGTGGCGCGAGGACTGGCCGTTTCTGTTCAATTCCTATTACGAAGCGGAAGGCGCACGGCTTGCGCGACCGAGCCGAGGCATGTTGTCGCGTCCCACGCTCGCGGAAATCGTCGAATGGCGAACCCACGTTACTTCAGCGATGACGCCGCTGCTCGACGATCCGGCGCTGGCGCCCTTGATCGAACTCGGCATCGCGCACGAGCAGCAGCATCAGGAATTGCTGCTGACCGACATCAAGCATGCCTTGTTCCAGAGCCCTATGGGGCCGGCGATGTGGGAGGCGCCCGGTGCTGTTCAGCTGGATCCCGTGGATGCCATCACATGGCTTGCCCACCCGGGCGGCATTGCGATGATCGGCCACGATGGGGGCGGGTTCGCCTTCGATAATGAAGGCCCGCGCCATCGCGTGCTTCTCGAGCCGTTTGCACTTGCCGATCGACTGGTGACCAATGGCGAATGGCAGGAATTCATCGACGACGGCGGCTACCGGAACGTCGCCGTGTGGCTTTCCGATGGTTGGGCGTGGGTGCAGGCGGAAGGGATAGGCGCGCCGCTGTACTGGCGTGAGGGCGACCACTTCACGCACAGTGGCTGGCAACCGCGCAACCCGCACGCGCCGGTCACGCACATTTCCTATTACGAGGCGGACGCCTTCGCCACTTGGGCCGGAGCCCGCCTGCCGACCGAGTTCGAGTGGGAGGCGATGGCGCAGCGAAATGACCCCGACGCGGGCAACCAGCTGGACGGTGCCGGCCCCCCGCTGCCGACTGGTGGCAAGAGCTTTTTCGGCGATTGCTGGCAGTTCACGCGGTCGGCCTATCTCCCTTATCCGCGCTTTCGCCCGGCCGAAGGCGCGGTTGGCGAATACAATGGCAAGTTCATGAGCGGCCAGGTCGTCCTGCGCGGCGCGAGCTGCGCAACGGTCCGTGGCCACTCGCGCGCCAGCTATCGCAACTTCTTCTATCCCCACCAGCGGTGGCAATTCACCGGGCTGCGCCTGGCAAAGGACGCTTGATGCCTACATCCAAAGGACTGAGCCTCGTCGAGACGGACGAAAATGGCATCGCCACCGCGTTTCGCGGCGACGTTTTGCAGGGGCTCTCCGAGCCGCAGAAGGCTGTCCCGGCGCGCTGGTTCTACGACGACGCCGGTTCGGAGCTCTTCGAAGACATCACCCGCCTGCCGGAATACTATCCGACGCGTGCCGAGACCGAGATACTTTCGACCCGCGGCGACGAATTCCGCGCCCTTATCGGCGAAGGGCGCGCGGTGGTCGAGTTCGGGTCGGGCAGTTCGGTCAAGACGCCGCTGCTGTTGGAAGCGATTGCGCCTGCGGCCTACGTCCCGCTCGACATCGCGGGTGACTTCCTGCGCGCCTCCGCCGATGCGCTTGCCGCGAAGTTTCCCGGCCTTCCGGTCCATCCCGTCGAGGCCGACTTCATGCGCAAGGTCGAGTTGCCCGATGCCGTCGCGAACTTGCCCAAGCTCGGTTTCTTTCCGGGTTCTACGATTGGCAACATGGTCGCGCGGACCGCGACCGACCTCCTGCGCACGATGCGTGCGACGCTGGGCGAGGGTAGCCGTCTGCTGATCGGGATGGACCTGATCAAGGATCCCGCGGTTCTCGAAGCGGCGTACGACGACGCGCAAGGTGTGACCGCTCGATTCAATCTCAACCTCGCCGAACGCATCAACCGTGAACTGGACGGCACCATCCCGGTCGAAGCATTGCGCCACGTTGCGCGCTGGAACGACGACTTCGCGCGGATCGAGATGCATCTGCAAGCGACCCGGGCAATCGCGTTCGAGGTCGCGGGACACAGGTTCAGCATGGCGGCGGGCGAGACGATCCACACAGAGAACAGCCACAAGTTTTCCCGGCGCAGCGCGAACCTGCTTCTCTTGGCTGGCGGGTGGACCCCGCGCGCCCGGTGGACTGACGGGGAAGGCCTGTTCTCGCTGATCCTAGCCGATGCGACCATCCCGCGCAGCGCGCCCTAGCGCTCCGGTCATGGTGCGGTCATCAAGCCCAGTGTAGTGTGCCCGGGCGATGGACCTGAAGACCTTCATCGATTTCACGGCTGACCTGATTCGCGAGGTTCCGCGTTCGGGCCTGCTTATGGCTACCGTCGCCGCGATCGTCGGCAGCTTCCTGGGCAGTGCGATCGCTCGGCGCGGGGTCGCGGGCGGACGTGCCCTGGCCAGTGTCAGTACGCTGGCCCTTGCCGGTATCCTCGTCGTAGTAGTCCTTCAGGTTTCGCGCTTCGATCCCCGTCTGGACGTTGCCGTGCCCCGGCTCGGACTCCCCGCCCAGACCGTTGCCGGCGGCGAGACGCGCGTACCGATGGCGGCCGACGGTCACTTCTGGATCGAAGCGCAGGTCAACGGGGTGACAGCGCCGTTTCTGGTCGATTCGGGCGCGACGCTCACCGCGGTTTCGCAATCGTTCGCCGATCGGGCCGGTCTCGAACCGCGCGCAGGCGGCATGCCGGTCCGGATTTCCACGGCGAACGGGACCGTATCGGCAGAGATCACCACGATCGATACCCTGCGCTTCGGCAACGTGAAGGCCGGCGGTCTCGACGCCGTCATCGCGCCCAACATGGGCGAAACGAACGTAATCGGGATGAATCTGCTCAGCCGCTTGGCTTCGTGGCGGGTGGAGAACAACACGATGATCCTGCGGCCCAACAATCCGCAGCCGGTCGCTCAGTAGGCTTGCCGGAAACATCGCTCGCTGGCACGGCGCTGGGATGAGCGAAACGAACGTCCCCGCCTTCGATGGCATCCACAACTTCCGCGACTATGGCGGCTATTCTGCCGATGGCGGCCGGGTGAAGCGCGGGTCGCTGTACCGATCGGGCCAGCACGTCGGGGCGACCGACCAGGATCTCGCAGCGATCCGGGCTCTCGATATCCGCACGGTGATCGATCTGCGCGGCATCTCGGAGCGCGAGGCCAATCCCTGCCGCAGACACGATGGCTGGGCAGGAGACGTCATCGCGCACGAAGGTGAAACGACCTCGGCACCTCCGCACATGGACATCGGCCCGGACGTGACCACAGCCGAATACGCGCGCAATCGCATGATGTCGGTTTACGCCCGAATGCCCGAGAACCCGGCCATGCAGGCCATGTTCGGCCGCTACCTCGAAGCGCTCGCAAGCCGCGAGGGGGCGAGCCTCGTCCACTGCTTCGCGGGAAAGGACCGGACCGGCGTTGCAGCGATGCTGCTGCTCCACATCCTCGGCGCGTCGGAAGATGACCAGTACGGCGAATTCCTGCTGACCAACGCTTCGCCCACACTCCACATCCTGCGGGCCCAGTCGGTGCCGGGCATCGAGGCGAGGCTTGGTCGCACGCTCGATGAAGAAGCTGTCCGCGCGCTGCTCGAAGTGCACGAGGATTACCTGACCAAGTTCCGCGACACCGCGGCGGACATGGCGGGTTCGCTCGACGGCTGGCTCGAGCGTGCGGTGGGTGTCGACGAGGTCCTGCGCGAGCGCCTGCGCGAGCGATACATCGCCTGACGGGGATAGTGGCGGCAGCCCGACTCGCTTTCGCGATCGGGTCTTCCTATCTGGCGCGCAGACGGAGGAATCTATGGCTACCCACAAGACGCGCATGCTCATCATCGGCTCTGGCCCCGCGGGGCTGTCGGCGGCGATCTATGGCGCGCGCGCGATGATGGAGCCGATCGTGGTGCAGGGTCTGCAGCCTGGCGGGCAGCTGACCATCACCACCGACGTCGAGAATTATCCCGGCTTTCGCGACGTGATCCAGGGTCCCTGGCTGATGCAGGAGATGGAGGCGCAGGCCGTCCATGTCGGCACGCGGATGATGTGGGACACGATCGTCGAGGTCGACCTTTCGGGACCTCCGTTCCGCGCCATCGGCGATAGCGGCGACATCTACGAAGGGGACACGCTGGTCATCGCGACCGGCGCGCAGGCCAAGTGGCTCGGCGTGCCCGGCGAGATGGAGCTCGGCGGCAAGGGCGTGTCTGCCTGCGCAACCTGCGACGGGTTCTTCTACCGCGGCAAGAAGGTGGCAGTAATCGGCGGCGGCAACACGGCGGTCGAGGAAGCGCTCTACCTCACCAACCATTCCGACGACGTCACCCTGATCCACCGCCGCGACGAACTGCGCAGCGAGAAGATCCTGCAGGAGCGATTGTTCGCCAACCCCAAGATCACGGTGCTCTGGAACAAGACGGTCGAACGGTTCGAAGGCGACCCGCTGGCGGGCGGTCTCACGCACCTCGTTCTTAAGGACACGGTCACCGGCGAGACCAGCGACTTCGCCGCCGACGGCGCATTCGTCGCGATCGGGCATGCGCCGGCGACCGAACTTTTCAAGGGCAAGCTCGAAATGGACGCGAGCGGCTATCTGGTCGTGGAGCCAGGCACTCCCAAGACCGCGATCCCCGGCGTCTTCGCGTGCGGAGACGTGATGGATCACACGTATCGCCAGGCGGTCACCGCCGCGGGGACCGGTTGCATGGCTGCGCTAGACGCGGAGCGGTTCGTCTCGGGGCTAAACGTCGATCTTCAGGGTCACGTCGAGGAGGCCGAGGCCGCGGGCTGAACCGTCACGCGGCGTCGAACACCGCCATCCCGGCGTGGAGAATGAGCGCGATCAGCGCCAGCGACGATAGAATGAACAGAGCGAACCGGACCATGACCCGGTTCATAGTCGCCTGCCAGATGGAGTGAACGATCCGCAGCGCGACGTAGATCCACGCGATCGTCGCGTTGAGACCGTCTCCCTGTCCAATGATCGCCAGCACGATCGCGACCGCGTAAAACACGGTCGGTGCCTCGTGCAGGTGATTGTAGTTGTGCGCCGGCCACTGCACCTTCACGGGAAGAGCCCGGTCGAGCGACATCTCGGCATCGTCGACCAGTGCATTCGGATCGATCCTCGCCTTGCTCATCGCCGGGATGCGCGTGGCATACATCCACAGCCACATGACCATCGTCCAGGCGAGCAGCACGACGACGGGTTTCAGGATTTCCATGCCGATCATGCGACGACTCCCGGATTGGCGAAGAGGGTGACCATGAGCGCGCTGATCGCCAGCTTGGCGAGCGCGATCGTCATGAGTCCGAACAGCAGGATGCGAACCGGGATACGATTGACCGTCGCCTGCCAGATCGAATGGACGACCCGGACCGCAACGTAGATCCACGCAAACAGCACGTCGCTGGGGCTGGCTCCCATCAGCGCGAGAATGATCACCGTCGGATAGAAGATCGTCGGCTGTTCCATCAGGTGAGTGTAGTTGTGGGACTTCCAGTTGACCTTGGCTGGAAGCACCTGCTCAAGGTCCTGCCCGCGTCCGCCCGGCCTGCCGATGCCCGACTTGTCCTCGAGCCGAAAGATCGCCGGAAAGCGCGTTCCCGCGGTCCAGATGAGCATCACTATCGACCACACCACCAGCACGGCAGCGGGCGCCAGAATCTGTGCCTGCATCGAACTGAGCCCCTTCCCCCTGTTTCCAGAGCAAGCTTGCGCGGCAAGGGGTGGGTTGTCAAACGAGACTAATCGTCGCGCGCGATCACCGCCGCGAAATCGTGGGGATCGGTGTTTCCGCCGGTCAGCGTAACGACTGTGTCAGGATCGAGAGCCACCTTGCCCGCCAGCGCCGCGGCGAGGGCAGCGGCACCGCCCGGTTCGACGACGACGTGCAGTCTCGAGAATGCGAAGCGTTGGGCCGCGCGCACTTCGGCATCGGACACGGCGATGCCGGGGTCGGACCGGCCATTGAGCACAGCGAAGTTCAACGGGGCGGTGCTGGGAGTCTGGATCGCGTCGCACGCTGTCTTCGGCGGGTTGGGGCCGACGCGCTGGATGGTGCCCGTTGCCAGGCTTTTTGCCATGTCGTCCCAGCCCTCGGGTTCGACGGGAACGATGGCGCTGTCCGGACAGGAGAGGGCGAGCCCTGCGGCCAGGCCGCCGCCGCCGCAGCACACGACGATCCGGCTCGGCTGTCGACCGAGTTGTGCGGCTATTTCGATCCCCATGCTGCCCTGACCCTCGATCACCCACGGGTCGGCATAGGCGTGGACCAGCGTTCGTCCGCGCTCGTCGCACAATGCGTTGGCGATGACGTCGCGGTCCTCGCCGCCTGCGCGGTCGTACAGGATCACTTCGGCCCCGAGCGCACGGGTCGCATCGAGTTTCACCTGAGGGGCATCGGCCGGCATCACGATCGCCGCCTCGATACCCAGTTCGCGGGCCGCCCAGGCGACGCCTTGCGCATGGTTGCCACTCGATACCGCGACGACCCCTGCGGCACGTTCTTCTGGCGAGAGATCGGTGAGCCGGTGCCATGCACCGCGAATCTTGAATGCGCCGATGGGCTGCAGGTTGTCGCACTTTGCGTGGATGCGGACCCCGTTTACCTCGATCGGCAGCAGCGGGGTCGGCTGGACGATCGCCGCGACTTTCTCGGCGGCACGGACAACGCCGTCACGAGTCGGCTCTCGGGGGCTTTCGCGAAACATATCTCGCGACTAGTGCGTTCGGCATTCAGCGCCAATGGGCGCGTGCAGAGTTCCTGGAGAAATCATGTCGACAGTCCTGGTAATCGGTGCGGGCGGGGTCAGCTCGGTCTGCGTCCACAAGATGGCGATGAACGCCGATATCTTCAGCGACATCCACCTCGCCAGCCGCACGAAATCGAAGTGCGACGCGATCGCGGCGAGCGTGAAGGAGCGTACCGGGCGCGACGTGACGACATACTCGATCGACGCGGAAGAAGTGCCGGCGATGGTCAACCTCATCCGCAAGGTGCAGCCGAGCCTCGTCGTCAACCTGGCGCTGCCGTACCAGGACCTGCCGATCATGGACGCCTGCCTCGAAGCTAGTGTGAACTACCTCGACACGGCGAACTACGAGCCGAAGGACGAGGCCAAGTTCGAATACAAGTGGCAGTGGGCCTACCACGACCGCTTCAAGCAGGCGGGACTGATGGCGCTGCTCGGCTCGGGCTTCGACCCGGGCGTGACCAGCGTGTTCACGATGTGGCTCAAGAAGCACAAGCTGAAGACCATCCGCCAGCTCGACATCCTCGACTGCAACGGCGGCGACCACGGCCAGCACTTCGCGACCAACTTCAACCCCGAGATCAACATCCGCGAAGTCACCGCGCCCGCCCGTCACTGGGAAAACGGCGAGTGGGTCGAGACCCCGGCAATGGCCAACAAGGTGAACTTCGACTTCGAGGCGGTCGGCCCGAAGAACATGTACCTGATGTACCACGAGGAGCTGGAAAGCCTCGCGAAGTTCGTCCCCGAGCTGGAGCGCGCACGCTTCTGGATGACCTTCGGCGACGCATACATCACGCACCTGACTGTGCTGCAGAACGTCGGCATGACCTCGATCGAGCCGATCCGCTACCAGGGCAAGGAGATCATCCCGCTCCAGTTCCTCGCCGCGGTGCTTCCCAAGCCCGAAACGCTGGGCGAGACGACCAAGGGCAACACCAACATCGGCGTGATCGCCACCGGCGAGGCGCTCGACGGGTCGGGCGAAAAGACGTTCTACATCAAGAACATCTGCAGCCACGAAGCGGCCTACGAGGAAACCGGCAACCAGGCGGTCAGCTATACAACGGGCGTTCCCGCGATGATCGGCAGCGCGATGGTGGTCACCGGCAAGTGGTCGGGCGACGGCGTGTTCAACATGGAAGAGATGGACCCCGATCCGTTCATGGACATGCTCAATTCTGACGGCCTGCCGTGGACCGTTGAAGAACTGGACGGACCGGTCAGCTTCTGATGGAAACCAAAGCCGGCGATCCGGGCGCTTTCGCCCGTTTTGACCTCGACAGGGTCGATTCGCCGGCTTTCGTCGTCGATGCCGCGAAGCTGCGGGCGAACCTCTCGATCCTCGCCGACATTCGCGATGCGGCGGACATCAAGGTCCTGGCTGCGCTGAAGGCATTCAGCATGTGGTCGGTCGCGCCGATCATCGGTGAGTACCTCGACGGCGTGTGCACCTCCGGCCTCTGGGAGGCGCGGTTGGCGAGCGAGTTCTACGACGGCGAGATCGCGACCTACTGCGCAGCCTACAAGCCCGACGAACTCGCCGAGGTCTGCCGCCTGTCCGACCACGTGATCTTCAATTCGCCCGGCCAGCTCGAACGCTATCGCCCGATCCTCGACGCCGCGCGGGCGGCGGGGCAGGATTTCGACGTCGGCCTCAGGATCAACCCGCTCTGCCCGCAGGGCGAGGTGCCGCGCTACGACCCCTCCAGTCCCGGCAGCCGCCTCGGATTTCCGATCGACCAGCTGACGCCGGAAATCATGGAGCAGGTCGACGGCATTCACTTTCACAATCTCTGCGAGCAGGATTTCGAGCCGCTCAAGGCTACGTGGGACAAAGTGTTCGACGTGATCGAACCGTGGTTCGGCGAGCTCAAGTGGATCAACATGGGCGGCGGCCACCACGTCACCCGCGCCGACTACCAGCGCGAGGAGCTGGTCGAGTTCCTGCGCGATGCGAAGGACGATACCGGCGCCGAGATCTACCTCGAACCGGGTGAGGCGGTGGCGCTGGACGCGGGTATCCTCGTCGGCACGATCCTCGATTCGCATTGGAACGGGTTGCCCGTGGCGATCGTCGACATCTCCGCCACCTGCCACATGCCGGATGTGATCGAGGCGCCGTATCGGCCGGCAATGCTGCACGAAGCAGGGGAGGGCGAACCGATTCGCCTAGGTGGCCCGTCCTGCCTCGCGGGCGACGTGATCGGCGACTACCGGTTGCCAGTGCCGAACGAGCCGGGCGAGCGCATCGCCTTCCTCGACCAGGCGCACTACTCGATGGTGAAGACGAATACCTTCAACGGGGTTCAGCTGCCCTCGATCTGGCTCTGGGACAGCGACAGCGATTCGCTCGAGCAGATCAAGGCCTTCGGCTACGAGGACTTCCGGGACCGGCTGAGCTGACGCGACGATCGGTTCGCGCGCACAAAGCAGTCCCAAGCGCGCAATTTTCACTTGCGGTTCACCCCCCGGCCTATATACGCCGCCCCCGCAGCCCCAAGGGGACTTCCATAACCGCAAGGCTGCCTTGTCCGAACAAACCGTTTGGGGGTCCCTTGAGTTGCACATCCATCCTGACGCACGGTCTGTAGTTCGCGCCCTCGCGCCGGACGAACCGGTCATCCTCAATCGCCCGCACGCCGCTGCGCGCGCCGCCCGATTCTTCGTCGAGAAGTTTCCGGGCAAGTCGCTCTATGCGGTGAAGGCGAATCCCTCTCCCGAGCTTGTCCGCATTCTTTGGGACAACGGGGTGACGCACTTCGACGTCGCCTCGATCGCCGAGGTGCGCCTGGTGCGCGAGGCGCTGCCCGAGGCCGAGCTGTGCTTCATGCACCCGGTCAAGACCGCGCGCGCTATCCGCGAGGCCTATTTCGAGCACGGCGTGAAGACCTTCAGCCTCGACACGATCGAAGAGCTGGAGAAGATCGTCGACGCCACCACCAATGACTCTGGTGAGCGGGCGCGCAACCTGCGCCTGCTGGTCCGCCTGCGCGTGTCGTCGGAGTATTCCGAACTGAGCCTCGCGTCGAAGTTCGGCTGCGACCTTGCCGATGCGGCCGAACTGCTGCGCGTCACTCGCCAGCACTGCGACTGGCTGGGCGTGTGCTTCCACGTCGGCAGCCAGGCGATGACGCCGTTCGCTTACGTCCAGGCGCTGGAGCGCGTGCGCGCCGCGGTTGCCGAGGCCTCTGTGGTGATCGACGTTGTCGATGTCGGCGGGGGCTTCCCGTCCGACTATCCGGGCATGGAGCCGCCGCCGCTGGAGGATTACTTCGCGATCATCCATCGCCACTTCGAGGCGCTGCCGATCGCCTACAACGCCGAGCTGTGGTGCGAGCCCGGCCGCGCGCTGTGCGCCGAGTATTCGAGCCTGATCGTGCGCGTCGAAAAGCGCCGCGGCGAAGAGCTCTACATCAATGACGGTGCCTACGGCGCGCTGTTCGACGCGGCGCACGTGGAGTGGCGATTCCCGGTCAAGGCGCTCGAGGACGATCTTGAGCAGCCGCTCCAGGAATTCGCATTCTACGGGCCGACCTGCGACGATGCCGACTACATGAAGGGCCCCTTCATGCTGCCGGCGGACATCCAGGCGGGCGACTACATCGAAATCGGCATGCTCGGCGCTTACGGCGCGGCGATGAAGACCGGCTTCAACGGCTTCGGCAACGCCGAGCAGATCGTGGTCGAAGACGAGCCGATGGCGAGCCTCTATCGCGGCGACCGGGTCGACCCGCGAGCCAGCGACAACGTGGTCAGCCTTCGCTGATCAACCGTGCTTGCGCCGGTGCCCATCCAGCACCGGCGCAACCCGGCCAAGGGCGGCCCCGATCAACTCGGGAAAGCTGCCTGGCTTGATCCTCAGCAGGGTATTGTGCGCGGTCGCCACGCGCACTGCATCGGCCCAGTCGGTGCCGATCTCGATCGCCCAGTCGCGGAAGTCGTCCGCCGCGCCGGCGCGCGGCTCCAGTGCCTTGGCCAGGGTCATATGGAAATCGAGCCGTCCCGTCATGGGCAAAAGCGAAAGCGGGAACGGTGCCGTAAGGTACGACAGGGTGTCGTCGACATAGATCGTCCGGCTTTCGCGGTGATAAGCCAGGACCGAGCTGAAATGCACGTTCTCGTCCTCACACACCAGCGCCACGCCGCGCGGCAGGGAAAACTCCAAGGTGTCACCGAAAAGGGGGCCAAGAGCACCGCTTTCGCATTGCTCGCTCGCCCAAGGCAGATCGGGCCATTTCGCGTGATGGCGTGCGGTGCCGTAGAGTGCGGCAGCCGGGAACGCGTCGTGCATCCACTGGCAATGAACGGTGTGAAACGGATGCAGGTTGATGATCGCGGAGACGTTCTTCCGGCCACCGGTTATGCGGTCCACGTCGCTCAGAACTGCGTCCGGGAGGGTATAGGAATCGAGGATGATGAAAGATCCGTCGGGCCTTCGCACAAGCGCGCACTGGGTCCCTACATTGACCAGTCCGCCGATGCGGAAGTCGCCCCGGATGGACCAGAACCCGTCTCCGCAATCGATCAGGTCCCGGCTCATTCAGTCTCCGCCTTGTAGAATGGTTTGCAGCCGGCAATCGTGACCCGTTCCATCACGCGCCTGGCGGGGAAGTAGTCACTCGCTGCCAGATGCTGGCACACGCGGTTGTCCCAGAAGGCCACCGAACCGGGGCGCCAGCGGAACCGGCACTGAATCTCCGGGTCGGCCGCCGTCGCGAAGAGATGGTCGAGCAGCCAGCGGCTTTCATTCTCGCTCAACCCTTGGATGTGGCTGGTGAAGCCGACGTTGACGTAGATCGCCGGCTTGCCGGTTTCCGGGTGGGTGCGAACCACCGGATGGCGCATCGGAGGATACTGCTCGTGGAGTTCCTCGGGTGACTTCTTGAGCCGCTTTGCGAAAACGCGGGCAATGTCGTGCACCGCGGTGAGGCCGGTGCAGAAGCGCTTCATTTCAGGGCTGAGCCGCTCAAAGGCGAGGTGCATGTTGGCGAACAGCGTATCGCCGCCGACTTCGGGCACCTCTATCGCGCGGAGAATCGAGCCGAGCGACGGCATTTCCCGCCAGGTGACGTCGGAGTGCCAGTTGTTTTCGCGCCCCTTGCTGTCGGGCCCATGCGCGATGCGCAGGATTTCCGGGTCAGGCTGATCCTTGGGAGTGGCGGGATGGATCTCCAGTTCCCCGAAGTGCCGCGCGAAAGCGATATGCTGCTGCGCAGTCAGGTGCTGGTCTCGGAAGAAGATCACCCCGTATTCAAGCAACGCCGCGCGGATTTCAGGCACGCGTTCGGCGATGTCGGGGGCTGCAAGATCGATATCCAGGATCTCGGCGCCGATCGCCGGAGTCATCGGACGGATGGTCAAGGTTTGCGCGCGGGCAGGAGCGGTCGTGGCCATGGGCATAGTCCTCCGCGCGGAGTGTGCGCTGCCATGGGCACCCGGGTCAATCGGGAAAGCCGATGAACCGTGCCGCTTCGTCTACCGTCTTGCGGTGGCTCACCACTGCATTGGCCGGGAAGGATTCGTCTGGCCAGCCAAGCGCGACCGCTTTCATGATGATCTGGTCATCGGGAATGCCCGCGTGCTCGCGAACAACCGGGCTTTGCATGATGCCTTGGGAATTGATGACGCAGCCGAGGCCCCGGCTCCACGCGGCATTGACGAGCGCGGTCGTTACGGCGCCGCAATCGAACTTGCTGTCGTCGCCATCGTCGAGAACGCGGTCGTAGGTGATGATCACGCAGACCGGGGCATCGAACTGGCGGAAACCGCGCAGCACCCAATCCTGCCGCCCGTCCTTGTCGTCGCGTGCTATGCCCATCGCTTCGAACAGCTGCTTGGCGACGCCGATCTGTCGTTCGCGGTGAACTCCGGCGAAGGCGCTGCCGCGGCGGAACTCGCGGCTGTCGGGCACTCCGGCGAGGATGTTCTCGGTGTTGCCCCGGCGGATGCGGTCGAGCGGCTCACCCGTGATTACGTGGAAGTGCCACGGCTGGGTGTTCATCGACGAAGGCGAGCGCATCGCCAGCGCGAGCACTTCCTCGATCAGTGCGCGCGGGACAGGTTTGTCGAGGTAGCCGCGGATGGAGCGGCGACCTGTCACGACTTCGTCGTAGGTGGGAATGGATGCGTTGCTCATGGCAACCGACATAGCCGGTCGCCAGCGTCAGTAAAGGCTCAGCCGCCGCTCCCGACCTGAACCTGCATGAACGCCGGCGGGGTAGTGGGGGCCTGCTGGTTCAGCGGTGTCGCGCCGCCAGCCGCAAACGAGGTGAGCGGCATACCTGCCGCGGCGAGGGCGTAGGGGCTGACCCGGTGGCGTGTGCACAGCCCGCCGGCGCCATCGTTGACGAGGGGGGTCTCGAACTCGACTCCGAGCTGCGCGCCCTCCGATCGCATCACCTCACTCACGACAAGCTGGCCGCTCCCGAGATCGAGGACGAACTGCGTGCCCTTCGGCACACCGACGAGGCCTTCGATGAAGGCGCCGTTCTTGCTGAGGTCGCGGATCACCGCCTCATAGCGATGATCGCCGTGAATGATCCCGATGCGGCGGAACATCGACCGGCGGTCGGCCCGGTGCTTGTCGGGGCCGCTCGGCTCTATCTTGAACTCGCCGGAATGAATGTTGGCCAGGACCATCGCCTGGGGCATCGCCTTGGAATAGATCCAGCCCTGGACCAATTCCGCGCCGCGCTTCTTGACCACATCCAGCTGGTCGAACGCTTCGACGCCCTCGACAGTGGTTTCCATCCCCAGCGCTTTCGACAGACCGATGATCGCCGTGATGATCTTGGCGCTGTTCTGATCCTTCTGGGTGCAGGTGTCGACGAAGCTCTTGTCGACCTTCAGCTTGTCAAACGGCGCAGAGCGCAGGTAGCTTAGCGAGGAATAGCCCGTTCCGAAGTCGTCGAGTGCCAGGCGCACGCCGATCTTCTTCAGTGCGTTGAAGGTGACTTCGGTCGTTTCGCTGTCGCCCATGAACACGCTCTCGGTCAGCTCGAGTTCGAGCCGATCGGGCGCAAGTCCACTTTCCTGTAAAGCTGCGGCTACTACGTCGACGAAACCGTTCGCCGTGAATTGGCGGGCCGACACATTGACCGCCACCCGGACGGTCTCGGGCCATTCCATCGCGTCCCTGCAGGCACGATGCAGCGCCCATTCGCCGAGCGGGGCGATGAGGCTCGATTCCTCGGCTACTGGAATGAACGTGCCGGGGGGGACCCAGCCGCGCTCCTCGTGCTCCCAGCGCATGAGGGCTTCCATGCCCACGACCATGTTGTCGGAAATGCGCACGACCGGCTGATAGTGCAGCTGCAGCTCGTCGGCCGCGAGCGCTTCGCGCAGGTCATCGAGCAGCAGCGCGCGCTCTTCCTCTTCGTCCTTGAGGTCGGCGGAATAGAAGCGGAATTGCCCACGTCCGCCGTTCTTGGCCGCGTAGAGCGCCAGGTCGGAGGCACGGATCAGTTCGTCCGATTCCAGGCCGTCGTAGGGCGCGATTGCGATGCCCACCGAAGTGCCGATGATCGCGCGCTTGTCGTCGATCGGATACGGCTGCGACACGATCTGGATCACTTTTTCGGCCAGTTCGCCGAGCTTGCCGCGGTCGTCCATGTCGGGAAGGATGACCTGGAATTCGTCGCCCCCGAGGCGGCCGATCTCGCCGCGATCGCCGATCACGTTGCGCAGACGCTCGGCGACCTGCTGCAGCAGGTTGTCGCCCGCCGGGTGGCCCATGGTGTCGTTGACCTGCTTGAACCGGTCAAGGTCGAGCATCATCAGCGCGCAGACGCGCTTCGCCGCCTTGTACGCTGCAAGGACGCCTTCCAGCCGGCGGTTCATCCGATGCCGGTTGTACAGGCCGGTCAGTGAATCGAACTCCGCGAGGCGCTGGTCCTCGATCTTGCGCTGGTACTCGACCGAAACGTCCTTCGCCGCGCCGCGGTAACCGTGGAACTTGCCGCTGGAATCGATCTTGGGCTGACCCGAGAGCGACAGCCAAACCGGTTTCCCGGTCCGCGCCTGGGGCAGGGCGCAGCGCACGACCACATCCTGTACCTTGCTTCGCGCCTTCAACTGAAAACCGAGCGGGCGGCCCGAGCGATTGTCGGGATCGTCCGGGTCGGTCTCGAAAAGCGTTGCAACCGGCTGGCCGAGCAGTTGAGGTAGCGGCACATCGAGTGCTCCTGCCGCCGCAGGTGACAGGTAATTCAGCGTCCCGTCGGCGTCCGATGCCCAGATCCACGCGATTCCGGTCTGCTCGAAGTCGTCGAGCATGGTCGCGCGCAGACCATCGCTGGTGATATCGTCCGCTACGCTCGCAAAACCCTTGAGGAGATTCCTGACTGCCATGTCCGTCCGTTTACTGGCCTTTCCGGGTCGGGAAAGGTGCAGAATCCATAGCTCGGAATGGTTTACAGGGGCCTAAGCGAAAGCGAATTTCGACGAAGCGCACGGCGTTTCGGTCAGGCTATCGTGGCCCCGTCGTAGAAGCCATCGAGATAGCGATCGCGCAGCGTGAACTTCTGCACTTTTCCCGAGCCAGTCAGGGGATATTCGTCGACCTCTACCCATACGCTTGGCGTCTTCTGCGCGGCCATTTGCGCACGGCAGTGTGCCTTCAGCGCGTTCAAGTCCAGAGTGATGCCTTCGCGCGGGAGAACGAAGGCGGCGACGATCTCGCCCCACGTTTCGTCGGGCAGACCGACCACCGCGACTTGCGCGACGTCGCCGTGCTCCAGCAGTACGTTCTCGATCTCCACCGGGAACAGATTCTCGCCTCCCCGGATGATCATTTCCTTCAAGCGGCCGGTTATCTTTACGAAGCCGCGCTCGTCCATCGTGCCGAGGTCGCCGGTATGGAGCCAGCCCTCGGCATCGATCGTTGCGGCTGTCGCTTCCGGATTGTCGTTGTATCCGGCCATGACCATGTAGCCGCGCGCGCAGATTTCCCCGACCACGCCAACCGGCACGACGGTATTGCTCTGAGGGTCCCGGATCGAGATTTCGCATTGCGTGTTCGCTTGGCCGACGGTTTCGCTGCGATCGGTCGCCGAATGGCCGGCCCGAACGAGTGTGATGATCGGCGAAGCCTCGGTCAGTCCGTACACGGTTAGCAGAGGGCAGCCGAACCGTGTCTCGACCCTTCGAATCAGTTCGGGCGCCACCATCGCGCCGCCGCTCACCATGACCCGCATACTGGAGAAATCGCGCGGCTCGCGCGCGTCGGCATCGAGCATGAACTGCAGCATCGTCGGGACAGCCCCAAGCTCCTCGATCTCCCGGGTTTCCAGCAAGAGATTGGCGAGCGCGGGGTCGAACATCGGCGGCATGACCAGATGGCCGCCACGCTGGCACAGCCCAAGGAACGTCATGCAGCCGGCCGTGTGAAACAGTGGCATCACCAGCAATACGCGAGCACCATCGTTCCCTCCTGACGCCTTGGTCGTAAGCAGAGCGTTGTTAACCAAACCGCGATGGTGCAGCAGCACGCCCTTGGGAAAACCCGTGCTTCCCGAAGTGTACTGGATCTGCGCGATGTCCGACGAGACGACTTCGGGAACGGGCTGTTGCAGATCTCCCGTTGCGAAAAGGGTGTCGCGGTCCCGGATATCGGTGATTTCGCGAACGGCGGGAATGTCATCGGCAACCGTCCGCGCGATCTCGGCGATCGGGTTGCCGCGGACGCTCTCGACGACGAACACGGCAACAGCGGATGATTGGCGGACGACGTAATCGAGTTCGCGCGGCTGATAACCGGGGTTGGCCGTCACAAGCACGATCCCGGCCATCCCGAATGCGTAGGCGCAGATAATCCATTCCGGCACATTGTTGGCCCACAGCACGATCCGCTCGCCCGGCCGGAAGCGAGTGAGGAGGGCCGTGGCAAGCGCGTCTGCTTCGTCGTTCAACTGCGCATAGGTCCACGTGCGCATTGATTCGCCGGATTCATCGACTTCTTCCAGGGCGATGGCGTCGGGCCAGCGGACGGCCGCATCGCGCAGGATCGACCCGACAGTGCTGTCGCGGAGTTCGACATCGGTCTGCGGGGGGAAATGGCTCTCGGACAGCGTGACGTGGTACATCGGGCTTCTCCTTTGGAAGCCCGAGAACCCTGCACGTGAAGGGGTGGTCGCGAACCCCTGGCTAAGCCTCAGGCCGCCTGTGCGAGATCCAGTTCGAGCCGGTCCCAGATCTCGACCAGCGCCGCAGTCAGTTCGCGCATCATCGCTTCATCGTGAGCGGGGCCCGGGGTGAACCGGAGGCGCTCGGTCCCGCGCGGCACGGTCGGGAAGTTGATCGGCTGCACGTACATCCCGTATTCGGCGAGCAGGATGTCGCTGATCTTCTTGGCACGAACCGGGTCGCCGACCATCAAGGGAACGATGTGCGTGACGCTGTCCATCACCGGCAGACCGGCTTCACGGAACATGGCCTTGAGGCGAGCGGCGGCGGCCTGCTGGCCATCGCGTTCTGCACTCGACGACTTGAGATGGCGGACCGACGCGAGCACGCCGGCAACCAGCACCGGGCTGAGCGAGGTCGTAAAGATGAATCCGGGCGCGTAGCTGCGGATGCAATCGACGATCTTGCGGTCAGCGGCGATATATCCGCCCATCACGCCGAACGCCTTGCCGAGCGTGCCCTCGATGATGTCGATCCGGTGCGCGGCCTCGTCGCGTTCGGAAATGCCGCCGCCACGCTTGCCGTACATGCCGACGGCGTGAACCTCGTCGATGTAGGTGAGGGCGTTGTACTTCTCGGCAAGATCGCAGATCGCGTGGATCGGGGCGACGTCGCCATCCATTGAATAGACGCTCTCGAAGGCGATCAGCTTGGGCGCGTCGGGATCCTCGGCGGCTAGCAGTTCTTCGAGATGGGCGACGTCGTTATGGCGGAATACGCGCTTCTCGCAGCCCGAGTTGCGGATGCCCGCGATCATGCTCGCGTGGTTGAGTTCGTCGGAGAAGATCACGCAACCGGGCAGGAGCTTGGCAAGCGTCGACAGCGTCGCGTCGTTGGACACGTAACCGCTTGTGAAGATCAGCGCGGCTTCCTTGCCGTGGAGATCGGCCAGCTCACCCTCGAGCTCGATGTGGTAATGGGTGTTGCCGCCGATATTGCGCGTACCGCCGGAACCCGCCCCGACGTCATGCAGGGCGTCTTCCATCGCACTGATGACCTTGGGGTGCTGACCCATCGCGAGATAGTCGTTCGAGCACCAGACCGTCACGGGCTTGGGCCCGTTATGACCGTGGAAACAGCGCGCGTTGGGAAAGGCGCCCTTGTTGCGCAGGATGTCGATGAACACCCGGTAGCGGCCTTCGGCGTGGAGCCGGTCGATCGCCTGATCGAATATGTGGTCGTAGTTCACTTTGCTGTCCCGTCCGACGGCATCGACACGGCCCTATCCTCGCTCGCGCAACATTTCCACCGCGATCTTTGCGAATCGTTCGCGATTAGAGGCGTTCGACGCGGTCCAGGCCATAGCGGCGCAGGCTATCTGCGAACGCGGCGCTGCCGTCGGGTTCACCAGTGAAAACCGCGAAATCGGGCAATGAACGATGGAAACCCTGACCTTGTGTCAGACTTACGATCCGCCGCGCGATCCCCTCGGCGCCGTCAACCAAGCGCACGCCTTCGCCAAAGGCCGACCGTAGTTCGTCGGAAAGCAGAGGGAAGTGCGTGCAGGCCAGCACGACCGTATCGATGGCATCGCCGTCTGGATGCTCTCGCAATCCCTCGACAGCGCTCGCGATCGCGCGCTGGTCGACCGGCATCCCGCGCAGCTTCGCCTCGGCCGCTGCGACAAGCTCCGGAGCGGCGTGGCGGATAAGCCGCTTGTCGGCCGCAAACTCATCTTCGAGTCGGTCGACGTAGCCTTGCCGGATCGTCGCTTCGGTGCCCAGCAGCCCTATGACACCGGACCTTGTCATCGCGGAAGCCGGTTTGATCGCAGGCACAGTGCCGACGATCGGGATGTGCAGAACGTCGCGAACCATGCCGAGCGCGATCGTGCTCGCGGTATTGCAGGCAATTGTCGCAAGGCGGGGCCGGTATCGCTCGGACAGCACGCCGAGCAGGCCCGCCACACGCGCCGCGATCTCGGCCTCGGTCTTGGTGCCGTAGGGAAGGCCGGCGGTATCGGCGGCATAGATCACCGGCGCATCGGGGAGCGCCTTGCGCAGCTCGGCCAGCACGGTCAGCCCCCCGACGCCGGAGTCGAACAAAAGGATGGGAGAAGAAGGGTCCAAGTCCGAATAATCCCTTCGCTGTGTGCTTGTCGGGCAGGCGCTTTTGCTCTTTACCCGCGCTAGATGAATTCGCGCCGTCCGGGCAAGGGCGGTCCGAACCGCGAGGGGGTCTGCCGATGGAAAACCTGTACGCCGCGCTCCTGGGCTATGCGTTCGGGTCGATTCCGTTCGGCCTGCTGCTCGCCCGCGCCGCGGGCCTGGGCGACGTGCGCAAGATCGGCAGCGGCAACATCGGCGCGACCAATGTTCTGCGTACCGGCAACAAGGGGGTGGCGGCGGCGACCTTGCTGCTCGACCTCGCAAAGGGCCTCGCACCCGTACTGCTCGCGAAAACGCTCTGGCCGGGCAGCGAAGGGATCGCCGCGGTGGCGGCCGTTTTGGGCCACTGTTTCCCCGTGTGGCTCGGCTTCAAGGGCGGGAAGGGCGTGGCGACCAACGCCGGAGTAAGCTTTGGCCTCGCGTGGCCGATCGGGCTCGCTTACGCGCTCGTCTGGCTGGTCGTGCTGGCGGTCGGCCGTATCAGTTCGGTCGCGGGAATGAGCGCGGTCGTCGCCGCGGCGGTCGCGGCGGCGGTGCTGGGTTTCGGCGACTACGTGGTCCCGCTCGCGGTGATCGCAGCACTCATCATCTGGCTGCACCGCGCCAATATCGGCCGCTTGATGCGCGGGGAGGAGCCTCGCGTAGGCAGTAGCAAGAAGGTGGACGGCGGCGCGTGATCGCACAGGAAGAAGCGTTCGCGCGCATTCGGCTGCTGCGATCGCCCAACATCGGCCCGGTCAGCTATCGGCAGTTGCTGGCGCGCTTCGGCAGCGCCCAGGCGGCCATCGAGGCGCTGCCCGATCTGGCGCAGCGTGGAGGACGCGCCTACGTGGCGGCAGCGCCCGAGCGGATCGCGGAGGAGATCTCGCAGGTCAGGCGGGCAAGCGCGAAGTACCTCTTCCACGACCAGCCGGACTACCCCGCCTTGCTGGCCGAAGCGGACGGGGCTCCGCCGATCCTGACCTGGCGCGGCGACCTGTCGCTGGCGCAAAAACCCTGTGTCGCTATCGTCGGTGCGCGCAACGCAAGTGCTGCGGCGGTCAAGCTGGCGCGCGATTTCTCTGCGGCGCTCTCCGCGGCCGGTTTCATCATCGTCTCGGGGCTTGCGCGCGGGATCGATGGCGCCGCGCACTGGGGCGCGATGCCCGCGACGGTCGGGGTGATCGCGAGCGGGATCGACGTGACATACCCGCCCGAACACGCCGACCTGCAGGAGCGCGTCGCGGTGGACGGCCTTCTCCTGGCCGAACAGCCGCCGGGCACCGAGCCGCTCGCACGCCATTTTCCCAGCCGCAACCGGATCATCGCGGGGATCGCCGCTGGCACGCTCGTCGTAGAGGCGGCACCCAAGTCCGGTTCGCTCATCACCGCGCGCCTGGCGGCTGAGGCGGGGCGCGAGGTTATGGCGATACCCGGCAGCCCGCTCGAAGGTCGGGCAACGGGGTGCAACCAGCTCATCCGTGATGGAGCCGTGCTGGTTCAGACGCCGGACGACGTGATCGAATTGATGACGGGCTTCGACGGAACGCCCCGGTCGACCTTCCGCGAAGCGACGGCCCATTACATTGTCGATCAGGATGAACTCGCTGCAGCCGAGCCGGCCGATGTTGCCGCGCTGCTCACCTCGGCTCCTGTCGCGGTCGATGAACTGATCCGCCAGTCGGGCGAAAGCGCCGCCGCCGTCCAGATGGCCCTCCTCGAACTGGAAATTTCAGGGCGCCTCGTTCGGCACGCGGGCGGGCGGGTTTCTCTGACCGCTTGACGGCCTTGCGGAACCGGCTCCACCCTCGCGTACACGTATACGCGTAAGGACGACCACTCACTCCCATGCAGCTTGTCATCGTAGAATCGCCGGCCAAGGCGAAGACCATCGAGAAATACCTGGGCTCGGACTTCAAGGTCCTCGCTTCGTACGGCCACGTGCGCGACCTGCCGCCCAAGGACGGCAGCGTGCGTCCCGACGAGGATTTCGCGATGGACTGGGAGGTCTACCGCGACAAGCAGGGCCGGGTGAAGGACATCGCCGACCTCGCGAAGAAGGCGGACCGCCTGATCCTCGCCACCGACCCCGATCGCGAGGGCGAAGCGATCAGCTGGCACGTGCGCGACCTGCTCGCGAAGAAGAAGGCGCTGCCCGAAAACGTCCAACGGGTGACCTTCAACGCGATCACCAAGAACGCGGTGACGGAGGCGATGCAGAAGCCTCGGGACCTCGACCAGGACCTGATCGACGCCTACCTCGCGCGCCGTGCGCTCGATTATCTGTACGGCTTCACGCTGTCGCCAGTGCTTTGGCGTCGCTTGCCTGGGGCGAAAAGCGCGGGCCGGGTGCAGTCGGTGGCGCTGCGCCTGATCGTCGAGCGTGAGCGTGAGATCGAGGCCTTCGTCGCGCAGGAATACTGGTCGGTCGTCGCGCATATGCAGCACGACGGGACCGCGTTCGACGCGCGGCTGGTGGTCTACGATGGCAAGAAGCTGGAACGTCTCAGCATCGGCGACCAAGGCACTGCCGAAGCCGCGAAAAAGGCTGTCGAGGACGCGCGGTTCACGGTCGAAGATGTCGAGACCAAGCCGCTCAAGCGCAACCCGGCGCCGCCGTTCACGACATCAACCCTGCAGCAGGAAGCTGCGCGCAAGCTCGGTTATTCGGCGAGCCACACCATGCGGCTGGCGCAGACGCTCTACGAACAGGGCGCGATCACCTACATGCGGACCGACGGGGTTCAGATGGACGGCAGCGCGATCAGTGCCTGCCGCAAGGCGATCAGCGACCGGTTCAGCGGGCATTACCTTCCCGAAAAGCCGCGCATGTATCAGACAAAGGCCAAGAATGCGCAGGAAGCGCACGAGGCGATCCGGCCGACCGACTTCGGGCGCGAGCGGGCGGGGCAGGGCGACGAAGCACGTCTCTACGACCTCATCTTCAAGCGCGCGATGGCGAGCCAGATGGCCGCCGCGAGCCTCGAGCGCACCACGGTCACCTTGCGCGATCCGACTGGGCGGCAC
The DNA here is from genome assembly GCF_001698205.1 of Tsuneonella dongtanensis. Classification (NCBI taxonomy): domain Bacteria; kingdom Pseudomonadati; phylum Pseudomonadota; class Alphaproteobacteria; order Sphingomonadales; family Erythrobacteraceae; genus Tsuneonella; species Tsuneonella dongtanensis. The sequence goes on from NZ_CP016591.1 coordinate 1,889,481, forward strand.
GAGCTGCGTGCGACCGGACAAGTCGTGAAGTTTCCGGGGTTTCTCGCCGTCTACGAAGAGAGCTTCGACCAGAAGGGCGAGGACGACGACGAAGGTTTGCTGCCGCTGATGCGCAAGGGCGACAGCCCGGCGAAGACCGGCGTCGACGCGACCCAGCACTTCACCCAGCCGCCGCCGCGCTTTTCCGAGGCATCGCTGGTGAAGCGGCTCGAGGAACTGGGTATCGGCCGGCCTTCGACTTACGCCTCCACCATCCAGACCCTGCGCGACCGCGAGTACGTGCGGATGGAGAAAAACCGTTTCTTCGCAGAGGAATCGGGGCGCTTGTTGACGGCGTTCCTCGAGCGATTCTTCGAGCGCTACGTGGCCTATGACTTCACTGCAGGGATGGAAGACGAGCTCGATATCGTTTCCGACGGCAAGGAGGACTGGAAGAAGCTGCTCCGCCAGTTCTGGCTCGACTTCAAGCCGAAGACCGAGGACGTGATGGAGCGCAAGCCCTCGGAAGTGACCGAGGCGCTCGACGAATATCTGGGCGACTACCTGTTCCCGCCGCGCGCCGACGGCCACGACCCGCGCGAATGCCAGACGTGCCTTGCCGAAGGGCGCTCGGGCGGGCGGCTGAGCCTGCGCGGCGGCAAGTTCGGCGCGTTCATTGCCTGCTCGAATTATCCCGAGTGCAAGTACACCCGCCAGTTCGCCAGTCCGGGCGGCGGTGCGGACAGCGGCGAGGACGGCTCGATGGGCAAGGACCCGGAGAGCGGCCTCGAGGTGGTTCGCAAGGCGGGTCGCTTCGGTCCCTACGTCCAGCTCGGCGAGGGCAAGGACGCCAAGCGTGCGAGCATTCCGAAAGACCTCGACGATTTCGATCTCGAATGGGCGTTGAAGCTGCTGTCGCTCCCGCGCATCGTCGGCGAGCATCCCGAGACCGGCAGGGAGATCGAGGCGAACATCGGCCGTTACGGCCCGTACCTCCGCCACGACGGCAAGTACGGCAAGCTGACCAGCACCCGTGAGGTGTTCGAAGTCGGCATGAACCGCGCGGTCGACATTCTCGCCCAGGCCGCCAATCGCGGCGCGGGCGGCGGTCGGGCGAAGGCCGAGCCGATCAAGACGCTCGGTGCGCATCCCACCAGCGGCGGGGAAATGAAGGTGATGCCTGGTCGGTACGGGCCCTACGTGACCGACGGGACGACCAACGCGACCTTGCCGAAAGACGTGAAGCCCGAGGACGTGACCGAAGCGCAGGCGATCGAACTGATCGACGCGCGGGCGGCAAAGGGGCCGGCAAAGAAGAAGGGCCGGAAGGCTCCTGCGAAGAAGAAGGCGGCGCCGAAAAAGGCGAAGGCTTCCTAGAGCCGCAGGTATCCAGCCGCCAGGCTGGCGGCGAGCGCGATCATGCTCGCCCCGAGCGCGAGCGCCGCGGGCCGCGCGGCGCCGCGTCCATATGCGAGGGCGACGCCCAGTTTGACGAGCATGTTCGCGAGGATGGTCCCCCCGATCGCCAGTGCGGCGAGTGCGGGCGCGATCGTGCCCGGCTCCAGACCGCCCGCGGTGACGATCGCCGCGTCGACGTCCATCGTGCCCATCGTCAGTAGCAGAATCGCGATCCCTTCTTCGCCGAACGTGCCTTCGGCCCAGCGCGCTGCCACCGCGGCCACTGCGACGAAGGCGACGAAAGCAAACGCCGGGAGGAGTGCGATCGGGTTGCCCGGCGGGGCAGGGCCGGTGCTCGCCTCCGCCTTGCGGTAGAGCACGTAGCTGGCAATCGCGGCCACGATCAGCGCGGGCGCGACGATGAGCAGGAACGGCATCAGCAGGCTGCCGGCGAGGATGGCGACCAGCACGATCACCCGCAGGTACATGACTGCGGTTGCCAGCGCGATGCCCGCATTCTCGGCGCTACCTCCAGCGCCCGATCCAAGCCGCTGGGAAAACGACTGGGTCACCGCCGTAGAGCTGTACGCGCCTCCGATGATCGCGGTCGCGATAGTCCCGCGCCGTGCGCCGAACAGGCGATTGGCGAGGTACCCGGCCAATGAGAAACCGGTGACCACGATCACGACCAGCCAAAGCGCATGCGGATCCCACGCATCGTAGGGGCCGTAACGACCGTCGGGAAGGAACGGATAGATTGCTCCCGCGATCACCGCGTAGCGGGCGAACGCCTTGATATCGGCCTCGTCGAGCAACCCGATCCAGCGGTGAACTTCGGTCCGCAGCGCCAGGACGAGGGTGACGACCGCAGCCGCGGCGACCGCCAGGGCCGGGTTGCTGCTTCCCGCGACGAAACCGAGGCCGAGCGTCACCATCGCCGCGACAGCCGAGGTGGCATCGGGCTTCCCGCCGGCCCCAACGCCCTTCCAGTAACCGGCTGCGACGATCGCCGTGCAGCCCGTGGCGATCAATCCCGAGACGAGCGTGTAACCCTGTGCGGCGAGCAATCCCGAAAGACCCGCGACCAGTCCGAGAAGGGTGAACGTCCGGACCCCGGCGACGCGTTCGCCCGGCCGTTCGTTGCGAAGCTTCCACCCGCGCTCGATCCCGATGAGGAGCCCGGCGCACAGCGCGGCTCCCAGGGCGAGGAACGGATCAGCTGGTTCCATCAGCCCCGCGTGCCTAGCGCACCCAATCCAGCCCGATTTCCTCAAAGATTTCGCGGCTTTCGGCCCAGTTTTCCTCGACCTTCACGTGAAGGAACAGGTGAACCTTCTGGCCGAGAACCTCGGATAGCTCCGCGCGCGCTGCCTCGCCGATCGCCTTGATGCGGCTGCCGCCCTTGCCGAGCACGATCGCCCGCTGGTTGTCGCGGCCGACAACGATCTGCTGGTGAATCTCGACGCTGCCGTCCTTGCGTTCGATGTACTGCTCGGGCCGGACCGCGCTGTCGTAGGGCAGTTCCTCGTGCAGCTGTTTGTAAAGCTGCTCGCGGGTTATCTCTGCCGCCATCAGGCGTTCGCTGGCATCGCTGACCTGATCCTCCGGATAGATCCATTCGCCTTCGGGCATCATCGCGGCGAGCGCGACCTTCATCTCGGCCACGCCGTCTCCGGTCTGCGCCGACACAAAGAACACCTCGGCGAAGTCGACCTTGCCGGTCAGCTCCTGCGCGAGGACCAGCAACGGCTCCTTCTTAGCCACGTCGACCTTGTTGAGGACGAGTATCTTGCGCTCCGGCCGTCTTCCCAGCGCTTCCACCAGCGGCTCGAGCTCGTGCCGTCGCTGCTTGACCGGGTCGACCACCAGCAGGATCGCATCGGCGGCGTGCGCTCCCTCCCACGCCGCGCTGACCATCGCCCGGTCCAGTCGGCGCCTGGGTGCGAAGATGCCCGGCGTATCCACCAGGACCATCTGCGTCTTGTCCTCCAGAGCGATCCCCATCAGCCGTGCCCGGGTGGTCTGCGCCTTGGCGCTGACGATGGCGACCTTCTGGCCGACGAGCGCATTGACCAAGGTGGACTTGCCCGCGTTGGGCGCTCCAATCACCGCGACGAAGCCGCATCGCGTGGATGTCTCGGCGGTCATCCGAATTTCTCCATGAAAGCCTTGGCGGCGGCGGTTTCCGCCTGCTGCTTGCTGTTGCCGGTCGCTTCCACCTCGCCGACGTTGAGGACGCTCACGCGAACGGTAAAGCTGGCGCTGTGATCGGGGCCCGAGCGGTCCTTGAGCTCGTAGACCGGCGGCTTGCGCCGATTGCCCGCAGCCCATTCCTGGAGTGCTGACTTGGGGTGCTTGGAGCGCCCGCGACGCCCATCGAACGCCTCGCGCCACAACACGCGGATAAGATCCCGCGTGGGGTCGAAACCGGCATCGAGGAAATTCGCGCCCAGCAGGGCCTCCATCACGTCGCCCAGCACGTTGTCGCTGTCATGCGCGCCGTCGTCGCGCGCCTGCTTGCCCAGGCGCATGTGCTCGGGCACCCCGATGTCGCGGGCGCAGCAAGCGCACGTGTCGCGGCTGACCAGAGCGTTGAGGCGCTGCGCCAACTGGCCTTCGGCGGAGTCGTCGGTCTGGTAGAGCCATTCGGACACCGACAGCGCGAGCACGCGGTCGCCGAGCCATTCGAGCCGTTCGTAGTTGGCGGCATCGCCCGTGCTGCCATGGGTCAGCGCGGCACGCCACATCGTCTCGTCGCGCACGGTGAATCCGGTGTCCGCGAGCCATTTACGGGTTTCGGTTGCGAGGATGCTCATATGCCGTCCCCGATGCGATCCCATCGAGCTGCCGAGAACCAGGTCCACGGCTTGATCCAGTCCGCCGAGCCGTCGGTCGACCAAACCATCACGCTCGCCCGCGCGACCATCAGCTCGGTGGGGATCATGCCCACCCCGCCACCCGGACTGGCAGGAAACCGGCTGTCCTGCGAATTGTCGCGATTGTCGCCCATGGCGAATACGCTGCCCTCGGGCACGATTACCGGTCCGAAATCGTCCTGCGGCGTGCGCCCGAAGTCGAGCGTGTCATAGGTGACGCCCGACGGCAGCGTTTCCCGGTACTGGGCATAGGTGCAGGTTGCGGGGCTGCCGATGCCACCCCAGGCGCAGGCGGTGTTGGGCGATTGCGGGATGACGAAGTCGGCCACGCGCTCGCGCTTCACGGGAACCCCGTTGAGGATGATCTGCCCGCCCTTCATCGCCACGCTGTCTCCGGGCAGGCCGATCACGCGCTTGATGTAGTCGACCTTATCGACCGGGTGCTTGAATACGACCACGTCGCCCCGCTCGGGCAGGGAGGCGAAGACCTGGCCGGGGATCAGGGGCAGGTTGAACGGCAACGACCAGCGCGAATAGCCATAGGGCCATTTCGCCGCGACGAAGTAGTCGCCATTCCAAAGACGCGGGAGCATCGATTCGCTGGGGATCGTGTAGAACGAGAAGAAGAAGCTGCGGAACACGAACACCGCGACCGCGAGCTTGAGGACGAACGCGCCAAAGCTTCCCCAGCTTTCCTTCTCGGGTTCGCCGGGCGTCCTGACGACCTCGACACTGGCCGTCATCGGACGCATCCTTCGACGGGCGTGTCACACCTGTCACACAGTCCTGAAGTAAAAGTGCCTTCCGCGGAGAATACGACTTCATGCAGCGCAGACGGTGGCCGGGAAAGCGGGGTGCGGCTATCGATCATCTGCGCTCCACTAGGCGCGAGTGTGGCGGGTAGGAAAGGAATTTAATGTGAACGTTGCGGTCCGGAAAGCATGGGATGCGATCGAGGCTTTGCAGCAGCCCACGCTCGGCCAACTGTTCACGGCTGATCCCGATCGCCTCGGCAAGCTTTCGGCCCGGCTGGACTGGCCGGGAAGCGAGGACATGGGCGGCGCCATCTTCGACTGGTCTAAGACCCATCTCGACGACGATGTGCTGGCTGCGTTCGAGGCGCTTGCCGACGCGAGCGACTTTGCCGGCCGGCGCGCCGCGCTGCTGTCCGGCGCGGCGATCAACGTGACCGAGGGGCGCGCGGCCGAGCATACCGCGCAGCGCGGGATCGGCGCGGAAGCGTCGGTCGAGGAAGCGGCGGAGTTTCATCACCGCATGCACCTGCTGGTCGATGCCATTCACCGGGGGGCGCTGGGCGAAATCCGCCACCTGATCCATATCGGCATCGGCGGCTCTGCGTTGGGCCCCAAGCTGGCGATCGACGCCCTGGCGAGGGACGGCGCGCTGGTCGAAGTCCATGTCGTCTCGAACATCGACGGGCTCGCGCTGGAAGAGGCCTTTGCCGCCGCCGATCCCGCGACGACGATGGTCGCCGTCGCCAGCAAGACCTTCACGACGATTGAGACGATGACCAACGCGGCCAGCGCACTCGACTGGCTCAAGGAGAACGGCGTTGTCGATCCCTACGGCCGCGTGGTCGCCCTGACGGCAGCACCCGACAAGGCGGTCGAATGGGGCGTCGACGAAACCCGCGTGCTGCCGTTCTCCGAAAGCGTCGGCGGACGGTATTCGCTGTGGTCGTCGATCGGCTTCCCGATCGCTCTCGGCGTGGGGTGGGAGGCGTTCGACGCCATGCTCGCCGGCGCCCACGCGGTCGACGTGCACTTTCGCGATACCGACGGGCGCGCCAACCTGCCGCTGCGCGCGGCCTTTGCCGATCAGCTCTACACCCGCGTGCGCGGGTGCCAGACGCGCGCGGTGTTCGCCTATGACGAGCGGCTGAAGCTGTTTCCCGACTACCTCCAGCAGCTCGAGATGGAATCGAACGGAAAGCGCGTGACCTTCGACGGAGAGCCGGTCGAGGGCGCGACTGCCCCGATCACCTGGGGCGGGGTGGGGACCGATGGGCAGCACGCGGTGTTCCAGCTGCTTCACCAGGGCACCGTGGAGGTGCCGGTGGACTTCATCGCCAGCGTTGCTCCGGGCGACGCGCTCGATCCGGCGCACCATGCGATCCTCCTTACCAACTGCTTTGCGCAAGGCGCGGCGCTGATGGCCGGCGGCAACATGAGCGCCGACGGCAAGGACCCGGCGCGAGCTTTCCCCGGCGACCGGCCCAGCGCGACGATCCTGTGCGACGATATCGACGCCGCCACATTGGGCGCGCTCATCGCGTTCCACGAGCACCGCACGTTCGCGAATGCGGTCCTCCTCGGCATCAACCCCTTCGACCAGTTCGGGGTCGAGCTCGGCAAGAAGATGGCCAAGGACATTGAGGCGGGCGGGGGCGATTTCGACCCGAGCACGCGGGCGCTGCTCGAGGCGGCGGGGCTTTCGGCATGAAGCTGCTGACTGCCGCCGCGCTGGCGCTGGCAGCGTTCGGAGCGGACGCCGCGCTTGCACACGAGCGCATCCTGTTCGTCGGGAACAGCTTCACCATGGGCGCAAACTCGTCGGCGCTGCGATATCGCGCGGACAGTGTCGAGGCGCTGGGGGAAGCGAATATCGGCGGCATCCCGGCGATCTTCGAACGCTTCGCGGAGCAGGCGGGGTTCGAATGGGAAGCAAGCCACGAACTGCGCGGCGGGAGCGACCTGGCCTACCATCTTTCCGAAAAGCGACAGGCGATCGACAAGCCGTGGGATGTCGTGGTGCTGCAGCAGTATTCGACGCTCGACGCGAAGAACCCCGGCAACCCCGCATCGACCGCGCGCGACGCGCCGGAGCTCGCCCGCCTCGTCACGGCGCGCAACCCGGGCGTGAAGGTCTACCTGCTGGCGACATGGACCCGCGCGGATCAGGCGTACAAGCCGACCGGACACTGGTTCGGCAAGCCGCTCGCAACGATGGCGATCGACGTGCGCCGTGCGCTCGACGCAGCCGACGCCGCGTCCGACGACATCGACGGCGTGATCCCGGTGGGCGAGGCCTGGCAGCGAGCCATCGAGGCGGGCGTGGCCGACGCCAACCCCTATGACGGGCGCGACTTCGGCAAGGTCGATCTGTGGAGCTACGACCAGTACCACGCGAGCGCAGAGGGTTCGTATCTCGAGGCGCTGGTCGTGTTCGCGCAGATCACCGGTTACGATGTGCGCCGCTTCGGCGCGGGAGAGAAGGCGGCAAACGAACTCGGCATCGATCCGAAGGTCGCCGCGGCATTGCAGAAGGTGGCGATGGAGCAGTTTGACGACGCCGCGACCGCTTCCGATTGACTTTCTCGCTGCAACGCACCATATGCGCCGGCATCGAGAAGCCCTGGCAGCGTGAACAGGCGGGAAACCGCCCCGGCCGCATCTCGGTTCATTTCCCTGACTTCCCATTTCACGCGGGTCGTTGACGGGGCCCCCAGGCAACAGTCTGGCGGCTCCAACCACCCCGCGAACGCGCGCAGCGAAAGCTGCTGCGCGCTGTCGCTCGCATACGAGTCTACACCACATGTCATTCGAACAACTCGGGCTTTCGCAGCCCATCCTCCAGGCGCTGGAGCAGAAGAACTATACCGTTGCCACTCCGATCCAGACGCAGGCGATTCCGCTCGTGCTCGAGGGCCGCGACCTGCTCGGCATCGCGCAGACCGGGACTGGCAAAACCGCCGCGTTCATGCTGCCCAGCATCGACAATTTGCGCGAGGCGGGGCGGCAGACGCCGTTCAAATCGTGCCGGATGCTCGTGCTCGCCCCAACCCGCGAGCTCGCGGGCCAGATCGCCAAGAGCGCCGAGGACTACGGCGGCTTCACCGGCCTCAAGGTCTCGGTTGTCGTCGGAGGCACCTCGGTCGGCAAGGACCGTAACAAGCTCCACCGCGGCACCGATATCCTCGTCGCCACGCCGGGCCGTTTGCTCGATCTCGTCGACCAGAAGGCCTTCCGGCTCGACGGCGTGGAGATCCTCGTCCTCGACGAGGCGGACCAGATGCTCGACCTTGGCTTCATCCATGCGCTGCGCAAGCTCGTCGCGCTGATGCCGAAGGAGCGGCAGACGCTGCTGTTCAGCGCCACCATGCCGTCTTCGATCAAGGATCTGTCGAAACAGTACCTGACCAACCCGGCGCACGTCTCGGTCACCCCGGCGGCGACCACTGCCGAGCGCGTCGAGCAATATGTCACGCTCGTCAGCCAGTCGGAGAAGCAGGGCCTGCTGGAGATGATCCTGCGCAAGCGCTATCCCAAGACCGAGGGCATGGAGCGCGTGCTGATTTTCACCCGCACGAAGCACGGTGCGGACCGCGTCGTGAAGAAGCTGGCACAGGCCGGCATCCAGGCCGACGCGATCCACGGCAACAAGAGCCAGCCGCAGCGCGAGCGGGCCATTGCCAACTTCAAGTCGGGCAGGGTGCCGATCCTCGTCGCGACCGACATCGCGGCGCGCGGGATCGATATCCCGGGCGTGAGCCACGTGATCAACTTCGAGCTGCCCAACGTGTCCGAGCAGTACGTCCACCGTATCGGCCGGACGGCGCGCGCGGGTGCGGACGGCATCGCCATGACGCTCTGCGCCGAGGACGAACGCGCCTACCTGCGCGACATCCAGAAGCTGACAGGCGTCACTTGCGAACGCCTGCCGCTGCCCGACAACTTCCGCGCCTTCATCGAGGAAATGCCGATCGTCCGGCCCAAGGGGAACCCGGGCCAGGTCCAGCAGCCGCGCGCCAAGAAGGTCCATCCCAAGCCGCTCGGCGGCGATCGCCGAAACGATCGCGGTCCGCGCCGGGACGAGCGCCAGGCCGAGCGCCCGGCAGCGCAGGGCGGCGATCGCGCAGCCAAGCCTGCCGGCGGCGGTCAGAACAAGCGTCGCCGGTTCCGCGGCAAGGGCGCCGGTGGCGGCAACGGCGGCGGCCAGGGCGGTGGAAACTTCCAGCGCCGATCGCGCGGCTGACGGTTGCCCGGTAACTTTCGCCGCGCCATAGGCGAACTCCCCGACAGGAGAAGCTTATGGCCGGCGAATACGACTACGATCTCTTTGTAATCGGGGCAGGCTCGGGCGGGGTCCGCGCGAGCCGGGTTGCGGCGGCGCATGGCGCGCGGGTCGCGATCGCCGAGGAATACCGCGTCGGCGGCACCTGCGTCATCCGCGGCTGCGTGCCGAAGAAGATGCTCGTCTACGGCGCGCATTTTGCCGAAGACCTCGAAGACGCGAAGAACTTCGGCTGGACGATCAGCAAACCGAAGTTCGACTGGAAGACCCTGCGCGACAACGTGCTCAAAGACGTCGACCGGCTCAATGGCGCCTACACCGACACGCTGAACAACCACGACGTGGAGATCATTCTGGAGCGCGCCGAACTGGTCGGCCCGCACGAGATCAAGCTCGCCGGCGGCAAGTCCGTTACCGCGAAATACATCCTGATCGCGACCGGGGCCCGGCCGCACGTGCCCGATTGCCCGGGCAACGATCTCGGCATCACCAGCAACGAGGCGTTCCATCTCGACGCGATCCCCAAGCGCGTGCTGATCGCCGGGGGCGGCTATATCGCCAACGAATTCGCCGGCATCTTCAACGAATTCGGCAGCAAGGTCACGCTGATGATCCGCGGCGATCAGTTGCTGCGCGGTTATGATCGCTCGCTCTCGGACAGGCTGCTCCAGATCAGCATGGCCAAGGGCATCGACTTCCGGTTCAACGCCCAGTTCAAGAGCATCAAGCGGAGCGGCAAGGCGCTGAAGGTCTCGATGTCCGGGCACGAGGACATGACCGTTGATTGCGTGCTGTTCGCGACCGGCCGGGTCCCCAACACCGAAGGTCTCGGGCTGGACAAGGCCGGGGTCGAACTGGGCGACAAGGGCGAGATCAAGGTCGACCGGTTCAGCAAGACCAGTGTCGACCATATCTACGCGGTCGGCGACGTGACCGACCGGGTGCAGCTGACCCCGGTGGCGATCCGCGAGGGGCAGGCTTTCGCCGACACCGTCTTCGGCAAGGGCGATCCGGTCGCGGTCGACCACACGGTGATCCCGTCAGCGGTGTTCAGCCACCCGCCGCTCGCCGCGGTCGGCATGACCGAGGGCGAAGCGCGCAACAAGCTCGGCAACATCAAGGTCTACCAGTCGGACTTCCGCCCAATGAAGAACGTGCTCGCCGGACGCACCGAGCGGGCGCTGTACAAGATGATCGTCGATGCGGCGAACGACCGGATCGTCGGCATCGGCATGATCGGCCCGGATTCCGCCGAGATCATGCAGGCCGCCGCGGTGGCGGTGAAAGCGGGCCTGACCAAGGCCGATTTCGACGCGACAGTCGCGATCCATCCGACGATGGCGGAAGAACTGGTGCTCCTGAAGTAGGTCGATTGCCTATCGTGGGCCCGCGGCGTAGCCTCGACGGCGAAGGGAGAAGGGCATGGGTGGAACCGTCCTCGTCACCGGCGGCACCGGCTATATCGCCGGGGAGCTGATCGACCAGTTGCTGGGCAAGGGCTGGACGATGCGCACCACCGTCCGCAGCAATGCGAAAAGCGAGGGCAAGCTGCGCAAGCGCTGGCCCGACGCGGGCGAGCAATTGTCGGTGTTCGAAGCCGAACTGATGGACGACGCCGGGTGGGCCGAAGCCACCGCAGGCTGCACCCATGTCGCCCACGTCGCCTCGCCGATCGCCGCCGCCGCTCCGAAGCACGAGGACGAGATGATCGTGCCCGCGCGCGAGGGCACGCTGCGCGCGCTGCGTTTCGCGCGCGATGCCGGGGTCACGCGCTTCGTCCAGACGAGTTCGATGGCAGCGGTCGCCTATGGCCGCGCCGAGAAGGTCTACACCGTCAGCGAGAAGGACTGGACAAACGTCGACCACCCCGACGTCTACCCTTACGTCAAATCGAAGACGATCGCCGAGCGCGCCGCGCGCGACTGGGTCGCTGCGGAAGGCGGTGGGATCGAGTTCGTCTCGGTCAACCCGTCGATGGTTCTGGGGCCGGTGCACGACGCGGATTTCAGTCCCTCGGTCGAGGTCGTGAAACAGCTCCTCAACGGATCGATGCCGATGGCGCCCGACCTCGGGTTCGCGATCGTCGACACACGCGACTGCGCGGACCTGCACGTGCGCTGCCTCGAGACCCCGGGCCTCGCCGGCGAGCGGTTCCTTGCCTCGGGACGCTTCTACAAGATGATCGAGGTCGCGCGGATCCTGCGCGACAACCTGCCGCCCGAACAGACCCGCAAGGTGCCGACGCGCGTCATGCCGAACTGGATGGTGAGCATCCTGGCGCTGGTGAATCCGGGCGTCCGTTCGATCAAGGCGGAGATCGGCAAGAGCCGCAACGTCGATTTCAGCCACGCGAAGGAGCGACTCGGATGGGCCACCCGGCCCGAGGCGGAGAGCATCGTCGACTGCGCGAAAAGCCTGATCGCGCATGGGGTGGTGAAGGTCTGATGCGGCTCGAAGGCAAGACGGTCCTCCTCACCGGAGGAACAGCCGGTATCGGCGAGGCGATGGCGCACCAGCTGAAGGCGAAAGGCGCGGAGGTGATCCTGACCGGCCGCTCCAGCGACGGCCTTGCGCGGATGCGTGATGCGGGCTTCGAGGCGATAGAGACCGACCTGTCTTCTCCCGCCGGGGTCCGGACGATCGTCGACACGCTGGGCGAACGCGAGATCGACGTGCTGATCAACAATGCCGGGCAGGGCGTCGACCACGATTTCCGGGAGGCCCCGCCCGATCCCGATGCCGCCGACGACTGCATCTATGCCAACCTCAACACCCCGATCCGGCTGATCGCCGCATTCGTGGAGCAGCTGAAGGGTCGGCCGCAGGCGGCGATCGTCAACGTCACCAGCGGCCTGGCGATCGCACCGCGTGCGGGCGGGCCGGTCTATTGCGCGACCAAGGCAGGCCTCAGGGCCTATACCCAGGCGATCCGCGCCCAGCTCGCGGGCACGTCGGTCAACGTGATCGAGGCCCTGCCCCCGGTGGTCGACACGCAGATGACCGCCGGGCGCGCCAACCGCAAGATGCCGGCAGAGGAATGCGCCCGCCAGATCATCCGCGCGATCGAGCAGGACCGGACCGAGGCGAACGTCGGCATGGTCAAGCTGCTGAAGGCGGTGCATTCGGCAAGTCCCGCGCTCGCCAGGCGCATCATGCTGAAATTCTGACAGCTTGACGCTTCGCTTTCGACCGGCCTAACCGCCGCTGTCGAACACGGAGAGAGCATGTCTGCCAATATCGCCGAGATGGAACGCCGCCGCGCCGCCGCCAAGCTGGGCGGGGGCGAAAAGCGGATCGCCGCGCAGCACGCCAAGGGCAAGCTCACCGCACGGGAACGGCTCGACGTGCTGCTCGACGAGGGCAGCTTCGAGGAACTCGATGCCTACGTCGAACACGACTGCGTCGACTTCGGGATGCAGGACCAGAAGATCCCCGGCGACGGCGTCGTCACCGGCAGCGGCACCATCAATGGCCGGCTGGTGTTCGTGTTCAGCCAGGACTTCACCGTGTTCGGAGGCTCTCTATCGAAGCGCCACGCGGAGAAAATCTGCAAGGTGATGGACAGCGCGATGAAGGTCGGCGCGCCCGTCATCGGCCTCAACGACAGTGGCGGCGCGCGCATTCAGGAGGGCGTCGCATCGCTGGGCGGTTATGCCGAGGTGTTCCAGCGCAACGTGCTGGCGAGCGGGGTGGTGCCGCAGATCAGCCTCATCATGGGTCCGTGCGCGGGCGGGGCGGTCTATTCGCCGGCGATGACCGACTTCATCTTCATGGTGAAGGATTCGAGCTACATGTTCGTCACCGGCCCCGACGTGGTGAAGACCGTCACCAACGAGGTGGTCACGCAGGAGGAATTGGGTGGGGCGGTGACTCACACCACCAAGACCAGCGTCGCCGACGTGGCGTTCCAGAACGACATCGAGGCGCTGCTGGCTACCCGCGCGTTTTTCGACTTCCTGCCGCTGTCGAACCGCGAGACGGTGCCAGAGCGGCCGACCGACGATCCGTGGGACCGGCTCGAGGACAGCCTCGACACGCTGATCCCGGCGAACGCCAACCAGCCCTACGACATGCACGAAGTGATCCGGAAGGTCCTCGACGAGGGCGATTTCTTCGAGATCCAGCCGGCGCACGCGGGCAACATCCTGTGCGGGTTCGGCCGGATCGAGGGGCGCACCGTGGGCGTGGTCGCCAACCAGCCGATGGTGCTCGCGGGCGTGCTCGACATCAATTCATCCAAGAAGGCCGCCCGCTTCGTGCGATTCTGCGACGCGTTCGAGATCCCGATCCTCACCTTCGTCGACGTGCCCGGCTTCCTCCCCGGCACGGCGCAGGAGCACAACGGCATCATTAAGCACGGCGCCAAGCTGCTGTTCGCCTATGCCGAGGCGACCGTGCCCAAGATCACCGTGATCACCCGCAAGGCCTATGGCGGCGCCTACGACGTGATGGCCTCCAAGCACCTGCGCGGCGACCTCAACTACGCCTGGCCCACCGCCGAAATCGCCGTGATGGGCGCCAAGGGCGCGGTCGAGATCATCTTCCGCGGCCTCGGTTCGGAGGAGATCGCGGAGAAGACGAAGGAATACGAAGACCGCTTCGCCAACCCCTTCGTCGCGGCGCAGCGGGGGTATATCGACGAGGTGATTTATCCCCACTCGACGCGTCGGCGCATCGCGCTGGGATTGCGCAAGCTACGCGGGAAGGTGCTCGAGAACCCGTGGAAGAAGCATGACAATATTCCGCTGTGAGGAAGCCGCATGACCGGTGACTTAAATATCAACTTGCCAGACATTCCGGAAGAGTCGCATAGCTTTTTAAGGCGCATATTCGGACCGTTGGCTGAAGTAGGCGACTTGCTCAGCGACAAAATCCGCTTCTACCGTTGGAAGTCTTCTCTTGAGACAATAAATCGCGCCAAGCAGATTGCCGCTGAACACGGCTTCGAAGCTCAGGAAGTTCCCTTTAAGACGCTAATCCCACTTTTGGAAAATGCTTCACTTGAGGACGAGGCCAGCCCGTTAATCGACAAATGGGCAAATTTACTTGCAACTGCGTCATTTGATCCGAAGTATATAGAGAACATATTTATCTCAATGCTTTCGCGATTCTCTGTAAAAGAGCTTGAGCTCTTGGAAAGATTTGTCTGCCCGGAACTCATATCCGACATCGGTGCCGATAAAGAAGTCACACAGGTCGTACTCGACGCATCCGTAAGCGGCGCCACCTCCGCCTTAGTGGACACGATAAGCTCACTCATAGGCAAAAGATCGAAGTTAGAATACCGAAGTGATTTAGAAAACTATATCGACAGCTTGCCTCAATTTTCTCAGCACATCTTAATTGAGAAGGTTGGCATTGATTTTGTACCCTTCGTTGAAGATGATCTATATTCGCGCTTCGATGAAGTCGAAAATTTCCAAGCTCGTTCCATACTTTTATCTGAGATGCTTCTCACCTGCACCCAGTTCCGCCACACTTTCCGAGATTTTACGTTCTACGCTAACATTGTCACGCCATCATCTTTGGGTATTGCATTCGTAGTAGCTTGTCGTGGTGATCTCCTCCCGGAGAAAGTGGCATCCAAATGAAACTCGGCCGTCTTAACCACATCGGCGTCGCGACGCCCTCGATCCCGGAAAGCGTGGCCTATTACCGCGAGGTGATGGGGGCGACCTCGATCACTGAGCCGTTCGACCTGCCGGAGCAAGGGGTGAAGGTCTGCTTCGTCGATACGCCGGGCGAGAATGGCACTAACGGCACCCAGATCGAGCTGATCGAGCCGCTGGGGCCGGACAGCACGCTTACCGGTTTCCTCGCCAAGAACCCGGCGGGCGGGCAGCATCACCTTTGCTACGAAGTGCCCGACATTGCCGAGGCGCGCGCGTGGTTCGAGGGGCTGGGCAAGCGTATCCTCGGCCCCACCCGTATCGGCGCGCACGGGACGCCGATCTTCTTCCTCCACCCCAAGGACATGATGGGCCAGCTCACCGAGATCATGGAGTCGCCGCGGGGCGGGCACTGATCGGACTTCGCTTGCCGTAGCGGACTTGCCAGAGGTGGGCGATCGCGTCACACCCGTTGCGAAGCGAAACGCACATTTGGGAGAGCGCGCGTGGCCGATTACGAAACCATCCTGACCGAGCGCGTCGGGAATGTCCTCAAGATCACGCTCAACCGGCCCGAGCGGCTCAATGCCGCCTCGATCGAGCTGGCGAACGAGCTCACCTCCGCGTTCTACGACCTCGGCGATGCGCGCGCGGTGCTGATCACCGGGGCGGGAAAGGGCTTCTGTTCGGGCGCGGACCTCGCGGCGCGCGGCGAGCGCAGCGCGCTCCAGATGAAGGGCGGCAGCCACCTTGCTCTGCAGAACCACTACAACCCGCTCGTCAGCCAGATCATGCGTTGCCCGGTCCCCGTGGTCTGCGCGGTCAATGGACCGGCGGCGGGCGTGGGCTGCTCGATCGCGCTGGCCGGCGACTTCGTGATCGCAGGGCGCAGCGCCTATTTCCTGCAGGCCTTCGTCAACATCGGCCTGGTGCCCGACGGCGGCTCGACCTGGCTGCTCGCCCGCAGCATCGGCCGCGCCCGCGCCACCCGCATGATGATGCTCGGCGAGAAGATCGGGGCCGACCAGGCCGAGGAATGGGGCCTGATCTACAAGGCCGTGGACGACGCGGCGCTGATGGACGAGGCGATGGCGCTCGCCACGCTGCTCAGCGAAGGGCCGACCGTCGCCTACCGCACGATGAAGGCGAACATCGCCACGGCGCTCGACGGCACGCTGCCGCAGGTCCTGCTCGCCGAGGCGGAAGGCCAGAGCCTTGCGGGTGCGAGCGCCGACGCGATGGAGGGCGGCATGGCCTTCCTTCAGAAGCGCAAACCCGCCTTCAAGGGAGCCTAAGCCATGTTGTTCTACGACAGCGCCAACCCTGCGCCGAACCCGCGCCGCGTGCGCATCTTCGCCGCGGAAAAGGGCATCTCGCTGCCCAGCAAGGACGTCTCGATCCTCGCCCGCGAGCAGAAGTCGCCCGAGTACGTGGCCAAGAACCCGCGCGGGCAGACGCCCGCGCTCGAACTCGACGATGGGACGGTCATCGCGGAAAGCGTGGCCATCTGCCGCTTCCTCGAAGCTTTGCATCCCGATCCGCCGTTGTTCGGCCGTACCCCGACCGAGATCGGCGTGGTCGAGATGTGGAACCGCCGGGTCGAGATGATCGCGATGAACCCGATCGGCCAGGTCTGGGTCCACACCCACCGGTTCACCGCCGCGCTTCCGGGACGCAACGCCGAATGGGGCGAGGCGAACAAGGGCCATGTGGCGCGCGCATTCGCCTTCTTCGACGAGTCGCTGGGCGACCGCGAATTCCTTGCGGGCGAACGTTTCTCGATGGCCGACATCCTGCTGCTGACCACCGTGGATTTCGCGAAGTTCGTCGGATGCGGGCCGGGGGATGATCTCCCCGCGTTGACCCGGTGGCACGAAACCGTCAGTGCGAGGCCCAGCGCTTCCGCCTGAGGTACGAATGACAGACAAGACCAGGGACGACTGGCAGGCTCTCGCCGACAAGGAGGTCA
This sequence comes from Tsuneonella dongtanensis, assembly GCF_001698205.1. Lineage (NCBI taxonomy): Bacteria > Pseudomonadati > Pseudomonadota > Alphaproteobacteria > Sphingomonadales > Erythrobacteraceae > Tsuneonella > Tsuneonella dongtanensis. The sequence continues at coordinate 1,906,346 of NZ_CP016591.1, forward strand.
AGGGCCGCGACCTGACGTGGCACACGCCCGAAGGCTTCGCGATCCAGCCGCTTTACACCGCCGATGATGTGCCTGCCGACCCGGGCCTCCCCGGCTTCGCGCCGTTCACTCGGGGGGTGAAGGCGAGCATGTACGCGGGCCGCCCGTGGACGATCCGCCAGTACGCGGGCTTCTCGACCGCCGAGGAATCGAACGCGTTCTACCGCCGCAACCTTGCGATGGGGCAGAAGGGCCTCTCGGTCGCCTTCGACCTTGCCACCCACCGCGGCTACGACAGCGACCACCCGCGCGTGGTGGGTGACGTCGGCAAGGCGGGCGTGGCGATCGACACGGTGCGCGACATGGAAATCCTGTTCGACGGCATCCCGCTCGACCAGATGTCGGTCAGCATGACGATGAACGGCGCGGTGATCCCGGTGCTGGCGTTCTTCATCGTCGCCGCCGAGCGGCAAGGCGTGAGCCGCGACAAGCTCGACGGGACCATCCAGAACGACATCCTCAAGGAGTTCATGGTCCGCAACACGTACATCTACCCGCCCGAACCATCGATGCGGATCGTGTCGGACATCATCGCCTACACCTCGGCCGAGATGCCGAAGTTCAACTCCATCTCGATCAGCGGCTACCACATGCACGAGGCCGGGGCGACCGCGGTGCAGGAGCTCGCCTTCACCATCGCCGACGGCAAGGAATACGCGACCCGCGCGATGGCCGCGGGGCTCGACATCGACGCCTTCGCGGGACGTCTCTCGTTCTTCTTCGGCATCGGGATGAACTTCTTCATGGAAGTCGCCAAGCTGCGCGCCGCGCGGACGCTGTGGTGGAAGACCATGAACGGACTGGGCGCGAAGAGCGAGCGCTCCAAGATGCTGCGCACGCACTGCCAGACGAGCGGCGTCTCGCTGCAGGAGCAGGACCCTTACAACAACGTCATCCGCACCACGATCGAGGCGCTGGCATCGGTGCTGGGCGGTACGCAGTCGCTGCACACCAACGCGCTCGACGAGGCGATCGCGCTGCCGACCGATTTCTCCGCCCGCATCGCGCGCAACACGCAGCTGGTGCTGCAGGAGGAGACCGGCATCACCAACGTCGTCGATCCGCTCGGCGGCAGCTATTACGTCGAGGCGCTGACCGCGAAGCTGGTCGAGGAAGCGGAGAAGCTGATTGCCGAGGTCGACGCGGCGGGCGGGATGACCGCCTACGTCGCCAGCGGCAAGCCCAAGGCCGCGATAGAAAGCGCGGCGGCGGCCAAGCAGGCCAGCGTCGACCGCGGCGAGACGGTGATCGTAGGCGTCAACAAGTACCGCAAGGCCGAGGAAGAGCACCTCGACACGCTCGACATCGACAACCACGCTGTGCGCGAGGCGCAGATCGCGCGGCTGAAAGCCGTGCGTGCCGGGCGCGACGAGGCGGCATGTCAGGCCGCACTCAAGGCGCTGACCGAAGGCTGCACCAACGGCGGCAACCTCCTCGCGCTCGCGGTCGAGGCCGCGCGACACGATGCCACGCTCGGCGAAATCTCCGCCGCGATGGAGGAGGCATTTGGCCGCTACGGCACCAACCCGACGCCGGTGAAGGGCATCTACTCCGCCGCCTACGAGGGCGACAGCCGCTATGCGCAAGTGGTCGAGGGCGTAGCCGCGGTCGGCCGCCGCTTGGGCCGCGCGCCCAAGGTTCTGGTCGCAAAGATGGGCCAGGACGGGCACGACCGCGGCGCGAACGTGATCGCGAGCGCCTTTGCCGACATGGGCTTCGACGTGGTCAGCGGCCCGCTGTTCCAAACCCCTGCCGAAACCCGCGACATGGCTCTGGCAGAAAAGGTCGACGCCATCGGCGCGAGCAGCCTCGCCGCCGGGCATAAGACGCTGATCCCCGAGCTGATCGGCCTCCTGCGCGAGGCGGGTCGCCCCGACATCAAGGTCGTCGCGGGCGGGGTGATCCCGCCGCAGGACTACGACTTCCTCCGCGAGGCGGGAGTGCAGGGCATTTACGGACCGGGGAGCAAAGTGGTCGAATGCGCCGCGGACATGCTGCGTCTGCTTGGGCACAACATGCCGCCGATTGGCAGCGAACTGAGAGAGAAAGCGAAATGAGCGGTCCGTTCGACGGCGAAATGGTGCGCGAGAAGTCCGTCGCGGGCGCGACGCTGTTGCTCTACGACTGGTTCAAGCACATGACGACACTGTCTCTGGTCACGCTCGGTGGCGTGCTCGGCATCCTCCAGGCGGCCGAGATGAACGTGCGGTCCGGCCTTCTCGGCGCCATGATTTCGGCGATAGCCGTCGCCGGAATTCTCGGCTTCGATGGTCAGAACCGGCTTCTTATCGCCGAAATTGCGGGCAAGCCGCTCCCCTCCTACCTGACTTGGCATCGCCGTATCGCGATGGCGGCTTACGGCACGGGCACGGGCGCATTCCTGTCGCTGATAGTGGAGTCGGTTAGTTGAGTATTCGTACCGACTGGACCCGCGAGGAGATCTCGGCCCTCTTCGACCTGCCGTTCACCGAACTTCTGTTCCGCGCGGCCACCGTCCACCGCAAGAACCATCCGCCCGAACAGGTCCAGCTGTGCACGCTGCTCAGCATCAAGACCGGGGGCTGCCCGGAGGATTGCGGCTATTGCTCGCAGTCGGTGAAGGCCGACAGCGGTGTCGAGGCGAGCAAGCTGATGGACGTGCAGGCTGTGCTGCAATCGGCCGCGCAGGCCAAGGACCACGGCAGCCAGCGGTTCTGCATGGGCGCCGCCTGGCGCAACCCCAAGGACCGCGACATGCCTGCGATCGTCGAGATCGTGAAGGGCGTCCGCGCGATGGGGTTGGAGACCTGCATGACGCTCGGCATGCTGACGCCGAAACAGGCCGACATGCTCGCCGAGGCGGGGCTCGACTACTACAACCACAACATCGACAGCAGCCCCGAATACTACGAGCGCGTCATTACCACCCGCACCATGGCCGACCGGCTGGATACGCTGTCGAACGTGCGCGCGGCGGGGATCAACGTGTGTTCGGGCGGGATCGTCGGCATGGGGGAGACGCGCGCGGACCGCGTCGGCTTCGTCCACACGCTCGCCACGCTTCCGCAGCATCCCGAGAGCGTGCCGGTCAACGCGCTGGTGCCGGTCAAGGGCACGGTGCTGGGCGACATGCTGGCCGATACCCCGCTTGCGAAGATCGACGATATCGAGTTCGTCCGGACCGTCGCGGTGGCGCGGATCACGATGCCGCTCTCGATGGTGCGCCTCTCCGCCGGGCGCGAGTCGATGAGCGAGGCGACCCAGGCGCTGTGCTTCCTCGCCGGCGCGAACTCGATCTTCACCGGCGACAAGCTGCTCACCGCCCCCAACGCCGGCGACGACAGCGACGCCGCGCTGTTCGCCAAGCTGGGGCTGACGACGCTCAAGGGTGAGGAACCGCTGCGGGCGTGCAAGGTGGTGGAGGCTGCGGAATGAGACTGAGCTGGTGGGCAATTCTTCTTGTGGTTTTGCTCGGACTTGGAATCCTGGTCAGCTTTTTGGCTCTCGCCATGCTCTTGGAGGCACAATACACGGGCGATAGCTGGATGAGTGAGGTCGTGTTTGCCGTGGTGGCGATCTCGGTGTTTGTAGGCCTCTTTCACTTGTCCTGGAAAATCACTGACGGAATTTGGCGCGCTCTTGGAATGGTTGGAAGCCGCGATTCCAATTCAGATCAACCCGATGGACTTAACGACGCTGACCTGCAGGAGTAGAGATTTGTTCTCCAAAATCCTCATCGCCAACCGGGGCGAGATTGCTTGCCGGGTCATCAAGACCGCGCGCCGGATGGGTATCGCGACGGTCGCGGTCTATTCGGACGCCGACGCGCGCGCGCCGTTCGTGCGGATGGCGGACGAGGCGGTGCACATCGGCCCGGCGCCCGCGGCCGAGAGCTACCTGATCGCGGACAAGATCATCGCCGCGTGCAAGGCGACCGGGGCCGAGGCGGTGCATCCGGGCTATGGCTTCCTTTCCGAACGCACTAGCTTCGCCGAGGCGCTGGCGAAGGAGGGCATTGCCTTCATCGGACCGCCGGTGAACGCGATCGCGGCGATGGGGGACAAGATCGAGTCCAAGAAGCTGGCGAAGGTAGCGGGGGTCAACGTCGTCCCCGGTTTCGTCGGCGAGATCGAGGATACCGAGCACGCCGTGCGTATCTCGAACGAGATCGGCTACCCGGTGATGATGAAGGCCAGCGCCGGCGGCGGCGGCAAGGGCATGCGCCTCGCCTACACCGAAACCGACGTGCGCGAAGGCTTCGAAAGCGTGAAGCGCGAGGGGCTGAACAGCTTCGGCGACGACCGCGTCTTCATCGAGAAGTTCATCCTCAACCCACGCCACATCGAGATCCAGATCCTCGGCGACCAGCACGGCAACATCGTCTACCTCAACGAGCGCGAGTGCAGCATCCAGCGCCGCCACCAGAAGGTGGTCGAGGAAGCGCCGTCGCCCTTCGTCACGCCCGCGATGCGCAAAGCGATGGGCGAGCAGTGCGTCGCGCTGGCCCGCGCGGTCGGGTACTACAGCGCGGGGACGGTCGAGCTGATCGTCAGCGGCGCGGATCCCACGGGGGAGAGCTTCTACTTTCTCGAAATGAACACCCGGCTGCAGGTCGAACACCCGGTGACGGAAGCCATCACCGGCATCGATCTCGTCGAACAGATGATCCGCGTGGCGGCAGGCGAGAAATTGCCGTTCACGCAGGCCGACATCGGCATCGACGGCTGGTCAATCGAAAACCGCGTCTATGCCGAAGACCCCTATCGCGGGTTTTTGCCCAGCACCGGCCGCCTCACTCGCTACCAACCGCCGGTGGACGGCTGGACTGATGACGGCAGCGCCAACGGTCGCCGGGGCGTTGACGGCGTGCGCGTCGACGACGGCGTCTACGAAGGCGGCGAGGTCAGCATGTTCTACGACCCGATGATCGCCAAGCTGGTGACCTGGGCCCCGACCCGCGACGAGGCTGCCGACCTGCAAATCGCCGCGCTCGATGCGTTCGAGATCGAGGGGCTAGGCCACAACGTCGATTTCCTCAGCGCGATCATGCAGCACCCGCGCTTTCGCAGCGGAGAACTCACCACCGGCTTCATCGCCGAGGAGTATCCCGCGGGTTTCCACGGCGCCGAGGCCGACACCCGCACCGTCGGCGTGCTCGCCGCGGTCGCCGGCGCCATCGCCACCGCCGACGCCGACCGCGCGCGGCGGATCGACGGCCAGCTCGGCGACGAACGCGCTGCTCCGGGCGACTGGGCGGTCCGCATTGGCAAGGAAGACCACGCCGTCAGCCTTGAGGAAGATGCGATCACCGTCGATGGCCAGCCGGTCGCAATTGCGCTCGAATACACGCCCGGCGACCGGTTCGTGTCGGTCGAGCTCTACGAAAACAACGACGACGATGAGGCCGAACCGCTGGAAACCTACGGCATCCAGCTCAGCCCCACCCACACCGGCTACCGCATGACCACCCGCGGCGCGAAGCACGACGTGCGCATCCTGCCCGCCCATGTTGCGCAATACGCGCAGCACATGATCGAGAAGGTGCCCCCGGACCTTTCGAAGTTCCTCATCTGCCCGATGCCGGGCCTGCTAGTTTCGCTCCATGTCGAAGAGGGCGAGGAGGTCCAGCCCGGCCAGCCGCTCGCCACGGTCGAGGCGATGAAGATGGAAAACATCCTCCGCGCCGAAAAGGCCGCCACGGTCGGCAAAATCAACGCGAAGCAGGGCGACAGCCTGGCGGTCGACGAGGTCATCCTCGAGCTCGAATAGGCGGATTCACAACGCGACCACAGGCTGCTCCGCCCCGGCACACCTGTGCGTATTAACCGCGAATCGTGGTAAACTCGCTGGCGTCGCCGCGCGTTTCGCGAGAATCCTGCCAGTGTCCGGACATCCCTCCGGGCGAAGCAGGAGAACGACGATGGCTCACCAGGGTATCGGTTTCTTCGACGGCCGCGGCCATTTCTTCAAGACGCCCGACGAGGCGACGATCAGCGATCTTGCCGCCTTGCTCGGCCGCATCGGCGATGGCGAAAGCTTGGCACCGGGTATCGCGCAGACGCTGCTCTGCCGCCGCGACGATCTCGAGCGGCTCTTCCGCGAACACGACGAAATGATGGCGGGCGCGGGTGCCAACGTCACGAAGCTGCCGACGCGCGAGCGGCCGGCCGCCTAGTCCTCGATCAGCGCCACCGCGCGGATCCAGCCCGCGCTGGCGCGTTCGATCTTTACCGGGAAGCAGCTCAGTGTGAAGCCGTGGCTCGGCAGCGCGGCGAGATTGGTCAGCTTCTCGATCTGGTAGTACGGGCGGATGCGCCCGGCCTTGTGGCCTTCCCAGATGATCTTGGGGTCGCGGGTTTCGGCCCATCGCCGGGCGGTGTGGCTGAACGGCGCGTCCCAGCTCCACGCATCGGTACCTACCACTTCGACCCCACGCTGGGTAAGCCACAGCGTCGCCTCTTCGCCGAGCCCGACGCCCTGGTCGGTAAAGTTCTGCGTCCCGTAGATCGCGCCCGACTGGACAAGCACGATGTCGAGCGGTTGGAGATCGTAGCCGATCTTTTCGAAGGCCTCGGCCACTTCCGCGCCGGTCACCACATGGCCGTGCGGAAGGTGGCTGAAATCGAGCTTCACGCCGGGCCGGAAGAACCGGTCTAGCGGGGCCTCGTCGATACTCGGGGCGGGGGTGGCGCCCCCAAGACTTCCATGCCCGGTTGTGGAATGAAAGTGCCACGGCGCGTCCATGTGGGTGCCGTTATGGGTGGAAAGCGTCAGGCTCTCGACCGCCCACCCTTCGCCCTCGGGCAAATCATCCTTCTCGAGACCCGGAAAGAACATGGCGATCTGCTGCCAGGTGTTCTCGTGCGTCATGTAGTGGATCTGCGGCCGCATCACCTCGGGGTCGGAGACGACATCGTTGGTGATCGGGATCGAAAGATCGACGAAACGCGTCATGCGGCCAGCTCGGCGTCGAGGAAATCAGCCACGTCGGAGATCTCGACATCGCGGGCGAGAAACGCATCGCCGATACCGCGCAGTAGGATGAAGGGCAGGCGCCCGGCATCCATCTTCTTGTCGTGGAGCATGTGATCGGCGAGCCGCCGGCCGTCGGCATCCAACCCGAGCCGGGACAGCGACGAAGGCAACCCGGCCGCCTCCATCGAGCGTGCTACCGCCTCTGCCTCCTCGGCTGCGATGAACCCTCTCCGCGCCGAGTACCGTGCCGCGAGAACCATCCCGAGTGCCACGCCCTCACCGTGAAGCAGGCGGTCGGAAAAGCCGGTCTCGGCCTCCAGCGCGTGGCCGAAGGTATGCCCCAGGTTCAGCAGTGCGCGCCGACCGCTGGTCTCGCGTTCGTCCTCGGCGACGATCGCGGCCTTCATGGCGACGCTGGTGGCGACGGCGTGCTCGAGCGCGTTCTCGCGCAGGGCGAGCACCGCGGCGCCGTTATCGGACAGCCAGTCGAAGAACTCGCGGCTGCCGAGGACGCCGTACTTGAGCACCTCGGCGTAGCCCGCGCGCAATTCGCGGGCGGGTAGAGTGTCGAGCGTGGCGAGGTCGGCGACGACCAGCGAGGGCTGGTGGAAGGCGCCGACGAGGTTCTTGCCGGCATCGGTATTGATCGCGGTCTTTCCGCCGACCGAACTGTCGACCTGCGCCAGCAGGGTGGTGGGGACCTGTACGAAGCCGCAGCCGCGCTTGAGGATGGCCGCGGCGAAACCCGTAAGGTCGCCGACCACGCCGCCGCCGACCGCGAACACGTGGTCGCCGCGTTCGACGCCGCGCTCGAGCAGCCAGTTGCACAGCTTGGCGAGAACGTCCCAGCTCTTGGACATCTCGCCCGCTTCGACCTGAAAAACATCGGCCGAGCGGCCAGCTTGGGCGAGGGCCGCCTCGATCCGCCGCCCATGCGCACCCCAGGCGTTGGCATCAGCGACGACCGCGACGCGGTTCTTGCGCATGAAGGGAGCGGCGATATTTCCCAGCGTCTCGAGCAACCCGCGCCCGACATGCACTTCATAGCCGCGCCCGGCGAGGGAGACTGGGATCACAGCCATGCGTCGATTGCCTCGATGATCTGCAGCGCGGTCGCCATGTGCGGATTCGCCTTGCTGGTGACATGGATCGGCGCCTCGGCATAGAGCGGAGAGCGTTCGCGGTGGAGCCGGGTGAGGATCTCTTCCGGATCGCCCCCCTTGAGGAGAGGCCGGTTATCTCTGCGCGCAGTCCGCTCGACGAGCGTCGGCACATCGCAATCGATCCACACCACGATCGCGCGATCGAGCAGAAGCGCACGGGTTTCGTCGTTCACGAATGCGCCGCCGCCGGTGGCGATGACGCCGTGGGATTCCTCGATCAGGCGCGCGATCACGCGGCGCTCCCCGTCGCGGAAATGCGTTTCGCCGAACCGTTCGAAAATTTCCGGAATGGACATCGCTGCGGCTTCGGCGATCGCTTCGTCGGCGTCCACGAAATCGGTCCCGAGCAGCGTGGCGAGCTTTCGCCCGACGGTGGATTTGCCAACGCCCATGAGGCCGACGAGCACCACCGGCCGGTCGATCCGGGCGGCGATCGCGCCGATCTCGGCGTCGCTCAGGCTCGGGCTGGCGGAGTGCATTGCCGCCCCGCCTATAGATGGGCTAGGGCGCGTGCAACCAACCACACCTTGCGGGAAGGGCAGTCTGACTTGGCAATGACATGGTCGCGGAGGAAGTGGATGGCCGTCGGGCTGGTCGTTGTATTGCTCGCCTATGCCTGGGTCGACGGCGGAGAGGAGCCGCTGCGCCCCATCGCCGAGCCTGTCGAGGTTCCGGAGGTCGCGCGATGAACCGTTTTGCTTTGTTCGGGGGCGCTGCGGCGCTGGCTCTCGCCTCGGGCCTGGCGTTTGCCCAGTCGGCGCCCGAATCCCTGCTGCCTCCCGGGTTTGACGACCCCGCGCCGACGCCCAGCCCGACTGCCCGTCCGACCGCCGCTAGTCCTCAACCGGCCCAGCCGTCACAACCCGGGGCACCCACGTCGCTGCCGGTCATCCAGCCAATCCCGGGCGGCTCGCAAGCACCGAGCATCCCGCTCGAAATTCCTGCTCTGGGCGGAAAGCTCCCTACGCTCGAGGAACTCGAGAAAATGTCGACCGACGAGCTCGACGAGCTTCTCGGTCTCAAGCCCAAGATCGACATTCCGGCGGGCGCGCGGCGCTCGCTGGAGCGAACCGGGGTGCTGGCCGCATCGGAAGGCGGATTGCCGGCACGATCGCTGGCCAATCAGCCGGCATCGCTCGTGCGCGCGGCACTCACGGGTGCGAAGCGCCCCCTCGTTTCGCGCTGGGGTCATATCCTTCTCCGGCGCGCGCTCGCCAGCCGGCTCGAGTCCCCCTCGCAGATGGACCCGGTCGAGTTTGCCGCACTTCGGATCGAGGCGCTCAATGCAATGGGCGAGTTCTCGGTCGCCCGGGCGGTTGCGCAGGACATCGATACCGCCAACTGGACGCCGAAGTTCACCGCTGCCGCGCTCGATGCCTATGTCGGTACAGCCGATCTGGTCGGTGCGTGCCCTGCAGTCCGTTTGCAGGGCAACCGGCGCGAAGACGGCACGTGGCGCCTGTTCCAAGGTATCTGCAACGCCTATGCTGGCGAGGGCGCGCGGGCGAAGACGGACATCGAGCGCGTTCGTTATCGCGGAGAGGCCGCCAATATCGATGCGCTGCTCGCCCAGCGCCTTGCCGGTGCAGCGGGGCAGGGGCGCGGCGCCGTTACCATCGAATGGAAGGGGGTGGACGAGATTACACCCCTTCGCTTCGCCCTGGCCAACGCAGTAGGCGAGCCGATACCCGAGGGGCTCATGGAAGAGCTCGGGCCCTATTACGACCGGGTGGCGGCGACTGCGCCAATGCTGTCCCTGCCGCGCCGTATCGCGGCGTCCGATACCGCCGCGAGGGAGGGTATCCTTTCGGCGGCGGCGCTGGTCGACCTCTATTCGCAGCTTTACGCAGAACAGGAAGCCGAAGGCCCCGAGGTGACGCGGGCCTCGCTGTTGCGGCAAGCGTATGTTGGCGCGGATGCGGCGGCGCGGATGGATGCAATCCGCCAAATCTGGGCGCCGGGAGCAGGCGGGGCCATCGACTACGGTCGCCTGGTCCTGACCGCATTTGCCGCCGCGCGGGTCGAGCCGAACGACGCTTTCGAGGACGATGCCGGAACGCTCGTCGCATCTATGCTGGCGGCAGGATTCGAACGCGATGCGCTGCGCTGGACCGAAGTCGCGCCGCAGGGCAGCCTCGCATGGGCACAGCTGGTGTTCGCCAATCCCCGCGGCACCCAGGCGGTCTCGTCCGGTGCGATCGACGACTTTATCGGCGACGATTCAAGTTCCGAACAGCGCAAGTCGCAGTTTCTTGTTGCCGGGCTCGCGGGGCTCGGCCGGATCGATCAGGGGGACGTGAGCGGCTTCTCCAAGGACCTTGGCATGAATCTCGGCGCTCCGACACGTTGGACGCGCGCGATCGACGCCGCCGCCGCGGTCGACAACCAGGCGCTCGTGGCTTTACTGGCCGGGCTGGGAATGCAGGGCGATGGGTGGGACAGGATGACCGCGCGCCACCTCTTCCATATCGTTTCGGCATTGAACCGCGTGGGGCTGTCGGCCGAGGCACGGATGATCGCCGCGGAGGCGGTCGCGCGCGGCTGATGGCCGGCCCCAGGTGAGCGCGGTCGAGGATTTTCTCGCGATGCTCGCTGCAGAGCGCGGCGCGGCGGCCAACACCCTGGCAGCCTACCGGCGCGATCTGGAAGGGGCGGAAGAAGCGATCGGCGAACTTGCAGCGGCGGATGGATCGGCAATCGCCCGGCTCGGGACGCATTGGTCTCGCCTTGCTCCGGCCACGGTGGCGCGCAAGTCCTCCGCGCTTCGCCAGTTCTACGGTTTTCTCGTCGATGAGGGGCTGCGCGCGGACGATCCCTCGAACGCGCTTCCGCGACCGGCTGCGCGGCGGCCGCTGCCTAAAATCCTGACTCATGCCGAAGTAGACAGCCTTTTCTCCCGCGCGGAAGAAGAAGCGCGCGGCGACTCTCCGGCGGCGGTTCGCCTCCTGACGCTGATCGAGATGCTGTACGGTTCGGGATTGCGCGCGACCGAGCTCGTTTCGCTCCCTCTCGCTGCGGTGCCCCGCGATGCCCCTTTCGTGACCGTCACGGGCAAGGGCGGGCAGGCTCGCATGGTACCGGTAGGCGGGCGAGCGCGCGCCGCGCTGTCGCGCTGGCTGGCCGTGCGCCCGGAGGGCCGGTTCCTGTTCCCTTCACGTAACGGCAAGCACCTGAGCCGCGTGCGATTGTTTCAGTTGGTCAAGGAGCTTGCCGAGCGGGCCGGCATCCCGCCAGAAAAGGTCAGCCCGCATGTCCTTCGCCATGCCTTCGCGACCCATCTGCTGGAGGGCGGGGCGGACCTGCGCGTGCTTCAGACACTTCTCGGTCACGCCGACATCGCGACGACCCAGATCTACACGCACGTCGATTCGGCGCGGCTCGTCGCGCTCGTCAATGAACGGCATCCGCTTGCACGCGCGCGCAACCGCGACTAGCTGCCTGCCGATGCATTCCTATCTCGAATTCGAGAAGCCAGTCGCTCAGCTCGACCGGCGCATTGCCGAACTGCGGTCAGCTGCCGATGGCGACGAGGTGGACATCTCCACCGAACTCGCACGGCTCGAGGCGAAGAGCGGCGAATTGCTCGCGGCCACCTATGCTGCGCTCACGCCGTGGCAAAAGACCCAGGTGGCCCGGCATCCGGCGCGGCCGCATTTCCGCGATTTCGTTTCGCACGCGTTCGACGAATTCGTGCCGCTCGGCGGCGACCGGCTTTATGGCGACGACCAGGCGATCATGGGCGGTCTGGCGACGTTGGGGGGGCGCCGCGTCGTCCTGATCGGTCACGAGAAGGGGCACGACACCGAAAGTCGCATTCGTCACAATTTCGGCATGGGAAAGCCCGAGGGCTATCGCAAGGCGATCCGGTTGATGGAACTCGCCGGGCGGTTCGGCCTGCCTGTCGTCACGCTGGTCGACACTTCGGGCGCTTTTCCCGGTATCGAGGCCGAAGAGCGCGGTCAGGCCGAGGCAATTGCCCGGTCGACCGAGGCTTGCCTGGCGCTCCCGGTTCCGATGGTCGCTACCATTGTGGGCGAGGGCGGTTCGGGGGGCGCAGTGGCTCTCGCTAGTGCCGAGCGGGTCCTGATGCTGGAGCACGCCGTCTATTCGGTCATCAGCCCCGAAGGATGCGCGTCGATCCTGTGGCGTACGGCGGAAAAGGCCCCCGAGGCGGCCGAAGCCATGAAGGTCACCGCGCAGCATCTGGAGCGCCTGGGCGTGATCGACCGGATCGTGCCGGAACCGGTCGGTGGAGCCCATCGAGATCCGCAAGCGACCGCAAAGGCGCTGGGGCAGGCGATCGGCGAAGAACTCGACGAGCTGTCCAAGCTGTCGCCCGAAGCCCTTCGGCGGCTTCGTGAAGAACGTTTTCTGACCCTCGGCGTCGCCTGACGCGCATCCTTCGAGGGAACCAAGCCCGCCCGAGGCGGGTTCCAAGGCGTGCAAACCCAATCAATCGCGGCGCGCGGTGGACCGCCGCACACGTCCTTGGAGATCATAACGATGACTCGACTACGCACTAATTCGCGCATGGCGGCGCTTTTCCTGAGCGCCGCAGCCGTGACCATCAGCGGCTGCGCTACGACTGCCGAAGCGCAAAGCACGGCCACACAGATTACCCCGGCCGAAGCCAAGCAGGGTGCGGAAGCGCATCCCCAGCTTCTCCAGGAATTCGGCGGTGCGATGACCGGCACCCACGCCCAGTATGTCGAACAGGTGGGCAAGAATATCGCGGTGCATTCGAGCCTTTCGAACGCCCGGGATGCGTTCACCGTCTCGCTGCTCAACAGCGCGGTCAATAATGCTTTCGCGATCCCCGGTGGCTACATTTATACGACCCGTCAGCTTGTCGGTCTGATGAACAACGAGGCCGAACTTGCCGGCGTTCTTGGTCACGAAGTCGGCCACGTTGCGGCGCGGCACTCGCAGCGGCGGCAGAAAGCGGCCACGCGAAACTCGATCATCGGACTGCTGGGTTCGGTCCTGACCGGCGCTGTTCTGGGGAACAGTCAGATCGGCCAGACGCTTGCCCAAGGTATTCAGCAGGGCACTCAGATGCTCACGCTCAAGTTCTCGCGCAACCAGGAGCTCGAGGCAGACCGCCTCGGCATCCAGTACCTGCGCAGCGCGGGTTACGACCCGCGGGCCATGTCGACCGTGCTGCAAAGCCTTGCCAATCAGAACGCGCTCGACGCGCGTCTCCAGGGACGCAATGACGCGCGCATGCCGGAGTGGGCATCCACCCACCCGGATCCTGCGAGCCGCGTCCGGAATGCTGCATCGCTAGCAGGCAACGCGTCAGGCGTAACGAACCGCGACACTTTCCTCACCCGCATCGACGGAATGACCTATGGTGACGATCCCGCGCAGGGCGTGATCGAAGGCAGCCAGTTCATTCACCCCGATCTTCGGCTCACCTTTACCGCGCCGAACGGGTTCTACATGGTCAACGGTACCCGCGCGGTGTCGATCAACGGACAGAGCGGCCAGGCTCAGCTGACGACCGCTCCGTATAGCGGTAATCTCGAGAACTACGTGCGGCAGGTCTTTGCAGGCCTGAGCCAGCAGCAGCAGATCGCGCCGCAGACGCTCCAGCGCACTACGGTCAACGGTCTGCCTGCAACTTATGGCACGGCGCGTGTGAATTCAGGGAACGGCCAGGTCGATGTCGTCGTCTTCGCCTATGAGTTTTCGAACAATCAGGCGTTCCACTTCATGACCATCAGCCAGGCCGGTCGCTCGGGCGTATTCTCGCCGATGTTCAATTCGATGCGCCGGATCAGCGCCAACGAAGCGGCACAGGTGATTCCCCGCGTGATCGACGTCGTGACGGTGGGTTCGCGCGATACCGTTCAGTCGCTGGCCGCACGAATGGCCTATACCGACGCGCAGGAACAGCGCTTCCGCGTGCTCAACGGCCTTTCGTCCAACGAAGGGGTGGTCGCCGGTCAGAAGGTCAAGCTGGTCGTTCGCGGCCGCTGATAGCTGGGTTTGCAAAGAAAAAGGGCGGCGGGATCACTCCCGCCGCCCGATTTTTGTCGATCTGATGGTTAGATCAGTTCGCCATCTTGGTTTCGACTTCCTTGAAAGTCGCGCTCAGCTGGTTGCCGAGGCCCTGCATGGCGGCGATCGCGGCAACCGCGATGAGCGCGGCGATCAAGCCGTATTCGATGGCGGTGGCGCCCGCTTCGTCGCGGACGAGGCTCTTGATGAACTGCATGTGTCGTCTCCTGGTTCAGTCTTCGCTACCCGGCCCGTCCCGCACCCATATTTGCGGTCGGGGCTGATCGTGTGAGATACGGATAGGTTATTGAGAAAATCCTAACCGCATCCCGCCTTAGTTTCGTGTTGCCTCGATCTTCTCGGCGACCCCTTCCCACATGGCGATGGAGGTGTTGCCGAAGTTCTGGACAGCAGCGAGCATGGCGAGGAAGATCAACGCCAAGATCAGTCCGTATTCGACGGCGGTGGCCCCCGAAATGTCGCTGGCAATTGCTTTGATCAGCTTGCGCATCGGCATTGGTTGTTGTCCGTCGAATACTTCCTGACAGCATGCGTTTTGCGCGCTCGGGAGTTAAGAAAAGGTTTCGAAGGACGACGCGGATGGAAAGAAATCCGACATGGATACCCGTGGTCGCCGCGGCCATCGCCGACACCGAGGGGCGATTTCTCCTGCAACAAAGACCGATCGACAAGCATCACGGGGGGTTGTGGGAGTTCCCCGGAGGCAAGGTCGAGGCGGGCGAAAACCCGCGGTTTGCGCTTGTCCGGGAGCTTAACGAGGAATTGACCATACTGGTCAAAGAGACAGCGCTGGTGCCGATCGCGTTCGCCGAAAGCCCACCTGACAATCCATCTCCGGGGATCGTCATGCAGCTTTACAAAGTTGTCGAATTTCAGGGTATTCCCGTAGCTGAGGCGGGCGCTGGGCTGGGCTGGTTCGCGCTTGCCGAGGCAGCCGGTCTGCCGATGCCGCCGCTCGATGTCGCGCTGGTCGATCTCCTTGCCGAACGCGCGCAATAGGTGTTGCCAAGGGTGGTTGCGGTGCCTATGTGGCCCCCTCTCAAGCGCGCCCGTAGCTCAGCTGGATAGAGCATCAGACTACGAATCTGAGGGTCGGACGTTCGAATCGTTCCGGGCGCGCCAATTTTCCAGGCCATCTCCGCAAGGGGGTGGCCTTGAACGTTTCTGAGGCGGGCGCACCTTCCATCGACAATCCAGGGTACTCACGGCACAATCGGTCGTGCGGTTGCAAGGAACTCTCGCCATTCCCGCCTGTTCAGCATAGGCAATCGGAAACGGCACCGGGGGGAAAATTGGCCGACCAGCCCACGAAGACCGGCGAGATCCAGTTCACCGACTTTTCGGCTGAACCCGGCGTATGGCGCTATGCGCATGTTGAACGCGCCAGCGTAATCGTCGACGCCGAAGACTATTTCGCGCTGATGCAGAAAGCGATGCTCAAGGCGCGCAGGCGAATCATGCTGATCGGGTGGGATTTCGACACCCGAATCCACCTGGCGGTCGGTCGCCGCTGGTTCAGTCGCCCGTTCCGGCGAGACCACCCGCGACGGCTGGGAAGCTTTCTCAACTGGCTCGTCAGACACCGCGACGGACTGGAAATCGGCATTCTCAAGTGGGGCGTCGGCGTGTTCCAGTTCGTGATGCGCGGCTACATGATCGTCGACGTGATCCGCATGGCTGCCAAGAAGGGCATCACTTTCAATTTCGACAACCATCATCCAGTGGGATGTTCACACCACCAGAAGATCGCTGTCCTCGATGACAAGCTGGCGGTCTGCGGCGGCATCGACATGACGCAGGACCGGTGGGACACGCGCGAGCACATCGAGAACGATCGTCGCCGACGTCGGCCGCGCGGCCTGAAGTACGGGCCCTGGCATGACGCGACCATGATGCTGGAAGGCGAGGGCGCCCGTCACCTCGGGGCACTGGGTCGCGAGCGCTGGCATCGGGCGGGGGGCGATGTGCTCTCGGAAGTCGAACTCCCGGAAGAAAGCCTCTGGCCCGAAGACCTGCCCGTCCAGTTCGAGAACGTGGAAATCGGCTTCGCGCGTACCCGAGGCGAATACGATGACCTCGCCGAAATTCGCGAGATCGAGCGCCTCCTGCTCGACCAGATCGCAGCGGCGAAGCGGTTCATCTATTCCGAAAACCAGTATTTCACGTCGCCGAAGATCGCCGAGGCGATCATGAAGCGGCTGCAGGAAGACGATCCACCGGAGATCGTCATGGTCCAGCCCGATGCCGCGGACGGATGGCTCGAGCAGCAGGCGATGGATCACGCGCGCAATTGCCTTCTCCATTCGATCGAGGAGGTCGATCACAAGAAGCGCTTCGGTCTATTCGTTCCCTGGACCGGCGAGACGAAGATCTATGTCCATGCCAAGCTGACGATCTTCGACGACACGGTATTGCGCATCGGTTCGGCGAACTGGAACAACCGATCGATGGGGCTCGACAGCGAATGCGATGCATTCATCGACTGCTCGCGTCCGGGCAACGAGCATGCGGGAGACGCGATCGCGGCTCTTCGCCGATCGCTGCTCGCCGAACATTGCGGGATGGAGGAAGACGCGGTCGCAAAGGCGCTGGAAGCGGACGATTCGATGCTCGGCTTCATTGAGCGGTACGGGCGTGCGAACAGTCGCCAGCTTCGGCGTTTCGTACCCCCGGAGGTGGGGGAAATCGAGGAAACCCTCGCAGGCTCCCAATTGCTCGACCCGGAGCATCCCGACGATATGTTCGAGCCGTTTGCCAAGGGCGGTCTGATGAAGCAGGGCAGTCTGCTCAACCGGACATGGAACCGGGTTCGGTGGAAAAGGAAAAAGGCATCATGAGCAGCCTGGTCGGACCAGACGAAGACGATCCGCGCGGAAAGCCCCCTGTCCCCGAACATGTGCAGGACGCCATCCGCACTCTCATCGAGTGGGCGGGCGACGATCCGACGCGCGAGGGCCTGCTCGACACGCCGGCCCGCGTCGCGCGAGCGTGGAAGGAATACTGCCTCGGGTACGGCGAGGACCCCTCGGTCCATCTGAGCCGCATTTTCGAGGAAGTTGGCGGCTATGACGAGCTCGTGCTGCTCAGGGACATTCCCTTCCAGTCGCATTGCGAGCACCACATGGCGCCGATCATCGGCAAGGCCGCGATCGCCTACATGCCCACCGACCGTGTCGTCGGAATCTCGAAGCTCGCGCGCGTCCTGCACGGCTTTGCGAGGCGACTGCAGGTCCAGGAGCGGCTGACTGCGGAAGTAGCAAAATGCATCTGGGATCACCTGAAGCCGCAGGGCGTGGCAGTGGTGATCGAAGCGGCGCACTCCTGCATGACTGCGCGCGGGGTTCGGACGCCGGGCGTCTCGATGGTCACGAGCAAACTCTATGGATGTTTCCTCGACGACGAGCGAAGCCGCGAGGAAGTGCTCAAGCTGATGGGTTACTGAACCGCCGGGCTGTCCAAGCGCAGCCGGCCCAGATGGCGAATCCCGCGACGAGATCGGTCACATAGTGCCCGCCGATGGGGATCGTCGACACGATCACCGCCGCGGTCCAGGCGACTGCCAGCCAGCGCAGCCGGGTATCGGCCAGTGCCTGGACTGCGAGCAGGGCCAGCACCGTATGGAAGGACGGGAAAGTGACCAGCCCGCTCATTTCGGACAGCCGCAGGACAGGGTCACTCCCTTGATGGAACTGTCTGAATGCTTCCAGGTGGTAGACGCCTGCACCTGACGGCAGACCGTTTCCTTGCAGGTCCAGCATGTCGAGGTGGGCCATCGCGCCGATCGCCGGAAAGGCGATCGACAACAGAGCGACCGCCTGCATCGACACGACTACGGTGGCCAACAGCTCCCAGGCCTTTGCACGGTGACCGGCAACGGTCCTCGCCGCAATGAGCACGACGATCGCGGCGCCCGACGCGTTGTAGATCCAGGTCAACGCGTCGATCGCCCATGCATGAGCGACCATCGCCCGGACCGCCCGTTCGACGTCGATGCCCACGGCTGCATCGGCTGAGGCCAGCCAAACGTCGATCGGGGCCGCGCCGAGTCGCAAGCCGGCATTCGAGATCACGCCGCAAGCCATCAGGGCAACGGTGCCGATCGCGACGATTGTCGCCGCATCTCCCACGCGCGGATCGAGCTTCCTGAACCGGCACCAACCGGCAAGGCCGATCATGCACGCGGCAAGCGCCAGGAACTGCAGGAAGCCGGCGGCTTCGAACCTCATGCCGGCTGACGGGACGATGGCGAGAGCGGCCAGTGAGGCGACCAGCAACGTCGCGGCGATGAGGATGGCAAGCGGGCTCAAAGCGACGTCACGCGATCCGTCACTGCCGGAGGCTGAAATGGAAAGGGCGGCAGACGTTTGCACGCTGCCGCCCTAATCCGATTTGGTTTATTTCAGGTTGTCAGAGCTGGCCGAGGAGGTGCTCGGCGCTCGAGACCGAGAAATCGCCCGGCGCCTCGACGTTGAGTTCCTTGACCACGCCGTCCTCGACGATGGCCGACCAGCGCTGGCCGCGCTTGCCGAGACCGAAGGCGCTTCCGTCCATCGTCAGGCCCATGGCCTCGGCGAAGTCGCCGTTGCCGTCGGCCAGCATGGTGATGTCGTCGGACCCTGCGGCCTTGTTCCAGGCGCCCATCACGAAGGGATCGTTGACCGCTGTCGCCACGATCTCATCGACGCCCTTGGCCTTGAGCTCGCCGGCCTTGTCGACGTAACCGGGGAGGTGCCGCGCCGAGCAAGTCGGGGTGAACGCGCCGGGGACCGAGAAGATCGCGACCTTCTTGCCCGCAAAATAGTCTGCACTCTGGACCGCTTCCGGGCCCGCTTCGGTCGCCTTGACCAGCTTCACGTCGGGCAGCTTGTCGCCCACCTTGATCGTCATGTCGGAATTTCCCTTCGCTGTCCCGTCCGTCTGCCCGTCGAGATAGCGTGCGAACGCCGGGGCGCAAGCGCTTGAGGGCTGCGGTCGCGGTTAATTTCGCTTCACCTTTGGCGTTTAAGAACAAGTAAACGCATTGGGATCAGTCTCCATCACAGGCGGGCAGGGGTGCTCGCTGCAAAGCGCGGGCCGGGGTGGGGCCCGTTCAGGGAGACTGGGGTCATGAAATCCATTGCCAAGCTGGCGGCCGTTCTGGCCGCGGTATCGACGCTCGCCACCTTTCCGCAGACCGCCATTGCGGGTGCCACGGACGATGCCGCGAAACTTCGCCGCCTCGACATCATGCTGATGGTCAGTTCGTTGAGGTGCCGGTTCGGCCCGGACAATTTCCAGGCGGACTATTCCCGGTTTGCCACGAACCACAGCCCGACGATGGGCCAGGCGTTCCGCACGATGCAGGCCGATTACGTCGCGCGGATGGGGCCGGCGCGGGCCAAGAAGGCCCTCGACACGGTAAGCGTCGGCATGGCCAATCAGTACGGCCAGGGTCACCCGTGGCTCGGCTGCTCCGAGCTCAAGGCAATGACGAAGGATCTGGCCGCAACGCAGGATCGGGCACGGCTGGTTGCGGCAGCCGACGAAGTGCTCGCGGACCGGCCAGCGCAATTCGCTTCCCGCCGCTGAAGCTGGTCTCGACGGGGGGAAACGGGCGGCACCGAAAGGTGGCCGCCCGTTTTTTTGCGGTTGTGCCATCACATATAAAGGAAGCTTTATATTTGCCTTCCGAACACGCGAAGGCTAGGGGTCGCGCCATCCCGATATTCTGGAGAATTTCCCCGTGGCCACTTCTGCCGACACCCTGAACCGTGATTACGTCATCAAGGACATCAACCTCGCCGAATTCGGCCGCGACGAGATCGCGATCGCCGAAACCGAGATGCCCGGGCTGATGGCGCTGCGCGAGGAATACGGAGCCTCGCAGCCGCTCAAGGGCGCACGCATCACCGGTTCGCTCCACATGACGATCCAGACCGCGGTGCTGATGGAGACGCTGGTCGCTCTCGGTGCGGAGCTGCGCTGGGCCACGTGCAACATCTTCTCCACGCAGGATCACGCCGCCGCGGCGATGGCGGCGGCGGGGATCCCGACTTTCGCGATCAAGGGCGAAACCCTGGCCGAGTACTGGGACTACGTCGGACGCATCTTCGACTGGTCGAGCGAAGACGACCAGGACCGCACCTGCAACATGATCCTCGACGACGGCGGCGACGCCACGATGTTCGCCCTTTGGGGCGCGCGGGTCGAGGCGGGTGAGGACCTGTTCGAACCCTCGAATGCCGAGGAAATCGAATTCGTCCGCGCGCTCAAGGCGTTCCTCAAGGCCAAGCCGGGCTACCTCACCGCGACCGTCCGCAACATCAAGGGGGTCTCGGAAGAGACGACGACCGGCGTCCACCGCCTCTACCACCTCGCCAAGCAGGGCAAGTTGCCGTTCCCCGCGATCAACGTGAACGACAGCGTGACCAAGTCGAAGTTCGACAACCTCTATGGCTGCAAGGAATCGCTCGTCGACGCGATCCGCCGTGCGACCGACACGATGCTCGCCGGCAAGGTCGCCTGCGTTGCCGGCTTCGGCGACGTCGGCAAGGGCAGTGCCGATTCGCTCCGCAACGGCGGCGCGCGCGTGATGGTGACAGAGATCGATCCGATCTGCGCGCTCCAGGCCGCGATGGAAGGCTACGAAGTCGTCACGATGGAAGAGGCGGTGAAGCGCTGCGACATCTTCGTCACCGCGACCGGCAACGAGGACGTGATCACCGCCGAACACATGAAGGCGATGAAGAACATGGCCATCGTCTGCAACATCGGCCACTTCGACAGCGAAATCCAGATTTCGGCGCTCGACAATTACGACTGGAAGGAAATCAAGCCGGGCACCGACCTTGTGACCTTCCCCGACGGAAAGCAGATCCTGATCCTCGCCAAGGGCCGTCTCGTGAACTTGGGATGCGCCACCGGCCACCCGAGCTTCGTCATGAGCAGCAGCTTCACCAACCAGACGCTGGCGCAGATCGAGCTGTTCACCAATCCGGGCCAGTACAAGAACGACGTCTACGTCCTGCCCAAGCACCTCGACGAAAAGGTCGCGGCGCTTCACCTCGAGAAGCTCGGCGTGAAGCTGACGACGCTCAGCAAGCGGCAGGCGGATTACATCGGCGTGCCGGTCGAAGGGCCCTTCAAGCCTGATCACTATCGTTACTAAGTTGCCCAATATCGTTGCATGGCGCGGTCAGCGCGCATAGCTGACCGCCCATGCAACTGAACGCCACCGCGCTTGCGCTCCTCGGCCTCCTGCTGGCCGTCTGGGTCGCAGGTGCCGCGTGGATGATGATCGCTGCCGGCGGCAAGGCGCGCAAGGCGGAAGCCACCCGCAAGGCTGCGCGCCGCATGGTCCGGATGATCGACGAATCACCGGCAATTCCCGTGATCGTCCGGGTGGACGGGCGAATCGAGGCGAGCGAGCGGCTCGCCGGATGGCTTGGGCTATCCAAGCTGCCGCAATATCTCAGCGACCTCGCCGGAGCGGAAGGTGGCAAGGGCATTTCGCCGGAGCAACTGGCCGAGCTTTCCGCGAATGTTTCGCGGACGCAGAAGACCGCCGCGCCGTTTCGCATGGCGCTTACCCCGCCGGGATCGCAGCGCAGCCTCGCGGTACGCGGCGTGCTTGCCGATCCGCAGGTATCGCCGGGCGGTTCCGCGCTGCTTTGGGTCTTCGATTTCTCCGAGAGCCAGAACGAGCTTTCGCGACTGCGCTCCGAAGCGGCGCGCGCGAAGGGCGACTTTGCCGCGCTCGTCGGGCTGATCGAGGCGGCCCCGCTTCCGATGTGGTTCCGCGGCCCGGATTCCCGGCTCAAGCTCGTCAACCGCGCCTACGTGGCTGCGGTCGGAGGCGAGAATGCCGAGACGGTTGTCGAGCAACAGGTCGAGCTGGTTGAATCGGTCGACGGTCTGACCGCGGCCCAAGTTGCAGGGCAGGCGGCCCAAGCGAAGACTCCGGTCGAGCGGATCGTGGCCGCGACGATCAATGGACAGCGCCGGTCGCTGCGGGTCAGCGACCTGCCTCTCGGCGAAGAAGGCGTCGCCGGGTACGCGGTCGACATCGAGGAGATGGAAGAGCAGGCCCGCGCGTTCAGAGCTTTCCGCGAAGCCCAACGGGACATGCTCGACCAGCTTTCGGTCGGCGTGGCGCAGTTCGGCGCGGACCGAAGGCTGCTGTCGGCCAACCAGCCTTTCCGGCGCATCTTCGCCATGCGGCCCGGCGCTGTCGAAGGGATCGAATTCGAGCGCCTTCTCCGCGAAACGCGCGAGGCCGGGCGCACTCCGGAAGTGCGGGACTTCCCGGCATGGCGGGCAGAACGCGCGGACTGGTTCTTGGCCGACGAAGCGGTCGAGGAAGCCTGGCCGCTGAGCGATGGCACCCATTTGCGGATCGTTGCGCAACCCATGCCGGACGGCGGTCTCGTCCTGATCGCAGAGGACAGGACCGAGAGTCTCGCGTTGTCCGCGACCCGGGACACCCTTCTCCGTACGCGAACGGCCACGTTCGACAGCCTGTTCGAAGCGCTCGCCGTTTTCGCGCCTGACGGACACATTCAGTTGTGGAATCGGCGCTTCGCGGCGGCTTGGGGTCTCGACCAGGCCGATATCGACGGCCACCCTACGGCCGACGAGCTGATCGAGAGAATCGCCCCGAACCTGTCGAAGCCGAAGCAGGCGAAGGCCATCGGCGACGTCGTTCGCGGCGCCACGCTCGATCGGCGCCAGACGGGTGGGCGGGTGTCGCTCGCCGATGGACGCACGCTCGAGATCGCCGGCGTGCCGCTACCGGACGGAAACGGATTGCTCACGGTGCTCGACATCACCGACTCGCAGAATGCCGAGGACGCCTTGCGCGAGCGGGCGCAGGCGCTGGAGGCGGCCGACGAGGTCAAGACGCGGTTCCTCGCCAACATGAGCTACGAGTTCCGTGTACCGCTCACATCGATCAGCGGCTTCGCCGAGCTGCTCGAAGCTGGGGTCGCGGGGGAACTCTCCCCACAGGCCCGCGAGTATGTCGGGGCCATTCTCGAAGCAGTGCATCGCCTGACCGACCAGGTCGAGAACGTACTCGACCTCTCACAGAGCGAGGCTGGCCTTCTGCCGCTCGCCAGGGAAAAGCTCGACCTGCTGCCTTTCGTCACGCAGGTCGTCCGCGAGCGTGAAGCCGCCATCGTCGACGGGGGGCTCAGCCTCGACCTGCGCGGCGGTGGAACATCGAAGGTCGAAGCCGATCCGCGGCAGCTGGGCCGCGCGATCGGGCATTTGCTCGACAATGCCATCGCCGCGACGCCGAAGGGCGGAAAGATCCTCGTCGACCTCTCGCGCAAGAAGGACGGGGTGCGCATCGTGGTTTCCGACAACGGCAGGGGCATGAGCAAGGACGAACTGCGCCGAGCGGTCGAGGGACTGCGCACGGGAGCGGACGGCAAGCCCGAGCGCCGGCAGGGGCTCGGCATCCCCCTCGCGCGCCAACTCGTCGAAGCACACGGCGGAACTCTCGACATCGTGTCTCGTCGGGGTGAGGGCACGTTCGCGACCATCCACCTCCCGTGAGGCTGGAACTGCCCGATCTTGCAGCGATGGAGTCGCTCGGCCACCGTATCGCAACGCGCCTGCGCGCAGGGGACGTCGTTGCCCTTTCCGGCGGACTCGGGGCCGGGAAGACAACGCTTGCGCGCGCAATCATCGCGGCGCTCGGCCATCTTGGGGAAGTCCCGTCTCCGACCTTCACGATACTCGAAACCTACGATGCGCTCGAGCCGCCGCTCGTGCACGCGGACTTCTACCGTCTGGAGAGCCCGTTGGAGCTCGCGGAGCTCGGGCTAGACGATTATCGCGAAGGCGCGGTGCTGCTTGCCGAATGGCCGGAAAATGCCGGCGGCTTCGACAATGAGCCGCAATGCCTCTCAATTGCGTTGGAAACTCTGGGGAAAGGCCGCGTCGCGATTGTCGAAGGCGGGGCGGATTGGCTAGGGCGCTTGCCATGAATTCCCTGCCCGACGGCCTGACCGATTTCCTCGCACGAGCCGGATGGGCCGGCGCGGCGATATATCCCATTCCCGGTGACGCTTCCTTCAGGCGCTACTTCAGGGTGCAACATGGGCAGCGCAAAGCGATGCTGATGCATGCGCCGCCGCCGCACGAAGACCCGAAACCGTTCCTCCACGTCGCCCGGTGGCTGACCGAGAACGCGATGCGGGCACCGGAGATCTATTCCGCCGACGCTGGCGAAGGATGGGTGCTGCTCGAGGATTTCGGCGACGACCGGATGCGCGACTGGCTCGACGCCAACCCCGACGGGGAGTTCGAAGCGTATGCGCGCGCGATCGATGCGCTGGTCGCGCTCCATGCTCTCCCCGCAGGACCTTTCGAACCCTACGACCTGCAGACCTACCAGCGTGAATGCGACCTGCTGACAGAATGGTACTGCCCGGTGGCGGGTCTTTCGATCGATGTGCCGGGATATATCTCGGCTTGGAAAGACGTCCTCACGCCGATGCTCGACCGGCAGAACCCGGGCGTGACCGTGCTGCGCGACTACCATGCGGAGAACATCATGTTGCTGCCCGAGCATGGCCAGGGACTGATCGACTTCCAGGACGCGCTTGTGGGCCATCCCGCGTACGACCTCGTCAGCTTGCTGCAGGACGCGCGGCGCGACGTTTCAAAGGAACTCGAGCGGGCGATGCTCGACCGCTACCAGTCGCAGGTCGATGCAGGTGCGGACTTCGAAGCCGACTACGCCCGGCTCGGTGCGCAGCGCAACGCCAAGATCGTCGGCATCTTCACCCGGCTCTACAAGCGGGACGGCAAGCCGCGCTACCTCGACATGATCCCCCGCGTCTGGGAGGCGATGGAACGCGATCTGGCGCATCCGGCACTGGCACCGGTCGCCGCGTGGTTCGACGCCAACATCCCGCGTGCGCTTCGCGAAGCCGGGGGCGGGACGATCACGTGACTGCGCTCGCCAGCGACACCGCGATGGTCATGGCGGCCGGTCTCGGAAAGCGGATGCGTCCGCTGACGGCGGCGCAGCCGAAACCCATGGTGCGGGTCGCGGGCAAACCGCTGATCGATCATGCGCTCGATCGCCTTGCCGAGGCAGGTGTGGGGCACGCGGTCGTCAACGTGCATTACCTCCCCGAACCGCTCATCGCGCACATGAAGCACCGCAAGGCGCCCGAGGTCATCGTATCGGACGAGCGCGACCTGTTGCTGGAAACCGGCGGAGGCATGCTCAAGGCGCACCGCGCCGGGCTCCTGCCCGATCCGTTCTTCTGCCTGAACTCCGACAACATCTGGCTCGACGGTCCGCGCACTGCCTTTGCCGACCTGTCCGCCCGCTGGAACGCGGACGAGATGGATGCGCTCCTCCTCGTCGTGCCCCACGCACGGGCGGCCAATTTTCGAGGTCCGGGAGACTTCCACATGGACGGGATCGGCCGCCTGAGCCGCCGCAAGCCCGGCCGGATCGCGCCGTTCATCTACACCGGCATCCAGATCGTCTCGCACCGCCTCTTGCGCGATGCGCCGGAAGGCCCCTTCAGCACGAACGTGCTTTGGGAGCGCGCGCGGGAAGAAGGGCGCCTGTTCGGCACCAGCTTTACCGGTCAGTGGTTCGAGGTTGGCAGCCCGCAAGCGATCAAGCCCACAGAGGAGGCGCTGGCGAGTGGGTGATAGGGTCGCGCCGCAAGTCTACTCGATCGCCGCGCATCGCGGCTTTGCTGATGCCCTCGTCGCGGGATTGATCCCGCGCTATTCGGAACCCGATCTGGGGCTCGCCCGCCTTACGCTACTGCTACCCTCGACCCGCGCGGCAAGGACCGTGCAGGAAGCTTTCGTTCGTGCTTCCGGCGGAGGCCTCCTGATGCTGCGCATGGCGGTGGTGGGCGATCTCGATCTCGATGAGACGCTCGGCGCCCTGCTCGATCCACTTGGCAGTGCCGACATACCGCCCGCGGTCGAACCGACGCGCCGCTGGCTCCGGCTCGCCGAGATACTGCGCGACGAGATGGGCGCCGACGCTCCGCGCGGGTCCGCGGTGCTGCGTCTCGCGCGGGAAACCGCGCGGACGATGGACCGCCTCCTCGTCGAGGATATCGGACCGGAAGAACTTCTCCAGGACCGCGTGCTCGACCTCGTGGGCGACATGGCCGAGCACTGGCGGGCGGCCCTTCAGCGTTTTGCGCGGGTGCAGGCGCGTTGGCTGGCAGAACTCGAAGCCGCGGGACAGCTCGATGCGTCGGCCCGGCGCAATCGCCTGTTCGAGCATGCCGCGCGGCGTTGGCGGGCCTCTCCGCCTCCTACGCCGGTAATTGCTGCCGGCGTGACGTCGGCGGCGCCGGCGCTGGCCGGCCTGCTGCGCGTGGTGAGCGAGCTGCCATCGGGCGCAGTCATTCTCCCCGACCTCGACCTGTCGATGTCGGACGAGGTGTGGGAGGAACTCGGCGCGGCAGGTGCGGGAGAGAACCCCGGCGACCCGCCGTTCGCCCCCGGCGACGCGGTCACCCATCCGCAATATCACCTCAAGCTCCTGCTCAACCGGATGGGGGTCAATCGCGCCGAAGTGCAGCAGTGGCACCGTGCGGGGATCGGCAAGGGGCCGCCGGAGCGTACCCACGCGATCTCTTCGCTGTTCCTGCCACCGCAGGCGAGCCGCGCTTGGGTCCACCTGCCGGCCGACAAGCGTCGGCTCTCGGGCGTGCGGGTGATGGAAAGCGCCAATCCCGAGGCGGAGGCGCAAGCCATCGCGCTGCTCATCCGCGAGGCGGTCGAAGTTCCGGAGAGGAGGGTCGCGCTTGTGACCCCCGACCGAGGGCTGGCCAGACGGGTCGTTCAGCATCTCGCTCGCTGGAACCTCGTGGCCGACGATTCGGCAGGGCGCGCCCTCTCGGAAACGACCGCCGGCCGCTTCCTGCTCCAACTTGCGGAACTCGCTGGCGAGCGCGCCGCACCTGTCGCTCTCGTCGCCGCGCTTGCCAATCCGCTGGTCCGCATGGGCGAAACGCGCGGGGCGTGGCTCGATGCGCTGCGGGCATTCGAGCGGAAGCTGCGGGGACCACGGCCCGCGCCGGGCCTCGAGCCGCTTGGACCGATTGCAGCCGCCGCGCGAGTTCCGGAATGGTGGGGCGAAGCTGAAGCGATCCTAGCGCCGCTGTTGTCGGATGAGCGGCTGCCGCTCGCCGAATGGCTGGACCGTCTCGCCACCGCGGGTGAAGCGATGGCCGGGGCCAACCTGTGGGACCGGGAGGACGGCAGGGCGCTTGCCGCTTTCGTCGAAGACCTGCGTCTCCATGCACGCGATGCCGGGACCGTGCTGGAGGCGGACGACCTGCATTCGGCATTGCGCGATGCAATGGATGCGATCGCGGTACGGCCTCCGTATGGAGGACACCCCCGGGTCGCGATCTACGGTCTGATCGAATCGCGGATGGCGCGCGCCGATCTCGTCATCGCCGCCGGTCTCAACGAAGGGACCTGGCCGGCGCGCCCTTCGACCGATCCGCTGCTTGCGCCCGCAGTCCTGCGTGCTCTCGGGGTGCCGGGCGCCGAATTCCGCATCGGGCTTTCGGCGCACGACCTAGCCGCGGTGCTCGGTGCGCCGGAAGTGGTGCTGAGCCGCGCTCGCCGCGACGAGGGCGGCCCTGCCATCGCTTCGCGCTTCCTCCTGCGTGTCCAGGCATTGCTCGGGGAGCTGGGAGATGCGCACCGGGAAGCCCAAGCGCCCGCCATGGCCGCCGCAATCGACCACGCTCCGGCAGCCGAACCCTATCCGCGGCCGCAGCCGATACCCAGCGCGGCGCAGCGCAGGATCGCGTTGTCGGTTACGAAGCTGGATCGCCTGCGGGCCGATCCATTTCAGTTCTACGCTTCGAGCATCCTTCGCCTGTCCGAACTCGATGGTCTGGACGCGGAACCCAGCCCGGAATGGCAAGGCGAGCTGGCCCACAGGATCCTCGAACTCTGGCACGAGACCGGGCGTCCGCTCGCTGAGATCGCCGCCGAGCAGCTCCAGGCGATGAACGCGCACCCATTGGTGCGGGCGCTGTGGCGGCCCCGGCTGTTGCAGGCGCTCGAATGGGTCGAGAGTGCCATAGCGGCGGATCCTGCGCGCGGGCCTGTCCTGTGGGAAAAGAAGGGCGCGGTGGAATGGCGCGGCGTGGTCGTGAAGGGCCGGATCGACCGCCTCGACCGCCTCGCCGACGGCAGCTTCGCTGTGATCGACTACAAGACGGGGAGGCCGCCCAGCGGGGCTCAGGTACAGGAAGGGTACGCGCTCCAGCTCGGTACGCTCGGTCTGATGGTCGAGGACGGTGCGTTCGAGGGCGCCGAAGGTCCCGTCAGTCGTTTCGAATACTGGTCGCTCGCGCGAAACAAGGACGGCGGGTTCGGTTACATCGAGACCCCCGTGCTCGAAGGCCGCAAGCTCAAGGGCATCCCGGCGGACGAATTTCTGCCCACGGCGCGCGAGTTTCTCGACGACGCGCTCGATCGCTGGATACTCGGCAACGAAGCTTTCACCGCACGGTTGAACCCCGACGCACCGGGATACGCGACTTACGACCAGCTTATGCGGCTCGACGAATGGGTGCGGCGTGAAACCGAGGATCTGGCGTGAGCGGAAAGGTCCACCCACTCGCCGAGAACCAGGCGCGCGCGGTCGCCCCCGACCGCAGCGTATGGCTGTCCGCGTCCGCCGGCACAGGAAAGACGCAGGTCCTGTCGGCACGCGTTCTGCGTCTCCTGCTTCGCCCGAACGTATCGCCGGGACAGATCCTGTGCCTGACCTTTACCAAGGCGGGCGCG
This sequence comes from Tsuneonella dongtanensis, assembly GCF_001698205.1. Taxonomy (NCBI): domain Bacteria; kingdom Pseudomonadati; phylum Pseudomonadota; class Alphaproteobacteria; order Sphingomonadales; family Erythrobacteraceae; genus Tsuneonella; species Tsuneonella dongtanensis. Next base: position 1,935,316 of record NZ_CP016591.1, read on the forward strand.
GCGGAAATGGCCGAGCGGATCAACGCGGTTCTGGCGCGCTGGGTGCGGCTCGAGGAGACGAAGCTTGCGACTGAGTTGATCGCGATCGGAGCGCCCAACGACGCGGCGACGATCGATCGGGCGCGAACCCTTTTTGCGAGCGTGCTCGATTGCCCGGGAGGCGGCCTCAGGATCGACACGATCCATGCCTTCTCGCAGTGGCTACTTGCGGCATTCCCCGACGAATCCGGGCTGATTCCGGGCACGCGTCCGATGGAAGACCGCGACCGCGACGTCCTGGCGCACAAGGTGCTGGCCGCGATGGTCGCCGAGGCGGAGGAAAAGGACGACGTCGGCGTGCTTGCGCCGTTGGGCATGCTCAGCGAGCGGATGGGCCCGGCGGAGGTGCCGCAGTGGCTCATGCGTTGTGCCGAAGCGCGCGAGATGTGGTTCGGCGCGGGAAGCTGGCAGCCGCCGATGCGCGACCGGGTCCGAACCCTGCTGGGATTGCCCGCCGATGCCGGCGAAGAAAGCCTCTCCGAGCTGTGCGCCGATGGCGTGTTCGACTGCCGGGCGCTCGAAAGAATGCGCGCAGCGAACATGGCATGGGGCACGGCGACCGCAGCGAAGTCGGTCGATGCTATCGCCGAGTTCCTCGCTGCGAGCGGGGTGGAGCGGGTTGCTGCTGCCGACAGGGTCGAGGCGGCGTTGTTCACCCAGAAAGGCGATCCCCGGTCGCTGGGCAGCCTGGAAAAGCACGACCCGGAGTACGCCGTCCACGCCGAAGCCGTCGCGGCTTCGCTTGGTGCCTTGCGCGAACGGCGGGTGTTGCTGGCACTCGCCGAACTTCTCGCACCGGCGCTCGAGCTCGGTCGTCGCTTCGCGCTCGCCTGGGAGGAAGCGAAGACGCGCGAGGGGCTGATCGACTTCGACGACCAGATCCGCCGCGCCGCCGCGCTGCTCTCGAATGCCGACGTCGCACCGTGGATCCGGTACAAGCTCGACCGGCGGTTCGATCACGTGCTGGTCGACGAGGCGCAGGACACCAATAGCGCACAATGGGACATCGTTCGGGCGATCACCGACGATTTCTTTGCCGGGGAGGGGCAGCGACCGGGTGTCCAGCGCACGCTTTTCGTCGTGGGGGACTACAAGCAGGCGATCTTCGGTTTCCAGGGAACGAGCCCCGAGAACTTCGCCGCAGCCCGGGGGTATTACCGCGATCTGATCGACTCGCTCGCGGCGGAAGATCCGTCAATCGAGCCGCTTTTGCCGCTGGGTCTCGGGCGGTCGTACCGGACCTCGCAACCTGTGCTCGACTTCGTCGATGCGGCCATCGCCGCGATCGGGCAGGGCGCCTTCGGCATCGGTCCCGACGAGACCGTCGAGCGGCACGTCGGCTTCGAACGGCCGGGCCTCGTCACGCTCTGGCGCCCGGTGAGCGCGCGCGGCGGCGGGGACGAGGAAGGCCCGGAAGACTGGTTGTCCGAACCCGAGCGGGCGATGGCGAACCGCATCGCGGACCAGGTCGCAGACTGGCTCAGGCGCGGCTTTCCCCTGTCGCGGGATGGGGGGCGTAACGCCGGACCCGGCGACATCATGGTCCTCGTCCGCAAGCGGCGCGAACTGGCAGGCCTTATCGTTGCGCGCCTTCATGCCGCGGGTGTTCCTGTGGCGGGTGTCGACCGCCTGCGCCTTGGCGCCCCGCTGGGCGTCAAGGACCTGATGGCCGCGTTGCGTTTTGCCGCGCAGCCGCTCGACGACCTCAGCCTCGCCAACCTCCTCGTCAGTCCGCTCATCGGGTGGAGCCAGGAAGACCTCCTTGCACACGGTTGGCGCGAGAAGGGACGGCTGTGGGATCATATCCGCCAGGGGACCGCTCCGCTTCAGCGCGCGACCGCGGACAAGCTGCGCGACCTGTTGCGCATCGCCGACTTCGAGCCACCGCAAGCGATGCTCCGCTGGATGCTGGTTGGCCCCTGGCAAGGGCGCAAGGCGCTCGTTTCGCGCCTTGGCCCCGAAGTGAATGACCCGGTCGACGAACTGCTCAACGCCGCAAGCGCTTATGCAGCGACTTCGACCGCCAGCCTTGCAGGGTTCGTCGCGTGGTTCGATTCGGGCGAGGGCGAACTGAAGCGCGAGAGCGATAACGGCGGCGGGCTCGTTCGGGTGATGACCGTCCACGGATCGAAGGGCCTTCAGGCGCCCATCGTGATCCTCGCCGACGCTGCCGGCAACCCGGATGCGTCCCGCACGCGCGGAATGGATCTGGCGGAAGGCTTGCCGGGCGGGGGCGGGCGCAAAGTGCCGCTGCCTGCGCTTCGCAAGGACGAGGTGGCCGGCCCCATCCGCGAGGCCGAGGCCGCCGTCAGAGCTGCCGAGCGCGCCGAGCACTGGCGCCTTCTCTACGTGGCGATGACCCGCGCGGAAGAAGCGCTGTTCATCGGCGGCGCTCTCGGCAAGCGGGAAACGGAGCCGGCGCCGGATTCCTGGTACGCACGCCTCGCTCCGCTGATGGAAGGTGAGGAGATCGCCGATCCCATCTGGGGAATGCGCCGGGAATGGGGGGCGCTCGGATCGCCGATCGCTCGCACGGTCGAGCAACTCCAAGCTCCGGTGTCGCTGCCGGCATGGGCGACCGCCCCGATCGGTCCGGAACCGCGCCCGCCGCGCCCGCTTGCACCGTCTGCAGCCGGTTCGGAACAAGGCAGCGATCCGCCGCTTTCGCCCGAGGTCGCGAGGGAGGCGGCACGACGGGGCGTCCTGATCCACCGGCTGCTTGAGCGCCTGCCCGATGTAGTGCCCGCCGAGCGCGAAATGACGGCGCGCGCATGGCTCGAACGCCAGGCCGGCTATCTGTCGCCCATCGCTCAAGCGGAGATGCTCGATAGCGCGCTCGCCGTGCTGTCGGAGCCGGGCTTCGCGCATGTCTTTGTGCCGGGCGCGCTTGCCGAGGTCCCGCTCGCCGCCAACGTGGAAGGCCTCGTTATCGCGGGAACCGCCGACCGCCTGCTGGTCGAGCGCGAGTGCGTGACTGTGGTCGACTTCAAGACCGCGCGCCGTCCCCCTGCCACTCTCGAGGAAGTGCCCGAGACGACGCTGCGGCAGATGGCTGCCTATGCCGCCGCGCTGGCCGCGATCTATCCCGGTCGCGCGGTCCGGGCGGCTGTGCTGTACACGCAGACGCCGCAACTTATCGAAATTCCTGAAGCCAAGCTGGCCGAGCGCAAGAGCCTCTTGTCGGCAAAATCGGAAAGCTTTCCGCTCCCGCCCGTTGAGTAGACGCGGACGATGCCTAGATTGGCGCCCGACAACAGGAGATTCCCCATGCCCACAATCGCCGTCACCGACGCCAGCTTCCAGTCCGACGTGCTCGACAGCGACAAGCCCGTGCTGGTCGATTTCTGGGCCGAATGGTGCGGTCCGTGCAAGATGATCGGCCCGGCGCTCGAAGAGATTGCTGATGAACTCAGCGACAAGGTGACCATCGCCAAGATGGACATCATGGAGAACACCGGCGTTCCAGGGCAGATCGGCGTCCAGTCGATCCCGCTCATGGTCCTTTTCAAGGACGGCAAGCCCGTCGCGCAGAAGCTCGGCGCTGCCCCGAAGAGCCAGCTCAAGGGCTGGCTCGAGAGCGAACTCTAGAGTTTCGCGTAGAGCGTCGCGAGCACGTCCCATAAGGCCGGGCTCGCGGCGCCGATTATCCCGGTGCGGTCGACCTCGTCGACCCGATAGGGCGATCCGTCCGGCCTGCAGACCTTGCCGCGGGCCTCGTTGAGCCACAGCACCCCGGCCGCATGGTCCCAGGCGAGCGTGCGTTCGAAGAACGACACGTCGTTCTCACCCAGCGCGAGTCGAGGATATTGTTCGGCGGCGCAGCGCGGCGTTTCCACGACGCGATAATGCGGCGCTACGTGGTCGTTGACGGCCTTGCGTCGATGCTGGTCGAGAAAAATCACCGAAATCGCCGCAACCGGCGGCTCGTCGCCTGTCGGCCGGGCCTCGACACGGTCCCCGTTGACGAAGGCACCTTCGCCGCGCCGCGCGTGACAGAACCGGTCACGCACGGGATCGTAGATCCATCCTGCGATCGCCTCCCCTGCATCCGCCAGGGCGACCATGATGCCGAATGGCGACTTGCCGTGTGCATAGTTGTGCGTCCCGTCGATCGGATCGACGATCCAGCACTGACCGGACAGATGATCTAGCACCGAAGGGTCGGCGTGCGCCGCCTCCTCGCCGACGATCGGGACATCCGGAGCGAGCTTCGTCAGCGCCTCGGTGAGGAACGCCTCTGCTTCGCGGTCGGCGACGGTGACAAGCTCATCCTGCGCCTTCTCGATGATGTCGCCTTCGGCAAGGTTGCGCCAGCGCGGCAGGATCGTGCGCTGCGACACGAAACGCATCAGCGCCAGCATCTCGTCGTCGAGCGCGCTCATCGTTTGCGGCCCATCACGAGCGGTAGTCGGCGTTGATCGAGATGTACCCGTGGGTGAGATCGCAGGTCCACACGTTGGCGCATCCATCGCCGAGCCCCAGGTCGATCTCGATGACGACATCCTGCCCTCGGAGGTGCTCGGCTACCGGTGCCTCGTCGTAATCCGCCAGCGGCTGCCCGTCGCGCGCGGCCCAGGTGCCGCCGAAGCCGATCGAGAGCCGGTCGCGATCGGCGGGTTCGCCGGCCTTGCCGACCGCCATCACCACACGCCCCCAGTTGGCGTCTTCCCCCGCGATGGCAGTCTTCACCAGCGGGGAGTTGGCGACAGCGAGGCCGACCCTGCGCGCACTTTCGTCGCTCACGGCACCAGTAACCGCGATCTCGATGAACTTCTGCGCGCCTTCGCCGTCCCGAACGACGAGGTGGGCCAGCTGGCGGCAGACGTCGTGAAGCGCGGCGGCGAAGGCATCCGCGCCGGGATCGTCGAAGGTGGCGAGGGGGGTGTTCCCCGCCTTCCCGGTCGCGAAAGCGAGGACGGTGTCGCTCGTCGACGTGTCGCCGTCGACCGTGATGCAGTTGAAGGTTCCGTCGCTTGCAGCCGAAAGGCATTGCTGGAGGAAGGGTGCCGCAACCGCGGCATCGGTGAACACGTAGCCCAGCATCGTGGCCATGTCGGGCGCGATCATCCCGCTGCCCTTGACGATGCCGACCAGCGTGACCTTTTTATCGCCCAGCATTGCGGTGGCCACCGCGCCTTTCGTGAAGGTATCGGTGGTTCCGATCGTGGCCGCCGCGTCTTCCCACGAGCACTCGGGCGCTGCAAACACGGCGTCGAGTCCCGCGCGCGCCTTGTCCTTGGGCAAGGGAACCCCGATCACACCGGTCGATGAGACGAACACATCGCTCGGCTCGCATCCCAGATGCGCGGCCACCTGGCCCATGATCGCCTCGACCGCCTCGCGTCCGCGATAGCCTGTGAAGGCGTTGGAATTACCCGCGTTGACCACCAGCGCGCGGGCGCGGCCGAGCACGACCTGCTCGCGGCCCAGTTCGACCTCGGTGGAACAACAGACGTTCTTCGTGAACACGCCCGCAACGGTTGTGCCTTCGGTCAGTTCGACAAACGTCAGGTCGCAGCGTCCCCAGTCCTTGTATCCTGCGCGGGCAATGCGCGGCGTTGCACCCGCGATGTGCGGCGCTTCGGGAAAGGGGACAGCGAGGGGGGATACGGTGGACACGCGCTTACCCTTTTGTAATCGTGGCGCAATAGGGACGGAAAGTAGCAAGGGGTCGAACTGGATGCTGGCGATTTATCTGACCGCGCTGGCCGCGGCAACCGCGGGTGCGGGCGAAATGCAGGAGGGGGTGGAGCCACGCCCCGCGCCTCCGCCGATCCGGGTAGCCCCCGCGCCGCCTCCACCGAAGCGGCCCGAGGGGCCAAACCTGCCGCCAACGCCGCGCTACGGCCTTTCGAGCACCCCGATGTACGGTGACATCCCGCGGGAATCGCGCGAGCGCGAGCGCAAAGGCACGACAGAGGTCGAGCTCGCGATTTCGAAGTGGGGGCGCGTCGCCGATTGCCGAGTCGTCGAAAGCAGCGGTGACGCCGATCTCGATGCGGCCGCGTGCACCGCCTTCGCGACGCGTGCCCAGTTCTGGCCCGCGACCGATGCGTCGGGGCAGGATACGGCAGGAATCTGGCGGCAGAAGATGGACTGGTCCTCGATGGCGCCGCCGATGGTCCGGGCTGTGCCGTCTCCGGCAACGTTCGTACCGACCGGCCGCAGCGAGACATTCCCGCGCCCGCCGGTGCAGCAGAAGTTCGGGTGGGCGCGGGTCCTCGAGGCCGACTGGCCCGAGGGCGCGCGCGACTCGAAGCGCGAGGGCACGACCAAGGTCTCATTCGAAGTCGATCCGGAAGGCAAGCCGGCGGCGTGCCAGGTAATCGATTCGAGCGGTCATCCCGATCTCGACGCCAGAAGCTGCGTGATCGTGGGCGAGCGGGGGATGTTCAAGCCCGCACTGGCGGCCGACGGCACGCCCACGCGGGGAAGGGTCACTCAGGAAGTGATCTGGAGGGTGCCCACGAAAAGCGGCGCCTCGACCGCCCGATCATCTATCCCGATCCGGAGATCGCCGATCACCTTGCCGGCGATGCTCCTGAAGCCGGGCCGGGTCGCGATGACACTCGAGACAACGGAGGGCGGCAAGGTCGAGAACTGCAAGGTCAGCGGCGAGGGACCCGCTGTGTCGATCGCCAATCCCATCGAGAAACTCTGTGAGGATGTGAAGACGCGCGGCATCCGTGCGCCACTTTCCGACAAGACCCCGCTACCCGAGACGATCGAAGTCGAAATCACCATACGAACCACGCCGAAGGGTCGATAACCGCTCCGCACACTGGACGTTCATCACACTCAGGACTATATTTCCGCGCCATGCTGCGTCGCATACTCGCCTGCCTTGCCATTCTGACCGGTCTCACGACCGTCGGCACTCCTGCGCAAGCGCGGATGATGGCGGTGATGTCGCAGTCGGTGGTCGAAGGCGCACAGTCTGCGCCGGGCAACCCGGTCACCGCATGCGACCGGCGCCAGCAGCGGCAGGAATTGCGCAGCAAGGTGGCGACCCTGCCGCCTTGCAAGCCGCCCAAGCCCGTCGTCATCGTCATTCCGACGATCCAGCTCGGACCTGATCGCGCGCTCGAATAGCGCGCCACACCTCGATCGCTTCCGTTTCGCGCCGCCCGGGCACATTCGCCCCGGCGGGCGTTATCTCATAGGTTTCCAGCCCCAGGGGCACTCCATGATCCAGAATATCGCAAAGGCCCTCTTCGGGTCGTCGAACGACCGTTACGTCAAGTCGCTCGACAAGATCGTCCGCCAGATCAATGCGCTCGAACCGCAGATCCAGGCGCTGACCGATGCAGAGCTTGTGGCGCAGACGGCCAAGTTCCGCGAGCAGCTCGAAGGCGGGAAGACCCTCGACGACATCCTGCCCGAAGCCTTCGCGACGGTGCGGGAGGCATCGGTGCGCGTTCTCGGCATGCGTCACTTCGACGTGCAGATGGTCGGCGGTATGGTGCTCCATCGCGGCGAGATCGCCGAAATGCGCACGGGCGAGGGCAAGACCCTCGTGGCCACGCTGGCGACCTATCTCAACGCGATCGAGGGCAAGGGCGTCCACGTCGTCACCGTCAACGATTACCTCGCCCGCCGCGACGCCGACTGGATGGGCCGGATCCACAAGTTCCTCGGCCTGACCGTCGGGGTGATCGTGCCCAACCTCAACGAGTTTGAGCGCCGCGAGGCCTATGGCTCGGACATCACGTACGGCACGAACAACGAGTTCGGGTTCGATTACCTGCGCGACAACATGAAGCACGATCGGGCGCAGATGGTGCAGCGCCCCTTCAACTTCGCGATCGTCGACGAGGTCGATTCGATCCTGATCGACGAAGCGCGTACCCCCCTCATCATCTCCGGTCCGACTGACGACAAGAGCGAGATGTACGTCACGATCGACGCAATCGTGAAGAACATCGACGAGAGCTTCTACGAGGCCGACGAGAAGACCAAGAACATCAGCTGGACCGAAGAGGGCGCCGAGAAGATCGAGGCCCTGCTCGCGGATACCGGGTTGCTCGTCACCGACAATCTCTACGACGTCGAGAACACGCAGGTGGTCCATCACCTCGACCAGGCGCTGCGCGCGAACAAGATGTTCAAGCGCGACATCGACTACATCGTCAAGGACGACAAGGTCGTCATCATCGACGAATTCACCGGCCGCATGATGGATGGTCGCCGCTGGTCCAACGGTCTGCACCAGGCGGTCGAGGCCAAGGAAGGCGTGAAGATCGAGCCCGAGAACCAGACGATGGCCTCGATCACCTTCCAGAACTACTTCCGCATGTATCCCAAGCTGTCCGGCATGACCGGTACCGCCGCCACCGAGGCGAGCGAGTTCTGGGACATCTACAAGATGAACGTGGTCGAGATCCCGACCAACGTGCCGGTCCAGCGGATCGACGAGGAAGACGAGTTCTACAAGAACACGAACGACAAGTTCCAGGCGATTGCCAAGGCCATCGCGGAGAAGAGCAAGATCGGCCAGCCGGTGCTGGTCGGCACCGTGTCGATCGAAAAGTCGGAACTCCTGTCGAGCTTCCTGGAGAAGGAGGGCGTCGAGCATTCGGTGCTTAACGCCCGCTTCCACGAAATGGAGGCGCACATCGTCGCGCAGGCGGGCCGTCTGGGTGCGGTCACCATCGCCACCAACATGGCCGGTCGTGGCACCGACATCCAGCTCGGCGGCAACGTCGAATTCCGCATCGAGGACGAGCTGAAGGACTTGGCCGAGGACGACCCCAAGCGCCCGCTCGAGATCGATCGCATCAAGGCCGAAGTCGCCGCCGAACGCCAGAAGGTGCTCGACGCGGGGGGCCTCTTCGTGCTCGGCACCGAGCGTCACGAAAGCCGCCGGATCGACAACCAGCTTCGCGGGCGCGCCGGGCGGCAGGGCGACCCTGGCCTGAGCCGGTTCTACCTGTGCCTGGAAGACGACCTGCTGCGCATCTTCGGACCGGACACGCTGTTCGCCCGCATGATGAACTCCAACCTCGCCGACGGCGAGGCGATCGGTTCGAAGTGGCTCTCCAAGGCCATCGAGACTGCGCAGAAGAAGGTCGAGGCGCGCAACTACGACATCCGCAAGCAGGTCGTCGAATACGACGACGTGATGAACGACCAGCGCAAGGTCATCTACGAGCAGCGCGGCGAGGTGATGGACTCAGAGGCGGTCGATGACGTCGTCGTCGACATGCGCCACGACACCGTCAACACGATCGTGGGCGAAGCGTGCCCGCCGGGATCGTATCCCGAACAGTGGGACGTGGCCGGCCTGAAGGAGCGGCTCGGCACCGTGCTCGGACTGGAGCCGCCGATCGACGACTGGCTCCAGGAAGAGGAAGTCGATCCCGAGCTTCTCGAACAGCGCATCGCCGCGATGAGCGACGAAGTGATGGAGGCGAAAATCGCCGAGGCCGATCCGGCCATGTGGAAGCGGCTCGAGAAGCAGATACTGCTCGAGCGGCTCGACCACCACTGGAAGGAACACCTCTCGACGCTCGACGCGCTGCGCCAGGTCATCTTCCTGCGTGCCTACGCCCAGAAGCAGCCGATCAACGAGTACAAGCGCGAAGCCTTCGTGCTGTTTGAACGGATGCTCGACACGCTGCGCGAAGACGTCACGAGCATCCTCATGAAGGCGCAATTCCAGTTCGCCCCGCAAACCGCGCCGCTGTCGCTGCCCGAACTGCCCGACTTCCTGACCGGTCACATCGACCCGTTGAGCGGCTTCGAGAACTCGGACGACGGGGACGATTCGCGGATGCGAGAAGCGCTGTTCGGTTCGCTGGCCGGATCGCCGATGGCGGCGGCAGGGCCGGGCGGCGTTGCCGACAACCCGTGGGCGGGCGAGGACATCAGCCGCAACGCGCCATGCCCCTGCGGCTCGGGCAACAAGTACAAGCACTGCCACGGTGCGGTGGGCGCCAAGGCGGCAGCCGCCCCTACAGAGTGACCTAGCAGGCCGGATCGGGCGCCCTGGGCTGCCGAAGCATGGCTTCGAGCGGTGGCGCGCCCGGTTCGGCTTCGATCCATTGCACGTGCTCGAACCCGCACGAGCGGTAGAAGCCGTGATTGCGCGGGTTCGAATTCTCGAGATAGGCCGGCAGGCCCGCGCGATCGCAAGCCTCTAGGACAGGCGACATGAGCCTGCGTCCAAGCCCTTTGCCCTGTGAACGTGCCCGGACGCCGATGGTGAACAGATAGGCGTGGTCGAACGCGGGATGGGCGGCCTCCATCGCGGCTACCGCGTGTTCGATGCGTCCGATCGCACCGTTGCTGGCACGAAACAGCGCGTTGAAGCGCAACTTCTGCAGCGCCAAGAAGCCGAGGCGGTCATCGCCGCCCGGGAACATCCACATCGCCGCGCCTTCATCGCCAAGGCGGTACGAGAAGCCGTTCGGGACATAGACGTGGCGCGCCAGCGGCACGAACACGCCGCGTATTCCCGCCTGCGTGCCCAGGAGCCAGCGGTTGAACGGATCGTCGCGGAACGCATCGGCGGTGATCTCGCCAACCTGCCGGGCATCGTGCCGCGAAGCCCTTGTCAGCGTCCCCCCAAGATCGATGTCGTGCGCAAGTTCCATCATGGGCTCCATTTCGCGCTAGCACGCGTCATGCGGCCTCGATAGGTCGAGCCATGACGTGGCTTGCCATCATATTTGCGCTCACCGCGCTGCTTTATGCCTCGGTGGGGTTCGGAGGCGGGTCCACCTACAGTGCGCTCCTGGCGCTCGCGGGCGTCGACTTCCGGCTGCTGCCGATCATCTCGCTACTCTGCAATATCGTGGTTGTGAGCGGCAGCTCGCTTCGTTTCGCGCGCTCCGGGCTCACTCCCTGGCGTGGAGCGATAACGCTGACGGCCATCGCCGCGCCGGCGGCATTCCTCGGGGGCCTGACCCCGGTCAAGGAAGCCACCTTCCTCGCATTGCTTGGGGCAAGCCTTGTCCTGACCGGCCTGACGCTGCTCATCCCTGCCACCGCGACCCGGGAGGGCGAACCGACGCCCATGGCGCGCTGGATGCCCTTCATCTCTGCACCCATCGGCTATCTCGCAGGCCTCGTCGGGATAGGCGGCGGGATTTTCCTCGCGCCGCTCCTCCATCTCGTGCGCTGGAACAACGCCCGGGCGATAGCGGCGACCGCGGCATTCTTTATCCTGGTCAATTCGGTGTTCGGGCTGGCCGGGCAGCTCATCAAAAACGGGCCGGGGCTGATCGGCGCGGCCGCCGCGTTCGGCCTGCCGCTGCTGATCGCCGTCGTCATCGGCGGGCAGATAGGCAGTCTGCTCGCGGTGAGATTCCTGCCGCAAAATGCGATCCGCTGGCTCACCGCGGCGCTGACCATCTGGGTCGGCGCGCGGCTCTTGCTGGGCTAGGGCTGGAAAGTGGCTCCCCGAGTTGGATTCGAACCAACGACCAAGTGATTAACAGTCACCTACTCTACCGCTGAGCTATCGGGGAGCAGCCAGTTCGGCAGGAGCGCGCCTATATGGGCGCGTTTCCGGCTTGGCAACCCTATACGGCGAATTGCTCCGCCACGATCCGTTCGTCGAGTGCGTGGCCCGGGTCGAAAAGCAGGGTCAGCTGATTTTCCCGTGCGATTTCAAGGTGCACTTCGGCAACGTCGCGGAATTCCTTCTGGTCCGCCACGGCCGAAACCGGGCGCTTTGCCGGCTCGTTGACGCGAAAGGTGATGCGGCTCCTTTCGGCCAGGACCGCACCCGACCATCGGCGCGGCCGAAAAGGGCTGATCGGCGTCAGCGCGAGCAGCTGCGAATCGAGTGGCAGGATGGGACCGTTTGCCGACAGGTTGTATGCGGTTGAGCCCGCTGGGGTCGCCACCAGCACCCCGTCGCAGACCAGTTCCTTGAGCCGCGTCTTACCGTCGAGGGTCACTTCGATCTTGGCGGTCTGGCGGGTCTCGCGCAGCAGCGATACCTCGTTGATCGCGCAGGCAATGTGTTCCGACCCGTCGTTGCCGATAGCCCTCATACGCAGCGGCGCGATGTCGAAACGACGCGCCTTGGCCAGCCGGTCGATCAGCCGCGCCGGTCCGCGGTATTTGTTCATGAGGAAGCCTACCGTGCCGCAATTGAGCCCGTAGGCAGGCACCACCCGATCCTTGTCGAGCATCCGGTGGAGCGTATGGAGCATGAACCCGTCGCCACCCAGGACGATCACGGCCCGGGCGCGGCTCAGAGGCACGAAATTGAAGGCGGACCGCAGTTCCGCTGCCGCTTCCTGCGCGCGGTCGGTCCGCGAAGCGACCAGCGCCAGCCGCTTGACGTCGATGTCCCCGGTCACGCGCGTAACTCTCCCCCGCAGGTCGGCAAGGTGCGACGCTAGTTGCCGCTGTCCCATTTGGCAACGCAGGCGACGCGGCCGAAGCGCGTGGGAACGATCACAGCTAGGGTGCGGGGATGGCAAGTTTACCAGATTCTTCAACTGCCTTCGCGCGCGATGCGCTGACGGGTCTTGCGGGTGCCGATGCGCTGCGTTCCCGATTGGATGAGTGGCGACATGATGCATCGCAGAGTGGTCGAGCCGCCCCGGTCCACGCGATGCTACTGGGCCTTGGTCGCTTCGACGCAGTGAACCTTGCCTATGGCGAAGCCGCCGGCGACGGCGCCTTGGTCGAGGTGGCTCGTCGCCTTCTGCACTTTGCGGCCGATGAACTTGCGGACGGAGAATGGATCGCCGCCCGCCTCGGTGGCGGAAAGTTCGCGCTCGTAGCGCATCAGCAACTCAACCGCGAGCGCTGGCAGTGGCTTGGCGAAGCGGTGGGAGAAGCGATCGCTGCCCCGATCGCGGCCATCGACGGTTCGGGGACCGTAAGGCTCTGGCCGCGCATCGCCATGATGCGGGTGCTACCCGGCGAGAGCCCGGCCCACATTCTCGACCGGCTTGCCGCGACGTTGGGCCGCGCGCACGACCGTCCCGATGCGCGCGTGCTGTGGGCCGAGCGGAGCCACGCGCCCGCCGGAATAAGGGCCGCCGAGCTTGAGGCTGATCTCCTCGCCGCGATCGATCGGAACGAGATCGAGATCGCGTTTCAGCCCCAGTTCTCGCTCGCTGACGGACGACTTGTCGGGGCGGAAGCGCTCGCCCGATGGCACCATCGCCGGGTCGGGTTGATTGGCGCAGGGCCACTTTTCGCGATCGCCGAGCGGGTCGATCACGTCGCCCAACTGTCGCGCCACATAGCGGAGACAGCGCTGGAGGCGGCGCGCGATTGGCCCCATGACCTACGCCTGTCGCTCAACATAACCCCGGCGGACCTCGCGAGCCGTGAGTTCGCCCGGGATTTCCTCAAGATAGTCGCTGCGACCGGTTTCGATTCTGACCGTGTGACGCTGGAAATCACCGAGCAGGTGCTGCTGTCGGACCTGGAGCGGAGCGCACCGGTTATCGAACGATTGCGCGCACGAGGAATCCGCATCGCGCTCGACGATTTCGGCGGGGGATTCTGCAACTTCCGTTACCTCAAGCTGCTGGCACTCGACGAGATCAAGCTCGACCGTTCGATGATCGAAGGGATCGAATCGGATCCGCGCGACCGCGCGGTCCTGAAATCGATCGTCGCGCTTGCCCGTGCGCTCCAACTCGATGTGGTCGCGGAAGGGATCGAAACCGAGGCACAGGCAGCGATTGCTCGCGATGAAGGCTGCGCCAAGTTCCAGGGCTACTTGGGATCGGTGCCCCTCTCGGCGTCCGCCTTCCTGGAGCGCGCCCGGTCCTGACCGTTGTTGGCAAGCTGCGCGGCGCCCGTGACGCGCGCGGGTGCTTCGGCTAGAGAATCGGGCGCTGCCATGCTGACGCGCCTCTCCATCCGTAACATCGTGCTGATCGAGGCGCTCGACCTCGACTTCCGCAGCGGTCTCGGCGTCCTGACGGGCGAGACGGGTGCGGGCAAATCGATCCTGCTCGATGCGCTGGGCCTCGTTCTCGGCAACCGGGCCGACAGCGGGTTGGTCCGCGCGGGCGAGGACCGGGCGAGCGTGACCGCGGCCTTCGAATTCGCCGGTGTGCCCGCGGCGGTTCAGGCGGTGCTCGACCAGTTCGAGATCGAGGTCGAGCCGGGCGAGCCGCTCATTCTCAAGCGCACCCTGCGCGCCGACGGCGGCAGCAAGGCGTTCGTCAACGATCAACCGGTGGGGGTCGCGCTGCTCCGCGAACTGGCTTCGTCGCTGGTCGAACTGCACGGCCAGCACGATGATCGCGGGCTCGTGAATCCGCGAGGACACCGCGCGCTGCTCGACCGCTTCGCGGGCGGCGAGGTCGATGGCGTGGCGCGGGCGTGGAGTGAGTGGCGCGCCGCGGAGGATCGGCTCGCTGCCGCCCGTGATCGGGTCGAGACGGCGCAGGCCGATCAGGACCTGCTGCTCGCTCACCTCACGGAACTGACGGCGCTCGAACCGCAAGCCGGGGAAGAGGTGCGGCTCGCCGAGACCCGTGCGTCGATGCAAAAGGGTGAGCGCCTTTCGGGCGACCTCGAGGAATTGCGGCACCTGTGGGAAGGTTCGGATTCCCCACTTGCCCATCTGCGCGTCGCAGCACGGCGGCTCGACCGGATCGCGGCCGAGCATCCGCTTCTGGCCGAAGCACTCTCGGCACTGGACCGCGCCGTGATCGAGGCTGGCGAAGCGGAGGACAAGCTGTCCGAAGCCGCCGAGGCGCTCGTCCATGACCCGCTTGCTCTGGAGCGGGCCGAAACAAGGTTGTTTGACCTGCGCGCGATCGCGCGAAAGCACCGGTGCGAGGTCGACGAATTGCCCGACAAGATGCGCGAATTCCGCCACGCGCTCGATGCCATCGAGGGCGGCGAGGCGGAACTCGATGCACTCGCCCTGGCGGCAAAGTCAGCGGGCGAAACGTACCGCGAGCGGGCGCAGGCGCTTCATCGCATTCGGCGAGAAGCGGCTGTCAGGCTCGATGCGGCGGTGGCAGGGGAACTGGCGCCGCTGAAACTCGATGCCGCGCGCTTCCTTACGGCGGTGAACGAGCTGCCCGAGGAGCGCTGGGGCCCGCACGGAATCGACGCGGCGGAGTTTCTCATCGCGACCAACCCCGGCGCCGATTTCGCGCCGCTCAACAAGATCGCCAGTGGCGGCGAGCTGTCGCGATTCATCCTCGCGCTCAAGGTCGCGCTCGCTGAAAAGGGCGGGGCGGCCACGATGATTTTCGACGAGATCGACCGCGGGGTCGGCGGGGCGGTGGCGAGTGCGATCGGCGAGCGGCTCGCGCGGCTTGCGGAAGGCGGCCAGGTGCTGGTGGTCACCCACAGCCCGCAAGTCGCCGCACGCGGGCGCACGCACTACTCGATCCACAAGACCAGCGAGGGCACCGTGACCCGCACGTCCGTCAGCCTGCTGGATGCGGCGGCGCGGCAGGAGGAGATCGCACGGATGCTGTCCGGCGCCGAGGTCACTCCCGAAGCGCGTGCCCAGGCGGACCGGTTGCTGGAGGGCGTGTGAGCGATCACGTGCTCGACCGTCCGGTATGGCATTGCCTGACCGGGCCCCAGGCTCATTTCGCGCAGCGGCGCGATGATGCCGTGCGGATCGATCCTTCGATCGGACCCTTTGCGGCGAGTGCGGCGGGCGACGCTTCCGGCTTCGATGCCTGGCGGGAGAGCGGGCCGCTGTGGCTGGTCGAGACCGATGAAATTGCTGCGCCGCCAGGGTGGCGTGTCGCCCGTTCGGCGCCCCTTTCGCAAATGGTCGCTCAAAACCCACTGGTCGAGAACGTGGGGGATGAGATCGTTGCGCTGGACGATGAGGATGCTCCCGATATGGCGCGTCTGGCGAAGGCGACCGAGCCGGGTCCCTGGGCCGGGGCCACGCATCGCTACGGCGGGTTCTACGGCGTCAGGGAAGGCGATCACCTGGTCGCGATGGCGGGCACCCGGATGCGTCCCGCGACCGGTTTCGCTGAAGTGAGCGGGGTCTGCACCGACCCTTCGGCGCGGGGACGCGGATTTGCGCGGAAGCTGATGATGCGCGTCATGAAGGACATGATCGACAGCGGGCAAACCCCGTTCCTGCACAGCTACAGCACCAATGACGGTGCGATACGGCTCTATCGTTCGCTGGGCTTCGCCGAGCGGCGGTCGATGGTCGTCACGATCCTGGAGGCGGCGTGAGATGCGAATTGCGGCGCTGGCTCTTTTCGCATCCTGCGCTGGGTGCGCGATGACCACCACTCCACCGACGCCTGCCGCAAACGGAGCGATGTGGGGCACCGACGCGCACCTTTCGCCTACGAAGCCGGATGCCGTGCTGCGGTATGCCGATCACGCGCGCGGGTTCGCCGAGTTGCGCCTTCCGCAAGGGAAGGGGCCGTTCCCGCTGGCGGTGGTATTCCACGGTGGCTGCTTCAAGACCGGCCTGGCGGATCAAGCGTACATGGCTCCGCTCGCGACGCGCTGGCAATCGCTGGGAGTGGCCACCCTCAACGTGGACTACCGCGAGGTCGGCGATGGGGGAGGGTGGCCCGGCTCGTTCTCCGACTGGCGCGCCGCCGCGAAGCTGATCGAGGATATCGCACGGTCGTACCCGATCGATCGTGACAGGGTTACGCTCGTGGGGCATTCCGCGGGCGCTCTTCCGGCGCTTTGGCTCCCGACCGCGCAGGACGTCGAAGGGCCGACTGGCGCGGTATCAGCAATCCCCGCGCGTGCCGCGATCGTGCTCGACGGGCCGGGCGACCTCGGCCGCGAGCGGGACGCGTTCGACGCGCTGTGCCAGTTTTCTTCCGTCGCGCCGTTCATGGGTCAGGCCGGCGCCGGGCGCCTTGCGGCAATCGCGCCCCGTCCCGCGGTGGCGGAAGTGCTGTTCGTGCAGGCGCGGCTGCCCACGCCGCCGCCCGAATCGCTCGAAGCGGTCCGCTCGGGTGGAGCTCGTGTCGCCGTACGCGCCAATCCCGATGCCACGCACTTCGCGATCATCACCCCGGGCGAGGCGGCCTATGCCGCGAACGAGGACGCCATGCTGGCCGTATTGAAGGGCAAATGAGCGGGATCACCGAAGCCGACGCCGCCAACGAGCTGATGCGCCTCGCCAGGGCAATCGCGCGGCACGACCGGCTTTATCACACCGAGGATTCGCCCGAGATTTCGGATGCGGCATACGATGCGCTCGTCCGGAGGAATGCGGAACTCGAGGAGCAGTTCCCCCACCTCGTCCGGCCGGATTCTCCTTCGCGCAAGGTCGGGCACGAAGTCGCCGCATCGCCGCTGTCGAAGGTGCGGCACGAAGTTCGCATGATGAGCCTCGACAACGCGTTTTCCGATGAGGAGGTCGAGGAGTTCGTCGCCCGCGTCCGGCGCTTCCTTGCCCTTGCCGACGACGCGCCGCTTGCCTTCACGGCGGAGGACAAGATCGACGGCCTGTCGTGCTCGCTTCGCTACGAGAACAGCAAGCTGGTGCGGGCCGCGACGCGCGGTGATGGCGAGGTGGGAGAGGATGTCACCGCCAATGTCGCGCATGTTGCCGACGTGCCGCAAATGCTGCGCGGAAACGTGCCCGACGTCTTCGAGGTGCGCGGCGAGATTTACATGGCGAAACAGGACTTTGCCGCGCTCAATGCTGCGCAACAGACAGCGGGCGGAAAGATTTTCGCCAACCCCCGAAATGCTGCGGCCGGTTCGCTGCGGCAGAAGGATGCGAACGTCACCGCGCAGCGGCCCTTGCGGTTCTGGGCGCACGGATGGGGCGCTGCCAGCGAGGTGCCCGAAGCCAGCCAGTTCGCCATGATGAAGCGCCTGAAAGATTGGGGATTGCCGGTCAGCCCCGATCTGCTGCTTTGCCATTCGCTCGAGGAATTGCTGCAGCATTACCGCAGCATCGGCGCGCGCCGCGGCGACCTGCCGTATGACATCGACGGAGTCGTCTACAAGGTCGACGACCTGGCCCTGCAGGCGCGGCTCGGCTTCGTCGCCAAGGCGCCGCGTTGGGCGCTCGCACACAAGTTTCCGGCGGAGCGCGCGGAGACGACACTGGAGGCGATCGACATCCAGGTCGGCCGGACCGGCAAGCTGACTCCGGTGGGGCGGCTCGCCCCGGTTCTGGTCGGCGGCGTGACCGTCACCAACGTGACGCTGCACAACCGCGACGAGATCGCGCGGCTCGGCGTACGTCCGGGCGACCGCGTCGTCGTCCAGCGCGCCGGCGACGTGATCCCGCAAGTGGTGGAGAACCTGACGCGCGACGAAGATCGACCCGCATTCGCGTTTCCCGACCATTGCCCGGTCTGCGGCAGCGAGGCGGTCGCTGAAGAGGGCGAAGTCGACGTTCGCTGCACCGGCGGCCTCATCTGCCGCGCGCAGCAGTTCGAACGCCTGCGCCATTTCGTGAGCCGCGCCGCCCTCGATATCGAAGGGCTGGGAGAGAAATCGATCGCCGAGTTCATGGAGCTTGGCTGGCTGGCGAAGGGGCCGGGCGACATCTTCCGCCTGAAGAGCCGTCGCCCGGACCTCGTCGGACGTGAGGGCTGGCAGGACAAGTCTGTGGACAATCTGTTGGCGGCGATCGAGGCGAAGCGATCGCCCGATGCGGCGCGGCTGCTGTTCGGTCTGGGGATCCGCCACGTCGGCGCGGTCACCGCCCGCGACCTCATGAAGCGGTTCGAATCCCTCCCGGCGCTCCGCGCGGCAGCGGAACGGGCGCACGCCGGCGATGCGGATGCAATTGCCGAGCTGACCTCCATCGATGGCGTAGGGCCGGTGGTCGTCGAGGCCCTCGGCGACTTCTTCCATGAGGATCACAACCAGGCCGTCTGGGACGACCTGCTCGGCCAAGTCAGCCCGCCGCCCTACATCGTCGAAACCACTGCGAGTGCGGTCAGCGGCAAGACCGTGGTGTTCACCGGCAAGCTGGAGACGATGAGCCGCGACGAAGCCAAGGCCCAGGCCGAGCGGCTCGGTGCCAAAGCAGCGGGCTCGGTCAGCCCCAAGACCGACCTCGTGGTTGCCGGCCCCGGTGCGGGCAGCAAGCTCAAGAAGGCTGCCGAACTCGGTATCGAGGTGATCGACGAAGCGGCCTGGGCTCAGATAGTCGCGGCGGCGGGCTGACGATCAGCCGCCGAGCCCCATCGCCCAGTCGTGCCCACCGCTCTCGCGGCAGAGGCGTTCGTAGGCCTCGGGGTTCTGGACGATCCACAGGAACCCTTCGATGTCCTCGGCTTCCATCTTGCGATCAAAGCGGATGCCGCACTCGCCGTCGCCATACCAGATCACGCTGCCGTAGAGCCGCAGCCGGTGAAACTGCAGCATTGCCGTTCGCCCGACGGCGATCTCCTGCTCCACGCGAATGCGCGCGCCCGTCGATGAGATGTCGTCGATCAGGCAGCGGTGTGTCCGGTGCGTCAACAACAGGCCTGCCGGGACGCCGAGCCGAAGGCGGTTGGCGCATCGCTGACCGGATCGTTGCGCGGGTAGGACACGGCGAAGCATCCTGTCATAATACCGCCGACTGTTTAAGCTTTGCTTGTTCCGCGGGGGTGAGCGACCCACTTCATCACGCCGCCCGCAAAAGGGGTCCACCATCCGGTGCGAACTCCGGCAGCGGCCAGGGTGTTGCTGGTCCATTGATTGCAGGTTCGGCCGGCATGGTACCGGCCCGGCGCGTCGTAGAACACGTCCCAATCCTCGTATCCCGGATAGACCTTGCGCTGGTCCGGTGAAGCGACCTGCGCCTCGATGACAGCGACGAGCCTTGCGTATTCCTCTTCGCGCAGGCGCAGCACCCTGGCGTCCGGACTTGGGGCCGGGCGCACGTAGTGCGCGACGTGGAGCAGGCCATCGCCGCCGGTCGCTGCGCGCAGTGCGGTCATCGGTGAGAGCTCGGCCCAGGTGGGCGTGTTGAGGAAGACCTCGCGCTCGCCCCAGCTGACCGAGACATGCGTGTACGGCCGGTTCGGCGCCCCGAGATCGCTGGCAGGAAAGTCCGATCGCCAATCCTTCTGCGATGTGACGAGCGGCATTACTATCGCGGTGTGGACACCGTTGGTTTCCACCATGATCTCGACGCCGGCCGCCGGTTCGGTCCAGGCGGAATTGCGCGGGATCGAACTGCCAATCCAACCGGTCAGTGGGACCAAGCCGATCGCCAGCGCCAGCCACGCGAGCGCACGGAGCGCCACTCTCATCGCGCGCTGCGGCGACGCAGCCACAGGATCGACCAGTCGCCTTTGACAAGCCGGGCGGCGAGACGGAAACCGGCGCGGCGATAGGCCGCACGAACCTTGGCCTCCTGCGTCTCGAGCAGGCCCGCAAGAAGCAGGTTGCCGCCCGGCGGAACAGCGGTCGCGAAGTCGGGCGCCAGTTCCACGAGCGGCCCTGCGAGGATGTTGGCGATGAGGAGATCGTAGGGCCCGCGCGCCCTGAGCAGGGCATCGTCCATGCCGTCGGCGATCACCATCGTCAGCGCGCCCGCGCGGGCTCCCAGCGGAATGCCGTTCGCGCGGGCGTTGTCTTCCACAACGCCGGTGCAGACCGGGTCTATGTCGCTCGCCGTGGCCAGCGCACGCGGCCACAGCGCCAGTGCCGCGAAGGCGAGCAGGCCGGTGCCGGTACCGATGTCCGCGAGGTTGCGCACCACGGTCCCGCGCGCCTTCATGGCGGCAAGCATCGCAAGGCAGCCCTCGGTCGTCGCGTGGTGGCCGGTGCCGAAGGCCTGGCTTGCCGGTATGACGAAATCGATGGTGCCCGGCTCGCGCACGAAGTCGGCAGTGCGGACCCGGAAGGGTCCGGCGACGATCGGCTCGAGGCCTTGCTGGCTTGCGGTGACCCAGTCCTGCGGGACGACTTTCGCCCCCGTCAGCCGGGGTGGCTCATTACCGAACAGCGCCGCCACCCGGCGCTTGTCCGCGGCGCTCGGCCTATGCGGCAGATACACCTCGACGAACCAGTCCTCGGGGCGGTCGTCGGCCATTTCCATGCCGACGAGGACCCATTCGGGCGGCCAGTCGTCGGCTTCCTCATGCGCGAGGAGCGCGGCGCGCGCCGCTTCACGCGGCACTTCGGCGCGGATGGTCCAGCTGTCAGCCACCCTTGGCCTTTTCGTCCGCGAGCCGCTTGTCGAACGCTGCAGCCT
This sequence comes from Tsuneonella dongtanensis, assembly GCF_001698205.1. Lineage (NCBI taxonomy): Bacteria > Pseudomonadati > Pseudomonadota > Alphaproteobacteria > Sphingomonadales > Erythrobacteraceae > Tsuneonella > Tsuneonella dongtanensis. The sequence goes on from NZ_CP016591.1 coordinate 1,956,458, forward strand.
GTCGGTCCGCATAGTCCCGGCATTGGCCGACCGTCTCGAGATTGTTCGCGCGCAGGCGGTCGAGCAGCTTGCTGCCCGAAGGGTGGGGCGTGATCAGGATATCGCAGGGCAGCGCGGCAACCTTCGCGAAGCTTCTGCGAAAGGACGCAATCCACTCGGGATGATCGGTGAACCGGTAATCATCGGCCGATACCGCCGACAGGCTGTCGACATAGGCGATGCGCCGGCAGACCGGCGGTTCGTCCGGCAGGTTGCAGGCGGTCCAGGTCCAGCTCAGCGCCCCTGCAGTATGGCCGGGCGTGGCGTGGGCCTTGAGCCGGTTTTGCGTCGTGAGCGGATCGACGTTGAGGGCGATCACCTCGCCGTCGGCCACGATCCGGTCGACCGTGACCGGCGCCATGGCCGGGTGGCCCGCGTCGGCCTGCGGATCGCTGGCCGCAGTCCGCCCGGTCCGGAAGACCTCCGCAGCGGCGGCGGAAGAGACGACCTTGGCACCCGTCGCGCGGACGAGTGCCGCGTGGCCGCCGACATGGTCGAAGTGCTCGTGGCTCGCCAGGATATAGCGCACGTCCCTGGGATCGACCCCGATGGTTCGCAGGTTCGCGAGCACCACTTCGGCCCCTTTCTCGGTGCCGCTGTCGATCAGGATGTGACCCGCCGGGTCGGCGACGAGGATGGACGCGATCCCGCAGGTCCCGACGTACCACGTCCCGCCGAGCACCTGGAAAGGCGGGGCAGGCTTGTCCCAGTCGTCCCAGTCCTTGCAAGTCTCGGCGAACGCCGCAGCCCCGTTCGCAGCGGCAAGGCGGTTCGGCATCTGTGCCGTCGCCGGCCCGCTGTCGCCCGCTGGTGGCACCGGCGCGCAGCCGGCGAGGGCGGCGAGGGCGGTCACAAAGGCAACCTTAGCGGACATAGCTGGCTCCGTTGGCGTCGAGGGTGGCGCCGGTCATGCTCGGCGGCGCGTCGAGCGCGCAGAAGGCGATCATCGTCGCGATCTCCTCTGGCGTAGCGACCCGGCCGAGCGGAATGTCGCGGAGCAGGTCCGGGCCCCCGCGGCTCGCGAGGTAGTCTCCGGCCATGTCGGTGTCGGTGAACCCGGGTGCGATGGCATAGCTTAGGATGGCCTCGGCCGCGTATTGCCGCGCGATCGTCTTGTGCAGGGCGAGCATGCCGCCCTTGGCTGCTGCATAGTGCCAGTGGGCCGGCGAATCGCCGCGATGCCCGGCGCGGCTTGCCACGTGAACGATACGGCCGCCGCCTCCTGCCGCCTGCCAGTGCCGCACGGCGAAGCGGGACAGCTGCGCCGCGCTCGTCAGGTTGATCCGCAGCGTGTCTTCCCATCCATCGAGCCAGGCGATGTCCGAGCCATCGAGCGGATTGGCGGAGAACAATCCCGCGTTGTTGACCAGCACGTCGATTCGGCCGGCCGCTTCGTCGAGCGCGGCTTCCCACAGTATCTGTGGGGCTTGCGGATCGGCGAAGTCGGCGGCGATCAGGCCCGGGCCGGGCCGTGTCGCCTGGCCGATCACGCGGCAGCCGCGCGCTTCGAGCGCCAGGCGCGCCGCTGCGCCGATACCCCGCGATGCGCCGGTAAGGAGGATGGTCGTCATTCGTCCCCTTTCCTTCATCATCGGTTGCGTGTCGAGCGCTTGCACGGACCGGACAAGCCGTTAAGGGGTAGACACGCTTCGTCACACGGGAAATCTCGATGGCCGACCGCCCACTCTCGCCGCACCTGCAGATCTGGAAATGGGGGCCGCACATGCTGGTCTCGATCCTTCACCGCGCAAGCGGGGACGGGATGGCGCTGGTGGGCCTCGCGGTGCTCGTCTGGTGGCTCGCGTCGCTGGTCGGCGGAGCGGAGGCCTATGCCGACTTCCTGGCCATCGCCGGGTCGCCGATCGGCCTGATCGTACTCGTGGGCCTGTCGTGGGCCTTCTTCACTCACATGGCGAGCGGCATCCGCCATTTCGTGCTCGATATCGGCGCGGGGTACGAACTCGATACGAACAAGACCTGGTCGATCCTGAGCCCGCTGATCGGCGTCCTGCTGACCGCGGGCTTCTGGGCCCTGATCCTGACCAAGTGAGGCGCTGACAATGGGTAACGGAACCTCGATCGGCAAGGTGCGCGGGCTCGGCTCGGCGCACCACGGCGCGCATCACTGGCTGCTGCAGCGGTTCACCGCGATCGGCAACCTCGTGCTCGGACTGTTCCTGGCGATCAGCCTGGCCCTGCTGCCGGGCTACGATTTCGCGACGGTGAAAGCCTGGATTTCCGAACCCCTGCCGGCGACCGCGGTGGCGTTGTTCGTCATCAGCGCGTTCTGGCACGCGCGGCTCGGCCTGCAGGTCCTCGTCGAGGATTACGTCCACATCCCCGGCAACAAGTTCGCCGCGCTTGCGGCCCTCAATCTCGCTGCGGTCGGCGGCGCGGGCTTCGCGCTGTTCTCGATCGTCCGCCTCGCCCTCGGAGGAGCCGCCTGATGGCTGCCGAAGCATACAAGATCATCGACCATACCTACGATGTCGTGGTCGTCGGCGCGGGCGGCTCGGGCCTGCGTGCCACGATGGGGGCGGCCGAGAGCGGTCTTCGGACCGCCAACATCACCAAGGTCTTCCCGACCCGCAGCCACACGGTGGCCGCCCAGGGCGGCATTGCGGCCTCGCTCGGCAACAACAGCCCAGACCACTGGACCTGGCACATGTACGACACCGTCAAGGGGTCGGACTGGCTCGGCGACCAGGATGCGATCGAGTACATGGTGCGCGAGGCGCCCGCCGCGGTCTACGAGCTCGAGCACGCGGGCGTGCCGTTCAGCCGCAACCAGGACGGCACGATCTATCAGCGTCCGTTCGGCGGCCACATGCAGAACATGGGCGAAGGCCCCCCGGTCCAGCGCACTGCCGCTGCCGCCGACCGCACCGGCCACGCGATGCTCCACGCGCTCTATCAGCAGAGCCTGAAGTACGACGCGGACTTCTTCATCGAATACTTCGCGATCGACCTGATCATGGAGAACGGCGCCTGCCGCGGGGTGATCGCGATGTGCCTCGACGATGGCAGCATTCACCGCTTCCGTGCCAAGGCCGTGGTCCTTGCGACCGGCGGATACGGCCGCTGCTATTTCACCGCGACGAGCGCGCACACCTGCACCGGCGACGGCGGCGGCATGGTCCTGCGCGCCGGGCTACCGCTGCAGGACATGGAATTCGTCCAGTTCCACCCGACCGGCATCTACGGCGCGGGCGTCCTCATCACCGAAGGTGCGCGGGGCGAGGGCGGGTACCTGACCAATTCTGAGGGTGAGCGGTTCATGGAACGCTATGCCCCGAGCGCGAAGGACCTCGCCAGCCGCGACGTCGTGTCGCGGTCGATGGCGCTGGAAATCCGCGAAGGACGCGGCGTGGGCCCGAACAAGGACCACATCTACCTCCATCTCGACCACATCGATCCCAAGGTGCTGGCCGAGCGGCTGCCCGGCATTACCGAGAGCGGCAAGATCTTCGCCGGCGTCGACCTGACCCGCCAGCCGTTGCCGGTGGTGCCGACGGTGCACTACAACATGGGGGGCATCCCCTGTAACTACCACGGCGAGGTCGTGACGATCGGCGCGGACGGCAACGCCGACACCGTCGTCCCCGGGCTGTTCGCGGTGGGCGAGGCGGCGTGCGTATCGGTTCACGGTGCGAACCGCCTCGGTTCGAATTCGCTGATCGACCTCGTGGTGTTCGGCCGCGCGACCGGTCACCGGCTCAGGGAGCTGTTCAAGGCCGGCGAGAAGCAGGCCGAGCTGCCCAAGGACAGCGCCGACCTGGCGCTCGGCCGGCTCGACCATTTCCGCAATGCCAAGGGCGGCTCGCCGACTGCGGCCATCCGCCTCGACATGCAGCGCGCTATGAGCACGCACGCGGCGGTCTTCCGCAACGACCAGTTGATGAAGGAAGGCGTCGAAGCGCTGAAGGGCACCTACGCGCGGATGCAGGACATCGGCGTCACCGACCGCTCGCTGATCTGGAACAGCGACCTCATCGAAACGCTCGAACTCGACAACCTGATCGCCCAGGCGAGCGTGACGATGGCGAGTGCCTACAACCGCAAGGAAAGCCGCGGCGCCCACGCGCACGAGGATTTCCCCGACCGCGACGACGCCAACTGGATGAAGCACACCGCCGCCTGGTTCGATGGCTGGGGCGGCAAGGGCGGCGGGGTGAAGATCGACTACCGCCCGGTCCACGAGTACACGCTCACCGACGACGTCGAATACATCAAGCCGAAGAAGCGGGTGTATTGAGGTGCCGCCTCCGGGGCTTGCACGGAGGCAGCGTTTCTACCTGAACCAGAAGCCCTTGATGATGGTGCCGGGCCTGATCGCCGTGACGATCATCGGCGCACTCGTGCTGTGGAGCATTGTGGCTCACCCGGCCGAAGGACCGACGACAATCGCCGGCCATGTGGTCCTAACCGACGGTGCGGCTCGCCTCACATTGGCGGTAGTCATTGTCGCGATGGTCCTTCTGTGCGCGCTGGCTATCTTGCGACTTATGCAAGGACACGACCGTGCACAGTATGTCGATCTCGAACCCAAGCGCATCGTTGGAATGGGCATGGGACCGTTCCGGCGCGAGGTGGTCCTCGACTACGATAAAGTCACCCGGGTTCGCAGCTTCAGGATCGGACCGGGCCAGACTGTCGAGATCAAAGGGATCGGCGCGCGGTTCAGTCTCCACGAAATGCTGTTCGCCGACCGCGAGGATTTCTTCCAGTTTCACGAGACGCTCATCGATGCCCTCGGCGGGGTCGACGAGCGAGGGATTCCGCACTTCCGGACGACGCATTGACCGTGCGCGTCGTAGTGGTCGGCGGCTATGGCAACTTCGGCACATACGTCGCGCGCAGCCTGGCCCGGGATGCAGGTATCCGGCTCGTGATTGCCGGACGCCGTCCAGACCAAGCCGGTGCGTCCGCAGCTTCGCTCGACCCATGAATCACCCACCGTACAGCTACCGCGACGATCCGGCCGTGCCGGCTTTCGACGACAGCTGTCCGCTATTCGTGTTCGACGAAGTATGCGTGCTGTGTTCGGGGGGCGCGTCGTTCATCATGCGCCACGATCGCGCCGGGCGGATCGCCTTTACGTCAGCGCAGGGACCGATCGGGAGTGCGCTCTACCGGCACTACGGGCTCAAAATGGATGCCACGTATTTGTTCGTCGCGAACGGCAACGCCAGCACCAGGAGCGACGGTTACCTCGCACTTGCGCGCGAACTGGGCGGCATTTGGCGCATCGCCGGGTTGTCGCGTCTGGTGCCGCGATTACTGCGCGACCGCATCTACGACCTCGTCGCTCGCAACCGCTATCGCTGGTTCGGCAAGACCGACGCATGCGCCTTGCTGACACCGGAGCAGCATGCGCGCCTGCTCTAGGGCGGCGAATTTCCTACATCGCGGAAATCTGGCAGGACCCGGCGATGGTCGCTGTTTCGATTCCCTGGCGGTATCGCCTCCATGTCGGAAGGCCCAACCCGACCGCCACCTTGCGCACCGTCGAAGGTCACGGGGCCAACAACCACAGCCCAAGCAACGCACTGTTTCGTTTATCGAAATTGCTCCACCGGGTGTTTCGTAAAAGGGGGCGGTGGGTGTGCCATGCCACGCTCGTCGCAGCTTTCGCGGTCGCTGGGTGCGCACCGCAAGGGCGCCTCGCGCCGCTCGACGATCTCGACCGCTTCTATGCACAGCACCGCAGCGCGTCGGGCATCCCGGTTGTCGGTTCGAGCAAGGTCAAGCCCGAAGCGCTCGATGTCGCTGCCTCGATCGTCGAGCAGATGACGAGTGCGCGGCCCGATCTGGCGCGGTGGCTTTCGGAAAGAGGCTACCGCGTCGCGATCATGGCGCAGAGCGAAGCGACCACCGACTTGCCCGAGCAGGCGCACTGGACGCGGCCCGACCGCTCCGACCCGCGGCTGACCCGCTGCGAGCGCAAGCACTATGACGAACGGATCGGCAAGCTGACCGACCGACAATACTGGGATGCCCGCGCGCGCGGCATGGCGGGACCGCTCACCAGCGGGGCGGAGGAAGACCTGCTCGGCCTTCGGGAAAGCCGCTATTGGGGCGAGACGATCTTCGTCCACGAGTTTGCCCACAACGTCCTCGCGGCGATCCGGGCGGTCGATCCGGCCCTTTCGCAGGAAGTCGACGGCCATACCGCGACGCGTTGGCCGCGGGGCGGTGGAAGGATGAGTATGCCTCGACCAGTGTCGACGAGTACTGGGCAGAAGGTACCCAGTTCTGGTTCGAATCGAACCGGCTCGCCGTGTTCGACGGTCGGCGGATTCTGAGCCGCGAGGACCTGGCGGAGTACGACCCCGCGTTGTTCTCCGCGCTCGGCAAGGCCTACGGCACGCGCATCAGGCTGGCCGGCGATCCCTTTTGGCGCCACCCGGCGCGCGTCCCGCCGGGCCCGCCGCCGCTCAACACGGCCGAGGTCTGCTAGGCGATCGCCGCTTCGCGCTGGAGAGCCGCGCGACGGAACAGGCCTGCCGCAACCAGCCAGAGGAGGACGAAGAAGCCGTCGATGATTGGCGTCGGCGTGCCGTTGATCGCATGGATGATCGAGAACAGCCCCTGCGCCACCGCGACCGCAATCATAGTGCGTACGAGCGCGCGCGGGTTGCCGTAGGCCGCAACGGCCCCCACAGCGGCCATGAAGACGACGGCGAAATAGGTCCAGTTTGCCGGGTTGTCCTCGTTGCCGATGATCCCGACCGCGCCGTTGATCCAGACCTGCAGGAATCCGCAGGCGACCGCCATGACCGTGGCGATGCGGAAGGCAAGATTGGTGCTCGATCGCGCGGCCAGTTCGAACACTCCGCCGACCAATGCCAGGACGACCCCGGCGATCACGAAGTCGCTCGTGGTCCAGTTGACCTCTTCGGTGAATTGCATGGCAATGGCTGGAAGGGCGAGCAGAGCGGCGGCGGAAAGCCATCCGATCCGTCGCAAGAAACGCTCGGTGCGCGGGCTCATTTCGGTAACTGCAGTGTTCATCGAATCCTCCGTGTTGATGACGGAGGCGGCAATCGCATCAAGGGCGATGAGCGTCATGACGGGCAGGTGAGGAATGGCTGAAATCGGGCACTCAGCCCGCAGCGCGCAGTCTTCGTCCCAGAACGATCGCCGCCACGACGCACCCGCAGAAAAGAGCGCCCTCGCAAGCGGTGACGACCGACAGCGCGATCGGTCCGAACCCGTTCTCGCCGAAAAGTGCGCCCCCCACCTGCAGGTTCGAATCCGGAAACCGCGACGACAGTTCGGCGAGGCTTCCCGCCATCAGCCGTCCTCCGGCGAGAGCCACGATCAACCCGGCCGCCCCGCCAAAGGCAAACCCCGGCAACAGCCGCCGAGCCGCCGACCGGTCTTCAGCACGCAACGCCAGCGCGAGCGAGATACCCGTGACCGCCCCCAGGATCAGACCTTCGACCGCCCCGGTGATCGCGCCGGGAGCCCGGCCGAAAAGCAGTGCGAACAGGTCGTTGCCAAGCATCCGACCTATCGCTCCGACCAGCAGCCCCCCGACCGCTCCGCCGACCACGATCCAGCCTGCCTTGCCATGTGAAAGCTGCGCGGCGAAGGCTGCGGCTCCTCCAACCGCCAGGCCCGCCGCCGCCCCCAGCAGCAGGTTCATGCTGACGAGCACGAGCAAGGTCGACGCGGTGCCGATGCCCGGGGTCACCAGCCCGAGGGCCAGGTAACCGAGGCCGCCGGCGATGCCCGCCAGGCCTCCGCCCAGGGCGGCGGAAAAGCCGTCGAATGCAGTGGGAGCAAACACCGGATCGGCCAGCGGTGCGACCGTTCGGGCGTCGTCGCCACCGAGAGCAGCGACAAGCCGGTATCCGTGCCGGGGTACCGTTTCGATGTAGCGCGGCGCCGCGGCATCGTCGCCGAGAGCCTTGCGCAACGCGCGGATGCATTGGGTAAGCGCCTCATCGGTCACCGGCACACCGCGCCAGACCTCGTCCATGAAGCGATCTTTCGTGACGAGGCGCCCACCTTCCGCAGCAAGCAGGATCAACGCATCGAGATAACGCGCGCTGACCTCGACCGGCTCACCATCGCGCGTCAGCCGGCGGTCTTCGGGGTCAAGCCGGAAAGGGCCGAAGCGGTAGGCACCATTGGACATCGCCCCAGCGTTACGGAAATTTCGGCGCGACGCCACCACCTTGCGCGGCTTTGGCGGATGGCATCAGCGCCTGCGCAGCATCGTACGGTCGAGTTCGCCGACGGTTCTCACCCCCATCAACCGCATCCCGCGCTCGATCTCGTCCCTGAGAATTCCGATCGCGCGTTCCACTCCCGCTTCGCCCGCGGCCGCGAGAGCGTAGAGGTAGAGCCGTCCGCCTGATGCGGCGGTTGCACCTGTCGCCAGCGCCTTGAGGACGTGCGTGCCGCGCCGCACACCACCGTCGCAGATAACCTCGATCCGATCGCCCACTGCGTCGACGATCTCGGCAAGCTGGTCGAAAGGCGCCCGGCTTCCATCGAGCTGCCGGCCGCCGTGGTTGGAGACCATGATCGCATCGCATCCGATGTCGGCGGCGCGGCGCGCATCGCCGACGCTCATGACGCCTTTCAGACAGAACGTCCCGCCCCAATCGTTGCGCAGCCTCTCCACGGCTGCCCAGTCCATGTCCGGATCGAGCATTTCGTTGAAGTAATCCTGGATCGAGATGGCGCTGCGGCTCCCTTGCGCGACGTGCGTCTCCAGGTTCGGCAGGCTGAATCGCTCACGGAAAAGGAAGTTCAGCGCCCATGCGGGCTTCGCCGCATAGGACAGGAAACTGGCTGGAGTGAATCGCGGCGGGGTGGTGAAGCCAGTGCGCTTGCAGCGTTCGCGATTGCCCGAAACGATCGTGTCGACCGTCAGCGCGATCGCGTCGAACTTCGCCGCGCGCGCACGCTCGACCAGCGCGGCATTGAGGCCGCGGTCCTTGTGATAATAGTACTGGAGCATCTTGGGCCCGCTGTGCTTCGCGCCGATCTCCTCGATGCTGACGCTCGACAGGCTGGAGATGCCGAACCACAGGTTGTGGCGTTCGGCGACCCGGGCGACTGCGCGTTCGCCCTGCCAGTGAAAGAGACGCTGCAAGGCAGTCGGGCTGAGCACGAGCGGCAGTCCGGTTTCGCGCCCCATGATCGTGGTTGTTGTATCGATCGTGCCCACCCCGGAGAGGACGTTCGGCACCAGATCGACGTCCTCGTAAGCCTCGGTGTTGCGCGCCTTGGTCCGCTCGTCGTCGCCCGCTCCATCAATGTAGTGAAACACTGGGTAGGGAAGCTTGCGATACGCGAGCTCGCGAAAGTCCATGACGTTATGGCAATCGCCGAGGCTGCGGATCGCGTGCGGGATGGCATAGGACCGTTCCATTCCGTGATTCCTAGTGAGCCAGGTCGATACTGAACAGTCATTCATCTGCGCTTCATGTTTACAGACGTAGTCGTTACGGCCACAAATGTAATCGAAGCCGGGGAGGGCTGCGATGGCTGACGACACGGACATTCCTTCCGAACGCATCAGCGACGCTGAGCACGCCGTCATGGAAGCGCTGTGGGACAAAAGCCCACTTGCGGCCGCGGAGGTATGCGAACGGGTCTGCGCATCGCGCGACTGGACGATGCCGACAGTCAAGACGCTGCTCGGGCGGCTCGTCGCCAAGGGCGCCGTGGCTACCGAGCCGGACGGTCGCCGCTTCCTCTATTCGCCGTTGATCGAACGCGCCGACTATCTCGGCAGCGAATCGAAGCGGCTCGTCGAACGCCTTTTCGGTGGGCGCGCGGCGCCGCTCTTCGCGCATCTCGCGGAAAGTGAGGCCCTGAGCGAGGAGGACCTGCTCGAGATCGAGGCGATGCTGAAGGAGTTGCGGCGATGACGTGGCTTCTCGAAACGCTCGTCTGGACCGGTGTACTGATCGCACTGGTGCTTGTCGTTCGCCGGCCGGTTGCCCGCCACTTCGGCCCGCGCACGGCCTACGCCCTGTGGGCCCTGCCGCTCCTTCGCCTGTGCCTGCCTCCACTGGTCCTGCCGGCGGCGGAACCAAGGTTTGAGGCCACGCCTGTCGTCGACCCCCAAGTTCTTGCGGCTCTCGACAGCGCGGAACTCGCGGAGGTGCCGGCGAACCTCGTCAGTGATCCGACGCCTGGCTGGTGGGAGGGGCTCGAAACGGGGATCCTGGCTTTGTGGCTGGTGGGTGCCGCGACGTACATCGCTCTGCGCCTCGTTGCATATCATCAGCTTCGCCGCGACCTGCTACTCGACGCCCGGTCGGTCGGCGATGCGGGCCGCATCCGGCTTGTGGAGACACCGGCAACCCGTTCACCGCTCGCCTTCGGCTTGTTCGACAAGGTGGTGGCCCTTCCTCCGGGATTCATGGCCAATCCAGACCGCGCAACACGGGACCTGGCTCTTGCGCATGAACTGGCGCACCACCGGTCGCACGACCTGCTCGCCAACTTCGCTGCGCTTCCCCTGTTCGCGATCCACTGGTTCAACCCGCTGGCGCAGCTGGGCTGGAATGCGATGCGCCGCGACCAGGAGGCGGCCTGCGATGCCCGCGTGGTCGAAGGACGCGATCGCCTCGAGCGCGCGCACTACGCCGCGCTCATTGCCGGCGCCGCGGCCGCACCGCGCGCTGCGCTTGCCGCGCCGATGGCCTGTCCGGTGCTTGGCGAAAAATCGATCATCCATCGCTTGAGGAATCTCACAATGACCGACCACTCAGTGCGTCGCCGCCGCATCGGGGGCGCTTTCGTGGGTATCGCGGCGCTTGCCCTGCCGCTCACGGCCTCGATCACCTACGCGCACAGTTCGCCAACGGAGGCGATCGAGCCGCCAACGGCGCCGGATGCGCCTCTGCCGCCCGAGGCGCCGTTGTCGCCGGAGGCCCCAGCTGCACCTGACGCGCCCGACGCCCCCGAAGCTGTCGCCAAGGTACACCGAGTGCTCGTGACGAGGGCGGCTGGTGACCGGACCGAGGGCAAGCGCAGGGTCACGGTTATTCGCGACGGCAAGGCCGAGGATTTCGAGATCGATATCGAAGGGCAAGAAGGGCGCCGCTTCATGTTCCGCGGGGCGGATGGCAAGGTGTTCACGCCGCAAAGCCCTGAGTTCAAGGAGCACATGGCCAAGCTCGAGGAGCGGATGGCCAAGCTCGACAAGGAGCTTGAGGCGAAGTTCAAGTTCGATGAGAAGAGCCTCCACGCCTTCACGGAAGAGCACCGCAAGGCGGCCGAGCGCATGGCCCGCTCCGGCGAGAAGCTCGCCCGCCTGGCGCCTCTCGTTGAAATGTCCTGCGAAGATGGCGGTGACAGCCGGGTTGTCGAGGGCAAGGACGGCCGCAAGGTGTTCCGTTTCTGCCGCCGGACTGTGATGCACGGAGCGGTCAGCGGCCTCCGCTCTGCCCGCGAGGCCATCGCAGCCAACAGTCGGATGAGCGAAGAAACGCGCCGCGAAGTGCTCGACAAGCTCGACCGCGAAATCGAACGGCTCGAAAGCGAGAAGAGGGGCTAACGATTCCCCCCGGGTCGCTGAAAAAGTTGGACGGGGGAGGGCGGTTGCGGCCGCCCTCCAATGGTCATCTCCGTCGGCGGTTCGGACTCTTTTCCGGCTTTTCGCCCTGGACGACTGGTTCAGACACAAACGTGGTGGGCTCACCACCGCCCGCTGACTGGACTTTCTTGGCCTTGGCCGGCTTAGCCGCAATCTTCGCTGCGGCTGGCCGGGCGGGATAGGCGCAACCCTTCTGCTGGCCCAGGCCTTTGAGGAAGCCCCGCCGCACGGCACCGGCATAGATGGCCGCTTCGAATTCGCGCTTGTGATCGGCTGCACCTGTCAGTTCGCGAAGGATGCCGCGGAACGGGATGAACGACGCAACGACGCTCTTGGCAACCGCACCGGCGCTGATCCGTTCGCCATCCTCGTCGTGGATGTCCATGTCGGGTCCCAGCGCGGCATCGAGAGGAGCAATTGCGGCGGCGATGTCCTTGCAGTTTCGAATGCCCACACTGGCGTAAGGATCTGCCCCGGCTGCGAGCAGGACAGAAGGTATCTCATCCTTCTTCAGGTTGAGATCGGTGATCGGCGTCATCGCGACGTCCTCGGCATCCGGCGTCCGGTTCATGACCGGATCGTCGGCATCCTGCGCGAATGCGGGCGAGGCGACGAGGGCGAGGCCGAGCGCCGCAGCGCGCGCGAGATCAGCGTATCTGGACATAACGATCACATACCGTGTCATCGGCCGATTGAATTCCGGCGCGCAAGGCTTCCATGCGCTGGGCACTGGTTCCGTGGGTGAAGTTCTCGGCACTGACCCGTCCACCCGTTAGAGCGTCGTCGCCGATCGCGCTGGCTGCGGTCATGCCTTCCTCAAGATCCCCGGGTTCGATGAGGTTGCGGTTCTTGCCCGCCCAGACGCCGGCGTAGCAATCGGCCTGCAGTTCCATGCGGACCTGAAGCTGGTTGGCGGCCTGGGGGTTCTGATTCTGCGCGCTGCGAATCTGGCTGGCCACCCCGGTGAGGTTCTGGATGTGGTGACCGTATTCGTGTGCCATCACGTAATAGCGCGCGAAATCGCCACCCGCGCCAAGCTGGCGCGCCATCTGGTCGTAGAAGCTCGTGTCGATGTAGATGCCTTCGTCCGCGGGGCAGTAGAACGGACCCATCGAGGACGACGCGCTGCCACAGCCCGAACGTGTGCCGCCGGTGTAGAAATTGAGCGTAGGCTGCCGGAAGGCAATCCCGGCGCGCTGGAATTCGGGCTGCCACGTCTGATCCAGCGATTGAAGGGCGTTGCAGGCTTCGGTTGCATAGGCATTCTGCGTGCAGAGCTCTTCGACCGACTGCGCCGATCCATCGCCTTGCTGGGCGCTCGTCGGACCGGACTGCTGCATGCCACCGAGCATCGAAGTCGGATCGACACCAAAGACCAGCGCTGCAATCAGGGCGATGACGACCGTCCCGCAGCCAATTCCGCCACCGGCACCTCCGGGAAAGCCCCCGCCACCGCCACCCCTGACGTTGATGCTCGATGGATCGAACCGGTTCAGCCGCATGCGTAAGCCCCATGTTTCGCGCGGCCGGGCCGCAATGTCTCTGGACAGGTGCCCCTCGCCTCGCAAGAGCGCAAGTGCGGTCGGTCCGATCGTTCAATTCGCGAAGGAGGCCAAATGTTCCTGTCCGGCAAACGCGCACTCGTCACCGGTTCGACCTCGGGGATAGGCCTCGCGGTCGCACGCGCCCTCCGGGACGAAGGTGCCGAGGTGATCTTGAGCGGCTTCGGTGACGAGCGCGAGATCGCCGCCCTATGCGATGAGCTGGGTGCAACCCATGTGGCCGCGGACCTGACCCGCCTGGAGGGGTGCGAGGCACTGATGGAAGGTGCAGGGCCGGTCGACATCCTCGTCAACAATGCCGGAATGCAGCACGTCAGCCCGGTCGAGGACTTTCCTCCCGAAAAGTGGGACCTCATCATCGGTTTGAACCTGACTGCGGCGTTTCATACCATCCGGCTTGCCGTTCCGCACATGAAGGCCACGGGTTGGGGCCGCGTGATCAACACCGCGAGTGCGCATTCGAAGGTCGCCTCGCCGTTCAAGGCCGCGTACAACGCCGCCAAGCACGGCCTAGACGGGCTCACCAAGACCGTCGCGCTCGAACTCGCGCCGTATGGCGTGACCGCGAACTGCATCAGCCCGGGATATGTCTGGACGCCGCTGGTGGAGAACCAGATCCCCGATACGATGGCGGCACGCGGAATGACCCGCGAGCAGGTCGTCAACGACGTGCTGCTGGTCAAGCAGGCGACGCGCAAGTTCGTCCAGCCCGCCGAAATCGGCGCGCTCGCCGTCTTTCTCTGCCGCGACGAGGCGCAGAACGTCACCGGCGCAAACTGGAGCGTGGACGGCGGGTGGACCGCCGAGTAGCATAGGTACGAAGGAGAATTCGGGGGCAGGCAATGCGGGTCGCGTGGCTCCTTGTCGTGGTGCTGCTTGCGGGCTGTGTAAGCGCTCGCCCCGGAGCCGTGCCCGCGACCGACGCGGCACTGCGCGCGGCGCTGACCCGGCATGTCTCGATCCTGGCGAGCGACGAATTCGGAGGCCGGATGCCGGGCACCGAAGGCGAGACGAAGACCCTGCGCTACCTTTTACAGGAGTGGCGCGGGGCGGGTCTTGTGTCGGGCACCAACGACCCGGCCAACCCTTGGTTCGCGCCCGTCGAGCTGACCAGCAGCAAGCCCGAGCGCAGCACGGTCCGCTTCCTCCGCAATGGTCGGTCCATCGCGTTACCTGCTGACGGCGCAGTGGTTTTTGCATCTGGCCGGCGGGGCCTGGTCGAACGGGCACCGGTGCTGTTCGTCGGGGAACAGGGCGAGAAGCTCGACAATGCCGCGCTCGCGGGCCGGGTGGTCCTGATGTTGTGGGATCATCCGGGGCAGGCCGAGCAGCGTGAGGCTCTCCTGCGCGGGGGCGCGGCGGCCGTCCTCGCAATCGTGGGAGAGGCAAGTGATTTCGACGAACTCGTCGAGACCCGGCGACGCGGAAGTTATCGACTCGCCGCCACTGACGGTTCCGATACGCTCGACGGCTACCTGTCGCGGGAGACGGCCGAAGCCCTGATTGGCGCCGACAGGTTCCAGACGCTCCTACGCGATGCGCGCGGTCCCGACTTCAAGCCCGTGGCGATCGACCTGACGGCGACCCTCGATGCGGCGTCCACCGCGGGCACCGTGAAAACCTTCAACGTTGTCGGCCGGCTGCCCGGCAGGCGACCCGAAGCCGGGGCGGTCTTGCTGATGGCGCACTGGGATCACTTCGGCCGATGCGGTTCGCCGACGGACCCGGCGGCCATCTGCAACGGGGCAGTCGACAACGCGAGCGGACTGGCGGTCATTACAGAGCTTGCGCGACGCCTGGCCAACGGGCCGCGGTTGCAGCGGGATGTCTATTTCCTTGCGACGACCGCAGAGGAGTGGGGGCTGCTCGGCGCCCAGGCCTTCGCCGAAAACCCGCCCGTGCCCCTCGAGACCATCGTCGCGGCGTTCAACCTCGATACTATCGCGGTTGCGCCGAAGGGCACGCCGGTGGCGATCGTAGGCAAGGGGATGACCGGGCTCGACGCCGGGATCATGGAGGTCCTTCAGCAACTGGGCCGCAGGGAAGCGGACGAGAATCTCGCGCAGGGATACCTGCGCCGTCAGGATGGCTGGGCGCTCCTTCAGCGCGACGTGCCGACCGTGTCCGTGACGAGTGCATTCGGCTCGGCGGCGGCGCTCGAACGCTACAATGCCGAAAGGTACCATCGGCCCGCCGACAAGGCCGACGGCATCGAGCTGGGAGGCGCTATCGAGGACCTGTTCCTGACCCAGGCGCTGGTCCGTTATTTCGCCGATCCGGCACGCTGGACCGCCACGACAGGAAAAAGCGTCGAGGCCCCCTAGCTACCGCGGCAACCTGCCGTTAGATGGGCCGCCACGAATCTCTAGGGCGAAACGCGACCTGTGGCACACGATGATATCCCCCTCGGCCTGACTTTCGACGACGTGTTGCTGCGTCCGGCCGAGAGCGACATCCTGCCCAGCATGGCCGATACGAGCACGCAGCTCACCCGCGGCATAGCGCTGAACATACCGGTGCTGTCCGCGGCGATGGATACCGTGACCGAGGCGGACATGGCCATCGTCATGGCCCAGCTCGGCGGGATCGGGGTGCTCCACCGCAATCTCGAACTGGATGCGCAATGCGCCGCGGTCCGCGCGGTCAAGCGGTTCGAAAGCGGGATGGTGGTGAACCCGATCACCATCGGCCCCGACGCCACGCTGGGCGAGGCACAGGCGCTGATGGCGGACAACCGCATCAGCGGCATCCCGGTGACCGATGGCAACGGAAAGCTCTGCGGCATCCTGACCAATCGCGACGTCCGCTTCGCCGAGAATACACTGCAGCCGGTTCGTGAGCTGATGACCAGCGACAACCTGGCGACTGTTCCGCTCGGGACGAGCCAGGAAGACGCGCGCCGCCTGCTGCACCAGCGGCGCATCGAAAAGCTGCTCGTCGTCGACGAGAACTATCGCTGCGTCGGGCTGATTACGGTCAAGGATATCGAGAAGGCGGTGACCTATCCGCACGCGACCAAGGACGAGAGCGGCCGCTTGCGCGTCGCCGCCGCTTCGACCGTCGGCGACAAGGGTTTCGAGCGGACGAAGGCCCTGATCGAGGCCGAGGTCGATGTCGTGATCATCGACACCGCGCATGGCCACAACAGGGACGTCAGCCGCGCAGTCGAGGCGGCGAAGAAGCTTTCCAACTCGGTGCAGATAATCGCCGGCAACGTCGCGACGGCCGAAGCGACCCGGGCACTGATCGAAGCCGGGGCGGATGCGGTGAAGGTCGGGATCGGCCCCGGCTCGATCTGCACCACGCGCGTCGTTGCAGGCGTCGGCGTGCCGCAGTTGACGGCGGTCATGGAGTGCGCGGCCGAAGCGGCGAAATCCGGTGTGCCCGTGATCGCCGACGGCGGATTGCGAACCTCTGGCGACGCGGCCAAGGCACTTGCCGCGGGAGCGTCGAGCGTGATGATCGGCTCGATGCTGGCGGGAACTGAAGAGAGCCCGGGCGAGACGTTCCTCTATCAGGGGCGCAGCTACAAGGCCTATCGCGGGATGGGCAGCGTCGGCGCGATGGCCCGGGGCAGCGCCGACCGCTATTTCCAGCAGGACGTGAGCGCCCTGAAACTTGTGCCCGAGGGCATCGAGGGCCAGGTACCCTACAAGGGCCCGGCCAAGGACGTGGTCCACCAGCTCGTCGGCGGGATCAAGGCGGCGATGGGCTATACCGGATCGGCAACGCTCGCCGAGCTGCGCAAGCGGGGCAAGTTCGTACGCATCACCAATGCGGGCCTTGCCGAGAGCCACGTGCACGACGTCGCGATTACCCGCGAGGCTCCGAACTACCCCACGCGATGAGCGGTCGATGACCCCCGCGGCGCGGGTGCAGGCCGCGATCGAGGTGCTGGACGCCGTGATAGAAGCTGCCATCGCGGGTGGGGCGCCCGCGGATCGGCTGATCTCGGACTATTTTCGTACGCGACGCTACGCCGGCTCGAAGGACCGGCGGGCCGTGCGTGACCTGGCATTCGCCGCCATCCGCGCTTGCGGACCCGTGCCGTCGTCAGGCCGTGCCGCCATGTTGCGCCTTGCCGATATCGACGAGGCGATCGCCTCGCTGTTCGACGGCTCGGTGCATGGTCCCGCTGCGATTTCGCAAGGGGAGCCCGTCGCGGACGGCGGCATTGCCGCGCACTGGCTCGTCGATGCGCTCGCGACTTCCGGTGTCGAGGGCGAGGAAGCCGATGCCCTCCTTGATCGTGCACCGCTCGACATCCGGGTCAACACCCTCAAATCCGATAGGGAAACGATAGCTCTCCCGGAGGAAACCGCACGGACCCATGCCCCGCAGGGCCTTCGGCTCCGGCACGGAACCCCTGTCGAACAATGGGATGCCTTTCGCGACGGGTTGATCGAAATCCAGGACACCGGCTCACAACTGGCTTGCCTCGCGGTCGCTGCCGCCCCTGGCGAAACGGTGATCGACCTGTGTGCAGGGGCGGGGGGCAAGACCCTCGCACTCGCCGCAGCGATGGAGAATCGGGGCACCTTGCTCGCTTGCGATACCGATCGGCCCCGGCTTTCGCGTCTGGCTCCCCGCGCGGAACGCGCGGGCGCGGGGATGATCGAAACCCGCCTGCTGAACCCGCAGCGCGAACTGGACGCTCTGGCGGATTGTGTGGGCAGGGCCGACACGGTGGTCGTCGATGCACCGTGTTCGGGGACCGGGACCTGGCGCCGCAATCCCGAGGCGCGCTGGCGACTCACTCCCGATCGTCTGGAGCGATATGCGCTAACGCAGCAGCGGTTGCTGGATATCGCTGCGGCGCTCGTTCGGCCGGGCGGAAGGATCGTCTACGTGACGTGCTCGCTGCTCGATGCCGAAGGGAGCGACAGGATCGACCAGTTCCTGGCGGATCACCCCGAATGGTCTGCCGACGCGGTCGATCTGCCGCTCGGTCGCGTGCGCGGGAAAGGTTGGCGCCTCTCGCCGTTTCATGACGGTACGGACGGATTTTTCATCGCGAGTCTATCTCGCCCATGTTAACCAGTGGCGTTATGGCCGAGCCTGAACTTGCCCGGACGCCTGCCTTTAAGGAGTTGCTGATGCGTTTCGCCGCCCCTGCCGCCGCTCTCGCCGTCGTTCTCGCGATGACCGCAAGCGTGGGCGAGGGCGCCGATCACGTCACCGATCCCCGCGCCGCGGCGCTGGTGGCCGAAGGACGGGCAGCCCTCGCTGCCGGCCAGCCCGAAAAGGCCGTCGATGCCTTTGAGGCAGCGCTCACGGTGGATCCCGGCGCGACCGGCATCTTCCTCGACCTCGCCGAAGCCGCTCGTCGCAACGGTCTGCAGGGCAAGGCCATCCGCTACTACCGCGAAGCTTTGACGCGTGAGCCTGACAACCTTGCCGCCCTGTCCGGCGAAGGGGCTGCCCTCGTCGAGAAGGGAGCGGTCGAGAAAGCGCGCCGAAACCTCGCCCGCCTTCAGTCGATGTGCGGTGACAAGTGTGCCGAAACCCGTGCGCTCGCCGCGGCGATCGCCAAGGGCCCGCAACCGCGCGTCCTGACCGCCGAAGCGGTCCTCCCGGACACCGTCGTCACCCAGCAGAATTGAGCGGACGCGCGATCAGACGAGCGCGCGAAATTCCTCTACTACAGTGCGATAGACCCGCTTCTTGAACGGGACTATCAGCTCGGGCAGCTGCTCGGGATCGACCCAGCGGTACTCGCAGAATTCCGGCGGATCGTGCGCTTCGAGGTCGATGTCGGCCTCCGTCCCCGAAAAGCGGGCGAGAAACCAGATCTGCTCCTGCCCGCGGTACTTGCCGCCCCAAAGCTTGCCGACAAGCTCTTCGGGGAGGTCGTAGCGCATGGCCTCCTCGATCCGCCCGATGATCGACACCAGGTGAGCGGCGACGCCGGTTTCCTCAGCCAGTTCGCGCAGCACCGCTTCTGCCAGGTCTTCGCCGTCGTCGACGCCGCCCTGAGGCATCTGCCACCAGTCGCCTTCGCGGTTGTCGATCCGCTTGCCGACGAAGGCCTTGCCCTCGGCATTGACCAGCATCACGCCCACGCAGGGGCGGTATCCCAAATTGCTCACGGATGACGCTCCAGCATGAGGCGGATGGCACCGATCAGGGCGTTCACGTCGGCCTGCGCGCTCGGCAGCGCCTTGCGCATGTTGACGAACCCGTGGATCGAACCGCGCGCCTCGAGATAGACGACGTCGACCCCGCTCTGCACGAGGTGCGCGGCGTATTCGCGACCCGAATCGCGCAAGGGGTCGAGCGAGGCCGTAATCAGGACCGTCGGCGGCGTCTGCGCGTGGTCTTCGTGCAGGATCGGGTAGCGCCGCTTGTCACCCTCGTCGGGCTTGTAGCTGGCATCGAAAAATTCCATCGACCGCGCCGTCAGGAAGAACCCGTCGCCAAAGGCCTTGTAGCTTTCCGTTTCCTCGAGCGGGCTAGCGATTGGATAGATCGGTGCCTGTACCCGCACAGGGACTCCGGCGGGATCGTCCATCAGTGCCTGGGTCACGACGATCGTGAGATTGCCTCCCGCGCTGTCGCCGGTGGTGACGAGACCGGTCACTTGTCGACCGAGTTCTGAGGGGCTCCCCGCCACCCATCGGCTTGCGGCCTCGCAATCGTCGGGCGCCGCCGGGAAGGGCGCTTCGGGGGCAAGGCGGTAGTGAACGGCGATCACCGGCAGGTCGAGGCCCTTGGCAAGCTCCGTGCAGAACGCGTTATGGGTCTCGAGATCGCCGATGACGAAGCCCCCGCCGTGGAAGAACATCACTACCGGCCCGGGCTCGCGATGTTCGCGCGTATCGTAAACACGCAGGGGAATGTCGCCCGCCGGTCCGGGGCACACGAGGTCGCGAACCACGGCAAGGGGATGGGGATCGACTTCGGCGACCTGGCCGATCAACGCATAGGCCGCGCGCGACTCCTCGACCGACACCTCGTCCATCGCGCGGCGGTCCATCGCGGCGAGCATGGCGAGAAATCCGTGCACGTCGTCGCGCACGAAATGTCCTGCATCGGTCGTTGGCAAACCGGTTCCTCCCAAAGTTCGGCTGCGAAGTTAGTGACCGCGAGGAGTCTTTTCCACTCGACATTTTGCCGCGCGAGGAGAAAAACTTGTTGGCGAGGGCACGGCGCCGTCCCTAGGTGCCCGCCTCACCCGAAAGAAGGCGCCGGAAAGGCGCATGACAAGGATGCTTGATGGCTGACCAGGCCGTTTCGAAACCGCAGGCCGCGGTTTCCTCGAATACCCCCGACGCCGTGGTGGTTCGCTTTGCCGGGGATTCCGGCGATGGCATGCAGCTGACCGGCGGACAGTTCACGCTGTCGACCGCGCTCGCGGGCAACGACCTTGCGACGTTTCCCGATTTCCCGGCGGAAATCCGCGCGCCTCAGGGCACGCTGTTCGGCGTCAGCGCGTTCCAGATCAATTTCGGCTCCCGCGAGATCAACACCGCGGGCGATGCGCCCGACGTGCTCGTCGCGATGAACCCGGCGGCGCTCAAGACCAACGTCGAGGCGGTGAAGCCCGGCGGGCTGCTCATCATCGACACCGGCGAATTTTCGAAGCGCAACCTCGACAAGGCCAAGTACGCGACCAACCCGGTCGAGGACGGCAGCCTTGCAAAGTGGCAGGTGCTGGCGTTCGACATCTCTGCGCAGACGATCGAGGCGGTGAAGCCGTTCGGTCTCGGCAACAAGGATGCCCTGCGCTGCAAGAACATGTGGACGCTCGGCCTCGCCATGTGGATGTTCGACCGCCCGCGTGAGCCAATCCACCAGTGGCTGCGCGCCAAGTTCGCCAAGGCGCCCGAACTGGCCGATGCCAACATTGCTGCGCTCGACGCGGGTCACGCCTATGGCGAGACGGCCGAACTGTCGGGGCCGCTCAAGCAGCTCCACCTGGACCCCGTGCCGAGCGCGCCCGGCCTCTATCGCACGATCACCGGCGCGGAAGCGGTGGCGATGGGTCTCGTCGCCGGTGCCCAGCTGCTCGAATTGCCGCTGTTTTTCGGCGGCTATCCGATCACTCCCGCAAGCGCGATCCTGCACCACCTCGCGCGGCTGAAGGAATTCGGCGTCACGACTTTCCAGGCCGAGGACGAGATCGCCGCGATCTGTTCGGCCATCGGCGCGAGTTACGCCGGTCAGCTCGGCGTTACCTCGTCGTCCGGCCCCGGCATCGCGCTCAAGGGCGAGGCGATGGGCCTTGCGATCATGACCGAACTGCCGCTGGTGATCGTCAACTCGCAGCGCGGCGGGCCTTCTACGGGCCTCCCAACCAAGACCGAGCAGAGCGACCTCTACCAGGCGGTCTACGGCCGCAACGGCGACGCGCCGATGCCGGTCGTCGCCGCGCGCAGCCCGGCAGACGTGTTCGAGTGCGCGATCGAGGCCTGCCGCATCGCGGTGCAGTACATGACCCCGGTCATGCTGCTGACCGACGGGTATATCGCCAATGCCGCCGAGCCTTGGAAGGTGCCCGATCCGGCAACTTTCAAGCCGATGCCCGTATCTTTCCTGGAAGAGAAGAACGCCGGCGACGAACTGCTGCCGTACAAGCGCGACGCAAAGGGCGCGCGGCCGTGGATCCGGCCCGGCACTCCCGGCCTGATGCACCGCATCGGCGGCATCGAGAAGGCGGTCGATACCGGCCACATCGATTATTCACCGGGCAACCACCAGGCGATGACCGACGCGCGCAAGGGCAAGGTCGACGGGATCGACGTGCCGGACCAGGAGGTCGCGCTCGGAGAGACTTCGGGCAAGCTCGCGGTTGTGGGCTGGGGCAGCACCTATGGCCCGATCCACCAGGCCGTCCGCCGCAGCCGCGCCAAGGGCATGGACGTGAGCCACATCCACGTGCGCCACATCTGGCCGATGCCGGCCAACCTCGGCGACCTGCTGCGCGGGTTCGACAAGGTGCTTGTGCCCGAGATGAACACCGGTCAGTTCAAGACCGTGCTACGCGACCAGTATCTCGTGGACGCGCAGCCGCTGACCAAGACCAGCGGCCAGCCGTTCCAGATCGCCGAGCTGGAAGCGGCAATCGCGACCTATTTCGACGGCGTTCCCGGCGATGCCGGCGGTGACGAGATCGAACCCAACCTGCAGCAGCTCCCGAGCGTGAAGGCGGTGAACCCATGAACGACATGACCCCCATCACCACGACGCTGAAGGACTGGGAGACCGACCAGGAGGTTCGCTGGTGCCCCGGGTGCGGCGACTACGCGATCCTGAAGGCAGTGCAGCGCACGCTGCCGCAACTGGGCGCCGACCCGGCCAAGACCGTGTTCGTCAGCGGCATCGGGTGTTCGAGCCGCTTTCCGTACTACATCGAAAGCTACGGCTTCCACACGATCCACGGCCGCGCACCAGCGTTCGCGACCGGGATCAAGCTCGCCAGTCCGGAACTCGACGTGTGGCTGGTGACGGGCGACGGCGACGGCCTCAGCATCGGCGGCAACCACCTGATGCATGTGCTCCGCCGCAACGTGAACATGCAGATCATGCTGTTCAACAACGAGATCTACGGCCTCACCAAGGGACAGGCTTCGCCCACAAGCCGCGAAGGCACCCGCAGCCCTTCGACGCCGTATGGCTCGGTCGACCATCCCGCGCGGCCCGCGGCTTTCGCGCTCGGGTCGGGCGCGCGGTTCGTCGGGCGCGGGTTCGACGTGTCGAAGAACCTTCCGGATGTGCTCAAGGCGGCGCACGCTCACCAGGGCGCGGCCTTCGTTGAGATCTTCCAGAACTGCATCGTCTACAACAAGGACGTGTTCGACGCCTTCGCCGCGCCCAAGGGTGCGGAAGACCGCCAGCTCTGGCTGCAGGACGGCGAGCCGATGCTGTTCGCAGGCGGAACGCAAGGTATCGCGCTCGATCGCGAGGCGCTGCGCCTCAAGGTCGTCGATGTCGCGGACGGCGACTGGCAGTCGGCGGGCGTGATCGTCCACGACGTGAAGAACCGCTCGGTCGCGCACATGCTGGTCGAAATGCCGTTCGGTCCGTTCCCGATGGCACTCGGGGTGCTTTACGACGACCCGCGCCCGACCTTCGAGGCAGCGGTTGCCGAAGAGCGCGCCAAGGCCAGCGCGGGCAAGGAAGCGAACCTGGCGAAGTTGCTCGCTACGGGGCAGACCTGGACCGTGAGCGGAACCGCGCAGGACCCCATCTGAGGAAGCGATTTCCTACTTCCGGCCGCACTGCTAGCCCGGTTCGTATGACCGCGAACCGCCTCGTTCATCGACCTGACGCATCCCGTGCGCCAAAGGCCTGGAGTTTTTCTCCAGGATTGTGTGACAGGTGTGACATGACCTCGGCGGCAAGGAGCCCGGTCGAGCATGGATAACCTGACCCACAGCCTCGTCGGGGCGCTCATCGGTCAGGGCGGGCTCAAGCGGAAAACCGGGCTCGCCATGCCCGCGCTCATCATCGGCGCGAACATTCCGGATATCGACGCCGGCTGCCTGTTCTGGGTCAATGGAGTGGAACATCTCGCGATCCGCCGCGGTATCACTCACGGGCCGATCGCCATGGTCTTGCTGCCGCTGTTGCTAGCTGGCGGGCTGTGGTGGTTCGACCGCTGGCAGGCGAAACGCGGCACCCGGCCGGAGGGCCGTTTGAGTGTCGACTTCGTGTCGCTTTTCGCTCTGGCGTTCCTCGCCACGCTGTCGCATCCGGCGCTGGACTGGCTCAACGTCTACGGCGTGCGCCTGCTCGAGCCGTTCAGCAGCCGCTGGTTTTATGGCGACACGCTGTTCATCATCGACGTGTGGCTGTGGCTGGTCATGGGCGCGGCGACCTGGCTGTCGCTGCGGCGCGAGAAGCGCGGCGGGGCCTGGCGCAATCCGGCGTGGCTGGGGTTGGTCGTGACTATGCTGTACATCGGCGCAAACTGGACGATTTCGCGCGATTTCGCCCGGATGCACAGTCTGGAACTGGGCTCCACCGCAATCGCCGCACCGGTTCCGTTCGATCCGCGAAAGCGCGACCTGATCTTCAGGGGCGAGGACGGGCGGCATCATATCATCCCGGGTTATCGCGGGCCGACTGCGGAACGCGTATCGGTCGAGAAGGTCGGGGACGCGTGGTGGCCATCGTGCAGGCTCGATGAACTTGCGCGCAGCGATCCACAGATCGCGGCATTCCTTTTCTGGTCGCGGGTCCCGCTGGTCGAAAGGATCGATGACGGGAGTCTGGTATTGCGGGATGCGCGCTTCCTCGATCCGCGCGCCGTCGACCGGTTTACGGTCGCGTTGCCGGACGATGCATGTTCGCAGGTCTTCGATCAGCGGGCGGAGTGAGGGTGTTCCGAAACGCCGCTGTCCGCTGCCGCCCTGGCGGGCTTGTAGAGGAGCGCGGCCGCCAGGAACGCCCAGCCCGCGCCGCCGAGCCAGCCCGCGGTCACGTCGCTGGGGAAGTGCACGCCGAGCATCACCCGGCTCCACGCCACCATCGCCGAAAGCACCATGGCCGCGCCGATGACGGTATAGCGCACCGAATGGCGCTGGCTGAGCGAAGCGAAAGCGAGCGCCATGCCGACATAGACGACCGCCGAACTGAAGCTGTGCCCGCTCGGAAAGCTCGCTCCGCCCGCCTCGGTCAGGTGCGGCACGATCTCGGGGCGTGGGCGCCCGACCAGCGTCTTCATCCCGGTGTTGACAATCCAACCGGTCATCACGGTCGCGGCGAACAGGAACGCCTCGCGCCGCAACTTGAGAAAGAGGAGGGCGACAACCGCCGCGAGCGCGAACAGGTTTCGCAGGAAGACGCCGCCCAGCGCGGTCACATCGCGGACAATTTCGGCCACCAGCTTCGGTCCGCTCAGCGCGGCAAGATCGCCGGTGCGGTTGATCATCAGGCCCCAACGATCGTACGCCCCGGTGCGCTCGGTCACGACCAGGAACACCATCAGCGCGTAGCCAGCCCACAGGATCGCTGCGGCAATCAGCGCCTTGCGGCGGTCGATCGTGAACCCGCGCATTGGCAGGCGAACCGTCTCGGCGGGGACCGGCGGCTCTTCGGGCGTGACAATGTCGGATTCGGCCATGCGGGGGGAACCGCTGCGGGTCGCATAGGGTTCCGGACACGATGACCGCTCCCCAGATCGTCTGGCTACGCCGCGACCTCCGCCTTGCCGACCAGCCCGCATTCCACGATGCCGCCCAGGCCGGGCCAGTGATCCCGGTTTATGTGCTCGATGACGACGCCCCGGGGGATCACGCCATCGGCGGGGCGGCGCGCTGGTGGCTCCATCAGTCGCTCGACAGTCTTTCTCGCGACCTCGGAAAGCATCGGTCGAGGATCGTCCTGCGACGAGGCGATGCGGCAAGCGAGCTCATCCAGTTGGCGAAGGAAGTCGGCGCGCAGTGCGTTCATGCGATCCGGCACTACGAACCGTGGTGGCGGGCAGCGCAGCGCAAGGTAGCAGGGGAGGTGAATCTCGTCCTTCACGACGGGAATTATCTCTTGCCTGCCGGAGCCGTCACTACCGGTTCGGGCGATCCCTACAAGATCTACACGCCGTTCTCGAAGGCGGTGCTGGACGAGATGCCCCCGCGCGAGCCCCTGCCGGCGCCGGACACCATAAGTCTGCCCGAAAGGTGGCCGGATAGCGATGACCTCGCCGACTGGGGTCTCCTCCCGTCGAAGCCCGATTGGGCTGGCGGCATGCGTGCATTCTGGCAGGTGGGCGAAGCTGCCGCGCACGACCGTCTGGAGGAATGGTCGGGGATGGTCGCCGACTACGACGATGGCCGGAACCTTCCATCGATCGATGGCTCTTCGCGACTGTCGCCACATCTGCATTGGGGGGAGATTTCCCCGGCGCAGGTCTGGCATCGACTGCACGGACGCCGCGGGCAGGGCTGGGCGACCTTCGCCAAGGAAATCATCTGGCGCGATTACGCGCAGAACGTGATCGCGCAGTTTCCGGACTATCCGCGCAAAAGCTATCGCGACGGATACGGCGATCTGTGGCGGAGCAGAAAACCCGCTCGGAACGACTTGCAGACATGGCAGCGCGGGATGACCGGCTATCCCGTCGTCGACGCCGGCATGCGCCAGTTGTGGCAAACGGGATGGATGCACAACCGGGTGCGGATGATCACGGCAAGCTTCCTTGTAAAACACCTGCTCATCGACTGGCGCGAAGGCGAGCGGTGGTTCTGGGACTGCCTCGTCGATGCGGATTACGGCAACAACGGCGTCAACTGGCAATGGATCAGTGGCACGGGTGTCGACAGCAACATGTTTCCGCGAATCATGGCTCCGCTGACCCAGAGCGAGAAGTTCGACGCGGGCGACTACATCCGCGAATTCGTTCCGGAATTGTCGAGCTTACCGGACGAAGTCATCCATGATCCCCCGGACGATCAGCGCGGCGATTACCCGCCCAAGATGATCGGTCACAAGGAAGCCCGCGAGCGCGCCCTTTCGGCCTACCGCAAGTCGCGTGGCTAGTTGCGACCCGTTTCCATCGGGTCCATAGGCGCGCCATGCAAGCACAGGGGCTAGGAAGGGGCGGCTCCCTCTTGGAAGCGGGCGCGCGGTTCGAGCGCAGTCCGGGGCGCATCGCGCGGCTTTTCGCGCCCGGCTTTCACAAGGTACTCGACCGCATCGATGCCGGCCTCGAAAGCGGAACCATCGTCGGCCACCTTCCCGATGGCACGACGCGCCTGCTCGGCGGCCGCGCTCCGGGATTCGAAGCGACCGTCCACATCCGTGACTGGCGGGCACTCCTGCGCCTCGCCTCGAACGGATCGATCGGATGGTACCAGGGATGGGAAGCGGGCGAATGGGACAGCCCCGATCCGGTGCCTGTATTCGCT
This sequence comes from Tsuneonella dongtanensis, assembly GCF_001698205.1. NCBI lineage: Bacteria > Pseudomonadati > Pseudomonadota > Alphaproteobacteria > Sphingomonadales > Erythrobacteraceae > Tsuneonella > Tsuneonella dongtanensis. Next base: position 1,983,475 of record NZ_CP016591.1, read on the forward strand.
CTCTTCATGGCCAACGGCGACGCGCTCGGGGATACCGGCCGCGCACGTGGTCCTTTCCGCCTCGCCGCCCGATTTGCGCACTGGCTCAACCGGAATACCCACGCCGGCGCCGTGCGGAACATTCACGCACACTACGACCTCGGCAATGACTTCTACGCAGCCTGGCTCGGGCAATCGATGTGTTATTCCAGCGCCCTGTTCGACACGGACGGAAAGCCCTCAAAAGCGCAGCAGCTGCTGACCGAGCTGGATTATGCTCAACTCGGCAAGGCGATGGCGATGCTCAACCGGGTGGATGCCCGCAATGCGGACAACCTGCTGGAGATCGGCTGCGGATGGGGCATGTTGGCCCACGCGGCGGCGCAGGACGGCAGGACGCAGGTTGACGCGATCAGTTTGTCGGACGAGCAACTCGAATATTGTCGCTCGCGCGCGACCGATCCGGGCAATCCGCGTTTCCTCAAGCAGGACTACCGCGACACCTACGGTCAATACGATGCGATCGTCAGCGTCGAGATGGTCGAGGCGCTGGGCCGCGAATACTGGCCTACCTTCATGGATTGCATCGCGCGCAACCTTCGGCCGGGTGGGCGAGCGGCGATACAGTACATCTCGATGAAGGAATCACTGTTCGAAGCCTATGCGAAGAGCGCCGACTTTATACAGGCTTACATCTTTCCAGGTGGACTGCTGATCAAGACGAGCGAATTCCGCGCGCTCGCCGAAGAGCGTGGCTTGCGGTGGACCGATCAGTCAGACTTCGGGCAGGATTATGCCCGGACGCTGGCGATGTGGCGCAAGAACTTCGACCTCGCGGTCGACGAAGGGCGGTTACCCGCCGGCTTCGATGAACGGTTCATCCGCCTGTGGCGCTATTACCTCATGTACTGCGAAGGGGGCTTCCGCGGCGGCGGAATAGATGTCCACCAGGTCACCCTGATCAAAGCCAGCTAGGGGGATCCCCCCAACCCCGCGGGGTATCGCCCGGTCAAGCGACCGGGCGGAACACCGTTCCGCCGGTGTAGCGGGCGAGAATGTTGTCGTGGACGATCGGGCTGAGCAGCTCCGAAAAGGCGCAGCCGGCGATGCAGTTGTCCCACCAGATAACCTCTGCCTGCAGTGATTCGAGCCCGGGAAGCGTGAGCCAGCAGAACTGGCCGACATGCATCCGGTTGATCGCTGCCGCAGAGAAACCCGAAATGGACAGGTCGTGCACGACCGTGCGGAACGGTCGGCCCCCCGATGCGCGCAGTTGCGCCGGGATGCTGATCTTCGTGCGCGGTGCGCACCGGTCTTCCTGTGCTGCCAAGGCATAACGGTCGGTCGTATTGATCATGGCATTCGAGCCCTTGCTTGCGTCCCTCAGGGTTCGTCTTGCCGGGGCCACCGACCAGACAGATCGCACGGTGCCGCAAGCCGCTTTCGAGAGCGTTGCGAGGGTCGGTTAACCGGGTTTTAAGGACGTTCGCGGTGGCGCGTGGGAAAGTCGCTCTGGAGCAGCGTGACGATCCGTGCCGCGACATCCTCGGGTGGCTTCACGCTCGCCGGATCCTCGCCCGGATACGCCTTGGCCCGCATTCCTGTGCGAGTTGCGCCGGGGTCGACGATAGCGACCCGCGTATCGCCCAGCTTTTCGACTTCCATCGCGTAGCAATCTAGCAGGACTTCGAAGGCGGCCTTGCTGGCGGCATAAGCGGACCAGAAGGCCCGAGGCGCCGAGCCGACTGAACTCGTCAGTCCGATGACCCGGGCGTGTCCCGCTCGCTTAAGAAGGGGATCGAAAGCCGCCAGCAATGCCTGGGTCGCCAACACATTGACGGTAAGCGCCTGCCCGAACTGTTTGCTATCGACCTGGGTGACGGGCGAAAGCGTCGGCAGGTAGGCCGCGTTGATCACCATGATGTCCAGACGGTCCCAGCGCTGCGCGATCGCGGAGGCCAGACGAGGTATCCCGTCCTGCTCTGCAAGGTCGAGCGGTGCAATCGTCGAGCTGCCTCCCACGGCGTGAATCGCATCTTCGACCGTTTCGAGAGCTTTAACGTCGCGAGCAGTCAGGACGACATGCGCCCCTGACTGGGCCAGCGCGATCGCCGTTGCCCCGCCGATGCCCTTGCTGGCCCCTGTGACGAGCGCAACCCGCCCTTCGAGTGCTTTTTCATCAGCCATTTACGCGACCTTGTTGACGGGAAGCGGCAGCTGCGCGTCCTGGATCTCGCGCTGCTTCAGATCGGTCAGCGAGGTTGGATAATCACCGGTGAAACACGCATCGCAGAATTGCGGCCGGAGGGGGTTGCGACCGGTCTCGCCGACGGCACGGTAGAGACCGTCGATCGAGACGAAGGCCAGGCTATCCGCCTTGATGAATTGGCGCATCGGTTCGATTTCCATGCGTGCCGCAAGCAGCTTCGAGCGCTCGGGGGTGTCGACACCGTAAAAGCACGAATGCGCGGTCGGCGGACTGGCGACGCGAAAATGGACTTCGGTCGCTCCCGCATCGCGCATCATCTCGACGATCTTCATCGAAGTCGTTCCACGCACGATGGAATCGTCGATCAGGACGATGCGTTTGCCCTCTACGAGGCCACGGTTCGCGTTGTGCTTCCGCTTCACGCTCGAATGCCGGGCGCCGTCACCGGGTTGGATGAAAGTTCGCCCGACATAGTGCGAGCGGATGATCCCGAGTTCGAACGGCACGCCCGATTCCTGGGCATACCCGATCGCGGCGGGAACCCCACTGTCCGGAACGGCGACGACGAGGTCGGCTTCCACCGGAGCTTCGATCGCCAGTTCCCGGCCAATCGCCTTGCGGGCCTCGTACACGGAGCGCCCGTCGAAGATCGAATCGGGGCGACTGAAATAGACATGCTCGAAGATGCACGGCCGGGCCTGGCGCGTGCCGAATGGATGGCTCGAGACCACATTCCCGTCGAAATCCACGCGGACGATCTCGCCCGGTTCGACCTGCCGAACGAAGTCGGCGCCGACCACGTCGAAGGCTACGGTCTCGCTTGCGAACACCGTGGCGTCGCCCAGTTTGCCCATGACCAGCGGCCGGATGCCCAGCGGATCGCGGCAGGCAATCATGCCTTCAGGCGTCATCACGACCAGCGAATAGGCTCCCTCGACCAGGCGCAGGGCGTCGATGAGGCGGTCGATCGTCGTCGGATACCGGCTCGTCGCGACGAGGTGGATGATGACTTCGGTATCGGAGGTGGACTGGAAGATCGCGCCCTTCCGGACCAGCTCGTCACGCAAGGTCTGGGCATTCGAGATATTGCCGTTGTGCGCGACCGCGAACCCGCCCGCGGCCAAGTCGGCATAGAGAGGTTGCACATTGCGCAGCCCCGAACCGCCGGTCGTCGAATACCGGACATGGCCCGCAGCCATGATTCCCGGCAGCTCCGCCAAGGCATCCTGCGAAGAAAAATTCTCCGCGACGTGGCCCTGGCCGCGCCGCGAGTAGAATTCCTGCCCGTCGAAGCTCGTGATGCCGGCGGCTTCCTGGCCCCGGTGCTGGAGCGCGTGGAGGCCAAGAGCCGTTATGGCCGACGCGTCGGCCGCGCCGATCGCGCCGAATACGCCGCACTCCTCGCGGAGCTTGTCGCCGTCCGCAGTTTCGAACGGGTGATGAAAGATCATGGGGCTGTCCGGCCTCGCTGCTCGCGCGCCGCTCAATGGCGATGTTGCAGGGTAAAGACAAGGCCAGTCGCCATGCCTTGCGCCATTGCGCGGCGCGCGTTGCCTCACTACACGGCCTCACCGACCGCTTCCCTGAACGAGACGCGCCTCTCTTGCTGCTTTCCCCTTTCGAATGGACGATCTCCAAGCGCTACATGCTGCCGGGCAAGGGCGAGGGCTTCATCGCGCTCGTCGCCGGGATAAGCGTGGGCGTCGTCATGCTGTCGGTTGCACTGCTCGTGGTGGTCATGAGCGTGATGAACGGTTTCCGGGCGGAACTGCTCGACAAGATCGTGGGCCTGAATGGCCACGCGATCGTTCAGGCATACGGGGGAAGGCTCGATAACTGGCAGAACATTCTGCAGGACATCCGCAAGACCCCCGGCGTAACCAGTGCAAGTCCGCTGATCGAGCAACCGCTTCTGGTAACCTTCAACGGTCGTGTCGAAGCGGTTCTGGTGCGGGGTAACACTTCCGAAGATATCCGCGGTCTCGGCGACAAGGTAGTCGCTGGAGATATCTCCATGCTGAAGCCCGACGCCGGAGAGGTCGCTATCGGGGTCAGGCTGGCGGAGAACATCGGCGCGCAGGTCGGGGACACGATCACGATCATCAATCCTGCCGGGCGGTCCACGCCGTTCGGTCAGGTGCCGCGACAGGTCGGTTATCGGGTGGCGGCAGTCTTCGAGATCGGAGTCTACGATTACGACAAGGCTTTCGTCGTGATGCCCATCGCCGACGCGCAAACCTTGATGCTGATCGGCGATACGATCGGCATGATCGAAGTGACCACGGACGATGCCGACAGCGCCGGAGAATACCTTGAACCGGTTGCGCGGCGGCTCGCCGGGCAGGCAGTGGTGAATGACTGGAAGACGATCAATGCGTCGCTTTTCGAGGCCCTAGAGGTCGAAAGGGTCGCGATGTTCTTCGCGCTGTCGATGATCGTGCTGGTGGCGGCATTCAATATCCTGTCGAGCCTCGTCATGCTCGTGCGCGCCAAGACGCGGGACATCGCGATCATGCGGACGATGGGCGCCACGCGCCGCTCGTTGCTCAAGATATTCGTGACGGCAGGCTTCACCGTCGGTGCGATCGGCACGGGGGGAGGGCTCCTCCTCGGTTTCCTGATCCTCGCGTTCCGTCAGGGCATCGTGAACGTGATCCAGGTAGTGACGGGGCAGAACCTCTGGGATCCTTCCGTCCGTTTTCTGACCACATTGCCTTCGCGTCCCGATCCGGTCGAAATCGTCGGCATTGCCTTGCTCGCGCTCATCCTCAGCTTCCTCGCTACGCTGTATCCCGCCTTCAAGGCGGCGAGCACCGACCCGGTACAGGTGCTGCGCTATGAGTGACGGCCCTGTCGTCCGGTTGACCAAGCTCGCCCGCTCGTTCGAGCAAGGGGGCGAGCGGATCGACGTCTTGCGCGGTATCGACTTGTCGATCGCCCCGGGTGAAATCGTTGCGCTTCTGGGCCCGTCCGGGTCCGGCAAGTCGACGATGCTGCAGGCAGTCGGGCTCTTGGAAGGCGGCTTCAAGGGCAAGATCGAGATTGCCGGGGTCGACGCCAGCGCGCTTCCCCCAGAAGGCCGGACCGCCCTTCGTCGGGAGCACCTGGGCTTCGTCTACCAGTTCCACCACCTCTTGCCCGACTTCAACGCGATGGAGAATGTCGTCATCCCGCAGCTTGTGGCGGGACGAGGCAAGCCCGAAGCAGAAGAACGCGCCCGGGAAATCCTCGGCTCATTGGGCCTCGGTCACCGGTTGACGCATCGCCCGAGCCAACTTTCGGGGGGCGAGCAGCAGCGCGTCGCCGTAGGTCGTGCGCTCGCCAACCGACCGCAGCTCGTTCTTGCCGACGAGCCGACCGGCAATCTCGACGAGCACACTGCCGATATCGTGCTGGAACAATTCCTGGGCCTCGTGCGAGGTGAGGGAAGCGCGGCACTCGTGGCGACCCATAACGAACGACTGGCGGGACGCATGGATCGCGTCGTTCGTTTGCACGAAGGGCTTCTCGAATAGACGCCTGTCGATAGGCGCGAGGGCTTCGCAGAATCGCGATTGCTTAGTTGGCAAACCCCAGGCGGTCATCTCCGCTTAAGGGGAGACAGACGTGATATCATTCGCCGCCGCTATCGCATTCGCTCAATCCGCCGCGCCGGTTGCTTCCGCGCCGCCCCCGGCACCTCCTCCGCCAACGTGTGCCGGAGCGGACTACGAAGCGTTCGACTTCTGGATTGGGGAGTGGGACGTGTTCCCGAATGGCAGGGACACGCAGGTCGCGCGCAGCAAGATAGAAAAGCTCTACAACGGCTGCGCCGTGCGCGAGAACTGGATGCCCTTGAAGGGCGCAGGGGGCGGGAGCCTGACCGGTTACGATCCGACGACGAAGCGGTGGACGCAGACCTGGATCGGCAGCGCCCCCGGGCCGGTCTATTTCACCGGCGGTCCGGTCTCTGGCGGCATGATACTGACAGGGGAGTGGAAGGGATCCGGACCGAAGGGTGAAGATGGCCTTACCCGGATGTCCTATTCCAGGCAGCCCGATGGAGCAGTCCGCCAACACGGTGAGTTCTCGGCCGATCACGGCCTTACTTGGCAAACATCGTTCGACCTGATCTATCGGCCGCACAAGGAGTAGCGCCGATGACGACCATTGCCGATTTCACCGTCGAGAAGCCCGACGGCAGCCAGCTCGATCTCAGCGAGAAACTTGGCAAGGTTCTGCTGGTGGTCAACGTGGCCAGCAAATGCGGTTTCACGCCGCAGTACGAAGGTCTCGAAGCGCTTCAGCGCAAGTATGGCGACAAGGGTTTTGAGGTGCTCGGCTTTCCCTGCAACCAGTTCGGAGCACAGGAACCCGGTAATGCCGAAGAGATCGCAACCTTCTGCAAGCTGACCTACGACGTCACGTTTCCGGTCCTCAAGAAGGTGGAAGTGAACGGGGCAGGGGCCAGTCCGCTTTACGACTGGATGAAAGGCGAGGCCCCCGGTCTCATGGGCAGCCGGGCCATCAAATGGAACTTCACGAAGTTTCTGGTCGATCGCGAGGGGAACGTCGTGAGGCGCTACGGACCGGCCGACGCGCCCAAGGGAGTCGAGAAGGACATCGAGAAGCTCCTTTAGGCTCTGTGGACAATTTGCGGACCTGACCCCTTCCGAATCGGCCGGCCACACTTAATGTGACCTCCATGGCCTTCGCTCCCTTTGTGCCGCTGCGCGTCATGTCGAGCTACTCGATGCTTGAGGGAGCGATCGATCCCAAGGCGATTGCGCGGCTCGCAAAAGATCGCGGCTTTCCGGCCATCGCCATCTGCGATCGCAACGGCCTCTACGGGGTGATGGCATTTGCGAAGGCGTGTTTCGATCTCGGCATCCAGCCGATCATCGGCACGCTTCTCGGCATCGCCCGAGATGGGTCTGGCCAGACGATCGATCACCTGCCCCTCTTTGCGCAGGACGAGGCTGGCTACGACAACCTTTGCGACCTGGTTAGCCGGGCACACCTGGCTCGGCCGACCGAGCTGCCGGCGCATGTCACGCTCGATGATCTCGCCGGGCGCACCGATGGTCTGATCGCCTTGACCGGTGCCGGCGAGGGCGGCCTGACTCGTCTGCTGGCTGATGGTCGCTCGGACGATGCGGAAGCGCTTTGCGACCAACTTGAAGGACTATTTCCGGGGCGCCTCTATATCGAGCTGGCCCGGCGCAGTTCCTCTGTGTGCGACGCGGCCGAAGACGCGCTCATCGACCTCGCATATGCCCGCGACCTCCCTCTGGTCGCAACGAACCCGGCAAATTTCGCCGATCCGCATTTTCATCCGGCGCACGACGCGATGTTGTGCATCGCGAATTCGACCCATGTCGATGCGGCCGAGCGGCCGCGCTCCAACCCGGAAGCCTTCGTGAAGTCGGCGCCGATGATGGAGGAGTTGTTCGCCGACCTGCCCGAGGCGACGGCAAACACGCTGGTGATCGCGAAACGCTGCGCCTTTGCGCCACCCAAGCGGGACCCGATCCTGCCCAGTCTCGCCGGCGACCTCGAGGGCGAGGCGCGGATGCTGGCCGAAGATTCGCGCAAGGGTCTCGCAGCGAGGCTGGAGAAGTACGGTGCGATCCCCGACGAGGAGTTGAGGGTTTACGTCGACCGCCTCGAATTCGAGATCGGCGTGATCAACCAGATGGGTTTCCCGGGTTACTTCCTGATCGTTGCCGACTTCATCAAATGGGCCAAGGACAACGGGATACCCGTTGGGCCGGGGCGCGGTTCGGGCGCCGGTTCGCTCGTCGCCTGGGCGCTGACCATCACCGATCTCGACCCGATCAAGCTGGGCCTGCTCTTCGAACGCTTCCTTAATCCCGAACGCGTCTCGATGCCGGACTTCGACATCGACTTCTGCGAAACTCGTCGCGGCGAAGTCATTCGCTATGTGCAGGCCAAGTACGGCGACGATCACGTCGCGCAGATCATCACATTCGGCAAGCTGAAGGCGCGCGCTGTGCTGCGTGACGCGGGTCGAATCCTGCAGATGAGCTACGGCCACGTCGACCGGCTGTGCAAGATGGTGCCCAACCATCCGACCGACCCGTGGACTCTTCCGCGGACGCTCAACGGGGTGTCCGAGTTCAAGCGCGAATACGACAACGACGACGACGTGCGTCGTCTGATCGACCTCGCGATGCAGCTCGAAGGGTACCCGCGCAACAGCTCTACCCACGCCGCGGGCGTGGTCATCGGCGACCGGCCATTGGCGAAACTGGTCCCGCTCTATCGCGACCCGCGATCGGATATGCCCGTCACCCAGTTCGACATGAAGCATGTCGAAAGCGCAGGGCTGGTGAAATTCGACTTCCTCGGCCTCAAGACGCTGTCCGTGTTGCAGAAGGCGGTCGAACTGCTGGCGAAGCGTGGGGTCGCGATCGACCTGTCGGCGCTGCCGCTCGACGACCCGCGGGTCTATGACCTGATGAAGAGCGGTAACACAGTGGGCGTGTTCCAGCTGGAATCCGAAGGCATGCGGCGCACGCTGACCGCTGTGAAGCCGACCAATTTCGGCGACATCATCGCGCTGGTTTCGCTCTATCGGCCGGGGCCGATGGACAACATTCCCCTGTTCGGCAAGCGCAAGGCCGGGGAGGTGCCGATCGAGTACCCGCACCCCAAGCTGGAGGGTGTGCTCGCCGAAACATACGGCATCTTCGTCTATCAGGAACAGGTGATGCAGGCGGCGCAAATCCTCGCCGGCTACTCACTGGGCGATGCGGACCTCCTGCGCCGCGCGATGGGCAAGAAGGTGCAAGCCGAAATGGACGCGCAGCGTCAGCGTTTCGTCGACGGCTGCGCCGAAGTTTCGCAGATCCCGTCTCGCCAGGCCAACGAGCTGTTCGACTTGATCGACAAGTTCGCAGGTTACGGCTTCAACAAGTCTCACGCCGCCGCCTACGCCCTGCTGGCCTATCAGACTGGTTGGCTCAAGGCGCATTACCCCGAAGAGTTCTACGCCGCGTCCATGTGCTTCGACATGCACCAGTCGGACAAGCTGGCCGCATTCGTCGACGACGCAAGGCGATCCGGGATCGAGGTGGCGCCTCCCGACGTGAACCGCTCGGAGGCAGAGTTCACCGTCGAGCGAACCGACGAGGGGTACGCCGTCCGCTATGCCCTGGCAGGCATCAAGAACGTCGGCGAGAAGGCGATGGAGGCGCTGGTCGCAGAGCGAGAGGCGAACGGGTGGTTCGAATCCCTCGAGGACCTGTTTCAGCGCTTGCCGAAGGGGTCGCTCAATTCGCGCCAGCTCGAAGGATTGATCGCGGCGGGTGCACTCGACAAGCTTGAGCCCAACCGTGCCAAGCTTTTCGCCAATGCCGATCTCCTGTTGGCGGTCAGCGAAGCCGCCAATCGTGAGCGGGAAAGCGGGCAGGCGGGGCTTTTCGGCGGCGATGCGCAACCCGAGACCGCTCTCCGCCTGAAAGACGCCGACGAATGGCCGCGATCCGAGCGCATGGCCATGGAGCGGGAAAACTTCGGCTTCTACTTCTCTGCGCATCCGGTCGAACAGTACCGGGCCATCGCTTCCGCCAACGGCGCGCGCAGTTTCGCTTCGCTGATGGAAGCGGGTGCGCCAAACGGCGGGCGCGCTCCGGCAGTGATGGCGGCCATGGTCGAGAAGGTAAACAAAGGCCGGACGCGGAAGGGCAAGGACTTCGTGCGGGCCGACTTCTCCGACAGCTCAGGGCAATTCTCCGCGGCCTGTTTCGAGGAGTCGCTGGTGGCCAACTTCGTGAAGTGGGCCGAAGAAGGCACCTGCGTCCTGCTCAACGTCGAGCTCGACAGTCCCAGCCCGGACGAACCACCCCGGGTGACCGTTCGCGGCGCACGGCCCTTGCGGGATGTGAAAGCTGCAGCGCGGATGGTGCTCAGCCTTGACGTCACCGCCGCGGAAGCGATCGAGGCGCTCAAGGCGGAGCTGTTGCACGGCCCCGATGGCAAGGGCGAAGTGCGCCTGCGGCTGCGGACCGGTAGCGAGAGCGATCCCACGGTGCGGCTTGGCCGCGATTTCCATCTGGACGGGGAGCTCGCCGAGCGCTTGGCAAGCATCGAGGGACTTGCCAATGTGCAGCTGACAACCCAGCGCGGACCGAATCTGCGACTGGTCGCCTGACCCGGCTCCTCGACCGGCGACAGGCCGGGAAAAGGAGAACGCGATGCTCGGAGCGATGCAGGACTGGGATCTCGTCGTCACGCACCTGATTGACCATGCCGCCCGCGAATACGGTGAGCGTGAGCACATCACGTACTGGGCGGATGGAACAGAAACCCGGACGACCTGGGCTGGAGTGCGCCATGATGCGAAGCGGATGACCCAGGCCCTGCGAGCCGCAGGCGTCCGCAAGGGCGACCGGATCGCCACTCTTGCGATGAATCACAGCCGCCATCTGGTCACCTGGTACGGTGCCGTTGGCGTCGGCGGCGTGCTTCACACCATCAACCCCCGGCTGTTCGACGACCAGCTCGAATACATCGTAACCCATGCCGAGGACCGCGTGCTGCTTTACGACGCGGCCTTTCAGCCCATCGTCGATCGCATGCGCGACAGGTGGCCCTGTGTGGAAACGTACGTCTGCTTCGACTCCGGAGACCACGCGCCAGCGTTCGAGGACTGGATCGGCGCGCACGACGGCGACACCGAATGGGAGAAGGTCGACGAGCGCGACCCATGCATGCTTTGCTACACCAGTGGGACGACCGGCAATCCCAAGGGCGTGCTCTACGAGCATCGGTCGACGATGCTTCATGCGATGGCAGGCGTGCAGCCGAACCTTTTCGACGCCGACAGCCGCACCGTGGTGCTTCCCGTCGTGCCGATGTTCCATGCGGCGAGCTGGGGCCTGCCGTGGGCCGGCACCATCCCGGGCATCAAGTTCGTCTATTCGCAGGTTAACGACCCGAAGGTGCTTTGCGGATTGATGGACCGCGAGCAGGTGACGCACTCGGCAGGCGTGCCGACCGTATGGCTGGCGATGTTCAACTATCTCGATTCGGTCGGCAAGGACGTCCGCGACGTGGGCAAGCTGCGGCGGGCGATTATCGGGGGTTCTGCTGCCCCGAAGTTCATGATCGAGCGGCTGATGAAGAACGGCGTCAGCGTTGCCCACGCCTGGGGCATGACCGAAACCAGCCCCATCGGTACGACGGGTTCCCCGCCGGCAAACTGGGACGAGCTATCGTTTGACGAGCAGGTTGCGCTTGTCATGAAACAGGGGCGCCCAGCGTTTGGCGTGGAATTGCGTTGTGTCGACCTCGACGACCACACGAAGGTCCTGCCACGTGACGGCAAGTCCTCGGGCGCGTTGCAGGTACGCGGTCCCTGGGTCATCAAGCGGTATTTCAAAGCCGAGGAAGACGCGGTCGATTCCGATCAGTGGTTCGATACCGGCGATGTCGCCGTTATCCATCCCGATGGTACGCTCCAGCTCACCGACCGGACCAAGGACGTCATCAAGTCCGGCGGAGAATGGATCAGTTCGGTGGAGCTGGAGAACGCCGCTGTCGGCCATCCCGCTATTGCCGAGGCGGCTGCGATCGGCATTCCCCATCCCAAATGGGATGAGCGTCCCATTCTGGTCTGTGTTGCCAAGCCCGATATGATTGTGCGCGCCGAGGAAGTTCTCGACCATCTCCGGGACAAGGTCGCGAAGTGGTGGATGCCCGATGCAGTTGAATTCGTGGACGAAATACCGCACACCGGCACAGGCAAGATCAGCAAGAAGGATCTTCGCGAGAGGTTCCGCGACTACGTGCTGGAGAAGGTAGAATGAAAGTGCTTCTGAGGACCACGGTCGCGATTGGTGCAGGTCTGGCTACGGTACTTGCCGCGCAGCTAGCGATCGAGAATGCCGCTTGGTGGCTGACCGGGCACATGGCGACATTCGACGATCCGCTCGCCAACGCAATCAAGTTCGGCGTCGCCGCAGCAGGCGGGTTCGCACTCGCGCTTTCGATTGGGGTTCCGCCCGCGCGCAGGCGACGGCTTCTCTAGCTGAAAACCTCGTCGAACAGCGACATCGTCGCCGACCAGCTCTGGCGATCGGCACTGGCATCGTAGGCGGGTGGCCCTCCGGATGGAGGAGGTTTCGGATTGGTGAAGCCGTGAACCACCCGGCTGTAGGAATGGAAATGCCAGTTCGCCCCCGCGCGGTCCATTTCTTCCCAGAAGGCGATGACCTGCTCGCGCGGGACAAGCGGATCGGCGTCACCATGACAGACCAGGATGCGGGCCTTCACCTTGCCCGGTTCGGCAGGCGCTTTGGTGTCGAGCAGTCCATGAAAGCTGGCGACCGCTTCGAGGTCCGCACCTTCCCGTGCGAGCTCCAGAACCGCTTGTCCGCCCATGCAAAAGCCGATCGCGCCCTGCGCCAGACCCGGTACCGTTTCGCCCATTGCAGCGATTCCCGCCCGCAATCGTCTGCGATACTGCTCCGCCGCGGATCGCAGTTTGGTAGACAGATCCACTGACGCTGCGAAATTGGCCGGCGTTTCGCCGTAGAAATCGCACAGGAATGCAAGGAAACCCGCTTCGGCCAAGGCACGCGCCTTCGCTTCAACGGCAGGTGTCGGGTTCATAATTGTCGGGAACACTGCGATTGCGGCCCGTGCATCGCCTGACGGACGGAATACCTTGCCTGTCAGCAAGGTATCCCCGTCTCGATATTCGACCTCCTGAGTCATCAAGCCTCGGGGAGGAAATCCGGCACCGAGAGATAGCGCTCACCGGTATCGTAGTTGAAGCCGAGGACGCGTGACCCGGAACCCAGTTCGGGTAGCTTTTGCGCGATCGCCGCCAGCGTCGCTCCGCTCGAAATGCCGACCAGAAGACCTTCCTCGACCGCGCAACGCCGGGCCATGTTCTTCGCAGCTTCGGCATCCACCTGGATGGCGCCGTCGATCGCGCGTGTGTGCAGATTCCCCGGAATGAATCCCGCGCCAATGCCCTGGATCGGGTGCGGGCCGGGCTGGCCACCCGAAATGACCGGCGAAAGGACCGGCTCCACGGCGTAGGCCTTCATTCCGCTCCATTCGGTCTTCAGAACTTCGGCACAGCCGGTGAGGTGGCCGCCGGTCCCGACGCCCGTGATCAGCACATCGATAGGGCTGTCGGCGAAGTCGTTCAAAATTTCGCGTGCCGTGGTCCTGGCATGCACGGCGACGTTGGCGGGATTCTCGAATTGCTGCGGCATCCATGCGCCGGGAGTGCTTTGCACCAGTTCGCCTGCCCGCTCGAGCGCGCCCTTCATGCCCTTTTCGCGGGGCGTGAGATCGAAGGTTGCCCCATAGGCTAGCATCAGTCGGCGCCGTTCGAGGCTCATGCTCTCAGGCATCACGAGGACGAGCTTGTATCCCTTGACGGCGGCAACCATCGCCAGGCCGATGCCGGTGTTGCCGCTGGTCGGTTCAATGATCGTGCCGCCCGGTTGGAGCGCGCCCGACTTCTCGGCGTCCTCGACCATCGCGAGCGCGATGCGATCCTTGATCGAACCACCCGGATTGGTGCGTTCGCTCTTCACCCAGACTTCGTGGTCGGGAAACATGCGGGCGAGGCGGATGTGAGGGGTGTTGCCGATGGTGGCAAGGACGCTGTCGGCTTTCATGGCAGGGCCTCCTGGGGTTTGTCTGGGTGCGATAGTGGGGGCGGGTCGAATGTCTTTGCAAGCCTGAGTTCGGGAAACAGGCGCGCCCAATAGAGTGTAATGGCGATCGCCGCGACACCGCCCGCCACGACCGCCGCTACCGGGCCGATGACCGCGGCGAGCAAACCCGATTCCGTTTCACCTAGTTCGTTCGATGCCGAAATCGTGAGTGCCGATACCGCGCCGACGCGGCCGCGCATCTCGTCGGGCGTGTGCAACTGGATCAATGACTGGCGGATGTAGACCGAAACCATGTCGGCCGCACCAGCGACCACGAGAGCGATCAGGCTGAGCCAGAACAGTTTCGATAACCCGAACGTGACGATGGCCAGCGCAAAGACGATCACCGCGGCAAGCATCTTTACCCCGACGTCGCTCTTCATCGGGAAGAAGGAGAACCAGATCGACGCAGCCGTTGCCCCGATGCCCATGCCCGCGGCCAGCACGCCGAAGCCGTCGGGACCTACCTGGAGGATGTCGCGTGCGAAGACCGGGAGAAGGGCGGTCGCTCCTGCGAAAAGCACCACGAACAGATCAAGCGTAATCGTCGCCATGACAAGACGGTTGTCGCGCACGTAGCGGAAACCATCAACGACGCGCTGTATCGGTCTCCGATCCTTCTGCACCGCAGGTTGGGGCACCGGCTTTATCAGGAAAATGAGCAGCAGCGATGCCGCCAGCATGGCGGATATCGATGCATAGGCCACGTCGGGATGGATTGCGTAAAGCACGCCCCCGACGCTCGGCCCGGCGATCGTGCCGACCTGCCAGGCCATGGAACTGACCGCAATGGCTGTCGGCAACACCGCGCGAGGGACGAGGTTGGGCGCCAGCGCCGAATACGCTGGTCCGGCGAATGCCCTGGCGACGCCGACGAACATCGCGGCGACGAACAGAAAGGGCAGGGAAAGATTCCCCGTCCATGTCAGATAGCCGAGCATGGCGGCATTCAGCGTCAGCAGGAGCGTGGTCCAGCGGACGATCCAGCGCCGGTCATATGTATCCGCGATCAGGCCGACGACCGGGGTCAGCAGGAAAAGCGGCACGAACTGAACAAGGCCAATTATGCCGAGAAGCAGGGCGGAATGCTTTATGTCCATCGTCTCGCGGGCCAGGCTGTAAACCTGCCAGCCGATGATGATGGACTGCGCGCTGATGGCGATCGTGCCCAGCAGTCGCGACAGGAAATAGGCGCGAAAGTTCGCGATCGAGAGGGGATGCGGCACGGCGCTCACGGCACGCGCAATGGCATTAGCGGCGGCGCTTGCCAAGCAAGCGCTACCCTATGCGATCTAACGAAATGTTTGAGTGTTAGCGCGCCCGGCGCAGGCGCGGATTGGGCTGCAACGCCTCGATGATCCGGACAAAATCGTCGAGCCGGATGATGCGCTCGAACTGAAAGCCGGCGCGCTCGTCGCGCGTCCATATTACATAGGCTTCGATCCGGCCCACTTCCGGCAGCCGGATGATCACTCTATCACCGCGCGACAGGTCGTTCGCACCGTCGACCATGAAACCGTGTGCCGACAGGTTCACGACATGCAGCTTGAGGTCGCCGTGGACCTGATGCTCCGCAATGACGGGATAATCGACCGGATGCCGCGCCGCACGGCGCAGATCGGTGACCGAAAGCTGGGCTCCAACAGACACTGTACCAGGTCCCTCCATTGCGTGTGGACGGGAACGTACTGAAGGAAATTCGCTGATATTGGGTTAATCCCGGCCGCTTCAGGCAAGGATACCGTGCCGCTTCTTGCCAAGACTGAGGCGCCCGGTCCGTGCGGGCGCCGACGGATCGGTAACTGGTTCCCCGTCGAGCTTGACCGCACCCTCGGCGATCTTGCGCTTGGCTTCTCCGTTGGAAGCGGTGAAGCCGATTGCGGTCAGCGCTGCGGCGAAGTTCATGCCGGGCTCGAGCGCGAGGGTAGGAAGGTCCTCGCCTGCACCGCCTCCCGAGAAGGTGGTTGCCGCGGTTGCTTCGGCCGAGCGTGCCGCTTCCTCGCCCCGGACCAGGCGCGTGACCTCGTTGGCTAGCACGACCTTGGCGGCGTTGATTTCTGCACCTTGCAGCGCTTCCAGCCGAGCGACTTCGTCGAGCGGGAGGTCAGTGAAAAGGCGCAGGAAGCGACCGACATCGCGGTCGTCAGCGTTGCGCCAGTATTGCCAGAAATCCCACGACGGCAGTTGCGCTTCATTGAGCCAAACCGCCCCTGCAGCGGTCTTGCCCATCTTTGCCCCGTCGGCTGTGGTCAGGAGCGGGGTAGTGAGCCCGAACAACTCTGCCCCGTCCATTCGCCGGCCGAGCTCGACGCCGTTGACGATATTCCCCCACTGATCGCTGCCGCCCATCTGAAGGCGGACACCCATTTCCTTCGACAGGTGCCGGAAGTCGTAACCCTGAAGGATCATGTAGTTGAATTCGAGGAAGGTCATCGGCTGCTCGCGCTCGAGGCGCAAGCGGACCGAATCGAACGTCAGCATCCGGTTGACGGTGAAGTGTGTGCCGACCTCTTGCAGAAGTTCGATGTAACCAAGCTTGCCCAGCCAGTCCTGGTTATTGACCATGACCGCGTCGGTCGGACCGTCGCCGAAGCTAAGCAGCCTCTCGAAGACTGTCTTGATGCCATCGATGTTGTCCTCGATGGTTTGATCGGTGAGCATCTTGCGGCTCTCGTCGCGGCCGGTCGGGTCGCCGATGCGGGTCGTACCGCCGCCCATCAGCACGATCGGCTTGTGACCGGTCTGCTGCAGACGGCGCAGCATCATGATCTGGACCAGGCTGCCTATGTGCAGCGAGGGCGCGGTCGCATCGAAACCGATGTAGCCGGGCACGACTTGGCGCGCGGCAAGGGCATCCAGACCCGCCGCATCGGTCATCTGATGGACATAGCCCCGCTCGTCGAGCAGGCGCAGCAAATCGGATTCGTAAGCGCTCATAGCGGGCGGGCGGTTAGCACGGGGGCTCAGACATGCAAACGCATCGGTTGAAGGCGCATCCTTCGCATCTCCCCGCGCGTATCACAGGGGTCGAAGCGCGGGTCATCGGATTCGACGCAGACTGGCTCCGTGTTCGCTGGCGCATCGACGGATCGCAGGATCTTGTGGTGCCGGTGTTCGCCGGGCGCGGCAGGGCTGACGAACTCTGGCAGTCAACCTGCTTCGAAGTCTTCCTGAAACCCGAAGGAAGCGACGCGTACGTGGAACTGAACCTGTCGCCTTCGGAACGATGGGCCGCTTACGATTTTGACCGGTATCGCGAGGGGATGGCCGAGCGTCCGGCTTCGCGTGAGCCCGATTGCACGATGCGGCTTGGAAGCAGCTTCGCGATATTCGACGCAGCGATTCCCGTCGACGTGCTGCCCGCGCTCCCCGCCGCAGCCGGTTTCACCTGCGTGCTCGAAGAAGCGGGCGGCGTAAAAAGCTTCTGGGCGATTGCGCACCCCGCCGCAAAGCCCGATTTCCACGACCCGTCTTGCTTCGCCGCGAAGCTTGCGCCACCCACGCGGCCATGAAATTCGGCATCGACCGGCTCCTGAGCGAGCCGGATCTCATCCAGGATCTGTCCGGGCGCCGCGTGGCGCTTGTCGCCCATCCTGCATCCGTAACCGCAAACCTCGACCATAGCCTCGATGCATTGATTGCCGCGGGCGTGAACGTGACGAGCGCATTCGGTCCCCAGCACGGTCTTAAGGGGGACAAGCAGGACAACATGGTGGAGACGGGGGACGAGACCGATGCAGTCTACGGCATCCCCATCTTCAGCCTTTACGGCGAAGTGCGTCGACCCTCGGGACAGATGATGAGCACTGCCGACGTGTTCCTGTTCGACCTGCAGGACCTCGGCTGCCGGATCTACACGTTCGTCACAACGCTCCTGTATCTTCTCGAAGCGGCGGCGACGCACGGCAAGGAAGTCTGGGTTCTCGATCGACCCAACCCTGCGGGCAGGCCCGTCGAAGGGACGCTCCTCGTGCCGGGGCAGGAGAGCTTCGTCGGCGCTGCCGAAATGCCCATGCGTCATGGGCTGACGATGGGTGAGATGGGCCACTGGTTCATCCGACGGTTTGGATTGGACGTGGCATACCGCGTCATCGATATGCATCACTGGCTTCCCGAGGCAGGGCCGGGTTTCGGCTGGCCGACCGACCGCGTGTGGATCAATCCCAGCCCTAACGCCGCGAGCCTCAATATGGCGCGCGCCTACGCCGGGACGGTGATGCTGGAGGGCACTACGCTGAGCGAGGGGAGGGGTACGACCCGCCCGCTCGAGGTGCTGTTCGGTGCTCCCGATCTCGATGCGGGCAAGATCATGGCCGAAATGCAGCGCATCGCGCCCGAGTGGCTGGAAGGCTGTGCGATACGTCCATGCTGGTTCGAGCCCACGTTCCACAAGCATGCCAGGACGTTATGCAGCGGTCTTATGATTCACGCGGAACAGGCGTTTTACGATCATGGTCTTTTCCGCCCGTGGCGCCTGCAGGCCCTCGCGTTCAAAGCGATCCGCACGCTCTATCCGGATTACGACTTGTGGCGTGACTTCGCCTACGAGTACGAATTCGATCGCTTGGCGATCGACGTGATCAATGGCGGACCTTCATTGCGCGAGTGGGTCGACGATGCATCATCGGCACCATCCGACCTGGATGCCATTGCAGCGTCCGACGAGGCAAGGTGGCGCGAAGAGACGAGCGACTGCATCCTCTACTGAGCGCCATACCCGATTTTCGCTTGACCGGGGGCCCCACCTGACCGAGCCTCTCCTGCATAAGCGCACAAAGCGCCGTGTTGAGAGGAAAAAGGCGAATGGCAAGCGCACCGGCGCAGGCGACCGCGCAGCGGGGAGTGACCGCGACGCTCTGGATCCTGCTGATCGTCTACATCTTCAATTTCATCGACCGCCAGATCGTCAACATTCTCGCCGAGCCCATCGCGAAGGACCTCGGCCTCAGCGACACCCAGATCGGATTGATGACGGGCCTTGCCTTTGCGCTGTTCTACACCGCGTTAGGCCTGCCAATCGCCAGATATTCGGACCGTCCGACGACGCACCGGCCCAAGCTGATTGCCATTGCCCTCGCGACCTGGTCGGCGATGACCGCGCTCTGCGGGCTGGCGCAGAACTTCGTTCAGTTGCTTCTTGCCCGCATAGGGGTGGGGGTGGGCGAAGCGGGATGCACCCCGCCGGCGCACTCGCTCATCGCGGACCTGGTTCCACCGGAACGACGTAGTTCAGCGCTGGCATTCTACGCCCTCGGAATTCCCGTCGGGACGCTGCTCGGGATGCTGATCGGCGGGTTTCTCGCCGACTGGGTGGGATGGCGGCAGGCGTTTCTGTTCGTTGGCCTGCCCGGGGTCGCGATGGCGCTGGTGGTCTGGTTCCTTCTCAAGGAACCTCGCAGGAATCAAACCCTCGAAGCGCTTCGCGATCATGGCGCGCAGAACGTCATGCCGTTCTGGACCGCCATACGATCGGTCATGGGATCGCGCGCCTTCGTTCTGCTGGTCTGTGCAGGCTCGGCAGCATCGTTTCTCGCCTACGGTAAGACGACCTGGACGACGATCTTCTTTCAGCGCACTCACGGCATGAGCCCGGGAGAGGTTGGCTTCTGGTTCGGCGTCGTCAACGGCGTCGCGGGGATTGCGGGTACCTATCTCGGCGGATATCTCGCCGATCGATATGGCGCGGTGAATCGCAAATACGTCCTGACGGCTCCGGCAATCGGGATGGCGGTGGCGGCGCCGATTGCGTTCATGGCCTATCAGGCGACGAGCTGGCAGCTTGGGCTGACACTGCTGTTCCTACCGACACTGCTCAATTCGCTCTATTATGGGCCGACCTATTCTGCGGCGCAGGGGCTGGTCCCGATCCGCACCCGCGCCATAGCTGCGGCGGTGGTGCTCTTCTTCCAGAACCTCATCGGGCTCGGCCTCGGACCGCTCTTCTTCGGCATGCTGTCGGATTGGCTGCGGCCCGAATACGGTGAGGAGAGCGTGCGATACGTCCTCTACGGCGCGGCATTCCTGGGGCTGATACCCGCGTTCTTCTTCTGGCGTTGCAGCCTGCGGCTCAACGCCGAGCTGGACAAGGCTTAGCGCGCGGGCTGCAGTCGCGGGGGGCCGTCGGCCGGCGCAGGGATCGGGCGGAGGTCGTTTATGTCGTTTCGCATCTGCATGACGGCGCAGCCGTCGATCCGCTTGTCGACAGCGGCAATAAGGACCGGATTTTCGGAACTTGCCGGTTTGCGTTCCAGGCGAGGCTGATCCAATTCCTCGCGCACTTTCCGGATGCGGTCGGGACAGTCGCCTTCGGCCGTCGCGGGACGTCCGCGCAATGGCCCAATGGGTTGATCGATAGCGATTGCGGCTACGGGGCAACCTTCGGGGTTGAAGACAGGAACCGAGCCTGTGCAGGGCCTGTACTCCAAAGGAAGCGGAGCCTCGACCGACCTGCCACTATCGGGTGACGGTGCGGCTGAAATCGTGACGAGCGCGACAAAGGGCAATGATATCAGGCGCACGAGCGAGTCTCCCATGCGCATATCATACCTTATCCCTGTTTGCGGCTCAACTCGCGCATGGCGTCGTCCAGCCCGTCGAGTGTGAGCGGGTACATCCGATCATTGAGAAGCTGGCGGACAAGCTTGGTCGACTGGGAATAGCCCCACTGCTGCTCGGGCACCGGGTTAAGCCAGACGGTCGCCGGGTAGGTGTTGGTCACCCGCTGCAACCAGGTTGCGCCGGCTTCTTCGTTCATGTGCTCCACCGACCCGCCTGGATGGGTGATCTCGTAGGGGCTCATCGCCGCGTCGCCCACGAACACGATCTTGTAGTCGTGGCCGTATTTATGCAGCACGTCCCACGTTTTCGTACGCTCCGCCCAGCGACGTCGATTGTCCTTCCACACACCCTCGTAGAGGCAGTTATGGAAGTAGAAGAACTCGAGATTCTTGAATTCTGCCGTGGCAGCGCTGAACAGCTCCTCGACGAGCTTGATGAACGGATCCATCGATCCGCCGACGTCCAGGAATAGGAGCAGTTTGACAGCGTTGTGCCGCTCGGGGCGCATGTGAATATCGAGCCAGCCCTGTTTGGCGGTGCCCTCGATGGTCGCGTCGAGGTCGAGCTCGTCGGCCGCTCCCTCGCGTGCGAAGCGGCGGAGGCGTCGCAGCGCCATCTTGATGTTGCGGGTGCCGAGCTCACGCGTGTTGTCGAGGTTCTTGAACTCGCGCTTCTCCCAGACCTTGAGCGCCCGCTTGTGCTGACTTTCCCCGCCGATGCGCACGCCCTCCGGGTTGTAGCCGCCATTGCCGAAGGGCGACGTTCCCCCGGTACCGATCCACTTGTTTCCGCCCTCGTGGCGTTTCTGCTGTTCTTCGAGCCGCTGTTTGAGCGTCTCCATGATCTCGTCCCAAGACCCGAGGGACTTGATCGCTTCCATTTCCTCAGGCGTCAGAAACTTTTCGGCTACCGCCTTCAGCCAGTCTTCCGGGATGGCCACTTGCTGCTGGCCGTAATCGGTCAGGATACCCTTGAAGACCTTCTGGAAGACCTGATCGAACCGATCGATCAATCCCTCGTCCTTCACGAATGTCGCCCGACTGAGATAGTAGAAAGCTTCGGGCGTCTGTTCGATCACGTCTTTCTCGAGCGCTTCGAGAAGGGTCAGGTGCTCCTTGAAGCTGGCTGGAATGCCCGCTGCGCGCAGCTCGTCGACGAAGTTGAAGAACATGACCGGTTTCATATCCGCACTTGATGTGATGTGCCAGCGCGTTCGGATTGCGTTTTTGCTCGTGGGCTTAAACCTTCACTAACCATGTGCGCCGTAATGCCCCCGGAGACGCGTTTGCGCACAGGGGGCACATGGAATACTCCGCCATCGAAATCGCTGCCGGTCACGGGATCGATCGCATTTCAGAAAGCTGCGGCGAAGTGACCGTGGGTTGCACCGATGTGGCCGGGATCATCGAATCGGTGATGCGGTCTTCCGAGCGTTTGCGGTCCGAACACTCGGCATTGCACGAGACGGTCGCGGCGCTGGAAACCGACCAGCTTCGCGTGGCCCAGGCCAGCGACGAGGCGCGCCTGTTGTCCGAACGGGCGATCGAGCGCCTGGGTGAGGGCTCTGCCCTGATCCAATCGTCGCTCGGTCAGATAACCGAGCTTCTCGAACTGGTGGAAACGCTGACCCAGCACGTCACCGGCTTTGCAGCAGCAATGGCCCAGGTCCGCTCGAGCGCGCAGGAAATCGACCAGATTGCGGAAACGACCAATATCTTGGCGCTGAATGCGACGATCGAAGCGATGCGCGCGGGCGATGCGGGGCGGACTTTCGCCGTGGTCGCGAACGAAGTGAAGAGCCTGGCGAGCAGCACGCGCCGCGCAACCGAAGAGATCGGCCGGACGATCGACACGCTTGGCAAGGAGGCCGACGAAGTCATCACGAAGATCGAACGGGGCGGCAAGGCGAGTGGCGAGGCCAAGCTTTCCGTTGGGCAGATCCAGCACACCATGCGCTCGGTCAACGAACTTATCGTCGAGGTCGATGGTCAGAACGACCAGATCACCCGCGCGACCGCGACGATCAGCAATCACGTGCACGCTGTTCAGGGCGTGCTCGAATCGTTCGACCGGGCAGCGATCGACAACGAGCAGAAGCTTGCGGGTGCCCACACGCGGATTGAGGACCTCGAACTCACCGCAAGCGGTATGTTCGACGAATTGGTCAAGGCAGGCCTCTCGCCGCAAGACAGTGCCATGGTGGATAAAGCCCAGACCTATGCGACGGAGATCGTCGCGCTGGCGGAGGCTGCAGTGGCCGAAGGGCGACTGCCGAGTTCCGCACTGTTCGACGAAGACTACCGCGAGGTGCCGGGCAGCAACCCCAAGCGGTACCGCACGGCGCTTAGCGATTGGGCCGACAACCACTGGCGTCCCGTAAACGACCGGGTCGTTGCCGAGGGCGGACCGATCAAGATGTGCAGCCAGGCCGACATGCGCGGCTTCCTGCCAACCCACGTATCGGACCGCTCCCGTCAGCCGACCGGCGACCTAGCGCACGACACGAAGTACTGCCGAAACGGCCGCATTCTTTTCGACCCGATCGATCGAAAGGCGAAGGCCAGCAACGCACCGTATATGATGGCGGTCTACAGGCAGGAGGGCGACGGCACGACCTATGAAATCGTCCGCAATGTCTACGTGCCGTTGGTGATCAACGGTCGTCGCTGGGGGGATTTCGAACTCGCTTACGTGCTCTGACGCGAGAGCCTCAGCCGGATGTGGTCAAAGGTCGGCCCATATAGCCGGTGCTCGAACTCAACCCCGACGTATCCGTCTTCCTGCCAGCGAACCGTAGCCGGGAAGGGGCCGAGCGTCTCGATCCTCAGGCTGATTTGCATGTCCGGCAGCAGGCTGGAAAACTTATCGTAGAAGCGGCAGCCCGTTTCGGACAGGTCCTTGATGGGGACTTCGCGCTTGCCGCCCGAACTCGTCCGGTAATAACCCCAGACATCCAGCGGGTGTCGTTGTTCGCTGCGCTCGTCCGCCACTGGAGCTGTCACTCCTCCGTTCAGATTATGCGAAGCTTAACCCGTCCTTGCGAGAGAGCAAACCCTGCGCAGGCACAGTGCTATCAACCCTGACGGGCCGACTTTCTGGGTACGACCAGATCGTCGCTCAGGCGCCTTGCCGCCGCGCCATGAAGGCGAGCCGTTCGAACAACATCACATCCTGCTCGTTCTTGAGCAGCGCGCCGTGGAGGGGAGGGATGGCCTTCGTCGGGTCCTTGGATTGGAGCACGTCGAGCGGCATATCTTCGTTCAGCAAGAGTTTGAGCCAGTCGAGCAGCTCGCTCGTCGAGGGCTTCTTCTTGAGGCCAGGGACCTCGCGAATCTCGTAGAACACGTCCATCGCCTTGGTCACGAGCATCTTCTGGATCCCCGGATAGTGGACCTCGATTATCTCGCGCATCGTGTCCCGATCGGGGAACTTGATGTAGTGGAAAAAGCAGCGGCGCAGGAAGGCGTCGGGCAGTTCCTTCTCGTTGTTCGAGGTGATCACGACGATGGGCCGCTCCTTGGCCTCGATCGTCTCCTGCGTCTCGTAAACGTCGAAACGCATGCGATCGAGCTCCTGCAAGAGGTCGTTCGGGAACTCGATATCGGCCTTGTCGATCTCGTCGATCAGGAGAACAGGAAGTTGGGGCGAAGTGAACGCCTCCCACAACTTGCCGCGCTTGATGTAGTTGCGGATGTCGTGGACGCGCTCTTCACCGAGCTGGCCGTCGCGCAGGCGAGCGACCGCGTCATACTCGTAGAGACCCTGATGAGCCTTCGTCGTCGACTTGACGTTCCATTCGATCAACGGCGCGTCGATAGCCTTGGCAATTTCGTAGGCGAGGACGGTCTTGCCTGTTCCCGGCTCACCCTTGACCAGCAGCGGCCTGCGCAAGGTGACGGCCGCATTGACCGCGACCTTGAGATCTTCCGTCGCGATATAGCTGCTCGTGCCTTCGAAGCGATCGACCATACCCGTTCCTCTATGCAACTTTACGGGAGCGTTAAGCGGCGCGGACGCGGAGTGCAATACGCTAGGCGTCGATGAGCTCGCGATCGAGGTCACCGGCATGGTTCTGGATGAAGTTGAACCGGTGCTCGGGGTTCCGGCCCATGAGCTGGTCGACAAGCTCCTTGATCGCGTGCCGCTGCTCATGCTCGGGGGGCAGCGTTATCCGTATGAGGCTTCGCGATGCGGGGTTCATAGTCGTTTCCCGCAACTGCTGCGGGTTCATCTCCCCGAGGCCCTTGAACCTGCCGACTTCCACTTTCCGGCCCTTGAAGACTGTTGCCTCCAGTTCCGCGCGGTGCGCGTCGTCGCGGGCGTATGCGCTCTCCTTGCCAGCGGTCAGGCGGTAGAGCGGAGGCTGGGCGAGAAACAGATGACCGCGACGGACAATGTCGGGCATTTCTTGGAAGAAGAACGTCATCAGCAGCGTCGCGATGTGGGCTCCGTCGACGTCGGCGTCCGTCATGATTACGATGCGGTCGTAACGCAGGCTGTCCGCATTGCAGTCCTTGCGCGTGCCACAGCCCAGTGCGAGGGCGAGATCGGCAATCTCCTGGTTGGCGCGGATCTTGTCGGCGCTTGCGCTTGCAACGTTGAGGATCTTGCCGCGGATCGGGAGGATCGCTTGCGTCTTCCGATCGCGTGCCTGCTTTGCGCTGCCTCCCGCGCTATCGCCCTCGACGATAAACAGCTCCGTTTCGCCGTCGCCTTCTCCGGTGCAATCGGTCAGCTTGCCGGGAAGCCGGACTTTCTTGGCGTTGGTCGCGGTCTTGCGCTTGATCTCGCGCTCCGCCTTCCGCTTGAGCCGCTCGTCCATTCGATCGACGACCGCGGCCAAAAGCGCGCGACCACGCTCCATGTTGTCAGCCAGAAAATGGTCGAAGTGGTCGCGTACCGCATTTTCGACAAGGCGCGCCGCCTCGGGAGATGTGAGCCTGTCCTTGGTCTGGGACTGGAACTGCGGATCGCGGATGAAGACGCTGAGCATGACTTCGGAGCCTGTCATGACGTCGTCGGCCGAGATGTCCTTGGCCTTCTTCTGCCCGACGAGCTCGCCGAACGCGCGGATCCCCTTCGTCAGTGCGGCACGCAGCCCTTGCTCGTGCGTCCCCCCGTCGGGCGTGGGCACCGTGTTGCAGTACCAGCTAAAGGCACCGTCGGACCACAGCGGCCAAGCGATCGCCCATTCGACGCGGCCTTGGTCCTCGGGGAAATCCTGGCGCCCAGTGAAGGGCTGCGTGGTTACGCACTCCCGACCGCCGACCTGCTCCGCGAGGTGGTCGGCCAGGCCGCCCGGAAACTGAAATACCGCTTCGGCAGGCACATCATCGGCAACCAGCGACGACACGCATTTCCACCGGATCTCTACACCGGCGTAGAGATAGGCTTTGGATCGGGCGAGCTTGAACAGGCGCTTGGCGCTGAATTGACGGTCGCCGAAGATCTCGGGGTCGGGATGGAAGGTGACCGTCGTGCCGCGGCGGTTCGGGGTCGGGCCAAGCTTGCGAATGGGCCCCGTCGGATTTCCCTTCGAGAACTCCTGCGCGAAAAGCTCCTTGTTGCGCGCAACCTCGACGCGGGTGAGATCGCTCAGCGCGTTGACGACGGATACCCCGACGCCGTGGAGGCCGCCGCTGGTCGCGTAGGCCTTGCCCGAGAACTTGCCCCCCGAGTGCAGCGTGGTGAGGATAACCTCAAGCGTAGACTTCCCGGGGAACTTCGGGTGCTCGTCGACCGGGATGCCGCGGCCATTGTCCGAAATCGTCAGCGTGTTGTTCTCGCCCAGCTCAACCTCGATGCGGTTGGCGTGGCCGGCGACCGCTTCGTCCATCGCATTGTCGAGGACTTCGGCGGCCAGATGATGGAGCGCGCGATCGTCGGTGCCGCCGATGTACATGCCGGGGCGGCGGCGGACCGGCTCAAGTCCCTCGAGAACTTCGATCGAGGAAGCGTCGTAAGTGCCGGTCGTAGCGGCGGGATTGGCAAACAGGTCGTCGGACATGAATACGGCTATAGGCCCCGCTTCCGCGGACCTTCAACTGGCGTATGGAGTTATCGTCAGCCGCCGAATTTGGCCGGCGCCGGGTCGATGATCGTCACGGTGCCGTCGCGCACTTCGCGCACTTCCATCGCCCTTTCGACGACACCCGAACGGGTGAAGCGAAATGCCCCGTCGAGCCCGAGGAACCCGCCTTCGTCCCGGAGTCGGGACACCGGAAAGGTGCGACCCGGACGCCAGTCGCGAGCGATCCGCAACGCGAGGAGAACGGAATCATATCCCAGGGTGGAAACACGGTAAGGCTGCGCACCGAAACGCGCCCTGTAGCTATCCGAGAACCGCTTGAAGCGCGCATCCGACATCGCTGAGAACCATGCGCCGCGCAGCGACGGCGTGCGCGTCACATCGCTTTCCCCGCTCCAAAGCTCGGTGCCCAGGATCTGCGTTGAGCCAGTGCCGCGAGGCCGTAGGACTGCCGCGGCTTGTCCGGCGAGCCGAGAACCGTCGGCAATCAGGACGGTGTCGAATCCGCCCTTCTGCTGCAACCTGGTTGCTGAACTCACGATCGAGGTATTGCCGCGGGCGAAGGTCTCGATTCCCGCCAGCGTCCCTCCAGACGAAGCAACCGCCGTGCGAAAGGCCGCAGCAGCCCGCTGACCGTATTCCCCGTCGGGCACGATCGCCGCAAAACGGCTCGAACCTCTGCCGCGAGCAAACGCGACAGTGCGGGCAACCGATTCGTCCGGTGATTGGCCCATGACGAAGACGTCAGGCCCTGCCACCCCGGTGTCGTTGGAAAAAGTGATCAGCGGAACGTTCGCCGGACGAGCTTCGGCGAGGACCTGGGCGACATCCTCGGAAAGAAGGGGGCCGAGAATCAGCTTGTTGCCATCGGCAACGGCCCGCTGTGCAGCGTTTCGTGCACCCGCAGTCGTGTCGTAGGTCGTGATCCGGAGATTGTCCGCGTTGGTATCGAGCAAGGCCATCGTAGTGGCGTTGGCGATCGACTGGCCGACTGCGCCGTTGCCGCCCGACATTGGTACGAGAAGGGCCACGCGGTGCCGCGCATCGTCTGTCGGCAGCGCGGAAGAGGACGTCGGGGTGGGTGTTGGCGCAGGTGCCGGGCCGGTTGTCGCAGGACCCCCGGGAATGATCTTGCACCCCGCCAGAAGGAGCGCGGCGCCGGCCACTATGAGTTTCCGCCGATCGAACCTGTCGATGTTCATGCTTGCCGCTCCCCGCGTCACTGGTCCATGAGGCGCGTCGTGTCCCACCAATCGTCCGCGTCCCTTCCTCCCGGCCTCTACATCGTCGCGACGCCGATTGGCAATCTCGGCGACATTACCTTTCGCGCTGTCGAGACGCTCGGTGCCTGCGACGGGGTGGCATGCGAAGATACGCGGGTCACAGGCAAGCTGTTGAAGCACCTGGGCCTGTCAAAGCCGCTTTGGCGCTATGACGATCATGCCGGGGACAAGGACCGATCGAGGCTGGTCGAATCGATGCGCACGCGCGCGGTGGCGCTGGTCAGCGATGCCGGAACGCCGCTCGTCTCGGATCCCGGCTACCGTCTCGTTCGCGAAGCCCGTGAGGCTGGCATCGAGATTACCTCGATCCCCGGCGCATGCGCGGTTGTCGTTGGGCTTACGCTATCCGGATTGCCCAACGACCGCTTCCTGTTCGCGGGGTTCATCCCTTCCAAGGAAAAGGCACGGCGTGATCTGTTCTCCGAGCTCGCCGACGTGCCCTCGACGCTGATTTTTTATGAAACCGCGCCAAGACTTGTGAAGTCGCTCGAAGCAATCGGGGCGACCCTGCCGAAGCGTGACATCGCAGTCGCGCGGGAACTGACCAAGCTCCACGAGGAGTGCCGCACCGGTACCGCGGAGGACTTGATCGGGCATTACGAGGCGCATCCGGCGAAGGGCGAGATCGTGCTGCTCGTCGGTCCGCCGTCGGCTGCGCCGCCTTCGGCAGACGATGCCGAGGCGCTGCTGGTCGAGGCGCTTGCAACCCTCAAGCCTTCGCAGGCCGCCGCGCAAGTATCGAAGGCGACCGGAATCGACCGCAAGGCGCTCTACGCACGCGCTCTTGAACTGCGCGGCGAATGAAGCGGCAGCGTGCCGAGGCCGCCGGTCGCAAGGGCGAACTGGCGGCCGAACTCTATTTGCGGGCAAAGGGCTGGTCGGTCCTGGCGAGGCGGCGCAAAACGGCAGTCGGCGAGATCGATCTGGTAGCAAGGCGGGCAGGCGTGATCGCGTTCGTCGAGGTCAAATGGCGCAAGCGAACGGAGGATCTCGGCTTTGCGATCGACGAGTATCGCCTGCGCAGGGTGGCAGCCGCCGCCGAAGCAGTGGCGCACGAATACGCACAGAACGGTGAGGACCTGCGCATCGATGTGATCCTGCTTGCGCCCGGTCGCCTGCCGCAGCACATCGTCAACGCATGGCAGCCATGAGGAAATTCGAATGACCTTGCGCATCGCGGTCCAGATGGATCCGCTGGAGAGCATCAACATTACCGGGGATTCGAGCTTTGCCCTGATGCTGAGTGCGCAGGAGCGCGGTTTCGAGGTGTTTCACTACGACGTGGGAAGCCTGACGCTCGACGCCGGTGATCGTCTCATCGCCCATGCACGACCGGTGCGGGTGCAGCGGGTCGCGGGCGACCATTTCTCGTCTGGCGAGATGCGTCGCCTGGACCTCGGTAGAGATGTCGATGTCGTCCTGATGCGACAGGATCCCCCGTTTCATATGGGCTATATCACCGCCACCCACCTGCTCGAGCGGATCGAGGGCGAGACGCTGGTGGTCAACAATCCGCGATCGGTACGGAATGCGCCCGAAAAGGTGATGGTACTCGACTATCGCGAGTTCATGCCTCCAACGCTGGTCACGCGCTCGGTCGATGAAGTTCGGGCGTTTCAGAAGCAGCACGGTGCAGTGGTGGTGAAGCCGATCCACGGCAATGGCGGCAAGGCAATCTTTCGCGTTCCGGCCGATGGCGACAATCTGTCGGCTTTGTTCGAGGTCTTCAACCAGACCTGGCCCGAGCCGCACATGGTGCAACCCTTTCTCCCCGAAGTGGCGGAAGGCGATAAACGCATCGTGCTGATCGACGGCGAGGTGACCGGTGCGATCAATCGCAAACCGGGGGAAGGGGAGTTTCGCTCCAATCTCGCCGTCGGCGGAAGCGCCGAAGCGACGAAACTCAGCCCGAGAGAAGAAGAGATCTGCGCTGCAATGGGGCCGCGCTTGAAAGAGCTGGGCCTGATTTTCGTTGGAATCGATGTGATCGGCGGCCGATGGCTGACCGAAATAAACGTCACGTCGCCGACGGGGATCGTCGCCATCGACCGGTTCAACGGGACGGACACACCTGGAATGATCTGGGATGCAGTCGAAGCGCGGCTTGGGCGCTGAAGCAGGGGTTGCCATGAAGATAAGTTCGATAGTCGCTGCCGGCGCCCTTTTCGCATTTTCGGCCCCGGTTGCGGGAAAGGACGGCGGGGCTGCGTCGATCGACAGTCTGCTTGGCGAGATACACGCGATTTACGAGACCGATCGCGTTGCCGCGCATGTTCCCGGCACCGTTTACGGTATTGTCAGTGACGGCAAGCTCGTCTTCGTCGAGGGGCTGGGCACGCGGGACCCCAAGACGGGTGTTCCGGTCGATGCCTATACCCGCTTTCGCATCGCATCGATGTCGAAGGCGTTCACCGGTCTCGCGATCCTGCACCTGCGCGACGAGGGTCGCATCGACCTCGGTGCCGCGGTATCCCGCTACGTCCCCGAAGTCGCCGATTGGCGGCTGCCTACCGCGGATTCGCGGGCGCCGACGGTTTCCGACCTGCTCCATCACACGGCCGGCCTCGTCGAGGATAACCCATGGGGAGATCGTCAGCAGGTGCTGACGGAGCCTGAATTCACGCAGCTTATCGGGTCGGGGATGGACTTTGCCAATGCTCCGGGGACCGAGTTCGAATACTCGAACTATGGATACGCGTTGCTCGGTCGGATCATCACCAACGTCAGCGGCAAGCGATACCAGGACTATATTCGCGAGACGATCATGCTTCCTCTCGGCATGGCGTCGACCTCTTACGACGTTTTCTCGAGCCCGGCCTCGGAGCGCGCGATCGGCTATCGCTGGCAGGACGATGAGTGGGTCCGCGAACCAGACATGCGCGACGGAGCCTTCGGAGCGATGGGCGGGGTCGAGACGACCGCGAACGATTATGCGAAATGGATGGCCTTCCTGCTCTCCGCCTGGCCGCCAAGCGACGCGCCCGAAACCGGTCCGGTCCGGCGATCGACCGTGCGCGATCTGGTGTCCGTTGTCAGCTATGCGCCTCCCGGAAATCGCCCCGAAGTCCTAGGCGCGCCGTGTCGCTGGTCGGCCGGTTATGGTGCGGGGCTGCGGGTTCTCGGCGAGTGCGAACTCGGCCGGGTCCTGACCCATTCGGGCGGCTATCCCGGCTACGGTTCGCACATGGCGCTTGTTCCGTCCGCGGGCGTGGGCATTTTCGTGTTCAACAACGCGACCTACACATCGCTTGGATTGACGAACTACAAGGCACTCTTGGCGCTCAGAAGAGCCGGCGCCATTCCCGACAAGCCGCTCCCCATTTCGACCGGACTGACCGCAGCGTACGAACTTGCCAAGCGGGCGTGGGCATCCGGCACTGTTGCAGGCCTGCCCCTGGCGAATAACGTCGTGCCGGATCGCGACCTTGGTCGACGGTCACAGGATATCGCCACGATCAAGCAAGCCGTGGGAGCGTGCGAAACGGGATCGCCGGTGGTTCCGGTTTCGGCGATGGAAGGCAGGTTCGAGTGGACCTGCACCTCTGGCAGGGTAGCCGGTCGGGTGCAGCGCGCTCCGACCGCGGACCTCCAGCTGCAGGTCGTCTCGTTCGCGAAGGTCGACAACCCCTAGGCCGCCAACGAAAAAGGGCGCCGGTCTCCCGGCGCCCCTCATCTCATTTTCGCTGATCGGCTCAGGCTTCGTCCGAAGCCTCGGCGCGCTCTTCGATCAGGTCGGCCGGGATTTCACCGGGCTCGAGCGTCGGATCGACGGCTTCGGTGAAGCCTTCGCTCTCGGCGCGATCTTCCTCGGCCATCTGGCCGATCACGTCGACGCCCTGGCGCTGCAGTTCGGCTTCGTCGTCCGAACGCGCAACGTTCGCCTTGATCGTGACCTGCACTTCGGGGTGCAACGCGATCGTCACGTCGTGGATGCCCAGCGTCTTGATCGGGTGACCCATGACCACCTGGCGCTTGTCGACCTTGTGGCCGGCCGCTTCGAGGCCCGAAACGACGTCACGGACGTTGACCGAGCCGTAGAGCTGGCCGGCGTTCGACGACGAGCGGATCAGAACGATCTCGGTCCCGTCGAGCTTTTCGCCCGACTTCTCGGCGTCCGTGCGGCGTTCGGCGTTTTCCTTCTCGAGCCGCTCGCGATTGGCCTCGTAGACCTTGCGGTTGGCTTCGTTGGCGCGGAGCGCCTTCTTCTGCGGAAGGAGGAAATTGCGCGCGTAACCGTCCTTGACGCTTACGACATCGCCCATCGCGCCCAGGTTGGCGACGCGTTCGAGGAGAATGATGTCCATGCTCTTTCTCCTACTTCACGATGTACGGCAGAAGGCCGATCTGGCGGGCGCGCTTGATCGCGGTCGCGAGTTCGCGCTGCTTCTTGGCCGAAACGGCGGTGATGCGGCTCGGAACGATCTTGCCACGCTCGGACATGAAGCCCTGGAGCAGGCGCACGTCCTTGTAATCGATCTTCGGCGCATTCTTGCCCGAGAACGGGCAGGACTTGCGGCGGCGGAAAAACGGGCGGGCCATCAGTCGCGCTCCTCACGGTCGCGACGCGGCTTGCGGTCGCGGTCGCCCTTGCGCATCATCACGCTCGGGCCGCTCTCGTGCTCTTCGACACGCACGGTCATGTAACGGATAACGTCCTCGTTGATCCGGGTCTGACGCTCGAGCTCGGCAACGACGGCACCGGGGCCCTCGATGTTGAGCAGCACGAAGTGCGCCTTGCGGTTGCGGTCGATCTTGTAGGCGAGGTTCTTGAGACCCCAGGTCTCGGTCTTGGTCACCTTGCCGTCGAGCTTCTCGACGATCTCGGTGGCCGTCGCGGCCAGAGCGTCGACCTGAGCCTGGCTCAGGTCCTGGCGCGCGAGAAAGATGTGCTCATAGAGAGCCATGTTCTCGGTTCCTTGTTCATGCCGATCGCTGGCTTGTCCGCGCGGATCGCGGGGCCCCTCCGGCTTTCTTCGTTTCCGCCGCCCGGGAGCGAGGGAAGGCGCGCACATAGCGGCATCGGGCACAAAAGCAAGTCTTGTGCGTCTGCGAACTGGCGGGCAGGAGCGCGCCTGACAGGGAGAATGGCGTGCCGGGCGGATTGGTAGCACTACTCGACGACGTATCGGTCATCGCGCGTATGGCAGCGGCTTCGATTGACGATGTCGGCGCGGCAGTTGGGAAGGCGGGGTCGAAAGCTGCCGGGGTGGTCATCGACGATGCGGCGGTCACCCCTTCCTACGTGACTGGACTCGATCCTGCGCGCGAGTTGCCGATCATCGCCAAGATCACGAGGGGCAGCCTCAAGAACAAACTCCTGTTCCTGCTTCCAGGTGCTCTGCTGCTCAGCTGGCTGCTACCCCAGGCGATAACCTACATCCTCATCCTCGGTGGGAGCTATCTTGCTTTCGAGGGTGCCGAAAAGGTGCTCGAGAAGCTTGGCGGCGAGAAACACGGAAAGACTCTCGAGGACGCGATCGAGGACCCCGCCAAGTTCGAAGAGCAGCGGGTTGCAGGTGCTATCCGCACCGACCTGATCCTTTCTGCCGAAATCATGGCGATCTCGCTGAACGAGATCGCTTCGATCACCGACAGCTTCTGGATGCGCGCCATAGCTCTGGCTGCGGTTGCCATCGCCATCACTCTGATCGTGTACGGGGCGGTGGCCATCATCGTGAAAATGGACGACGTGGGCCTCCATCTCGCCGAACGGGATTCCCCTACTGCCCAGTCTGTTGGCCGCCTCTTGCTGAAGGCAATGCCCAAGGTCCTTGCAGTGCTGTCGTTCGTCGGGACGATCGCCATGCTGTGGGTCGGCGGGGGCATTCTCATCCACAGCCTGCACGAGCTCGGAATCCACGGGCCGTCAGACTGGGCCCACGGCGTGCAACATGCCGTGGAAGCTGCCACTGGAGGACTTGCCGGCATCCTCGGCTGGCTGACCTATGCAGTGATATCGGCGTTGGTGGGCCTGATGCTCGGTTTCCTGATCGTCTTCGTGCTGCACAAGGTAGTTGGAATGGGGCACGGCGTAGGCGAGCGCGCCGAGGCGCACTGATCGTCAGGACAGCCGCGCAAACACATCCCTGGCGAATTCGGTCAGGGTATCGTCGCGTGCACCCATGATCACGATCCGATCGCCTGGTCTTGCTAGTGTCAGGATACGATCGGCTACCGCCTTTCGGGACGGGATGTAGTCAGCCCGGCCGCCCGCATCCTCGACCAGCCTGACCACCCGCTCTGCGCCCAGGCTGCGGTCGACGGTCCCGCCGTAATAGACAGGATCGCACATGATCACCCGGTCGTCCGTTCCAAGTTCGCGCGCGAACGTTTCCGCAAGCTCGGCGCCCATCTGCCGCAACGGGCCGTACCCGTGCGGCTGAAAGAACGCGATGATGCGGCCCGGATGCCGCCGCAGCGTGCGGAGAGTGGCGGCACATTTCTCGGGATTGTGGCCAAAATCGTCGATGACCGAAATCGCCGCATGTGTGGTTCCGATGAGATCGAAGCGCCGAGCAAGTCCCGCAAATCCGGCGATCGCCCGAACAGCATCGACCACTGCCACCCCTGCTGCATTCGCGGCGGCGATTGCGCCCAATGCATTCGACAGGTTGTGCCGACCCGGCATCGGTACTGTAAGTGGGTAGTGTGATCCATCACGCCGGTCGACCACGGTCGCGGCCGATGAAGTCGCAGTCGACGTTTCGGTGCCCGGGACAATCGAAATGTCGGCATCGGCAGCATCGAGTCCGAAAGCGAGCAGATGCGAGGCACCGCTCGCCAAAGCTGCCGTCTCCGTATCGTCCGCGTTCACCACTGTGGCCCGCGAAGTCGCGACGAAATCGCCGAACAGGGCGCGCAGTTCATCCATGCTCTTGTGGTCGAGGCTGATGTTGAGGAGCACGCCCACCGCCGGTCGATACAGCGCGATCGACCCGTCGCTTTCGTCGACCTCGCTGACGTACACAGAACTTCCGCCGACGTGCGCGCTGGCGAACGGATTATCGGGGGAGACGAAGTTCTTCATCACCGCGCCATTCATGACCGTCGGCTCAAGTCCCGCTGAATGGAGGATCCATCCGAGCATCGCTGTGACGGTCGACTTGCCGCTCGTTCCCGCAACAGCGATGCCGGTATCCGCAGCATTGAACAGGGCCGCGTTCAGCTCGGCGCGACTCATCCGATCACAGCCGAGCTCGCGAGCCTTGACGATCTCGGGAACGGTATTCTCGACGGCGGCGCTGGCGACGACAATCTGATCGCGACTGGTCACGCCACTCCCGTCCTGCGGAAAGAGCTGGAATCCCTTCTCCTCGAGCCATTCGAACTTTGCCGGCGTACGCCCCTGGTCATGGCTGCGATCCGATCCGCCGACGGTTCCGCCAAGTCCGTGGACGATCTGCGCCAACGGCAGCATGCCCGATCCGCCGATACCGCAGAAGAACCAGGGGCGGGCGGTCGGATCGATCGGGGATTCCATCATGCGCGCCAATGCCTAGGCGGGGCTGACCGCAATGTGAAGCGCTGCTAATGCAACGACATGACTCGCGTCGCTGTGTGCGCTCCCGCCACTCCCATCTTGCCGCAACATGCAGTGGCCATCACCGCGCTCGCTGCAGAGATCGCTCCGGAAGTCGAACTCGTGATCCATGATCAGTGCTTCGCTTCGGAGGGACATTTTGCCGGCCCTGACACCATGCGCCTGTCCGCGTTGCTGGAGTGCGCCAACGACCCGTCATTCGATGCTGTCTGGTTCGCGCGGGGCGGATACGGCTCGAATCGCATTGCCGCGGCCGCGATCGAGGGAATGGACGACGTCGCCAGACAGAAGACCTTTCTCGGCTATTCCGATTGTGGCTACCTGCTGGCCGCGATGTACAAAAGCGGCATCGGCCGGCCGACACATGGACCGATGGTCGCCGATGTGGGACGCAAGGATGGGGACGCCGCTGCGCGACGTGCACTGCGGTGGCTTTCCGACGGATGCACCGGCCTGGAACCGTCGCTGGGCGAAACGCCTGCCGTTGCCTTCAATCTGATGACCTTATCGGCGATTCTCGGAACCGAACTCATGCCGGACCTGTCGGGACATGTGGTCATGATCGAAGAGATCGCGGAGCACCTCTATGCGGTCGATCGGTTGATGTTTCACGTCACCAGCAACCTGTCGAAATGCGGGCTTGCCGGGCTGCGGCTTGGGAGGGTGACCAACGTGCCGAACAATGATCGTCCATTCGGTTCGCAGCCGGAGGACATCGTCCGTTTCTGGTGCGAAAGGCACGCCATCGACTACCTGGGCGAAGCTGAAATCGGACACTTTGCCGGCAACCATATTGTGCCCTTCGGGGTTGCCCCGCCGCTGGCCCGCGCATAGGCGCCCCGATAAAGGAGAGCATTTGCATGAGAGCGTTCGTTTTCCCCGGCCAGGGCAGCCAGAAGGTCGGGATGGGGGTCGATCTTGCTGCGGCCAGCGCGGCCGCCCGCGAGGTGTTCGAAGAAGTCGACGATGCGCTGGGGCAAAAGCTCTCCATCATCATGGCCGAAGGTCCGGAAGACCAGCTCACCCTGACCGAGAACGCGCAGCCTGCTATCATGGCGAATGCAATCGCTGTTCTGCGCGTGCTTGAGAAGGAAGGCGGGTTGACGCTCGCCGAGGTCGCGAATTGCGTCGCAGGTCACAGCCTCGGCGAATACACCGCATTGTGCGCGGCAGGCGCCTTCTCGCTGGCCGAAACCGCGCGACTTCTGAAGCTTCGCGGGCAGGCGATGCAGGCAGCCGTACCTGTGGGCGTCGGCGCCATGTGCGCGCTGCTCGGCGCCGATCTCGAGAAGGCGCAAAGCCTGGCCGAAGCTGCCGCCGAAGGCCAGGTCTGCCAGGTTGCCAACGACAATGATCCGACCCAGGTCGTTTTGTCCGGCCATCGCGAGGCGATCGAGCGGGCGATCGCGCTTGCAAAGGATCACGGCATCAAACGAGGCATCCTTCTACCTGTTTCCGCTCCGTTTCATTGCGACCTGATGCAGCCTGCCGCCGATGCGATGGCGGAGGCATTGGAGAAGACACCTCCCAAGGCATTCCGGGTTCCACTGTTCGCGAACGTCACTGCAGGGGCTGTCGAAGACCCTGCGGAAGAACAGCGACTGCTGGTCGAGCAGGTTTGCGGGCGGGTCCGCTGGAGGGAGAGCGTGGTGAATATCGTCGCCTCCGGGGTCGATGAATTTGTCGAGATCGGCGGCAAGGTCATCACGCCGATGATCGGGCGCATCGCCCCCGACGTCAAAGTGACGAGCATAGTCTCGATGGACGATATTGAAGCGCTGGCGGAGGAGATCGGGTGATGTTCAATCTCGAAGGGATGACCGCGCTCGTCACCGGGGCCAGTGGGGGGATCGGGTCGGCGATCGCCTATTCGCTCGCGCGGCAGGGTGCGCGGATTGCGCTGTCGGGTTCCAACTCGGCGAAGCTCCGCGCCTTTCGCGAACAGCTCAACAGCGAACTGGGTGGCGATCATGTCGAAATCACCTGCGACCTGTCGAACACAACGCAGGTCGAGGAACTCATTCCCGCGACCCTCGACACGTTCGGCAAGCTCGACATCCTCGTGAACAATGCCGGCATCACGCGCGATAACCTGGCCATGCGGATGAAGGACGAGGAATGGGACGCGGTGATCCGCATCAATCTCGAGGCTGCGTTCCGCCTCATGCGCGCCGCGTCGAAGCCGATGATGAAGGCCCGGTTCGGCCGGATCGTCACGATAACCAGCGTCGTCGGAGCGACCGGTAACCCCGGCCAAGTCAACTACGCCGCGGCCAAGGGCGGGCTCACCGCCATGTCCAAGTCGTTGGCGCAAGAGCTCGCAAGCCGCGGCATCACGGTGAACTGCGTGGCACCGGGTTTCATCCGCACCGCCATGACCGATACGCTGCCGGATGCGCAGAAGGACGCGCTCAACGCCCGCATCCCGATGGGCCGGATGGGCGAGGGCGACGACATCGGCGCGGCGGTCGCCTACCTCGCCTCGAAAGAGGCGGGATACGTCACCGGACAGACGCTCCACGTCAACGGCGGGATGGCAATGCTATCCTGAGGCGCGTTATCCCCAAGGAATCGGTCCCCCATTGCCTTGGTTCTTGCTCCAAGCGGCCTCACCGCTAAGGATAATTCGACATTTTCCGGCGCCCGTTGCCGTAATCCGGGGCGAATCCGGCTTGCGGATAGGCTAGCGGGCGCGCGAGAGGGGTAAGAGTTAGACCGATGAAAGCCACCATCGAACGCGCGACGCTGCTGCGCTGCCTGTCTCACGTCCAGTCGGTGGTCGAACGCCGCAACACGATCCCGATTCTGTCGAACGTGCTGATCGACGCGTCGGACGGTGGCTCCCTCAAGGTCATGGCAACCGATCTCGACCTGCAGGTGGTGGAACACATGGCCGCAGCCTCGGTCGAGAGCCCGGGCGCGATCACCGTGTCGGCGCATCTGCTGTTCGATATCGCCCGCAAGCTGCCGGAAGGCAGCCAGGTCAGCCTGGAAACCGCCGACAACCGGATGGCGGTCAAGGCCGGACGCAGCCGGTTCTCGTTGCCGACGCTGCCGCGTGACGACTTCCCGGTGATCGTGGAAGGCGACCTGCCGACCAGCTTTGAGCTTCCGGCCAAGACGCTGGCGGAATTGATCGACCGCACTCGCTTTGCGATCTCGACAGAAGAGACCCGGTATTATCTTAACGGGATCTTCCTGCACGTGTCCGACGAGGACCAGCCGGTGCTCAAGGCGGCGGCGACCGATGGCCATCGCCTCGCTCGCTTCACCCTGCCACGGCCCGACGGGGCAGAGGGCATGCCTGATGTGATCGTGCCGCGCAAAGCCGTGGCCGAACTGCGCAAGCTGCTCGAGGAAGCGCTCGACGGGAATGTCCAAATCGACCTGTCGGCGAGCAAGATCCGCTTCACTCTCGGCGGCGAGGGCGGGGTGGTCCTGACCAGCAAGCTGATCGACGGGACCTTCCCGGATTATTCGCGCGTCATCCCGACAGGCAACGACAAGCTTCTGAAGCTCGATCCGAAATCCTTCTACGAGGGCGTCGATCGCGTCGCGACGATCGCCACGGAAAAGACCCGCGCGGTCAAAATGGGGCTGGAGAACGACAAGGTCACGCTGTCGGTCACCTCTCCCGATAACGGTACTGCGGCCGAGGAAGTCCCCGCCGATTATCGTGCCGACGGGATGGAGATCGGCTTCAACGCGAACTACCTCAAGGACATCCTGCACCAGATCGACGGCGACACCGTCGAACTGCACCTCGCGGACCCGGGTGCGCCGACACTGATCCGGCAGGACGAGAAAAGCCCGGCACTGTATGTCCTGATGCCGATGAGGGTTTGATCGTGCTGCGGCAGGTTCTTCTCGAAAAGGCGAACCTGGCCCATGCCGAGATCGTCGAAGCGGCGATGCCGGCACTTGCCGACGGCGCCGTGCGGCTCGCCATCGAGAGCTTTTCCGTCACGTCGAACAACGTCACGTACGCCGCGATGGGCGATGCCTTCCGCTATTGGAACTTCTTTCCTGCGCCCGAAGGTTACGGAATCGTCCCGATGTGGGGACATGCGTGGGTGATCGAGAGCCGCTGTCCGGACATTGCTGTGGGTGAGCGGGTGTATGGCTACCTGCCGATGGCGACCCACCTCGATGTCATTCCCGGGAAAGTGTCGCCCTCGGGTTTCACGGACACCGCCGGCCATCGCCAACCGATGAGCCCGGTCTACAACCAGTATGCGCGCCTCGCCGCCGACCCGGAACACGACCCGTCGCGCGAAGCCGAGCGGATGGTGTTCGGCCCGCTCTTCAAGACCGGCTTCCTGATCGAGAGTTTTATGCGGCGCGAAGCATGGTTCGGGGCCGAGCAGGTCATTCTGACCAGCGCATCTTCAAAGACCGCGCTGTCGCTGGCGAGCGTGGCACGCCACCGGTCGCCCGAGGTCGCGCGCATCGGCCTTACATCCGCAAGCAATGTCGATTTCGTCTCATCGACCGGTCTCTACGACCGGGTTATCGCATACGACACGATCGACGAGTTGCCGAAGGTCCCAAGCGTCTCGGTCGACTTCGCTGGCAATGCCGATGTCCTGCGCGCGATCCACACGCATCTGGAAAGCGGTCTGCGCTACTCGTGCCTTGTCGGCGCGACGCACCTCGATGCGCGGACGGGCGCGACGGCCGACCTGCCGGGCCCATCGCCGCAGCTTTTCTTCGCCCCCGACCATGCGGTCGCCTTGTTCAAAGAGGTCGGACCGGCAATGGCGTCGCAACAGATAGCCGAAAGCATGCACAGGTTCCTCTCCGACACCGCGGGAACCGTCGAGATCGAACGGCGCCGCGGTCTGGAAGCGGCGCGCGACGTCTTTGTCGAGATGCTGGGCGGTTCGGTCGACCCGAAGGTCGGGATCGTCATCGAACCCTGACGATCTTCATCATCCGCGCGCGCGGATCATGCTTTCCACATCCACAAACTTCTCGCGCGGGGCGCCTTCGCGGGCTGCCCTCGATTCCGCTTCCTCGATCTTCTTCCAGTCACGGAAGGTGACGACGTCCAGGCCGCGCGCCTCGGCCAGACGGTCGAAACCGGCACGGCCCTCGCGGATGTTTCCATCGATCGCGCCGCTCGCGAAGTCTTCCGCGATCCGTTCGATGACACCGAAGCCGTCCGGCCGATTGGTGCCGATCGTCCCGCTGGGCCCACGCCGTGCCCAGCCTACGGCATACATTCCGGGCAAGATGCGCCCTTCGTCGTTCGCGAAGCGTCCCGCGCGTTCATCGAACGGCACGCCGGGAATGGGGGAACTGCGGTAACCGATGCAGGCGATGACGATGTCGGCGGGCACGACATACGCCTCGCCGGTGCCGATCGCTCTGCCCGCCTCGACCACGGTGCGTTCGACTTCGACCCCTTCGACCTTGCCTTCTCCGACAAGACGGACAGGCGATGCGAACATGTCGAAGTCGATCTCGATCGGCTTGTCAGCCCGCTCGCTCTCGGGAATGGCCGCGAAGCTTCGCAGATGGGTGACGGATTTCCGCAAACCGGGTTCGAGGAAGGCGTCTTCGCCTTCGTCGGGCAGGTCGGCAGGATCGACCCGGGGACTCGCTTTGTCGAGATGCATGAGCTCGCCGAGTTCCTTCGGCGTCATCATGATCTGGTGCGGACCGCGCCGACCGATGATGGTGACCTGGCGAATGCTCGACGCATTGAGCGCGTCGAGCGCGTGCCTGACAATGTCGCTGCCGTCGAACTCGCTGCTTTTTTTCGACAACAACCGCGCGACATCGAGGGCAACGTTGCCCATCCCGATCACCGCGGCGCTGCGACCCGACAGGTCGGGCGCCAGCGAAGCGAACTGGGGGTGCCCGTTGTACCAACCGACGAATGCGGCGCTCCCGAAGACGTTCGTCAGGCCCTCTCCGGGAATACCCAGTGCGCGATCGTGCGGGGCGCCCGTGGCGAAAACGACCGCATCGTAGAACTGCCGCAGCTCGTCCACGGTCACGTCCCGACCGACCGTGACATTGCCCACGAAACGCACGTTTTCACTGAGAGCGGTCG
Source organism: Tsuneonella dongtanensis (assembly GCF_001698205.1). Classification (NCBI taxonomy): domain Bacteria; kingdom Pseudomonadati; phylum Pseudomonadota; class Alphaproteobacteria; order Sphingomonadales; family Erythrobacteraceae; genus Tsuneonella; species Tsuneonella dongtanensis. Next base: position 2,024,814 of record NZ_CP016591.1, read on the forward strand.
CCTCGTAACGGCGGCTCACGCCCTTGATCGACTGGTGGTCCGGCGCGACGCCGGTTCGGATCAGTCCGTACGGCACCGGCAGGCTATCGAAAACGTCGACCCGCACATCATCGCCCCACTGCTTCTGCGCAGCCTCGGCGGTGTAATACCCTGCCGGGCCAGAGCCGATGATGGCGAGGTGGCGCGTCATGCAGCCTTGCGAGCCTCCTCCCGATCGAGGAAGGCGCGCATGCAGCTGATCGATTGTTCGCGATGGCTGAGGAGGAACAGGTGTCCGCCGCCCTCGAAAATCTCGAGTTCGCTGTTCGGGATCAGGCTGTGCAGGAACCGCCCGTTGATGGGCGGCACGATCGCATCCTCGTCGCCCATCATGATCAGCGTCGGCTTCTTGAGAAAGGGCAGGGCGGGTGCGCTGGTCCACCCGAGCATGGCCAGCAACTGATAGAAATAGCCGCGCCGCGTAGGCGGCTTCAGCCGGCTCATGTGCGAGCCTTTACCCGCGGTCTTGCCGAGGGCATCCCCATACAGGGTCGCGAAGTGCTTTTCCATGAAAGCCGCATCGACGTAGCGGCGCGGGTCGGCCATCTTACTCAGCGCAGCGGGATTCCCCGGGACCATCAGCATCCCGGCGCTCGTGGCGCAGAGGATGAGCCGGTGTACGCGATCGCCGTGCTGCAAGGCGAAATGTTGGGCCATCGCGCCTCCCCAGCTGACGCCCATGACATCGACCAGGTCCAGGCCGAGCTGGTCGAGCAACTGCGCGGTCGTCCAGGCCATCGTGAAGGTGTTGTAGGGCACCACGGGTTCGGGCGATCCGCCCACGCCCGGCATGTCGAACATCACGAAGCCGCGATCGTCGAGTGCCTCCGCCAGCGGGGCGACCGCCTCGATATTGGCGCCGATGCCGTTGAAGAACAGGACGGGAAGGTGGTGCGACGGCTCGTTCAGGCGCCAGGTCGCCACGCGCAATTCGCGGCCTCCGGCGGTCATCATGCGAACGTCCGCGGACGCCATGGGGTCGGTCAAATCGGTATCCTTCAGGCCTGTTCGAGGACGTAGAGGCCGGGGGCGGGATCGAGCGGCTCGAAACCTTTGCCGCCCAGTTTCTTCGGAGCGGCTTTCTTGGGTCCCGAGCGCTTCTGCACCCAATCCATCCAAAACGGCCACCAGCTCCCCGCGACTTCTTCCGTGCCCTTGAGCCATTCTTCGGCCGTTTCGGGAAGATCGCCGCCGCCCTTTTGCACGTAATATTTCGCCTTGGGATTGCCCGGCGGATTCAGGATCGCCTGCATGTGGCCCGACTGGCTGAGCACGTAGGTTACGTCGTCCGAACCGAACAGTTGCGTCGACCGATAGGTCGCCCGCCACGGCGTGATGTGGTCGGTCACCCCGCCGAGGATGAACAGGTCCGCATCGACCTCGCTCAGGTCGACCTTGTGCCCGGCCATTTCCACTTCGCCTTGCTTAGTGAAGGCGAGCGTTTCGAACAGGGTCAGGAAATCGCCCATCAGGGTGGCCGACAGGTTCGTCGCGTCGGCGTTCCAGAACAGCACGTCGAAGGCCGGCGGATCGTCGCCGAGCAGGTAGTTATTGATGACATAGTTCCAGATGAGGTCGTTCGGCCGGAGCCAGGCGAACCCGCGGCTGAGGTCGTCGCCCTTGATGATACCGGCCTTGGCAGCCCGCTTCTTGGCGAGGGCCAGGCCGTTGTCGGTCATCAGCGAGCCCGCCTCGATATCGCCCTGCTGGGGATGCAGGACGCAGACCATCAGGGTGAGCGAACCGAGAAGATCGCTGCCATCGGCGGCAAGCTTGCTGGCGACGACCGAAGCCGTCTGCCCGCCCGAACAGCCGGCCGAGATGTTGACCTTGTCGCTACCCGTGATCTTCGCGACCGCCTTCATCGCCTCTTCGCAGCTCGCCACATACTCGGCCATCCCCCAGACGCCTTGCTCCTTGCTCGGGTTCTTCCAGCTGATGACGAAAGTCTGGATGCCGTTGTCGACCTGGTATTTGACCACCGATTTCTCGGGAGAGAGGTCATTGATGTACATCTTGTTGATCTGCGGCGGGATCGTCAGCTGCGGGATCGCATGGACCTCGTCGGTCGTCGGGGCGTACTGGATCAGCTCCATCATCTCGGTCCGCAGCACGACCGCACCCTTGGACGTCGCCACGTTTTCGCCGATCTTGAACGGCCTCTTGTTGACCTGACTGACCATGCCCTTGTTGTGGACCATGTCGTCGTAGGCGTTCTTGAGGCCCTTGATCAGCGAGAGCCCGCCGCTGTCGACGAGGCGCTTCTGCGCGGTCGGATTGCCCCAGAGCGTGTTGGTCGGGGCAAGGGCGTCGATGATGATCTGACTGATGAAGTTGGCCCGGTCACGCTCGATCGCGTCCAGCTCAAGTTCGCCCAGCCAGTTCTTCATGCCCTTCTGGACGGCCAGGTAATACTGCGCGCCCGCCCTGAGGAACGGATTGTACTGCCACGCGGGGTCCTTGAACCGCTTGTCCTTGGGATCGGGGGCGAGATCGCTCTGACCGGTCATGATCTTAATCATGTCCTCGCACATCGCCTGGGCGTGGCGCATCGTGCGCTGGGGATCGGTTGCGGTTTCCCGCAGGAGGAGTGCGACAGCGCCGGCTATGTCCTCGCGGACAAGTCCGACCATCGGTCCGAGGGTAGTCGTGGATTGTGCTGCTTCATCTTCCAGGCGTGAGCCCATCGTCGTCTCTCCCACGGCGACTGCCTTGACCCTTTCGTTCATGCACGGCGACCCGGACGTTGGCAAGCGGACGGGGTAGGGCGTGCGTTCAGGTCAATCTCACCGGATTGAAGTCGTTCCCATGAGAGGAAGGAGAGAGCAAGCATACTTAACCCAATTTCAAGGGTGGTGCGGCAAGACGCGGCCATGTTGGGGAATGCGCCGGACGCCGATCAGGCCTTCGAGGAACTCGGGCCTTTGCCCGACGCTGCCCCTCGCCTGGAAATCGACACCGGGCGTGTTCCGCGGGCCCGAACTCCCCGTCGCAGACCAGATCGCGCTGTTTCGCCGAGAACGATTGGCGAGCGGCAAAACGCGTCCCTTCCTTCTTACTGGAACCGGATCGCGATATTTCTCCCCGCGGCCATGGTGCTTTCCGCAATCGCGGAGAGCTCTTTGCCTCCCTTTTCGTCGGTCGTCGCCGCTGGGTTTGCGATGGCGATCCTCCTTTGCTCACCCACCCTGTCCCGCGTCGAGCGCGCCATAAAGCCGCAATCGCCACAGTACTTCGCGATCATGGGGTTCGCCGTGATAGCGCCGATCGGCCTTGCTTCATTGGCCTTTTCGAACTGGATGGTGAACGGTTCGCTCGATTATCATTGGGGAGCCGCCTCGCTCATCTCGCTGACCGCGCTGACCACCGCGCTTCTCGGCAATCGCATCGTGCTGATTTTTACCGCTCAGGCCGTCTGCTGGTCGATCTACGCCCTTATCGAAGGTACAGCTTATGCGGTGGGGGCCACGAGCGCGGCGGTCCTCGTTCTCGTGCTCGTCAGTCGCTACCAGGCACGCATCAACAAGGCGGAAGCCGAGCGCCAGGCGGCCCTCGAGCGCCGCCAGACACGAGCGGAAGATATCCTTCGCGATTACGAGGAGACCGGGCAGGGGTGGTTTTGGGAAACCGATCGACGCGGACAGATCATCTATCTGTCCGATAGTGTCGCTCGCTCACTGAACCGTGAAAAAGCGGAATTGGATGGGCGTCCATTTGTCGAGCTCTTCGACCTCGCCTGCGACAGCCGTGAGGGGGAGCGGACACTCCTTTTCCACTTGTCCGCGCGATCCGCCTTTACCGAACTAGCGGTCCGATCGAGCAATCCGGACGAGGAGCGCTGGTGGTCGATCAACGGTCGCCCCATTTTCGACGAGTATCACAATTTCTGCGGCTTTCGCGGGTCTGGCACCGACCTGACCGAGAAGAAGCGAAGCGCGGACCAGGCGTCCAGGCTCGCGCGGTTCGACTCCCTGACAGGTCTGGCGAACCGCTTCCAGATGTCGCAGAGCCTGGAAAAGATTCTCGCCAATCCCCTGGAAATGCAGCGCGAGTGTGCGGTTTTCCTGCTCGACCTCGATCGTTTCAAGCATGTGAACGATACGCTTGGCCACCCGGCGGGCGATGCACTGCTGCGCCAGGTCGCCCAGCGGCTCGAACGGACAGTCGGAAGATCGGGCCGCGTCGGCCGCCTGGGCGGTGACGAATTCCAGGTGATCGTGCCGGGGCGGATCGACCGGGCTCAGGTCAGCGCCCTTGCGAAGGACATCATCACAGCAATCTCGCAGCCCTATTCGATCGAGGGTCACCGCGTGGTGATCGGGGTCTCGGTCGGGATTGCAATTTCACCCGACGACGGCACGACGAATGAAGCGTTGATCCGTAACGCCGACCTTGCCCTCTACGCCGCAAAGGACGGCGGACGCGGTCGTCATCATTTCTACGCGCCGGACCTGCACGCTGACGCCGAGGAAAGAAGCAAGCTAGAACGAGACTTGCGCGACGCCATCGCCGAGGGAAACCTCGAACTCCATTATCAGCCGGTCGTGCATATCGCGACGGAGAAGATCGTCGGATTCGAAGCGCTGCTGCGATGGCACCACCCCGCTCACGGGTGGATGTCGCCTGCGAAGTTCATACCGATCGCCGAGGAATCTGGACTGATCGGTGCGATCGGCGAATGGGCGATCCGCACAGCCTGTCAGGACTTGGCACGATGGCCACACGATGTCCGCTGCGCCGTCAACGTGTCGACCCTCCAATTCAAGAATCCCGAACTGCCCTTCATCGTCGAAGATGCGATCGATTCAGCGGGCATCCATCCCGGACGGCTGGAATTGGAAATTACCGAAAGCGTCTTCCTCACCGACGACGAGGGAACCGACGCGATGTTCGCGGCGCTGAAGCAGATCGGCGTCCGATTGGCCCTCGACGATTTCGGCACCGGGTATTCATCGCTGGGCTACTTGAAGAAGGCGCCATTCGACAAGATCAAGATCGACCGGAGCTTCGTCCAGGGTGCTACCGAGAGGGGTAGCAAGAATGGGGCGATCATCGCGTCCATCACCAGTCTGGCCCAGGCTCTGGGAATGGATACCACTGCCGAAGGGGTGGAAACTCTCGATGAACTCGATCTTGTCCGGATGTTCGGTTGCAGCCACGTCCAAGGCTACATCTACGACCAGCCTCTTGATGTCGTAACCGCCAGTTCCCGCTTGGCGACCGGCTTCGATGCTGTTGCGAAGGGGCCTCGATCAGCGAGGGCTGCCCGTCACTCGATGCTCAGGCGGGTCATTCTCGAGCATCAGGGCCAGTTCTACAACGGAACGATCCGCAATATTTCGCAGACGGGTGCGCTCGTCGAGGGGCTGTGGAACGTGCCCGTTGGGACGATTTTTTCCATCGCGCTTTCCGATTCCGTGTCGATGACTGCGACGACGCGGTGGTCCAGCGAGGATCGGATGGGTGTGGAGTTCGCGGTTCCGCTTGTCAGGGGATCTTCGGGCATGTTCGCCGCACTCGATGGGCCGGCGGCCAGTTCCGAAAGCCACCTGTTGCGCCGTACGGCCTGAAGAGGGTTAGCGAATGCTTCAGCATTGGGCTGTATTCTTATCGGGTCGCCCGGGGAAACTGACACGCCGCCATGGCCCTGAACTCATTTTTCACACGTAACCCGACCAATCGGCGTGACCGCTCGCGTTCCCCTTCGGGGCAGGACCCGGCCACTCGACTGGCCTTGCTCGATCAGTTCGAGGACTCGGGCATAGCGTGGCTGTGGGCGACGGATGCTGCCGGAATGCTGAGCTACATATCGGCCAGCGCGGCTGACCAACTTGGCAAAGCCAGCGAAGAGGTAATCGGCAAGCCACTCTCTACCCTTTTCCTGCCGGATAGAGCCGAAGATGAGGACAAGGCCGAACGGCCGCTCGCTTTCCAGCTTCGGGCCAAGAACTCGATCTTCGAATTGCCGGTTCGCCTGGCGGTTGACGACCGGGAAGTCTGGTGGGCGATTAGCGCGCGCCCTCAGAACGATGCGAACGGCGAATTCCTCGGGTATCGGGGGAGTGCAAAGGACATAACAGCGATCCGCGAGACCCAGCGGGATGCATCTCGGATGGCGCAGTACGATGCGCTTACAGGGCTGGCGAACCGGCACCGGATGACCAAGCGCCTCACCGCAACCCTGACAGCTTATAAGGCTGCCAAGCGCACCTGTGCCCTGATGATGCTCGATCTCGACCGATTCAAGCAGGTCAACGATACCTTGGGCCACCCCGCTGGTGACGAACTTCTGAAGCAGGTTTCCCAGCGCCTCGAGCGGATCATTGGCTCGCGCGGGGAAATCGGGCGGCTTGGCGGAGACGAATTTCAGGTCATGCTGCCTGATATCGACGACCGCGGCCGGCTGGGCGAAATCGCCACGAGTGTCATTCAAATGATCTCGCAGCCCTATTCACTCGACGGTAGCAGGGCGATCATCGGTACATCCGTCGGCATTGCGATAGCACCGTACGATGGCATCGAGACCGACGAGTTGGTAAGCAGCGCCGACCTCGCGCTGTATTCCGCCAAGGGCGGGGGCCGGGGGCAGTACCGGTTCTTCTCGAGCGAACTGAAGGACGGGGCGCGGCTTCGTCGGCAGATCGAGGAGGACTTGCGCGACGCGATCCAGACCGATCAGCTGGAAATTCATTACCAACCGATCGTTCGTACTTCCGATCACCGTGCAACCGGTATGGAAGCACTGGTTCGCTGGAACCATCCAGAGCGCGGGTTCATCAGTCCTTCGGAATTCGTACCCGTTGCCGAGGAAACCAACCTCGTAAACGCGCTCGGTGAATGGGTGCTCAGGCGCGCGTGCGAAGAGGCAGCGCAATGGCCTGATTCCCTCACCGTTGCGGTCAACGTGTCGGCGATCCAGTTCTCCGCGACCGACCTGCCGAAAATCGTGCGTTCCACGCTCGATCGCACGGGCCTTCATCCGTCTCGCCTGGTGCTCGAGATAACCGAGAGCGTATTCCTGGGCGACCCTCAAGGTACGCGGGCGATGCTCAAGGCGCTCAAGAAAGTCGGCGTGCGCCTGGCGCTCGATGACTTCGGCACAGGGTACTCGTCACTCGGCTATCTGAGCAGCGCGCCGCTCGACAAGATCAAGATCGACCGTAGCTTTGTCGCCGGCGCGACGGAAAGCGATACAAACAACGCGGAGATCATCGCGGCGATCGTTGGTCTCGCCCGTGCACTAAACATGGAAACCGTTGCCGAGGGTGTCGAGGCAATGGACGAGTTGAAGCTCATATCGGGGCTCGGTGCCAGCCACATCCAGGGCTGGATATTCTCAAAGGCTATGCCGCAATCCGAGTTGCTCGCCCGATTGCAGGAGGGCGGGCTCAAGTTCGTTCCCAGCGGTCCTCCCAAACATCGGACCGACCGTCGCTCGACGTACCGAAAGGTCGGCGTGATTCATGAGGACCACCGGTACGAGGTCGTCATGAGGAACCTTTCGAAGACGGGCGCAGGGATCGAAGGGCTGATCGACGTGCCACTGGGCACCCAACTGGTCCTGGATCTCGGCGATGGACAACTGGCCGTATGCAAGGTCGTGCGATCAGCGGGATTTACGCAAGGCCTTGAATTCGAAGACAGCCTGATCAGCGACGGCGCCGACGGCCTGTGCACGCGGCACCGCATCAGCCCCTACGCACTCGCCGCCGCGGGAATGCCGCTCGCCGCGTTGCCGCCAGGCTATTACAATCCGCCGCAGCGCGATGACGGACTACGCCGGAAGCCAGCGTTTCTGCAGGCGGACCTGTCGAGATCGCGCGCGGCGTGACGCTGCACTGCTGACAGGCCTTTCGCGGGCCGCTAAGGGCGCGCGGAATGACCGACCTTCAGCGCATACGCAATTTCAGCATCATAGCCCACATCGACCATGGGAAGTCGACGCTCGCCGACCGGCTGATCCAGGCGACTGGCGGGCTGACCGATCGCGAGATGTCCGAGCAAGTGCTTGATAACATGGACATCGAGAAGGAGCGCGGGATCACGATCAAGGCGCAGACGGTGCGCCTTTCCTACACCGCGAAGGACGGTGAGACCTACGAGCTCAACCTGATGGACACGCCCGGCCACGTCGACTTCGCCTACGAGGTCAGCCGCAGCCTTGCTGCGTGCGAGGGGGCGCTGCTGGTCGTGGACGCCGCGCAAGGGGTCGAGGCGCAGACGCTCGCCAACGTCTACCAGTCGATCGAGCACGACCACGAGATCGTCCCCGTCATCAACAAGATCGACCTGCCCGCCGCCGAGCCGGAGAAGGTCAAGGCCGAGATCGAGGACATCATCGGCCTCGACGCCTCCGAGGCCGTCCTCACCTCCGCCAAGTCCGGCATCGGCATCGCCGACGTGCTCGAGGCGGTCGTCGCCAAGATTCCGCCCCCCAAGGGCGATCGCACCGCGCCGCTGAAGGCCATGCTCGTCGACAGCTGGTACGATCCCTACCTCGGCGTGGTCATCCTCGTGCGGGTGATCGACGGGGTCATCCGCAAGGGCCTCCAGGTCAAGTTCATGCAGGGCGGGACCGAGCACCTGATCGACCGCGTGGGCGCCTTCACCCCCAAGCGCATCGACCTGCCCGAGATCGCCGCGGGCGAGATCGGCTTCATCACCGCCCAGATCAAGGAGGTGGAGCAGGCCCGCGTAGGCGACACCATCACCACGGTGAAGAGCGGGGCGACCCAGGCGCTGCCCGGCTACAAGGAAGTGCAGCCGGTCGTCTTCTGCGGCCTGTTCCCGGTCGACGCGGCGGACTTCGAGAAGCTGCGCGAGAGCATCGCCAAGCTGCGCCTCAACGACGCGAGCTTCTCCTACGAGATGGAGAGCAGCGCGGCCCTTGGCTTCGGCTTCCGCGCCGGCTTCCTCGGCCTCTTACACCTGGAGATCATCCAGGAACGCCTCAGCCGCGAATACGACCTCGACCTCATCACCACCGCGCCCTCGGTCGTCTACCGCCTCCAGCTCGGCAAGAGCCGGACCGAGGACGCGAAGGAGATCATGCTCCACAACCCCGCCGACTGGCCCGACCAGAACCGGATCGAGACGGTCGAGGAACCGTGGATCAAGGCGACGATCTACACCCCCGACGAATACCTCGGCTCGATCCTCAAGCTGTGCCAGGACCGGCGCGGCATCCAGACCGGCCTGACCTACGTCGGCGGCCGCGCGCAGGTGACCTACGAGCTGCCGCTGAACGAGGTGGTGTTCGATTTCTACGACCGGCTGAAGAGCATCAGCCGCGGCTATGCCAGCTTCGATTACGAGCAGATCGGCCTGCGCGAAGGCGACCTCGTGAAGATGAATATCCTCGTCAACAACGAGCCGGTCGACGCGCTGAGTCTCATCGTCCACCGCGCCAACGCCGAGGCACGCGGCCGCGGCATGTGCGAGCGGCTGAAGGACCTCATCCCCCGCCACCTGTTCAAGATCCCCATCCAGGCCGCGATCGGCGGCAAGGTGATCGCCCGCGAAACGATCGCCGCCCTGCGCAAGGACGTGACCGCCAAGTGCTATGGCGGCGACATCACGCGCAAGAAGAAGCTGCTGGAGAAACAGAAGAAGGGCAAGGCGCGGATGCGGGAGTATGGCAACGTGAGCATTCCGCAGGAGGCGTTTATTGCGGCGCTTAGAATGGGGGAAGAGTGACGACCGCAGGCGCCTAAGCGAGAATTACGCAGCAACCGCAAGCTTAGAAGCCGGTGGCCGAAGGCCAGCGGGAGGATCGGCCGACGTCGGCGCGCAATGGTGAGGATCGACGTCACGTGCCGGACGGAGCGTGTGCGCCGGCAAGCGCGGAGCGGCGCGTGGCGGCGAAGGTCCCCCGAGATTGCGCTGCGACCGCAGGCTTAGAAAGCGAGAGGCTGTCATCATGGCCGGGGGCAGGGGAGCCCCTGCCGAGCTGAGCCCTTCGACAACGCGGCTTTGCCGCGGCGGGACTTGCCATCTGGTAGCGCGCGATTATCAGCCCCTCAACATGGATGAGGTGCAGATCAAAGCTGAAGTTCTCAACTTAATCCGAAGCCAATCGACGCGGCGCAGGCGGCCCGTGGTGGCTACGGAATTCCAGATACTGAAGGGCCAAACCCGCGCTGATCTCGCGATTCTCGATGACGAGTTCATCGGCGTTGAAATTAAGTCAAAAAAGGACACGCTAAAACGACTCGTAAAACAAACTAACGACTATCGTAATTGTTTTGACAGAACAGTTTTGGTTTTAGATGAATCGCATCTTTTAGCTTACCTTGGTATTAAACTTCCATTCTGCGACGTGTGGACATTCGACGAGAACAAGAATCTTAGGCAATTTAGCGAAGGACGTCACGAGCGCGTTCCGGATGAAAACCTTTACCGCATGCTCACGCTTAAAGAGCGAGAAATGGCTTTCCGAGATGCGCGCTTCAGCGGGTGGTCGCAGCGGGAAATTTTTCTCCATTTCTTCAAGTTGAAGTTCGGCCCTACAAGCGATCAATTCTGGAAATCGGTCGGAAGGCGAAAGATTCTTCGCCATGACATCCAATTGCTAAGCAGGTTCCGCGAAATCCGACTGAAGGCAGAGAAAAACGTTGCGGCCCGAGATGAGGAGTGGGCAGCGTGGCTTCAAGCTCAGAACATCGAGCCCTGACTACTCATCCCAATCGTCTTCTGTCTCTTCCGCAAGTGCGGGATCGTCGTGAAATGTCTGGACTTGGAGATGCAGATTTATCCGGGCTGCCGTCGCTTTCTGTGGGCTACTGATTGCCGACCGATCCCCAGCGATTGTGCGCTCAATCATTTGAGTGCCCCAAACTCGGATATTTGGGTTCCAAAACTGCGTGGCGGCGAGCAGTCGTGCCTGTGCTTGGTATCCCGAAAATCCAGATTGCGTTTCATGACGGAAGAAGCGCCAGTCTGCCGCAAGAGGATAATCAATGCGGGGATAGGGTTGTCCGCCGCCGCCGCCTGGACGCTCGATCCGTGCGCTACCCCGATCGCTGTAGATTAGTTCAGGAATCCCTAGGGCCGTCAACTGGTTGAAAAGCCGACGCTCGTATATCTGCTGAGCGGGCAAATTGTCGAAGGACGATGGGAATGATGTGGCTGATAAACAGATGAACGCGTCTGGGCAGCCATTCCGGATCGTCGCGATGTATCCCTGTGCCAGAGCAGCGACTTGCAAGTGATCTGCTGCGACCGTTTGAAAATCGAGGATGAACACAACGTCGTCGCCGCCGTCAGTCAAGTTTCCCACCCTCTGGGCAAGGGCGCCCATTCCCGGAAAAGCAGGTCGTGGCAGATGTATAACTAGCCCTCGGTCGAACCCCCAGAGGCAATCAATCTGCGCGCTTTCCTCAACGGTATTAGGGCTTAGCTGCGCGACTGGGATAAAGTTCTCGTGATCCTCGATAAAACCGCACCACGATGCGAAACCCCCATCCGCGCGGCGCAATCGATCGAGTTCGCCGAACACTGGACGTTGCTGTGTGGGCTCGCGGTCGCCAACTCCAACGATAATCGGGCGCTCCCCATAAGCCTCTTCAAGTCGGTCGAGAGCGTTTTGAAGGCGATTTGACCCTACCCAAGGACGCAGGGGCACGTAGGGTAGCATCCGATCTTTTGTGCTGTCTGGTAACTCCTCAAGCGCCCTCATTTCGCCCGGTCGAACCGAAAGCAAGGGAATGTACGCCAGACTGTCGAAATCTCTAAGCGCCATCTATGTCGATCCGAAGTGTCTCCAGCCTCACTGACATCGCTGGTTCAGAGACATTCAGCTCATTTGCAAGATGCGCGAGTCGATCACCCACATCTTTTTCGATTGCGTCATTTAATGCTGCGTCAATTAGATGTGGCGGCATCAATATATCGGCTGCAAGGCGGTTAGCCTCCTGCTCCCTGCGATCACTCAAGGACGAACGATACAGCTTATCGTCCTGAATGCCATTTCCAATCTGATCTCGGTGAAGAAGAAAATGGGCTAGTTCGTGAGCCACTGTGAAACGCTGCCGCCGCTTTGGGTCATGCCGATTGACGCGTATGGTGTAAGTGCCATCTGGCGCGCGGGTGATTTCGCCTGATATCCCTGGCGAAAGCGTAGCAGCTTTCACTTCTACGCCTAAGGCCGTTGCGATCTCGCGCAGCCTTACGGCACCTTCGGCTTGGAAGCCGAGAATAGTCTCCCGAATACTAGCCGCTAGACCTCTCCACTCAGGAGACATATTTAGTTCCCGTCATCGTTTGGCAGCGCATCTGGCGCGCCTTCTCCTTCAACATCGTCCTGATAAAGCTCATCATCCTTGGCCCGATTTCCAAAGGTAACTTCGTCCACCCGAACTTTGATCCGCTCTTCCATCTCGTCTGAGTTGATCTCCTCGCTGATCGCTCGTTCAAGATAGCGACGAATCTCTCCGTTCTCAATCTGTTCCTTTACCTCCTCAACTGCCGCCTCTTGGGCGGCTAGAGTGGCGCTGCGTTTGAGTTCAGAAAATCCCCAGACCGCCGCGATGGCAAAAGCGACGCCAAGGACCGTCACAAGTACACCAACCGCCGTCAACAGGACTGCCGCGAGGTCTAGGTAGCTGAAGCCATTGGGAGTGAGATCTCCCAGCCAACCCAGGAGTATGACACTCGCGAAGGCGCCCGTGATCCCCCCTACGACTAAGGGCAAAATCCAGCCATTCAGACCAGAAGTGGTGTTTAGTCTGCGGTTGCTCATGCCTTTGCATAATGGGGCTACGCGATGTTGCCTATATCAACCTGCAAACAGAAAAGACGTCATGGAAGTAAATCCCATGACGTCGAACGGGTTCGGTTGACGCCGACCCGCCGGCCGGCTCGCTCGATGCGCTGCGCGCACTGGCTCGTAACGCGTCGCTAGGCTATCCAAGCTTTGGCGTTACTCGCCTTCGAGCGACCTCCAATCATCCTCCCCCGCATCAAACGGCTCCAGTGCCTCCACCGGGTCGCCGAAGCCGTTGATGTCCATGCAGTCGCCGACGGGGGCCCAGTCCTTGTCCGGGGGCATGATCACGAAGTCGGTGAGCGGGTCGTCCTCTGGCTTTCCCTCTTCCTCGCGCCGGTGCCAGGCGGCGAGTTCGGACAGCTTGGCCTGCATCGCCTCGATCTCGGGCAGGGTCATCGCGACGGGATCGAAGTGTTCGATCATCGCGGCGTTGATGTCGTCCTTCTCGGCCTGCGAAGGTACCGGCATCGTTATCGACATGGGATTGCCGCTCAGCCGGTCCGCACCCGGGTCGAAGTAGCTGGCGGAGAGGCGGCGGCCGTCGCTCCCGCGCATGTTCATCCTGAGGCAGAACATCAGCAGCCGGTCGTTCTTCACGCGGCGGAAGCCTTTCAGCTTGCCGCCGACGAACACGGGGGAGAGCTGGCCGTTGAGCGCGCGTTCGAACGCCTCGTCCTTCAGCCGCTGGACTCCGAAATCCAGTGCCGCTTCCCACGCGCGGCGGAACCCCTCGCTGCCGCGCTGGCGGCGGAGGTAATAGGCGCCCTCGGGGCTCATGTTGACGTGCATCGCGGCGCGCTTGACGCTGCCGGTGTCGGCCAGCGCCCCGATGAAGGCGCGCTGGCGCTCGGGCGTCCACCCGTCGTGGCGGAACTTGCGGGGGACGGGCTCGAAGGTGGGGAGGTGGTGGCCGGCGGCCTCCATCTCGGCAAGCGGGGTGCGCGTCTCGCGCGGGTCTTTCTTGCGGGTCATGCGGGGCTTCTCCTGTCGGTCGGGCAAACCGGACAGGGTGAAGCAGATTCGGGCCGTGTAGGAAAATGCGGGCGAGGGTGCTCCGGCCGGGGGGCCTCGCGGCGCCCTAGAAGGTCATCCCGTCCTTCGCCTCGGTCAGGGTGCCCGACAGCGCGTTGCCAGCGCCCGCCATCGCCGCGACCGCCACGATGGCGATCAGCGCTATGATCAGGCCGTACTCGATGGCCGTGGCGCCGCTCTCGTCGCGAATCAAACGGTGCAGGATCATCCCGTCGCTTCCCCTGTTTTCCTGGTGGAGCGAGGGTGAAGCAGGGCGGTTTCGCACGGGTATGCGAAAATCCCTAACGGCGCGGCAAGGATGCCGGCGGCGCGAGCGTCAGCTGGCGTTCTCGTAGGCGGCCTCGACCGTCTCGAACTGCGCGTTCGAGCGCTGGCCGAGCGCGAACATCGCCCCGATCGCCGCGACCGATATCAGCGCGGCGATGACCGAATATTCGATCGCGGAGGCACCTGCGGTGTCCTTCAGGATTCGGCGCAGCATGGTAAAATCCTCTTCCCTTGTGGTTCAAGCGTTTAGCGGCGATTGGTTCGCAAGCCGTTAACCAACGCGCGCGCGATTACCCGGGGGAGGAGCGCGCCAACTTCACTTTGCGTTCACGCAAGTGCCGGTTATAGGCGCCGGTCATGCAGACCCGCACGCGCCCCTCCGCCAAGCTCGTCCTCGCAACCCTCGCGCTCGGCGCGTCGCTCGCCATTACGGGCTGTGCGGGCAGGGCCGGTCCGAAGGACACCGCCTATGTCGCGCGGGACGTGGAATCGCTCTACGCCGCGGCCAAGGCCCGGCTCGACCGCGGCCAGCCCAAGATCGCCGCCGCGCTGTTCGACGAGGTGGAGCGCCAGCACCCCTATTCGCCCTGGGCGCGCCGGGCGCAGCTGATGAGCGCGTTCAGCTATTACGTCGCGGCCGACTACACCAAGGCGGTGGAGAGCGCGCAGCGCTTCCTGTCGATCCACCCGGGCAATCGCGACGCGCCCTATGCCTATTACCTGATCGCGATCAGCTATTACGAGCAGATCAGCGACGTGACCCGCGACCAGAAGGTAACCGAGCAGACCCGCACCGCGCTGCAGGAGCTGATCCGCCGTTACCCCGCGACCGAATATGCGAGCGATGCCCAGCTCAAGCTCGACCTGGTGAACGACCACCTCGCGGGCAAGGAGATGGAGATCGGCCGATATTACCAGCGCAGCGGCAACTGGCTCGCATCGCAGATCCGCTTCCAGAATGTGGTCGACAACTTCCAGACTACCAGCCACGCACCCGAGGCGCTCTATCGCCTGGTCGAAAGCAGTCTGGCGCTCGGCGTGCCCGAGGAAGCGGTGAAGAACGCCGCCGTGCTCGGAGCGAACTACCCCGGCAACGAATGGTACGAAAAGGCCTACGCGCTGGTGCAGAAACGCGCGCCCGGCGCTTCCGCGAGCTGATCGCGAGCCGGAAAACCGGCGAAAATCAGGAAAAATATCATCTTCCCATAAGGAATCGATGGGCGCGCCGCACGGCCGGCTGAGCGCACGTTCGAACTGGTTTCACACCAGGGCGAACCACAATGCATTTCATGTATCTTGCATCCGGCGCGAGCGCCGCATTCCTCGTCATCGGTAGCGGGGTGTCGGCCCAGACGGTCGATATTACCGGACAGAACGTCGTCGTCGACCAGCTGACGCCTCCGGGCGGTCGCTTCGTGCCGACTTACTTCAACACGGTAGCCTACGGGCCCGGAACGCCGCCCGCGTCGGATTGGCCGGCGAGTTATGACGGTGTGGAAAGGGCCGCGGCTGACCACCGCGACCCGATCCCTGGGAAGGGCAGTCAGCTGCGGCGAAAGTCGGGCTGGCTGCCCGACAGGCGCCAGTATTTCTCCAGCCCGCTTGCTTTTAGCAGAGCCTGGTAACGGCTGTCGTTGCGCAGGGGTGCGAAGGCTGGCCGGAAAAGGAATACTGTCGCGACTTGCAGGGCGATCGTCTTCGATTGCGCCGCCACGGCGAACAGACGTGACAGGCTGTCGAATGCGTCGTCGGCGAAACCCATCGCGACAAGCGTCGGCGCATGGCGCTGGGCGGAGATGAGGTCGCGCGTGATCTCGGCGGTTATCCGCATCCGCGCATTAGCGAGGGCGGCCTGATCGCCCTTCTGGATCGCCAGCGCCAGTGCGGCGCGTTGCTCACCGACTTCGGCGGGAATGTAATCCGGCCGGGCGCGCGGGTCGCGGGCGAGGGCGATCGCCTCGTCGTAGCGGCCGAGCTCCAGCAGGAGAGCGAACCGCTGGTTCCAGAGATAGCCGTGTGCGGGCCACCGCCTCGTGGCTTCCTCGAACGTGGCATCGGCCTGCAGCAGGTCTCCCGACATGGCATGGCCGATGGCCACGTTGCCCCAACCGATCGGCAACATCGGATCTATCTCGATCGATCGCTGCGCGAATTGGCGCGAATCCCGCAGGCGGCCGACGTCACGCAGGAACATCGCGCGTCGGGCATGGGCGTACCAATAGTCCGGGTGACGATCGAGCAAACCGGTCGTCGCCGCGTCGAAGCGGGCATAGTTGCCGAATGCCGGTTCGGAGAACGACAGGGCTGCGTCCGCGTCGGGCTGGTCGGGATCGAGGGCGAGGCTGCGACGCGCGGCGCTGATCATCTGCTCGCGTACGGACGTCCGGTCGCGGTTGCTGAAGCCCGAAAAGGTCAGGAGGTGGGCCAGCGCGAGCGCGCCCCACGAATCCGCGTCGTCGGGGTCGATGGACACGGCCTGCTTGTAGAACGCGACCGCCTGCTCGCTCGTCCCGGGTTCGCCGGTGAGCTGGATGAGGTGGGCCCGTTCGGCAAGCGCGACCACTCGCGGGTCGCGGGGCGATCCGAGTATCGCTTCCCGATTGAACCAGGCCGCGACGCTGCCGAGCGCTAGAACCCCACCGGCCCCGCCGAGGATCGCGATCCTGCGGGAAAGGCCCAGCGTCTCGACACTGCCGCCCGGCGACAGCGCCGGTTCGTCCGTCACGAGGCGAAAGCCGACCTTCTTGATCGTCTCGAGGCGGACCGCTTCACCGACCACTTCCGCCAGCCCCTGGCGCAAGAGCGAGATGGCCCGGTTGATCGCGTCGTCACCAACGATACGACCGTCCCAGCACAGGGCGATTAGGTTGTCGCGTGAGAGGACCTGGCCCGGATTTCGCGCAAAGGCGACGAGGACCTGCATGACCCGCGGTTCGAGCAGAACCTCTTTTCCATCGGCCGCTATGGTCCTCATGGGCGGGTTGATGGTCAGCGGACCCACGACGATCTGAGGAAGCCGCGAAAGGTCGGTCGGAGGCGCTTCGCTGATTGTCGGCCGCTCGAGATTGATGGGACACCTGCCAGGCAGTGGATTGCTTACGGATGGCTTCGCGCCGCTCGCACCCTGGCGGTTATCGGACCGGCCCGGGCGCCCATGCCCAATAAAGCCGCCCGACGTCGGTGGGAAGGGGGCGGGTCGAGGCCCCGGGTGCTCTTCCGGACAGCGGCGACGAACTTTTTTGTGTCGGCTGCGGTAACTTCAAATAAACCCTCGTGAGAAAGGTTCGCCTGGCGGGGGATAAGACTTTTCGCGGGCCATTCTCGCATCCCGAAGGTGGGGACGGGTCGAGCGGCATCCCGCGGGCCGCTTCTTCGAGAACGCGCCGCTGCAACCGCAAATGCATCAATTGCCTCGAAAACGTTGTTGGCTGGGGATAGTGCCTGTCGACAAGAGTCGAGGTCACTCGACCCTGCTGGCGTTGTCGAACAGGCCCGGCGGAACCCTGAACGCGTTAACCATCGCGCCGCCCGCAAATGCCCGTAACCGCGCCAATTCTCCGCGTTAACCGGCAATCAGGGTTACGATTTCTTTTCGATTTGGTCCGATAGCGATGTTTCGAAAACTTCGACGTCGGGAAGATCTAATGCTGCTGGTGCGCAATGCCTGACATGACCGCCCCAATGGACAGCGTGGCTGTGCCGCAGCCGCGGTGGCCGTGGTCGCGCGCGTCGGATGGCAAGCGGCTTTCGGGCGATCGTCCGGGACTGTCGCGAAGGAAGATCGCCGCGTGGGCGATACTCATCGGTCTTATCGCCGGCTTTTTCGACCTGCCTTTGCCGATCGAGGACACCGCGCGCGCGATAAGGTCGGCGGTGCGCATGCATGCGGCGGACCAGAGCGTCGTCGTCGTGACGGTCGACGATCGGTCGCTCAACGAACTCAGCGTCAATGACCCCCTCCGCAGCGACGATGCCCGCTTCCTCGACCGATTGTTCGAGCTGGGCGCCCGGCGCGTGTTCTTCGACCGAGCATACGCCGACCTGACTGTCGAGAGCGAGGATCGGCAATTCCGCGACGCACTCGATCGGCACAAGCCCCATGTTTATCTCGGCGCGATGGCCGACTTTCGTCAAGTCGACGGTCGCACGGTTTCGATTGTCCCCCACCCCTATTTCCGGCCGCACGCGAGCGTCGTGTCGCTCTATGGTCTGGAAGGCCCCCTCGGACTGTCGACGAAATTTCCCGGCCAGTCGCGCGTGCACGGCGCAATCTATCCGTCGCTCTCCGTCGCGCTGGCCGGCGTACAACCCTTTGCGGGCAAGTACCGGGTCGACTTTTCGATCGACCACGCGACTGTGCCGATCGTCAGCTACATCGACGTTCTGAAGGGGAGAGCCGGGCGTTCGGACTTCGCGGGGCGCGACGTCGTCGTCGCCCCGTCGAGCCGCGTGACCCAGGATTATCACCCCGTGCCCTACCGTGCCCCGGCGCCCGGAGCGGTGCTCCACGTGCTGGGGGCGGAAACCCTGCGCAACGGGATCCCGCGGGACTTGTCATGGTATCCCGCGTTCGTCCTCGCTGCGCTGGTGGTGATGTGGCAGGTTTCGCGCGTACGCCCGTCGCGCAGGATCATGCTGTCGACCGTGGCAATTCTCGCCGCCGGCCCGCTCGCGCTGGATGCCCGGAACGTGAATGTCGACGTGGTGCCTGCGCTGATGATCATCGGCATCGCCTGGTTCCGCCTGCACCGGCTTGCCGAGGCGACCTATCGCGGGACGACCGGCCTGATCCGCATCGACACGCTGCACGCGGGCGGTACGGCGCCCGAAATGGACGTGATCGCGCTCAAGATCCGCAACTTCGGCACGATCAGCGCAAACCTGACGCCCGAGGACATCGACGAACTGCTCATCAAGGCGCGCGCGATGCTGCGGGCGACCGAGCGCAACGACCAGTTCGCGTTCGACAAGGACACGTTCGTGTGGCTGCGCCCGCGCGCCCCGATCTCGGAGCTGGAGAATCACGTCCTGGGGCTCCACGCGCTGTTCCGGACCAGCATCACCATCGGGTCGCAGAAACCGGACGTCGCATCGTCGATCGGGATCGACACCATCCACGACGGGTCGCTGCGCGAGCGGACCGAGAACGCCATTCAATGTGCCGAGGATGCCGCGCATCTCAATAAAATCTACCTGATCAGCGAGCCGGTGCTGGCCGCCGATCGGGCCTGGCGCCTGCAGATCCTTTCCGAACTGGAAGAAGCCCTGGCGACAGATCATGTAGAGGTCGTCTTCCAACCGAAGGTCTCGCTCGTTAACGAGGCGATCGTCGGCGCCGAGGCGCTGATGCGCTGGACGCATCCGGAACGTGGCCCGATCGACCCCTCGATGGTCATCGCGAGCGCCGAGGAACACAACCGCGTCGAAATGATCACGCGCTTCGTGCTTGAGCGCGCGATGCGCGACGCGCGTCAGGCCGTGGCGATCGATCCCGCCTTCAAGGTGGCCGTCAACATTTCCGCGCTGGACTTGCGCGACCCGCGCTTCGTCATCGGGCTGGAGAGCATCATCCAGGCCAACCGCTTCCCAGTCGCCAACCTCGTGCTCGAAATCACCGAGACCGCGCCCATCGAGAACGATGCCACGGTCACCGCCAATCTCGCCAAACTCAAGAAGCTGGGCGTGCGCCTGTCGGTGGATGATTTCGGCATCGGCCACGCCTCGCTGCACTACCTTCGCCAAATCCCGGCCGACGAGGTCAAGATCGACCGAAGCTTCGTAACAGGTATCGAGACTTCCACAGAAGACCGCGCTCTTGTTCGCACCGCGATCGACATGATTCATTCGCTGGGACGAACAGCGGTCGCCGAAGGCGTCGAAAACAAGGCGACGGTCGATATGCTTCGGGTAATGGGCTGCGATGTTGCGCAGGGTTACTTCTACTACCGTCCGATTACGATGGAGACACTTGTTTCACGGCTGCAGGACGGCGCGATGGCCGCTTAACACTTGCAAAACGTTTACGACCTGTTAACCATGCCTGTTAGCACATCCCGTGCGAAACAGGAGGTCGTATGTCGTTCTGGGAATGGTTCGAGAACTGCTTCGGCGGACGCTGAACGCACGAAAATGTTGAAAAGCCCCGGTTATTCCGGGGCTTTTTGATTCCCGGCCCGGGTGTTTCGGGCTGGAGCAAGTCGGTCGCAAACCCTTGCGAATCACGGTTAAGAATCCCCGAATCGGCAGGCGATTCGCGGCAGGTTTTTGGCTGTCCAAGGCAGATTCCGGCCGCAGTAGGCTCAGGCGGCCTTCTTTTTCGCCTGTGCCCGCAACGCGACCCCGCTCAAACCCTTGGTCAACTGGTACAACCCGTTGAGGCGGCTCTGCGGGTCGCCCCATGCGCGGGCCAGCACGAGTTTCATGTCGGGCCGCAATTTCGCGTCCGGACCCACTCGCTCGACCCAGGCGATAAGCCCCGCCGGATCGGGGAAATCATCCTTGTGGAACGTGACCAGCGTGCCGCGCGCACCCACGTCGATCTTGGCGATGTTCGCGCGGATCGCCTGGTGCTTGATCTCGATCAGCTTGACGAGGTTCGCGGTCGCGGCGGGCAGGGGCCCGAAGCGATCGATCATCTCGGCGGCGAGGCTCTCCACTTCGCCCTGGTCGCGCGCATCGTTGAGGCGGCGATAGAGACCCATGCGCACGGCCAGGTCGGGGACGTATTCCTCCGGGATCATGATCGGCGCGTCGACTGTGATCTGCGGGCTGGGCCCAGCCTCGCGCTCGAGACCGACATCGCCTGCCTTGGCGGCCAAGATCGCGTCCTCCAGCATCGACTGGTAGAGCTCGAAACCGACCTCGCGGATATGACCCGACTGCTCGTCGCCGAGCAGGTTGCCCGCCCCGCGAATGTCGAGATCGTGGCTGGCGAGTTGGAACCCGGCGCCCAGGCTGTCGAGATCGCCCAGAACCTTGAGGCGCTTTTCCGCCACTTCGCTCAGCACGGTGTCCGCCGGCGTCGTCAGGTACGCATAGGCGCGCAACTTCGACCGGCCCACGCGGCCGCGCAGCTGGTAGAGCTGGGCAAGGCCGAACCGGTCCGCCCGGTGGATCACGATCGTGTTGGCGCTGGGAATGTCGAGCCCACTCTCGACGATCGTTGTCGAAAGCAGCACCTCGTACTTGCCCTCGTAGAACGCGCTCATCCGCTCTTCGACCTCGGTCGGGGACATCTGGCCGTGGGCACTGATCGCCTTCACTTCGGGCACGTGCTTGTGCAGCCACTCCTCGACCTCGGGCATGTCGGCGATACGCGGCACGACGATGAAGCTCTGCCCGCCGCGGTGATGCTCGCGCAGCAGTGCCTCGCGCATGACCATATCGTCCCATTCCATGACGTAAGTCCGCACCGCGAGGCGGTCGACCGGCGGGGTCTGGATGGTGGACAGCTCGCGCAGGCCGCTCATCGCCATCTGCAACGTGCGCGGGATGGGCGTGGCGGTGAGCGTGAGGACGTGGACGTCGGCGCGCAGCTGCTTGAGCTTTTCCTTGTGCGTCACGCCGAAGCGCTGCTCCTCGTCGACGATCACGAGGCCGAGGTTCTTGAACTCGGTCGATTTCGACAGGATCGCGTGGGTTCCGATCACCACGTCGATATCGCCAGACTTGAGGCCGTCGCGGGTGTCCGACGCTTCCTTCGCGCCGACGAGGCGGCTGAGTCGCCCGACCTTCAGCGGGAAGCCTGAGAACCGCGCGGCGAAGTTCTCGTAGTGCTGGCGAGCGAGCAGGGTCGTCGGCGCGACGACCGCGACCTGGCGCCCGCTCATCGCGGTTGCGAAGGCAGCGCGCAGGGCGACCTCGGTCTTCCCGAAGCCGACGTCGCCGCAGACGAGGCGGTCCATCGGCTTGCCGCTGGCGAGATCTTCCAGGACTTCCTCGATCGCGCGGTCCTGGTCGTCGGTCTCCTCCCACGGGAAGCGATCGACGAACTGGTTGAAGCTCGCTTCCTCGGTCTCGACGACCGCAGCCTTGCGCAGCGCGCGGGCGGCCGCCGTGCGGAGCAGTTCGTGGGCGATCTCCCGGATGCGTTCCTTGAGGCGGCTGCGGCGCTTCTGCCACGCCTCGCCGCCCAATCGGTCGAGCGCGACCATTTCCTCGCTCGATCCGTAACGGCTGAGGACCTCGAGGTTCTCTACGGGCACGTAGAGCTTGTCGCCCCCGTGGTACTCCAGCATCACGCAGTCGTGCTTCGACTTGCCGACGGGGATCGCTTCGAGGCCGAGGTACTTGCCAATCCCGTGGTCGATGTGAACCACGAGGTCGCCCGCATTGAGCGCCTGAAGCTCGGCAAGGAAGGCGTCGGCACTCTTGCGCTTCTTTTTGCGGCGGACGAGCCGGTCGCCGAGCACGTCGGCTTCGGTGAGGAGATCCACCTGCTCGTTCGCGAACCCGGCCTCGAGCGGCAGGACCAGCGCGACGGGCTTGCCTTTCGCACTGAGGCCGAGGGCCTCCTGCCAGGTTTCGGCGAGCGCCATCGGTGCGCCCGCTTCACCGATGATCGACGCGATGCGCGCGCGGCTGCCCTTGGAATAGGTCGCGAGCAAGGGCTTCTTGCCCGCCTTGCCCGCCGCCTTCAGATGATCGGCGGCGGCGGCATAGACGTTGTCGCCTCGGGTCCGTTCAGGTGCGAAGTCGCGCCCCGAGCGGAAACCGAAATCGACCACGCCCGCGCCTTCGGGCTCCGCAAAGATCGAGGCGCGGTGGATCGGGCCTTCGGCAAGCGCGGCGTCGAGCTCGCCCTGCGTCAGGTAGAGCGCGTCTTCGGGAAGCGGGCGATATGTGCCTTCCTCGCGCTGGCGGTGGTAGTCGGCCACGTCCGTCAGGCGCTCGTCGGCGGCACCCAGCGCAGCGTTGTCGATCACCAGAAGGTCGTCGGGCGAAAGGTGGTCGAACAGCGTCGCCATCCGCTCCTCGAACAGGGGAAGCCAGTGTTCCATGCCCGCAAGGCGCCGGCCGTCGCTGACTGCCTGGTAGAGCGGGTCCTGCGTCGCGTTGGCCCCGAACCGCTCCCGGTAACGGGTGCGGAAACGCTTGATCGTGTCTTCGTCGAGCAGCGCCTCGCTCGCGGGAATGAGAAGGTGGCGCTCGATCACCCCGGTGGTCATCTGGGTGTTGGGATCGAACAGGCGCAACGACTCCAGCTCGTCGCCGAAGAAGTCGAGCCGTAGCCCCGCCTCGAGGCCGCTCGGAAATAGGTCGAAGATGGAGCCGCGCACCGCGAACTCGCCGTGGTCGATGACCGTGTCGGTGCGGTTGTAGCCCTGGCGCTGGAGCAGCGCGATCAGCGCCTCACGGGCGATTTCCATCCCCGGCCTGATCTCGCGCACCGCCTCGCGCACGCGGAAGGGGGTGAGTACGCGCTGGAGGACCGCGTTGATCGTGGTGACCAGCAGTTGCGACCCGGTCTTGCCGGCCTGGAGACGGTGCAGCGCGGCGAGCCGCCGGGCGCTGACCGAGAGGGCGGGGGAGGCGCGGTCGTAGGGCAGGCAGTCCCACGCCGGAAACTCGACGACCTCCAGCTCGGGCGCGAAATATCGCGCGGCCTCGGCAAGTCCGGACATCGCCGCTTCGTCGGGCGCGATAAAGACGGCGCGTCCCTTCGACGCCCGCGCGAGGTCCGCCATCACCAGCGGCTGGGCACCGCGCGGGATCGAGGACAGCGTCAGCGGCGTCTTGGCGGACAGGATCTTCTGGAGGTCGGGCATCGGGATCCTGTCAGCTGGGCACGCGCGGCAGGCCCGTCCGGTGATTCCGGGCGGGCTGTGGTGGTGGAGGTCAGATAAGCCGAACGCGCCGAACGGCAAGCCGTTTCCGGCACGGTGCGATCAGGGCATCTCGACGTAATCGAGCCGCTGCATCAATGCCATGTGCTGGCCGGCGAACGCATCCGGCACCGGCTGCGTGCCGAGTGCCCAGGCCATCACGTCGACGTCGTCCTCTTCCAGCAGTCCTTCGAACCAGTCGAGCGCAGCGTCGTCCCAGCTTTCGTGGTAGCGGTCGAAGAACCCGCCGATCATGTAGTCGGCCTCGCGCGTGCCGCGATGCCAGGCGCGGAACTTCAACCGCCGGATTCGGGAAGCGCTGTCCATTGCGAGCCGCCTATGGCACGCGGCGCCCGCCGACAACAGGACTTGCAACCGATGACCATCGATCCGCTAACGCCGCTTTCCGTCGCCGCCACTGCCGCCGAAGCCTATCGGCGGAGGATCGCGGATGCGGAGACCACCCCGGTGGACGATTACGCGGCGTGCCTTGCGCGTTTTGCCGAACCGTTGCCGGAACGCGGGGGCGAGGGCGAGGCGATCATTCGCGAACTCGTCGCCAAGGCCGAAGGTGGCATCCGGGCGATGACCGCGCCGCGCTTTTTCGGCTGGGTCATCGGCAGCTCGCACCCGACCGGCGTCGCCGCCGACTGGCTGACGTCGGCCTGGGGCCAGAACTGCGCGAACATGAAAGCGGCCCCTGCCGCGAGCGCGGTCGAGGCAGTCGTCGCGGAATGGATTCTCGAGCTCTTGGGCCTCCCATGCGAAAGCTCGGTCGGCATAGTTTCCGGCGCGACCGTGGCCAACACGGTGTGCCTTGCCTCCGCGCGCGGAGAAGTCCTGCGCCGGGCGGGGTGGGACGTCGAGGCCGACGGCCTGTTCGGCGCGCCGGAGATCACCGTGATGATCGGCGCCGATGCCCATGCGACGGTCTTCTCCGGGCTGCGCTACCTCGGGCTCGGCGCAAAGCGCGTCGTGACGATCGCCACCGACGACCTCGGGCGGATGCTGCCCAATGCGCTCGAAGCGGCTTTGGGGAAGGCGCACGGTCCCACGATCGTCATCGCGCAGGCCGGGCAGATCAACACCGGGGTGAGCGACCCGTTCGATGCGATCGCCCCCCTGTGCCGCGCCGCAGGCGCCTGGCTCCACGTCGATGGAGCCTTCGGGCTGTGGGCCGCCGCCTCGCCGAAACTGAAGCACCTTGTCGCGGGAATCGAGCAGGCGGACAGCTGGGGCACCGACGGGCACAAGTGGCTCCAGACCCCCTACGACGGCAGCTTCGCGATCGTCCGCGACGAAGCCGCGCATCGCCGTGCGATGGAGATCACCGCAAGCTACCTGCCGAGCGTCGGCGGCGGGGAGCGCGATCCGTCAGCCTACGTCATGGAACTTTCGCGCCGTGCACGGGGCTTCGCGATGTGGGCCATGATCAAGCAGCTCGGCCGCGAGGGCGTGGCCGGGATGGTCGAAGCGGACGTGGAGGTGGCCCGGGAAATGGCTGCCGAGATCGCTGCAATCGACGGCGCCACTCTCGTATGTCCCGCCGAGATCAACCAGTTCATGGTCCGCTTCGGCGACAGTGATGCACTGACGCTCGCGACCATAGAGCAGGTCCAGCGCGACGCGATCGCGTTCGTCGGGCCATCGGAGTGGCGCGGACAGTGGGTCATGCGCGTATCGGTCTGCTCGATTGCGACAACGCCCGAGGACGGCCGCATCACGGTCGATGCCGTGCGCGCGGCGTGGGAGAAGGTGCGCGCACGGGGGTGACGCGCGCCCGTCTGTCGCGCTAATCGACGGACATGCGGCCCGACATCCTCAATCCCCTGTTCGCCGAGGCCGAGACCCTCGAAGGGGTGGGGCCCAAGCTGAAGAAGCCGCTGGAGAAGCTCGGGCTGACGCGCGTGCGCGACGTCGCGTATCACCTGCCCGACCGCTTCGTGACCCGGCGCCCAATCGACAATCTCGACGCGGCAAGCGTGGGCGAGCAGATCGTCGTGCCGCTCACCGTGACAGAGCATCGTTCGAGCCGCAGCGGGCGCGGACCCTACACTGTCATGGCGACCGACGCGCCGGGCAACTACGTCGCACTGACCTATTTCGGCAAGGCCAGCTACACCGCGAAGAAGCTGCTGCCGGTAGGCGCGAAGCGGTGGGTCGCGGGCCGGCTCGACCAGTACGGCCAGATGCTCCAGATCGTGCATCCTGAACACGTGGCGGAGGACAGTTCGGGGCTGCTCGGCACACTCAACGAGCCGGTCTATTCGCTGTCCGAGGGGCTGACCCAGCCCAAGGTGGCCGGGCTTGCGGCACAGGCGCTCGCGCGGCTGCCCGAGCTGCCCGAATGGATCGAGCCGGGCCAGTACGCGCGGGCGAAGTGGCCCGCCTGGGCGGACGCGCTGCGCCTTGCCCACAAGGGCGAGCATCCGGCGGCGCGCGACCGGCTCGCCTATGACGAACTTCTCGCGAACAGCCTTGCCCTGATGCTGGTGCGTGCCGACAACAAGCGGCGCAAGGGGCAGCCGCTGCGAGGCGACGGGGCGCTGCGCGGCAAGCTCGACCTGCCGTTTCCGCTCACCGGCGCGCAATCGCGCAGCATCGGCGAGATCGAAGGCGACCTGGCGCAGGACACCCCGATGCTGCGGCTGCTGCAGGGCGATGTGGGCAGCGGCAAGACCGTGGTGGCGCTGGAAGCCATGCTGATCGCGGTCGAGGCGGGGGCTCAGGCGGCGCTGCTGGCCCCGACGGAAATTCTCGCGCGCCAGCATTTCGAGACGCTGCGCCGGATGCTCGCCCCGACCGGGGTGGAGATCGCGCTCCTGACTGGTCGCGACAAGGGCCGGGCACGCGAGGCGATCCTGATGGGGCTCCACGACGGATCCATTCCGATCGTCGTCGGCACCCACGCCATCTTCCAGGACACCGTGGCCTACCGGAACCTCGGCCTCATCGTCATCGACGAGCAGCACCGCTTCGGCGTCTCGCAGCGGCTGATGCTGGCGCAGAAGGGCCGCGTGACGCCGCACACCCTCGCGATGACCGCCACCCCGATCCCGCGCACGCTGACGCTGGCGCAGTACGGCGAAATGGACGTGAGCCGCCTCGACGAAATGCCCCCGGGCCGGCAGGCGATCGATACCGTGGTGATCAGCCAGGAGCGGATCGGCGAGGTGGTCGACCGGCTCGCCGCGCAACTCGAGGCTGGCGCGCAGGCCTACTGGGTGTGCCCGATGGTGCGCGAACTCGAAACCGAGGACATCGCCGCCGCCGAGGCGCGCTACGCCGCGCTCAGGGAGCGGTTCGGGGACGACGTCGTGCTGGTCCACGGCCAGCTTCGGCCCGAGCTCAAGGACGCCGCGATGGAGCGCTTCGCATCGGGCAATGCGAAGCTGCTCGTCGCGACCACGGTGATCGAGGTCGGGGTCGACGTGCCCAACGCGACCCTGATGGTGATCGAACAGGCCGAACGCTTCGGGTTGGCGCAGCTCCACCAGCTCCGCGGTCGGGTGGGGCGGGGCAGCAAGAAGTCGGTCTGCCTCCTGCTGCGCGGCGAAGCCTTGAGCGAAACCGGCAAGGAACGCCTCGCGCTGATGCGCGAGACGCAGGACGGTTTCCGCCTGGCCGAGGAAGACCTGCGCCTGCGCGGCGGGGGCGAACTCCTCGGCACGCGGCAGTCGGGCGACACGCCGTTCCGCGTCGCCGACCTCGACCAGATCCAGCGCCTCCTGCCAATCGCCCACGAGGATGCCCGCCTGTTGATGGATCGCGACGGGGGCCTGTCGAGCGAGCGCGGCGAGGCAGCGCGAATCCTGCTCTACCTGTTCGAACGCGACTGGGGAGTCCAGCTCCTGCGCGGAGGCTGACACCGACGCATTCAGGGTCCATCAATTGGGAAGAGGCCAGTGCGCGCGCGATGTACGTCTCGCAGCCTCCGCGTGCAGTATCGGCGGCGTCATCCGCGCTTCTCACCGCGGGCATCCTCGCAGTGCTGATCTTCGGTTTCGGGCCGGCGCGGACGGCGGAGGCGGTGCCGGCCTTGCTGTCGGTCGAATTCGCCGACCCGCCGCCTCCCAAGCCCAAACAGAAGGCCGCCGAACGCAAGACGGATCGCAAGGCCGCGCCGAAAGACGAGGCGGGCAGGCGCAACCTGAAGAACGAGGCGACCGCGATCGTCGCGCCTCCGGTGGTGCCGCTTATCGTGCCGCCGCCGGTCGTCACCGCACCTGTCGCCGCCACCGGAAGCGCCCCACAGACCGGAGCTGCGCCGCTGCCGGGACCGGGTCAGGGTGCGGGAACGCGAGGCGACGGACTTGGGGGAGGCGGCCTAGGCGGCGACGGTGACGGTACCGGCGACGGCATGGCGGTGAAGGGGCCGAGGCGCATCTCTGGACGCATGGCCTTTGCAGACCTGCCGGAAGGCGTGCTCGCGCTAGGCGAGGAAGCCTCGGTGAGGGTGATCTACACCGTCGAGGCCGACGGACGCGTCACGCAATGCCGGTCCGATCGTCCAAGCGGGTATCCGGCGATCGACAGCCTCACCTGCCGCCTGATCGAACAGCGCTTTCGCTTTCGCCCCGCGGTCGACCGGCGCGGACGGCCGGTGGCCTCGCAGGTCCGCGAAACCCACAGCTGGTATGCGCGCGATAGCTAGGCCCTCTTGTCTCCCGGCGCGTCATGGCCGAGAATACGGCATGAGTGGACATCTTCATCGCTGGCGGCGCGCACTCGCGCCGGTTGCCATAGCTTTCCTGGCTGCCTGCACCGGAGCCGCCCAGGCCGCCCCCTACGTCATGTTCCGCGATCCCGGCTGCGGCTGTTGCAAGGAATGGGCCGCCCACGCGCGAGAGGGGCTGTCGCACGAAGTCCAGATGCGCGAGGACGTTCCGATGGGTGCGGTGAAGGCGCAGTACGGCGTGCCGGCCGATCTCGCGTCGTGCCATACCACCATAATCGACGGCTACGTGATCGAGGGTCACGTTCCCGCGCGTGAGATCGAACGACTCCTGCGCGAACGGCCGGCGGGAATAACCGGGCTTGCGGTTGCGGGAATGCCGGTCGGCTCGCCGGGCATGGAGATGGACGGGCGCGTGCAACCGTACGAAGTGATCGCATTCGGCGCCAAGGGGCGGACGATCTACGCCCGCTACCCCTGAAGCGTCCTTCTCAAGGTAAAATGGTCGGGGAGAGAGGATTCGAACCTCCGGCCCCTGCCTCCCGAAGACAGTGCTCTACCAGGCTGAGCTACTCCCCGACCGGCGCCGTCCGGAACTGGTCCGGGGCGAGGCAGAGGCGGCCCTATAGGGAGGGGATCGCGGGGTGGCAAGCGGGCTTTTCGCGCGCTAGGGACCGATCATGCTCGCCGCCCCACAGCACCCGGAAATCCAGTACCTCGACCTGATGCGGCGCATCTGGACCGAAGGGTCCGAGCGGATCGACCGGACTGGAATCGGCACCCGATCGGTATTCGGGACGACGCTGCGCTTCGATCTTGCGGGCGGAGCGATGCCGCTGATCACGACAAAGCGGGTCTACTGGAAAACCGCGACGCGCGAGCTGCTGTGGTTCCTGACCGGCGAAACCAATATCCGCCCGCTGGTGCTGCAGGGGGTCGGCATCTGGAACGAGTGGCCGCACGCCAGGTACGTCCGCGAAACCGGTGACGACATCCCGCTCGATTCGTTCGTCGAGCGGATTCGTGACGACGAGGCGTTTGCGGCCAACTGGGGCGACCTGGGCCCTGTCTATGGCAAGCAGTGGGTCGACTGGCCGACATATCGCTACCGGCCCGACGGGCTCTACGAAGCGGGCGAGGGCGTGAACCAGGTTGCGCAGGTCGTCGAATCGTTGCGCAACAACCCCGGCAGCCGGCGGCACATCATCGAAGGCTGGAACGTCGCAGAGCTCGACCGGATGGCGCTGCCGCCGTGTCACAAGACCTACCAGTTTCACGTCGCGGACGGGCGGCTTAATGGCCTGCTCTATCAGCGGAGCTGCGATGTCGCGCTGGGCTTGCCCTTCAACCTGTGGTCGGCGGCGCTGCTCCAGCGGATGCTCGCGCAGCAGGCCGACCTCGAACCAGGCGAGTTCGTGTGGATGGGCGGCGACGTGCACCTCTATCTCAACCACGCCGAGCTCATCGAGGAACAGCTCCAGCGGGAACCGCAGGGCCATCCGAAGCTTGAGATTCTGCGGCGCCCCCCGACGATCTTCGACTATTCGATCGATGATTTTTCGGTGGCGGACTACACGCCGCACGGAGCGCTGAAGGCCCCGGTCGCGGTTTGACGAGGCGTCCTTGACTCGATGGCCCGCTTTGAAATAAAATAACGCAGTTGTAAAACATTGCGTCTGGCGCGGGAGAGCGTGACATGGCCGACAAAATGAGCGGTACGGGACGGGCAGGGCACAACCGCCCGGCGCTGGCCTTCCATGTGCCCGAACCCAAGTTCCGGCCCGGCGACGCGGTCGATTTCTCCGATCTCGAGATCAGCGAACCCGGCGCGCAGCCGCGACCGGACGAGGGCTGCGCCCCGATCGACACCGCGCCGCTCGCCAACGACCTGATCCGCGTGCTGGGCGACGATAACGCCGCGCATGGCCCGTGGGACCCCAAGCTCGATCCCGATACGCTTCGCCGGATGCTCCGCACCATGGCGCTGACCCGCGCCTTCGATGAGCGGATGTATCGCGGCCAGCGCCAAGGCAAGACCAGCTTCTACATGAAGTGCACCGGCGAGGAGGCGACCAGCGTCGCCGCCGCGATGGCGCTGGCGGGCGACGACATGGTGTTCCCCAGCTATCGCCAGCAGGGCATCCTGATCGCGCGCGGCTATCCGCTGGTCGAGATGATCAACCAGATCTACTCGAACCGCGGCGACAAGCTGAAAGGCCGCCAGCTTCCGATCATGTATTCGAGCCGCCCGCACAGCTTCTTCACGATCAGCGGCAACCTCGCCACGCAGACGCCGCAGGCGGTGGGCTGGGCGATGGCGAGCGCGATGCGCGGCGACAGCCGGATCGCTGCGACCTGGGTGGGAGAGGGCAGCACCGCGGAAGGCGACTTCCACGCAGCCTGCCTGTTCGCGACGGTCTACAACGCGCCGGTGATCCTCAACGTCATCAACAACCAGTGGGCCATCTCGAGCTTCAGCGGATTTGCCGGGGGCGAGCGGGCGACCTTCGCCGCGCGCGGTGTCGGCTACGGCATCGCCAGCCTGCGGGTCGACGGAAACGATGCGCTGGCCGTCTATGCCGCGACCCAGTGGGCGGCCGACCGCGCCCGGTCGAACGCCGGTCCCACGCTGATCGAGCACTTTACCTATCGCGCCGAAGGGCATTCGACCTCCGACGACCCGAGCCAGTACCGCAGCGCGCATGAGCGCAGTGAATGGCCGCTCGGCGATCCGATCATGCGCCTGAAGAACCACCTCATCCACCTCGGCGAATGGGACGAGGGACGGCAGGAAGCGCTCGATCTCGAATGTGCCGAGCAGGTCAAGGCCGCGACCAAGGACGCCGAGAAGAACGGCGTGCTCGGCCACGGCATGCATCACCCGTTCCACACCATGTTCGAAGATGTGTTCGAGGAACTGCCCTGGCACCTCGAGGAACAGGCCGCGCAGGCAATCCGCGAAAGGAAGATCAAGTGGCCACAAGCCTGACCGCCGCCGATCTGGAGGACGACACCCCGCTCGGCCTCGCCGACGCGCCTTCGCGCAACATGAACATGATCGAGGCGATCAACGACGCGCTCGACATCATGCTCAGCCACGATCCCACCGTCGTCATCATGGGCGAGGACGTGGGCTATTTCGGCGGCGTGTTCCGCGCGACCGCGCACCTGCAGGAAAAGCACGGGAAGAACCGCGTCTTCGACACGCCGATTTCCGAATGCGGGATCATCGGTGCGGCCGTCGGAATGGGTGCATACGGCTTGCGCCCGGTCCCCGAGATCCAGTTCGCCGATTACATCTATCCGGGCATGGACCAGCTGATCAGCGAGGCGGCGCGGCTGCGCTATCGCTCGGCGGGCGAATTCATCGCCCCGCTCACCGTCCGCTCGCCGTTCGGCGGGGGCATCTTCGGCGGGCAGACCCACAGCCAGAGCCCCGAATCGCTGTTCACGCACGTCGCGGGCCTGAAGACCGTGATCCCGTCGACGCCGTATGACGCCAAGGGCCTGCTGATTGCCGCCATCGAGGACAATGATCCGGTGATCTTCTTCGAGCCCAAGCGGATCTACAACGGACCGTTCAGCGGATACTACGACAAGCCGGTCGAGCCGTGGAAGAACCACCCGGACAGCAAGGTGCCCGAAGGCTATTTCTCGATCCCGCTCGGCAAGGCGCGCACCGTGCGCGAAGGCGACACGCTGACGATCCTTGCCTATGGCACGATGGTCCACGTCGTGTCTGCGGTGGCCAAGGAGAAGGGCGTCGATGCCGAGATCATCGACCTGCGCACGCTCGTGCCGCTCGACATCGAGGCGATCGAGGCCTCGGTCGAAAAGACCGGCCGCTGCCTGATCGTCCACGAGGCGACGCGGACGAGCGGCTTCGGCGCGGAGCTGTCGGCGCTCGTGCAGGAACGCTGCTTCTACCACCTCGAAGCGCCGATCGAACGCGTGACCGGCTTCGACACCCCCTATCCCCACAGCCTCGAATGGGCCTATTTCCCAGGTCCGGTCCGCATCGGCGAGGCCATCGACAAGATCCTGGAGGCCTGATCCGATGGCCCGTTTCACGTTCAATCTCCCCGACATCGGCGAAGGCATCGCCGAGGCCGAAATCGTCGCCATGCACGTCAAGCCGGGCGACAAGGTCGAGGAAGACCAGCAGATCGCCGACATGATGACCGACAAGGCGACGGTCGAGATGGAAAGCCCGGTCTCGGGCACCGTGGTCGAAGTCGCAGGCGAGGCGGGCGACGTGATCGCCATCGGCTCCATGCTCGTGGTGATCGAGACCGAGGGCGGTGCAGTCGATAGCGCGCCCGCGCCGGAACCGGTTTCGGAGGCGCCTGCGCCCAAGGCCGCGAAGGTCGAGACCCGGATAGAGGTCGAAACGCCTGATGCATCGGATGCAGACGATGCCATCGAGGCCGCTCCGAAAGCCGCTCCGCCGCCACCGCCCGAGCCGAAACCCGCTCCTGCTCCCAAGCCTGCTCCGGCGCCGGTAGCGAAGTCGTCGCCCGCGAAGGTCCTCGCCACCCCCGCCGTACGCGAGCGCGCCAGGGCGCTCGGCATCGATCTGTCCGAAGTCCGCCCGGGCGAGGAGGGCCGCATCCGTCACGCCGACCTCGACGCATTCATCGCCTATGGCGCCCCGACCGGCCATACTCCCGCGGGAATTACCCGCGCCGACGAGACGGTGAAGGTCATCGGCCTGCGCCGCCGGATCGCCGAGAACATGGCGGCGGCCAAGCGCCACATCCCGCATTTTACGTATGTCGAGGAATGCGACGTCACCGAGCTCGAGCGCCTGCGCGAACAGCTCAACGCGGCGCGCGGCGACAAGCCGAAACTCACCATGCTGCCGCTGCTGATCGCTGCGATTTGCAAGACGATCCCGCAGTTCCCGATGATCAACGCGCGCTACGACGACGAGGCGAACGTGATAACGCGCCACGGCGCGGTCCATCTCGGCATGGCGACCCAGACGGACGGCGGCCTGATGGTCCCGGTAATCCGCGATGCGGAAGCGAAGAACCTGTGGCAACTCGCGACCGAGATCCGGCGCCTGGCAGAGGCCGCACGCGACGGATCGGCGAAGTCGAACGAACTCAGCGGCTCGACCCTTACCATCACGTCGCTCGGTCCGCTGGGCGGGGTGGCGACAACCCCGGTGATCAACCGCCCCGAGGTCGCGATCATCGGCCCCAACCGGATCGTCGAACGGCCGATGTTCGTCCCCGACGGCATGGGCGGCGAGCGGGTGGAAAAGCGCAAGCTGATGAACATATCGATCAGCTGCGACCACCGCGTGGTCGACGGCTACGATGCCGCGAGCTTCATCCAGGAAGTCCGCAAGCTGATCGAGACGCCGGCGCTGCTGCTCGTCAACTGAGCAAAGTCAGCGCACGATGGCGCTGTAGGTCATTCGGCCGCTTGGCGATCCGGCGACTTTCATCCGCAGGTGCGTGACGTCTTCGGCCGAGGCGAGCCGGGTCCCGGCCTTGAGCGTGCCCAGATCGCCCCAGCTGCGTCCGCCGTCGATCGACACCTCGACCGCGTCGCTGCCAGCGCGCTGGAAGGCGAGCGTGCGCGGCACGGCGCTCTGCACCGTGAAGCGGCGTTCGGGCGAATCGGCGCGCCATTCGACGACGAGAACGACCTTGTCCCCGGGGCGCAGCGTTCGTGCCGGTTCGAGCGCCCGCACGCCTTCGCTGCTGCGCTCGACGTAGACCGAACGATCGATGTCGATCGCGCTTTCGGCAAAGGCAGTGCCCGAACCGAGACTGACAAGACTGGCAAATCCGAGCCAGAAACGCATGATGTTCGATCCCCCTGAACCCCGCGGCCGGGGCAGGGAGATCATGGCCCGACATGGTTAATTTTCGGTGGAGCGCGCGGGCTGCAAAAAGGCCGCTCGACTGCTGTTGACAGCCCGAAGCACACCCCTTAGTGGCGCGGCTCCCAAGCGGTGCAAGCCCCGGAATGCGCGGGTGTAGCTCAGTTGGTTAGAGTGCCGGCCTGTCACGCCGGAGGTCGCGGGTTCGAGCCCCGTCACTCGCGCCACTTGGGACAATCAGCCCCAGCGGCCGGTCTCCATCCAGAGGATGAAGCGCCGCAGCGGCAGCAGCCAGACGATCCCGAGTACGAGATAGACCAGCGCCTGCGCCAGCGTCGGCCAGTCGCCGATCAGGTCCGGCGCATAGCGTGCGATGACGAGGGTATAGGCCGCCAGCGCCGCGAGCAGCGCGAGTATGCCGAGCGGAATCCGCAAGGTGGGCTCTGTTCTCATGCGAAGGGTCCTATCACGCGGGTCGGGGTCACTATCGCCGCCAACGGGCGGTCGTGCGGTTCGTTCGGCAGGTTCGCGACTTCCTGCATATCCCAGGCCAGCCCGATAGCGAGCGCATGGGGGTTCGCCGACAGCCACCTGTCATAGTGCCCACCGCCCTGACCGAGTCGCCGCCCGTCCGGCGCAAAGGCGACAAGCGGCGCGAAGACCACGAACGGCACGACTTCCTCGGCCTCCGTGGCAGGTTGCGGACCGAACGGGCCCTGCTCGAGATCGGTGCAGCCAAACGGATCGCTGTGCACGCGGAAACGCATGGGCGCCGCTTTGTCGGCGAACCACGGCAAGGCCACCGTGCGCCCCTGTTCGATGAAGAATTTCGTGTAGCCGCTCGCGAAGGCTTCGCCGACAACAGCGTGATAGAGCCCGATCGCGCCGTCGCCCGGCACCATTTCCAGCACCGGCCGCGGCGGGCGGTGGAACACCAACGCGCGAACCTGATTCGGCAGCGCTTCCGCGTGAGCGAGCCGCTCGGCACGCATGCGCCGTCTCAGGGCGGCCTTGCTCTCGATCGTCACGGTCATCGGCCTCACAGGTCCATGGGTGGAGTGGCGGAACCACCATGGGTCGTTTGCCCCGAAATCCTCCGACGCCTCAACGTCAGGTGGGAGCCATGTACCTCGGTCCCCGGGACGAACCCGGTCGCCAAGGCAGGGACAGCTCCCTTGGATTGCTTATAGCCCCGGGGATTTTGATGTGGCTCGTGCCGGGCAGTCCCGCCGCGGCTTATCTAGGCGCTCGCGGCCCGGCTCTCAAGCTTGTCGGCGCATTCCTCGAGCATTTCGGCGAACCGTTCGAGCGCCGGGGCCAATGCAGCCAGGTCGGCGCTCCCCTCCGATGACGGCCCACTGGCAGGGGGCGGAGCGGACCTGAGGTCGGCGATCTCCGCGCGCAGCCTAGCAGCTTCCGCCTCGTGATCGGCGATCGCCTCGGTCAGTTCGGTCTGGCGCGACAAGACGCCTTCCATTTCCTGCGCGGATGACTGCGCGGCGCTTTGCAGGCGTGCCAGCTCGGCCTCGAGGCTGGCGATCGTCGCTTTCAGTTGGTCGCGCTGGCCGAGCGCCGTGTCCGCGTCGCGCCTGGCTGCCGCGACTGCCTCGTCCGCGCCGGCGGTCGCATCGCGGCTCTCCTGGACCTCGTCGGCCAGCAGGAGGGCCGCAAAGAGCAGGTTCTGCGCGTCGGGACCCGTAGGGTTGCCCATCGACACGAGCTTGTCGTTGATCGTGGCACCAAGCCGCGTCACCCGATCTTCCTCGCCGGCCGCACAGGCCACGCGGTACGTCCGCCCGCCGATCTGGAGAGCGACTTCGCTCACTGATCGATCTCCGCGATGACGGCGTCGAGATCGGCGATCGCCTGAGCGACCGTCTCACGCAAAGTCTCGTGCTTTTCTATGAGCGCCATCACATTGGCCGATGCGGCGGGAGCCGGCGCGGTCGCATGGGGCGGGGCATCGGCGGCGCGCGCGATGCGCGCAAGCGCGGCCTCGATACGCTGCACCGCCGCTTCGCTTCGATCCCCCGACATACGATGCGATTTACCGCCAATCCCGCGTCCACGCAAAGGGTTGCCGGGGCCTGTTGATAACTGGCCTTCAGCGCCTGCGCGGGGAACTATCTCCGGCCTCGCCTTGACCTCACGTGACGGTCACGCAAAGGCGTCCCCGCGCACCGAATCGCCCTCAAAACGGAGCATTGCCGCGATGACGCTGAACCCCGCCCGCCTGGCGCCGATGGCCAACGCCATTCGCGCGCTCTCGATGGACGCGGTGCAGGCGGCCAATTCCGGCCATCCGGGGATGCCGATGGGCATGGCCGACGTCGCGACGGTCCTGTTCTCGAAGTATCTCAAGTTCGATCCGAAAGCGCCCGACTGGCCCGACCGCGACCGCTTCGTGCTGTCCGCCGGACACGGCTCAATGCTGATCTACAGCCTGCTGTACCTGACCGGATACGAGCGGCCGACGATCCAGGACATTGCCAATTTCCGCCAGATCGGCAGCCCCTGCGCCGGGCATCCCGAGAATTTCCTGCTCGATGGCGTCGAGTGCACCACCGGGCCGCTGGGGCAGGGCCTTGCGATGGCGGTCGGCATGGCGATTGCGGAGCGTCACCTCAACGCCGCGCATGGCGCCGATGTCGTCGATCACGATACCTGGGTGGTCGCCGGCGACGGTTGCCTGATGGAAGGCGTCAATCACGAGGCCATCGGGCTTGCCGGCCATCTCGGCCTCGGCCGCCTCAAAGTACTGTGGGATTCGAACAGGATCACCATCGACGGATCGACCGACCTGTCGACCTGCGAGGACATTCCCGCGCGCTATCGCGCGTCGGGCTGGCATGTCCTCGCCTGCGACGGCCACGACTTTGCCGATATCGACCGCGCCTTGGGCGAAGCGGCCGCGCTGACCGACAAGCCGGTGCTGGTCGAATGCCGCACGGTGATCGGCAAGGGCGCACCGAACAAGCAGGGCACCAGCGGCGTTCACGGCGCGGCACTGGGCGCGGACGAGGTGGCGGCAGCGCGCGCGGAACTGGGCTGGAGCGCTGCTCCGTTCGAGGTACCGGCTGAGATTCTCTCCGACTGGCGTGAGACCGGCCAGCGCGGCGCCAAGGCCCGGGCAGAGTGGGAGCAGCGGACGTCGGGCAAAGACCTCGGCGTCGTTCCGGTGCCCGAAGGTGCGCTCGACGATTACATCGCCGGCCTCCTTGCCGAGCCGAAGAAGGTCGCGACGCGCAAGGCGAGCGAAATGGCGCTCGAGGTGCTGACAGCGGCCATTCCGTCGATGATCGGCGGTTCGGCCGACCTCACCGGCTCGAATAACACCAAGACCAAAGCGACCCTGCCGCTGACCGCACAGGACTACTCGGGGCGCTACCTCTATTACGGCATCCGCGAGTTCGGAATGGCCTGCGCCATGAACGGCATGGCGCTGCATGGCGGGGTGATCCCCTACGGTGGCACCTTCCTGATCTTCAGCGACTATTGCCGCAACGCGGTGCGCCTCAGCGCGCTGCAGCAGACCCGCGCGATCTACGTGTTCACTCACGACAGCATCGGCCTCGGCGAAGATGGCCCGACGCACCAGCCTGTCGAACAGTTGATGAGCCTGCGCCTGGTCCCCAACCTCAACGT
Organism: Tsuneonella dongtanensis; assembly: GCF_001698205.1. Classification (NCBI taxonomy): domain Bacteria; kingdom Pseudomonadati; phylum Pseudomonadota; class Alphaproteobacteria; order Sphingomonadales; family Erythrobacteraceae; genus Tsuneonella; species Tsuneonella dongtanensis. The sequence goes on from NZ_CP016591.1 coordinate 2,062,898, forward strand.
CTTCCGGCCGTGCGATACGATCGAGACCGCGGAGTGCTGGGCGCTGGCGCTTGCCGATACCGATACCCCGAGCGTGCTTGCCCTGAGCCGCCAGAACCTGCCGCAGCTGCGCACCGAGGGCGGCAACCTCTCGGCGAAGGGCGCCTATCGCCTGCGCGCCGCGAAAGCGGACCGCAAGGTCATCCTGATCGCGACCGGTTCCGAGGTCGAAGTAGCGGTCGCCACCGCCGATGCTCTTGAAGCCGACGGGATCGGTGCGGACGTGATTTCAATGCCTTGCATGGAACTGTTCGAAGCGCAGCACCAGTCCTACAAGGACGACCTTCTGCCCAACGTGCCGCCCGAGCAGCTGCTCCGCGTCTCGATCGAGGCAGGCAGTACGATGGGGTGGGAACGCTACACGATGGCAAACGGCCTGCAGATCGGCCTCGACCGTTTCGGCGCTTCCGCGCCGGCGGAAGATCTGTTCGCGAAGTTTGGCTTCACTGCCGAAGCCATCGTACCAAAAATCAAAGCCAGACTGGGCATTTAGCAGGAGCTTTTCACATGGCGACCAAGGTTGCGATCAACGGTTTCGGGCGCATCGGGCGGCTCGTGGCGCGGGCCATTCTCGAGCGGTCCGACCACGACCTTGAGCTGGTCAGCATCAACGATCTGTCGGATACCGCCTCGAACGCGTTGCTGTTCGGGTTCGACAGCACCCACGGGCGCTTCCCCGGCAAGGTGGAAACCGACGGCAACGACCTGGTCGTCGACGGCAGGCACATCAAGGTGACCGCCGAGAAGGACCCGGGTAACCTGCCGCACGCCGCCAATGGCATCGACCTCGTCATGGAATGCACCGGCTTCTTCCAGTCGGACGAAGCCGCGCGGCCGCACCTTTCCGCGGGTGCCAGGCGTGTGCTGATCTCGGCACCGGCAACAGGCGTCAGCAAGACGATCGTCTACGGCGTCAACCACGACACGCTGACCGCCGACGACGACATCATCTCGAACGCGAGCTGCACGACCAACTGCCTCGCCCCCGTGGCCAAGGTGCTCAACGACACGATGGGCATCGAGCGCGGTTTCATGACCACGATCCACAGCTACACCAACGACCAGCGCATGCTCGACCAGATCCACAAGGACCTGCGCCGCGCACGCGGCGGGGCGCAGAACATGATCCCGACGACCACCGGCGCCGCGCGAGCAGTCGGCCTCGTTCTCCCCGAGCTCAAGGGCAAGCTCGACGGCAGCTCGGTCCGCGTGCCGACCCCCAACGTGTCGATGGTCGATCTCGTCTTCGTGCCGGGCCGCGACACCTCCGCCGAAGAAATCAACGCGGCCCTGAAGGCAGCGGCCGAAGGTTCGATGAAGGGTGTGCTCGACTATACCGATCAGCCGCTGGTTTCGAGTGATTTCAATCACTACCCGGCCAGTTCTACCGTCGATTCATTGGAAACCGCTGTTCTCGAATCCAAGCTCGCCCGGGTGGTCAGCTGGTACGACAACGAGTGGGGCTTCTCTAACCGAATGATCGACACCGCCGGGGTGATGGCGCGGTTGCTCTGATGGCGGCGTTCAAGACCCTCGACGACCTCAAGGACGTGCGCGGCAAGGTCGCGCTCGTCCGCGTCGACCTCAACCTGCCGATGAACGAAGGGCGGGCTAGCGATGTGACCAGGGTCGAGGCGAGCGCGCCGACGATCCTCGAACTCGCGGACGCCGGCGCGAAGGTGCTGCTGCTGGCCCACTTCGGCCGCCCGAAGGGCCAGCGCAGTTCGGTCATGAGCACGAGCATGGTCATGGGCGATGTCGAGCGTGTGCTCGGCCGCGAGATCATGTTCATCCCCGAAGTCATGGGCCCTGTCGTCGAACAGTCGATCGGCATCCTTCGTGATGGCGACATCGGCCTGCTCGACAACGTCCGCTTCTGGCCGGGCGAGGAGAAGAACGATCCCGAATTCGCGCGCGGCATCGCGGCGGTCGGCGATTTCTACGTCAACGACGCCTTTTCCGCCGCCCACCGCGCCCATGCGACCACCGAGGGGCTGGCGCACCTGCTGCCGGCATACGCGGGCCGCGCGATGGAGAAAGAGCTCAAGGCTCTAGACGCCGCGCTCGGGAGCCCCGAAACGCCGGTCGCTGCGGTCGTGGGCGGGGCCAAGGTTTCGACCAAGCTCGCGGTCCTCGAAAACCTTGTCGGGCGGGTGCAGCACCTGATCATCGGCGGTGGCATGGCGAACACCTTCCTCGCGGCGCGCGGGGTGGATGTCGGAAAGTCGCTGGCCGAGCACGATCTTGCCGACACCGCGAACGCGATCATGGACAAGGCCGACCACGCCGGCTGCACGGTACACCTGCCATATGACGTCGTGGTCGCGAAGGAATTCGCCGCCAACCCGCCTTCCTTGCGCACCTGCAACGTCCACGAAGTGGCGCCGGACGAGATGATTCTCGACGTCGGACCGACCGCTGTCGAAGCGCTGGCGGACGTCCTCAAGACCTGCCGCACGCTCGTCTGGAACGGGCCGCTCGGCGCCTTCGAGACGCCGCCGTTCGATGACGCCACGGTGGCGCTGGCCCGTACCGCCGCGGCGCTCACGCAGGATGGCAGCCTGACTTCGGTCGCTGGCGGCGGCGATACCGTGGCGGCACTCAATCACGCCGGCGTGGCGGGTGACTTCACCTATGTCTCGACCGCGGGAGGCGCGTTCCTCGAATGGATGGAAGGACGCGAGCTGCCCGGAGTGAAGGCGCTGCAGGCATGAGCGAGGAACCCGCAGTCACCGAAACCCCGCGCGGACCGCGGATGATCGAGGACGGGGAGTTCGCGGGCTGGATGAATTGGCCGCACGACGCGTTCGAGACGCGCGCCGGGCCGTTCTACTATCGCACCGAGGACAGCGGCGAGATCGTTTGTGCCTTCCGCGCAGAACAGAAGCACATGAACGGCGGCGGCTTCATGCACGGCGGGTGCCTGATGACCTTCGCCGACTTCGCGCTGTTCTCTATCGCTGAGCGCGAGCTCCAGGAAAGTTACGCAGTCACCCTGCAGATGGGCAGCGAGTTCCTCGACCGGGTCTTCGTCGGCCAGTGGATGGAGGCGCGCGGCGAAGTCACGCGGGCGGGGGGCAAGACCATATTCGTCCGCGGCATGATCACCGCCGACGCTAAACCCGTTTTCGCCTTTACGAGCATCATTCGAAAAGTCGGGAAGCGCAGCTAGCGCACCGCAACCAACTCGGGACAGGATACCAGATGAACCAGCAGCAGATGACTGATCGTATCGCCACCGGAGAGGGCTTCATCGCGGCGCTCGACCAGTCGGGCGGATCGACCCCCAAGGCGCTGACGGGTTACGGAGTGGCCGAAGGATCGTGGAACGGCGACGACGAGATGTTCGCCCTGATCCACGAAATGCGCACCCGGATCATCGAGAGCCCCTGCTTCGGCAACGGCAAGGTCATCGGTGCGATCCTGTTCGAGAAGACGATGGACGGGCTGAGCGGCGGCAAACCGGTCCCGACGCGCCTCGCCGAGCGCGGCGTGGTGCCGTTCCTCAAGGTCGACAAGGGTCTCGAGGACGAGCGCGACGGCGTCCAGCTGATGAAATCGAATCCGGGGCTCGAGGATCTCTGTAATCGTGCGCGCGAGCTCGGCGTTTTCGGCACCAAGATGCGCTCGGTGATCAAGAGCGCAAACCCGGCCGGGATCAGGGCGATCGTCGACCAGCAGTTCGCGGAGGGCGCGCGTATCCTGTCCTGCGGGCTCGTCCCGATCCTCGAGCCGGAATACGACATCAAGGCTGCCGACCGCGCCGAAGGTGAAAAACTTCTGCGAGACGCGATCCTTGAAGGTCTCGACGCGCTGCCCGAAGGCCAGCAGGTCATGTTGAAGCTGTCGATCCCGGTAGAGGCCGACCTCTACAGGCCGCTAATCGATCACCCCAAGGTCCTGCGGGTCGTCGCGTTGTCCGGCGGCTATTCGACCGACGAGGCGTGCGCCGAACTGGCCAGGAACCCCGGCATGATCGCCAGCTTCAGTCGCGGCTTGCTGCAGGACCTGCGCGCGCAGCAATCGGACGATGAGTTCGACACCACGCTCGGCGCGGCGATCGACCAGATTCAGGCCGCCAGTATCGCCTAATCAGCGCGCTTCGAACGCGAACCGATAATCGCGCGAAGCGATCTCGGCCTGCGTGGTTTTTTCCGGTCGCACGGACACAAGCGCCAGCATCTTGCCGTGCGTGCCGAATGGCTCGCCGAGCGTAAGGTTGGCAGTGTCCGAAAATCCGGGGCCGACGATTCGCGCCGTCACCACGACCCGTCCCGCCCACACGCAACGCGCGTTCATGGGGCAACGGCTGTCCTCGACCAGCTTCTTCGGTGTGACAACGAGTTCGCCGACCTGAACGGCTACATCGAATGGGACCGCATAGCCTTGCGGTTGCGGCGGCGTGCTGGTGGGAGGCGGGACGACTGTGCAGGCGCCGAGCACGGCGGTGGCGAAGATCGGAATGAAGGCTCTCATGACGCCCTTACGCGCCGCTTCCGCTTGCGGTTGCCTGAATGACCGCTACCAAGCGGCGCGATGGCGACCAGCGAACTCTACCTTATTTCTCCCCTCGACGTGTCCGGGAATTTTCCCGCGAAGCTCGAATCCGCTCTCGGTGCAGGGCCGGTGGCCGCGTTTCAGTACCGCGTGAAAGGCATCGATCAGCACGAGGCTGCGCGCCTTGCCGAGCCGCTCCAGGCGATCTGCGCGGCTCACGATTGCGCCTTCATCGTCAACGACAGCGTCGCGCTGGCCAAGCGACTTGGGGCCGACGGTGTGCACCTCGGGCAGGGCGACGGCGATGTGCGCGAGGCGCGTGAGGCGCTCGGGCGCGAGGCGCAGATTGGCGTCACCTGTCATGCGAGCCGTCACCTGGCGATGGAAGCCGGCGAAGCGGGGGCCGACTATGTGGCGTTCGGCGCATTCTTCCCGAGTTCGACGAAGGCGAGCGAGCATCGCCCCGATCCCGACCTGCTGACATGGTGGCAGACCCTGTTCGAGATCCCCTGCATCGCGATCGGCGGCATCACTTCTGCGAATTGCGCGCCGCTGGTGACCGCGGGAGCGGACTTTCTTGCCGTTTCGGCCGCGGTCTGGGAAGGCGATCCGGCTGCGAATGTGACAGCGTTCCTGCAAGCCATAGCCTCGGCGCCTACCCGACCGAACTGACGGACCGGATATATTTTCCGCTTCGCCCGTTGGCTTGCCGAGGGACGGGTCGCGTCCCGCGAAAAGGGGACTTCCATTGCGCCACATCATCGCCGCCGCCTCTCTCCTCGCACTTGCCGCGTGCGGTCTCAACGGGACCGACCGCACCGACGAGGAGTCCGCCGCCGCCGACCGATCGGCGAACGCAACGACCGACAGCCTGTCGGACACGATGTCATCACGAGACGGCGCCGACATGGCATCGGACGTTCCCGACATACCCGACAGCGAGCCGCGCCCCATCATGCAGGCGCAGGTGGTTCTAGACCGCCAGGGCTTCGGTCCGGGCGTGATCGACGGCAAGATGGGTATGTCGACCGAGAATGCTCTCGAAGGTTTTCAGGAGGTCAACGGCCTCGAGGTGACCGGGAAGCTCGACGATCCGACGAAGGCCAAGCTCGCCCAGTGGGACTCGATTCCCGCGACTCGGGTCGTGCGTATTCCCGACGACTGGGGCACGCTGGAATACCGCGATATTCCGGAAGAGGCGGCGGAGCAGGCCAAGCTCGAGCGGTTGACCTACGAGACCCTCGACGAAAAGCTGGCCGAGCGCTTCCACACGACGATCGACGTGCTCAAGATGCTCAACCCAGGCGGCAAACCGGCGACGATGCAATCTTCAGCTCCCGGCACCGCACCAGCGACGCCGTCTCCGACCCCGACCGCCAGTCCCGATTCCGAAGAAAGCACATCCTCGATGTTTGCCGCAGGTCAGCTGATCCGCGTGCCCAACATCGGCGCTGACCGGATCGCGCCGGGAGCGGTGGACGACCCGGACTGGCAGCAGACTCTCCAGAGCCTGGGGGTCGGAACCGAACAGCCCAAGGTCGCGCGCGTCGTCGTCAGCAAGAGCGACAGCGTACTCAAGGGCTACGACGACGCCGGCAAGCTCGTGGTGGTCTTCACCGTTTCGTCGGGATCGAGCCGCTTCCCGCTGCCGCTCGGCAACTGGAAGATCAACGGAAAGGCGCCCAATCCGCCGTTTACCTACGATCCCGAGGTGCTCGGAAACGGCGACGACGGCGGCAAACACAAGCTGCCGCCCGGCCCGAACAGCCCCGTCGGCGTCGTCTGGATCGATCTCAGCAAGGAGCATTACGGCATCCACGGCACGCCCGAGCCGCAAACGATCGGCCGCGCGCAGAGCAGCGGTTGCGTCCGCCTGACCAACTGGGATGCCGCGCGGCTGGCCCAGATGGTGAAGGCGGGGACGAAGGTGGAGTTCGTAGCTTAATATGGCGATGGGGTTCGTCGATCGGCTGATGACGATCGTCGTCACGGCCACGCTGACCAGTGCAGCGTGGATCGTGATGGGCGGAACGTTGATGGAAGGCGCGCGCGGTATCGGACAGATGGACCGCACCAGGCCCGCCGACGCCGCGCCGAGCCCCGCACCCAGCGCGACGATGGGAACCACCGCGGCGCCGTCGCTCGACACGGCGGACCAGACGAGGCTGGGTGACGCCCGGACCGGTAACCTGGTGATCCCTGTGGTCGGCGTGCGCGCGTCGGACCTGACCGACACCTTCACCGACGAGCGCGGCGGCGGCGAGCGACTGCACGAGGCGCTCGACATCATGGCGCCCGAGGGGACCAGCGTGGTCGCCAGCGCTCCGGGAACGATCGAAAAGCTGTTCCTCTCAGACGCTGGCGGGAAAACGATCTACGTGCGGTCCGACGATGGCCGGTCGATCTACTACTACGCGCATCTCAAGGACTACGCCGTGGGCCTGCAGGAGGGACAAAAGGTCCGTCGGGGTCAACGCATCGGCAGTGTCGGCTACACCGGCAACGCAGATCCGGCTTCGCCGCATCTCCATTTCGCCGTCATGCGTACGACACCGGACGCCAAGTGGTGGGAGCCGGCGACCGCCCTCAATCCCTATACGTTGCTGGCCGGACGCTAGTCGGCAGCGCCTCTGCCGCTCCGTACACAACGCATTTTCGCCAGTTCGCCCTCGGCATTGATGGCCTTGAGCGAGCGCGCGCCCATGCGCTTGAAGGTCATTCCCTTCATCGGTCCGCGCGTGAAGACGACCGTCTTGCCTGTGAGCAGGTAGGTGCCGCTGCCGCTGCCGGAAGCGTAGCTGGACGCATTGATGATATCGAACCAGCCATCCTGGATCGGAATGGAAGCCAGTCCCGAGGCATCTCCTGGCAATTCGCACAGGTAACGGCCGGATTCCAGCGTACCGAGCCGACCCTCCGCAAGTGAGGCGGTCGATGCCAGCGCGACAAGCGCTGCAAGGAAGGCAAGACGGGCGACCATCGCGGCCCGACCTAGCAAAGTGATCCCCATTCGGCCACCCGAACTTGCCCGCGCGGCCACTTGTCGCTAAGCGCCGCGCCCAATCGGCCGGCGGAAATCTTCGCCGCGCCGCGCTCTTTCCCAATCGAAGGCCCACCACCCATGAAGATTTCCGGCGTGGACATCCGTCCCGGCAACATCCTCGAATACGAAGGCGGCATCTGGAAAGTTGCCAAGATCCAGCACACCCAGCCGGGCAAGGGCGGGGCCTACATGCAGGTCGAGATGAAGAACCTGCAGGACGGGCGGAAGACCAACGTGCGCTTCCGCAGCGCCGACACGATCGAACGCGTGCGGCTCGACCAGAAGGAATTCCAGTATCTCTACACCGATGGCGACAGCCTAGTGTTCATGGACAAGGATACCTACGAGCAGATCAACCTGCCGACCGACCTTCTCGGCGATGCAGCGGCGTTCCTGCAGGACGGCATGGACGTCACGCTTGAACTGTGGGACGAAAAGCCGATCTCGGTCGCTCTGCCCGAACAGGTCGAAGCGACGATCGTCGAGGCCGACGCGGTTGTGAAGGGGCAGACCGCCTCGTCCAGCTACAAGCCGGCGGTGCTCGACAACGGCGTGCGCGTGATGGTGCCGCCGCACATCGAAAGCGGCACACGGATCGTGGTCGACGTTTACGAGCGGACCTACGTCGGCAAGGCGGGCTGATCCTGTCGTGAGCGCATTATCGGGACTCATTCGCGTCATGGAAAAGGCCGCGCGCAAGGCGGGCGGCAAGCTGCGGCGCGACTTCGGCGAGGTCGAGCACCTCCAGGTCAGCCGCAAGGGGCCGTCGGACTTCGTCTCGAAGGCCGACCGCATCGCCGAACGCACCATCTGGGACGAGCTCAAGGTCGCGCGTCCGGGCTGGGGTTTCCTGATGGAGGAAGGCGGCGAGATCCCTGGGGAAGAGGGCAAGCCGCGCTTCATCGTCGATCCGCTCGACGGAACCAGCAACTTTCTTCACGGCATTCCGCACTTCGCGATCTCGATCGCGGCGCAGGAGCCGACGCTCGACGGAAAGGGCTGGGGCGAGGTGACAGCAGCGGTGATCTATCAGCCGATCACCGACGAGACTTTCTGGGCCGAGAAGACCCGGGGCGCATGGCTCCACGATGGCCGGCTGCGCGTATCGAGCCGGTCGCGCATGTCCGACGCCCTGCTCGCCACCGGAATGCCGTACCAGGCCCACGGCGACTTCGAGCAATGGCTCAAGATCTACGGCGCGTTAGGACCGCAGGTTGCGGGTGTGCGCCGTTTCGGCGCCGCCTCGCTCGACCTCGCGTGGGTCGCCGCCGGGCGTTTCGACGGGTTCTGGGAGAGCGACCTTGCCCCGTGGGACACTGCAGCGGGCTGTCTGCTCGTGCGCGAGGCGGGCGGTTTTGTTACCGACTTCCGCGGCCGGTCGCAGCCGATCTGCGACCGCCAGGTGCTTGCCGCCAACGACGGTTTGCATTCCAAATTGCACAAAGCACTGGCCGGCGCGATCAAGGTCTAGCCGAGCGTACTCTGCGCCGCTAAGGCACGGCGCGCTTGCGGGGAGCCCCTGTGGCGGAATCGGTAGACGCGCTCGACTCAAAATCGAGTTTCGCAAGAAGTGCCCGTTCGAGTCGGGCCAGGGGCACCAGATTTCTCGCAACACCGCTCTGGCGCTTTCGAGCGGGATAATCGCTTGTAATTGCGGGCGCGGTCTGGGATTCACCGTGACCGGATGATCGACGCTCCCAATCTCCACGCGATCGGCGCGATGATCGTCACCATCGGTATGTTCGTCGCCTTCGCGCGGGGGCGCATGAGCACCGAGATCGTGTCGTTGCTGACCATCGCGGTCATCGCGGTGGGGCTTTATTTCTTTCCCATGCCGCACACGCAGCCGACCGACGGGCTGGCACTCGCCTTCTCGGGCTTCGGCCACTACGCGCTGATCACCATCTGTGCGCTGATGATCATGGGACGGGGGCTGGTGGTGACCGGCGCGCTCGAACCCTTCGCGCGGGTGCTGGAGTCCGTTTTCAAGTTCAACCAGCAGGTCGGCCTGCTCGTTTCGCTGGTCATGGCGTTCTTCCTGTCGATGTTCGTCAACGACACGCCGGTCCTCGTCCTGCTGCTTCCGATCTTCGTCAGCATGGCGGCGCGCGGCGGCATGGCGGCATCGAAAACGCTGATCCCGCTCAACGCGGCGGTGCTGATCGGCGGGATGGGTACCACAATCGGCACATCGACTAATCTGCTGGTGGTATCGATTGCGCGCGATCTGGGCATGCCCCAGATGAACGTGTTCCACTTCACACCGATCGTCCTCACCGCGGCGCTCGTCGCGCTGCCGTATCTCTGGCTCATCGCGCCGCGACTTCTCGGCGACAACCGGACAGAGGATCTCCACGTGAAGCGGCGGTTCGTCACTCGCCTGAGGATCAACGAAGGCAGTACTCTGACGGGGCAGGAACTCGCCACGGTGATGCCGCGGCTCCCTGCCGAGATCGAATTTCACGATAGGCCGGCGGGCAAGATCCAGACCCAGGAACGCCTGACGATCTCCGGAACCCACGACGCGATCGAGGAAGCGATGCGGACGCTGAAGGGCGAGGTCGCGCCGGCCTGGGTGATCGATCGCATTCGCAAGGAATCGGCCGAGGCACGCGAAGACATCGCGGTGGTGGAGATGACTGTCACCGCCGATTCCCGCCTGATCGAACGTACGCTGCCCAGTTCGGGCATCGCCGACCTGTACGGGGTCGCAGTGCTCGGCATCCATCGGCCGAAGAAGCTGCTCGGAGATGGCGACGATGCCGCACAATTGGGCGAAATGCGCATCGCGGAAGGCGACGTGCTGCTGGTCATGGGCCTGCCAGAGCCGCTCCAGGCATTTGCCCGGGCCGACAGCCTGCTGATCCTCGAAGGGATGCGCGAACTTCCCCGGCGATCGAAAGCGGTGCTCGCCGGAGGCATCATGCTGGGATCGGTCGGGCTGGCGTCGATCGGGCTTCTACCCATCGCCATCTCGGCGCTCGCCGGGGCGATCCTGATGTTCGTGACCGGTTGCGTAAAGTTCGACCGGGTCGGCCGCGCCCTGTCGGCGAAGGTCATCGTACTGGTAGCGGCGAGCATCGCGCTCGGGCGGCTGATCGGCGACACCGGGGCTGCCGAGTGGCTGGGGCAGGCGATGTCGCTGGGCCTCCAGTTCCTCAGCCCCGCCGCGGTCCTGGCCGCGATCATGCTCTTCGTCACCCTGCTGACCAACTTCGCCAGCAACGCCACGGCCGCGACGGTCGGAACGCCCATCGCGTTCAACATCGCACAGCAGCTCGGCCTGCCTCCCGAACCGCTGATCCTCGCGGTGCTGTTCGGGTGCAACCTCTGCTACGCGACGCCGATCGCCTACCAGACCAACATGCTCATCATGGCCGAGGGCGGGTACGAGTTCAAAGACTACATCCGCACGGGCGTACCGCTGGTGTTGTTGATGACGGTGACACTGTCTGTCCTGCTGGTGGTGACGTACCAGATGTAACGGCCAGGTTGCCGGCTCAATCGGCAGCGGATGCTTCGCCCGAGCGCGCGCGCGACGCGTCAAGAAGGCTTTCGATCTGCGTTGCCCTGCCGGGCGCGATCGCCTCGCGCTGCGAGCGTGCGTGATCCGCGATGATCTTGCGCTTCTGCTCTTCGCTGAGCCGCGCCCAGGCTTCGTTTGATATTCCGTACATGTTGAAGCCGGCAGGCATTCCGATCACCGATCCTGACGCGTCGGGAGGGATGATCCCCGAGTTCGCACCACCGAAGTCACCGTCCGTCGGCTGTCCGTAACTGCCGTCGAACTCCTCGCTGCCAAAGCCGCGGCCCTGGCCATCGCCTTTGCGCACCAATTCTGTGGGATGGGCCTCGGCCGGCGCCTGGCTGACGGCTACTTCCCTGGCGACCGCGTCGCGGGCGTCCCCGTTTGCAAACATGGCCAATGCCAGGGTGCACACGATGGTGACCGCCGCGAAATGGCGATACATCTGGGCCGTGACCGGCTTGGCTGTCGCCTTGCGAACCATGGGGACCGCCTAGCGGACCAAGGTTAAACGGGCGGCAACCATCGATGGTTGCCATATGGTTGACGGCCGCCGGGGAAGGGGTCCCCGACGGCCGTCTCTCCTCCCCAGGAGATGATAAGTCGGTGTGCCCGACGTGTCAGGTGTAGGTGCCGAGCCGATGGTGCAAGGCATTGATCCGGGCAAGCTCGTCGCGGTCTTCAACCGTCCGCGCATAGGCAGTCAGCGCGGTCCGCAGCAGGCGGAAGTCGGCGGTCGAGAGCAGGGCGCGGGCCCGGCTCGGTTCGGGCGGACGTTCTTCAGTCATGGTCGTCATCCTCTCTCTCCTTACGCCGCGGCGAACTGGTTCATGGTGTTGTGCTCGCCGCCGGCTTTCAGCGCGGCTTCGCCGGCGAAGTATTCCTTGTGATCGTCCCCGATGTCGGAGCCGGCCATGTTCTGGTGCTTCACGCAGGCGATGCCCTGGCGGATTTCCTCGCGCTGGACCTGCTTGACGTAGCCCAGCATGCCCTCGTCGCCGAAATAGCGCTTGGCGAGGTTGTCGGTGCTGAGCGCCGCGGTGTGGTAGGTCGGCAGCGTGATCAGGTGGTGGAAGATGCCCGCCTGCGCCGCGCTGTCGCGCTGGAACGTGCGGATGCGCTCATCGGCTTCGTCGGCGAGCTCGGTGCCGTCGTAGTCGATGCTCATCAGCTTCGCCCGGTCGTAGGTTGACACGTCCTTGCCCTCGGCTTCCCAGGCATCGAACACCTGCTGGCGGAAGTTGAGCGTCCAGTTGAAGCTGGGGCTGTTGTTGTAGACCAGCTTGGCGTTCGGGATCACCTCGCGGATGCGATCCACCATTCCGCCGATCTGGCCGATGTGCGGCTTCTCGGTCTCGATCCACAGCAGGTCCGCACCGTTCTGGAGCGAAGTGATGCAGTCGAGCACGCAGCGATCCTCTCCCGTGCCGGGACGGAACTGGTAGAGGTTGCTGGGCAGGCGCTTGGGCCGCAGCAGCTTGCCGTTCCGAGTGATCAGCACGTCGCCGTTGCCGATCTCGGACGCATCGACTTCATCGCAATCGAGGAAGGCGTTGTACTGGTCGCCCAGGTCGCCCGGTTCCTTCGAGAAGGCGATCTGCTTGGTCAGGCCCGCGCCGAGCGAATCGGTGCGTGCGACGATGACCCCGTCCTCCACGCCGAGCTCGAGGAAGGCATAGCGGATCGCGCGGATCTTCTGCAGGAAGTCCTCGTGCGGCACGGTGACCTTGCCATCCTGGTGGCCGCACTGCTTCTCGTCGGACACCTGGTTTTCGATCTGGATCGCGCAGGCTCCCGCCTCGATCATCTTCTTGGCGAGCAGGTACGTTGCCTCCGGATTGCCGAAGCCGGCGTCGATATCCGCGATGATCGGCACGACGTGCGTTTCGTGGTTGTCGATCAGACCTTGAATCCGCTTCGCCTCGACCTCGTTGCCGCTCTCGCGGGCCTTGTCGAGCTCACGGAAAAGGCCGCCCAATTCGCGGGCGTCGGCCTGGCGGAGGAAGGTGTAGAGTTCTTCGATCAGGGCGGGGACGCTGGTCTTCTCGTGCATCGACTGGTCCGGCAGCGGGCCGAACTCGCTGCGCAGCGCGGCAATCATCCAGCCCGAGAGATAGAGGTACCGGCTCTTTGTGGTGCCGAAATGCTTCTTGATCGCGATCAGCTTCTGCTGACCGATGAACCCGTGCCAGCAACCGAGCGACTGGGTATAGGCCGCGGGATCGGCATCGTATGCAGCCATGTCGGCGCGCATGATCTTGGCCGTGTAGCGAGCGATGTCGAGGCCGGTGGGAAAGCGGTTCTGCAGCTTCATCCGCGCGGCGCTTTCGGCATCGATGGCGTTCCAGGGCGCACCGGCGCCATCGATTGTGCGGCGGAAGTCGGCAATGGAGGTCTGGTAGGTCATGGCAATATCCCGGTGAAAATCGTGCTATTGCGATACCGGGCTTGGCGCAGCGTGGCTGCCTAGATTTACAAAGTTTGTTGTCTTGGCGGCTGAAACGCGGCAGACTGTTGTGTAATCTTGTAAAGAAAGTTACACATGACTGACGCGGCCATATTCGCCGGACCTGCCATCAGGCGTTTGCGCAAACGCGAGGGGCTCACGCAAAGTGCCATGGCGACCCGTTTGGGCATCTCCCCCAGCTACCTCAATCTCATCGAGCGCAACCAGCGGCCGCTTTCGGCGCGCGTGGTGCTGCAGGTCGTCGACCAGTTCGATTTTGACCCGCGCGCACTGCGCGAAGACGAAGCGATCGGCGGTCTCGACGGCCTTGCACGGCGAATGGCCGATGATCGTTTCACTGACCTGGGCATCGACCGCGACGAACTCGCAGAGTTTCTTTCGGCTGCGCCGCAGGCGGCAGCTGCTTTCGCACGGCTATATGACAACGCCGCACCGGAGGAACGGCGCGACGATCCCACCCAGGCGGCCCGGCGAGAAATCGAGCGCTGGCGCAATCATTTCGCCGACCTCGATGCGGCCGCAGAGGCGCTCGCCGACGAACTTCGTCTCTCCCGCAGCGACACCTACGCCGCCCTCGCGGAAAGGCTGCGCGAACACCATCAGCTTTCTATCCGGATTCTCCCACGCGAGGTCTTGCCGGATCACGTGCGGCGGCTCGATCTTCACGCGCGCCAGCTCCAGCTCAACGAAATGCTCGATCCATCGTCGCGTACCTTCCAGGTGGCGACGCAGATCGCCTCACTGGAATTTCGCGACCTGATCGCCGGTCTGGCGAAGGGCGCCCAGTTTCCCGACGAAGCACCGCGCAGGCTGTTCGAGCGGCACCTCGTGTCGTACGCCGCCGCGGCATTGGTCATGCCATACGGACGCTTCCTGCGCGCGGCCGAGGCGACGGGTTACGATTTCGCGGTCTTGATGCGGCGCTTCGGCGTCGGTTTTGAAAGCCTCGCGCACCGCCTGACCACCCTCCAAAGGATCGGACAGCGTGGCCTGCCTTTCTTCATGGCGCGGATCGACCGGGCAGGGCAGTTCTCCAAGCGATATGCGGGTGCGAGCGGGGCAGCGTTCCTGGACAGCGACGCCAGCTGTCCCTTGTGGCATGTGCATCGCGCGTTCGAACGAACCGACGCGTTCCACGTCCAGGCAGTCAAGGTCGATGGCTCCGGCGCCAGCCCCGCGCACTGGCTCACCGTTTCTCACGCGGTCGAAGGGCGCGAAGGTGCCCGGTTTGCGGTCGTCCTCGGGCTCGAGGCCTCGCTCGCCGCCGATCTCGCGTCGTCCCGGGGCCTCTCGCTGAGGGAAGCGGATGCACAGGGGATCGGCGCGGGGTGCGCTCGCTGCCACATTGCCGGCTGCACCCAGCGCTCGCTACCGCCTCGCGGCACCGCACTCGTTTTCTCGGCGATCGAACAGGGCACCACGCCGTTCCGCTTCGCCGGTTAACCATTCATCGCGGAACCAGCACCGACCGGCGACCGTTCTTGCGCCATTCCATGAGGGAGATCCTCCAATGACCGAAGAACGCATTACCGAAGTCCGCGACCCTGCCACTGGCAGCACGCACACCACCCATACCGTCGTGACCGACGGGGAACCCCGCCGAGGCGGCGGATCGGGCTGGCTTATCGCCATCGTCCTGCTGATCGCCGTCATAGCCGGCTTCTTCATCTTCTCGAACATGAGCGGCGCCGAAGTGTCGAAGGACAACGCGGTTGCAGAAGCCGCGAACGAAGTCGGAGAGGCCGCCCAGCAGGTCGGTGACGCAGCGCAGGATGCCGCGCAGAATCTCGACGGAAACTGACACGAGAGCTCGCGGGAGGCAGTTCCGGCCAGCCCCCCGATCTCTGTTGTAAAGTTTACCGACATTTCATCTCTCGGTCCTAGGGCTCGTTTACCTTAATTGGAGCGCGCCCGGGCCGAGACGATGATCCGTCTTTTCAAGCACTATATACCGCATGCGGTCTTGCTGCTCGGGCTGTTCGACCTCGTGCTCCTGTTGGCGGCAGGCGAGATCGCGTGGCTGGTGCGCGCAAGCCAGATCGGTACCGATCCGGGCAGGGTAACCGATCGCGCCTGGATGCTGGCCGGTTTCGCCGGTGTGATCTGGCTCGCGATGATCGCGGTCGGCACTTATGGCGCGGATGCGCTGCGGTCGATGCGGTTCGCCGGTGCGCGCCTGCTCGTCGCCGTCAGCCTCGGCATCATCGCTCTCGCCTTCATTGATTTCCTGTTCCCTGGCAGCACGTTCTGGCGCTCGACGCTGCTTTACGCGATGGTCATTGCCACCGCGCTCCTGATCGCCAATCGCATGCTGGTCGGCAGCGTAATCGGAACCGCCGCTTTTCGCCGCCGGGTCATGGTGCTCGGGGCAGGCGAGCGGGCTCGCCGGATCAAGGCGCTGGCGGAACGTCCCGAGAGCGGTTTTGCCGTGGTCAGTTTCATCGGCATGAACGATGGCGCTCCGCAACTCGAAGAGGCAATTCCGCGGACCGCGATCCACGATCTGGGCCGGTTCGTCGAGAACATCGGCGCGAGCGAGGTTGTCCTGGCACTCGAGGAGCGCCGCAATGCGCTGCCGCTGAAAGACCTGCTGCGGATCAAGACGCACGGGGTCCACGTCAACGACTTCTCGAGTTTCATGGAACGCGAGACCGGCCGGGTCGACCTCGACACGCTCAACCCCAGTTGGCTCATATTCTCCGACGGATTCTCCAGCGGACGCATGCTCTCAAGCGCGGCCAAGCGCGTGTTCGACGTAACCGCCAGTGGCCTGCTGCTCGCCCTGACGTTCCCGCTGATCGCTCTCTTCGCCCTGCTCGTGAAGATCGACAGCAAGGGTCCGGCATTCTTCCGGCAGACCCGCGTCGGCCTCTACGGAGAGCCGTTCACCGTCCACAAGCTCCGCTCGATGCGGATCGATGCGGAGGCTGGCGGAGCCAAGTGGGCGGAAAGGGACGACCCGCGGATCACGCGGCTCGGCCGCTTCATCCGCAAGGTCCGGATCGACGAATTGCCGCAGGTTTGGACCGTCCTTGCGGGGCGGATGAGCTTCGTCGGACCCCGACCCGAAGTCCCGGCATTCGTGACCGACCTCGAGGACAAGCTGCCCTATTACGCCGAGCGGCACATGGTGAAGCCCGGCATCACGGGCTGGGCCCAGATCAATTATCCCTATGGCGCCAGCGTCGAGGATGCCCGCGCCAAGCTGGAATACGACCTCTATTACGCCAAGAACTATACCCCTTTCCTCGACCTGCTGATCCTGCTCCAGACGGTGCGCGTGATCCTCTGGTCCGAAGGAGCGCGCTGAGATGGGCGCGGCGTCGTTCTGGCAATTCGCCGGGTTCTTCCTGAGCCTGGGCGGCGCGGTCGCCTGCGCCGTGGTGGCGGTGATGCTGCTCACCCGCAACGGCAACCCCCGCCGCGAGCATGCCAGCGTTATCGTCGCGCTCGTCGCATCCGCTGCCTGGTGCGTGACCATTGCGGCGTGGGGGCCAGGGACGTTGCCTGCGAGCCTTGTGGAATCCGGGCGAAACCTGGCATGGCTTTTCGTGCTTTACCGGCTCTTCGGGAACGACGGGCGCGACCACAGCCTCGCGCCGATCCGCCCCCTCGTTTTCGTCCTGGCACTGGTGGAATGCCTACAGCCCGCAGTGGCTATTCTGCAGTTTCGCTTCGCGGACGTGAAGGCGATTGCCGAGTTGGCTTTTTCGGTCGGCGCTCTTTTCCGCGCGCTGGTATCGGTGGGTGCGCTGGTGCTGCTGCACAATCTCTATGCGGGCGCATCGGGCCTGTCGCGGCAGATGCTTCGCTGGTCCGCTGCGGCGCTGGCGGGACTATGGGCGTTCCAGCTCAACCTCTATGCCGTAGCCTGGCTGGTCGGATACATGCCGGTGGAGCTTGCCGCGCTGCGCGGCCTCGTGATCGCCGGGGTCGCCCTGTTGTTCGCGATCGGCGCCAATGCTCGCGCCGCAGAGCTGAAAATCCTGCCGAGCCGCACTGTCGCCTTCCAGTCGCTCTCGCTGCTCGTGATCGGGGCGTATCTGATCGCCATGACCCTTTTGGCGGAATCGATGGCGGTTTTCGGCGGAGAATTTTCGCGGTTCACGCAAGTGGGGTTTCTCTTCGCGGCGGCGACTGTCGCTCTGCTGTGGCTCCCATCGAAGCGCATGCGCGGCTGGCTGCGGGTCAAGGCCTTTAAGCACCTGTTCCAGCACAGGTACGACTACCGGGCCGAATGGTTGCGCTTTACCGGGACGATCGGGCGCGCCGGGCCCGAGGCGCCCGCGCTCTCGATCCGCGCCGCGCAGGCGCTCGCCGACATCACCGACAGCCAGGGTGCCGCCTTGCTGCTCCCTGCGGAAGGTGGCGAGATGGTCCTTGCGGGCCATTGGCAATGGCCGGAGTTGTCGACCTCGTCCTCGTCATGCGACGCGGAACTGGCCGCGTTGCTCGAACGCACGGGCAAGATCGTCGAACTCGACGACGTGCGAGACAGCGACGACGCCGAGATCGACCCCGCCGTCGTTCCGCCGTGGCTGATCGATGACCGGAAGGCATGGGCCATCGTACCGCTGATCCATTTCGAGCGCCTTGTCGGCGTGGCTGTGCTGGCCCGCCCGCCGCTCGCCCGCAGGCTCGACTGGGAGGATTTCGACCTCCTGAAGGTCGTCGGGCGGCAGCTTGCGAGCTACCTGGCCGAGCAGGCGGGACACGAGGCGCTGATTGAGGCTTCGCGTTTCGAGGAATTCAATCGCCGCATCGCCTTCGTGATGCACGATATCAAGAACCTTGCCAGCCAGCTTTCGCTTCTTGCCCGCAATGCGGAAAGACATGCCGACAATCCTGCCTTCCGCGCAGACATGCTGGTCACGCTCACCAAGAGTGCCGAGAAGCTCAACGCGCTGCTTGCGCGCCTCGGGCGCTATGGCGCGGCGGGTGGAACCGGCCGCGTCCCTGTAGACCTTGCGCTGGTCGCGCGACGGATCGCGCTGCGCTACTCGGGCGCACGACGGGTCGAACTGACGCGCTGCGATCCTTGCGTCGTAAAGGCCGATGCCGAAGCGCTCGAACAGGCGCTCGTCCATATCGTCCAGAACGCCATCGACGCGAGCGATCCGGACATGCCGGTCTTCATCGACGTGTCCTGCGACGGCTTGCAGGGCCGTATCGAGATCATCGACTCCGGCAGCGGGATGAGCCCGCAGTTCGTTCGTGACAAGCTGTTCAAGCCGTTCGTCTCGTCCAAGGAGGGCGGCTTCGGCATCGGCGCGTTCGAGGCCCGCGAACTGATCCGTGCGATGGGCGGGCGGCTGGATGTCGATTCTCGGGAAGGGCTCGGCACCCGCTTTGCCACGGTCCTGCCCATGACCACTGCCGTCGGCCCCAAGGCCGACATCAACCTGCAGCAAGAGGTGGCGTGATGACGCACCAGAAATCGACCGTCCGGCCGAAGCTTCTCGTAATCGAGGACGACGAAGGCCTCCAGGCCCAACTTAAATGGGCGTACGAGGATTTCGAAGTGATCATTGCCGGCGATCGCGACAGTGCGCTCGCGGCGTTGCGCAGCGAAGAACCCGCAGTCGTCACTCTCGACCTCGGCCTCCCGCCCGACCCCGACGGCACCAGTGAGGGTTTCGCGGTCCTCGATGCGATCATGGCGCTGAAGCCCGATACCAAGGTCATCGTCGCGAGCGGCCATGGCGCGCGCGAGAGTGCACTGACCGCGATCGAGCGCGGCGCCTACGACTTCTACCAGAAACCGGTCGATATCGATGCGCTCGGCCTGATCGTCCGGCGCGCGTTCGCCCTGCACGAGATCGAGGGCGAGAACCGCCGCCTCGCTGCCAAGGTGGGCGAGGAGAAGACAGTCCTGGGCGGGATGATCACCGCAGCGCCCGAAATGGCCAAGGTAGCACGCACGATCGAGCGGGTGGCAAAAACCAAGGTTTCGGTCATGCTCCTGGGCGCAAGCGGCACAGGCAAGGAACTCCTCGCGCGCGGCCTCCACGATGCAAGCGACCGCAAGGGCAAGGCCTTCGTCGCGCTCAACTGCGCGGCAATCCCCGAGACCCTGCTGGAAGCAGAGCTGTTCGGGCACGAGAAGGGTGCCTTCACCGGCGCGGTCAAGAGCACCGAAGGGAAGATCGAGCAGGCGCAAGGCGGAACCCTGTTTCTCGACGAGGTCGGCGACATTCCGTTGCCGCTGCAGGTCAAGCTGCTGCGCTTCCTGCAGGAACGCACGATCGAGCGCATCGGCGGTCGCTCGGCCATTGCGGTCGACACCCGCGTCGTGTGCGCGACGCACCAGGACCTCGAAGCGATGATCGCTGCCGGCACCTTCCGAGAAGACCTGTTCTATCGGCTCGCGGAGATCGTCATAAGAATTCCAACGCTTGCGGAGCGCCCCGGCGATGCCGTGCTGCTCGCCAAGGCATTCCTCCAGCGCTTTGCCGCCGAGATGAACCCGTCGGTGAAGGGCTTCGCGCCCGATGCCCTCGCGGCGATCGACGCCTGGAGCTGGCCGGGCAACGTTCGCGAACTCGAGAACCGTGTAAAACGCTCCGTGATCATGTCGGAGAACAAGCTCGTCGGCGTCGAGGACCTCGACCTGGCGGGCAATGTCGATGAGCCTGCCGAAGTGCTCAACCTCAAGAGCGCACGCGAGCGATCCGATCGTACGGTGATCCGGCATGCTTTGGCGCGAAGCGAGGGCAACATCTCGAGCACCGCCAAGCTGCTCGGCATCAGTCGGCCGACATTGTACGACCTGATCAAACAGTATGACCTCGCGACCTAGTTTCGCGCGAATTCTCTGTCTTGTCCTGGCCGGCGCACTGGCGGGATGCGGCGGCGAAGCGGCTCCCGGCCCGGGTGCCGACGATTGGCGGGCGATGCTCGCGGCGGGCGACGGGGCTGGCGCCGAGGCGGCCCTGCGCCGCGAACTCGACGGCGGGGCGGCCCCGGCCATGTTGGCACCATGGCTCGGCGAGGCGGAATTGCAGCAAGGCAATCTGCCTGAGGCCGAATTCTGGCTCACCGGCGGAGAATTCGCCCCTGAGGCCTCCGCACATGGATTTCACATGCTCGGACGCTTGCGGATGAAGCAGGGGGATCTGCCGGCAGCCGGGAAGGCCTTCGACCGCGCGCTTGCGTCCGACCCGGACGATCCCGAGTTGTGGGTCGACATCGGCCGACTTCGCTGGCTCGGCGGTGAGCAGGTTCAGGCACGCGAAGCGGCGGCGAGGGCTCTGGAACAGGGGCCGGCCAATCCCGCAGCGCTCCTGTTTCGCGCACAACTCGTGCGCGATTCGCACGGCAACGTTGCTGCATTGCCGCTTCTCGAGCGCAGTCTTGAAGTGGCGGCGAATGACCCGGAATTGCTGGCGGAGTACGCGGCGACCCTTGGTGAAGTCGGGCGAGCCCGCGACATGGTGGCGGCGACACGCCGACTCTCGACGGCGGCCCCAGGGGACCGGCGCGTACCGTACCTCCAGGCAATCCTCGCTGCGCGCGCGGGCAAGGACGATCTGGCACGGAGCCTCCTCCAGCGCAGCGGCGACATCGATCGCAAACTGCCTGCGGCGATGCTGCTGCTTGCGCTTCTGGACATCGAGAACGGCAATTTCGCGAGCGCGGCACAAGGCCTTGATGTGCTGTCGCGCCGCCAGCCTGACAATCCGCGCGTCCGCCACCTGCTGGCCAAAGCACTTGCCCTCGGCGGCAATCACCGCGAGCTCGTGGCGCGGTTCGGCGAGCGCGCGACGACGCCCTACCTCGCCACTTTGGTCGGTCGTTCGTACGAAGCGCTCGGCGAGCGCGAAAAAGCTGCACCTTACTTGGACACGGCGGCAAGTGGCGGAGCGCTACGCATCGCTGCGATCGCGGACCGGGCGGGCGCGGGGACCGCCCCTGTCGTGGGCGAGGTCAGGCGATATCTCGGCAACGGAAATGTGAATGCCGCCCGCAAGAAAGCGAACGCTCTCCTTGCCGCCAATCCCGGGTCTTCGGACGCAGTCGCATTGGCAGGAGACGTCGCGCTTGCGGCAGGCGATGCCCGCGAAGCGGTTCGCCTTTATGGACAGGCGGCGACGGTTCGCCGATCCTGGTCGCTCGTCCAGCGCATGGCGGTCGCTCTCGATCGCTCGGGCCGGCGCGATGCCGCAACCGACCTCATCGCCGAGCACCTTGCCGGAGAACCGGCCAACGCCGACGCTGCCGCGGTTCTCGCTCGGCGCCTCAAGGACCGGGGTGACCGGTCGCGAGCCACATTGCTGTTGCGTTACGCCCAGACGCGGGGCCGCAACGACCCATTGTTCGACCGGTTGCTGGAGGGCTGAACCGCTCGACAAGCGTCATTGCTCTCGCCATGCCCGGGACGATGCGATTTCTCGGCAAGATCGATCTCATGGTGCGGCTGCTGATCCTCGCGATCCTGCTCGCAAGCGTGCTTCCCGCGACCGGCGGCGCGCGCGATATCGCACAGTGGGTCTCCAACGCCGCCATCTTCGTGCTCTTTTTTCTCAACGGCTTGCGGCTGCCACGTCGCGAAGTGATCCGGGGCATAGGCAACTGGCGCTTCCTCCTGCCGCTCGTAATGTGGTGCTTCGGGGCGATGGCTCTCGCGGGAAAGGGGCTTGAGCTTGGACTGGCAGGCGCAATGCCGCCGATGGTCGCGCTGGGATTTCTCTATCTCGGGGTCCTGCCGTCGACCGTGCAATCCGCGACCGCCTATTCATCGCTGGCTGGAGGCAATGTGGCGAGTTCGGTGGTGGCTGCGGCCTTGACCAACATCCTGGGCGTGTTCGTTTGCACGCCGCTGTTCGTCGCGCTCGGCGGAGGCGGAGCGGCTGACATGGGATTGGAGGGGCTTGCCAAGGTGTTCGGCATGCTGATCCTGCCCTTCGCCATCGGACAAGGCCTGCAGACGCGCATGTCGGGATGGGTGGCGGGCCATCGCAACCTGGTAACTTGGATGGACCGGCTTTCGATTGCGATCGCGGTCTATGTCGCGTTTTCCGGAGCGGTCGAGCAGGGTCTTTGGGTCAGGGTCGGCGCGGGCGAGTGGGCGGTCCTGCTCGCTGCAGTATGCGCGATGCTCGTCTTCGCATTTGCCGGCTCGTGGCTCGTGGCGGGCGCGATCGGACTCGATCGAGGCGACCGGATCGCGTTTCTGTTCGCTGGGGCGCAAAAGAGTGTGGCAATGGGTGCGCCGCTCGCCGCAGTGCTATTCCCGCCAGCGGTAGCGGGAATGGTCCTGCTGCCGCTGCTCGCCTATCACCTGCTCCAGCTGGTGGTCAGTGCGCCGCTGGCTGCTCGCCTCGCAAGTCATGATCGAAGCTCGCCGGGTTCCGCCGATTGAAGCGGACCGACCACAACAGAGACAGCCCGATCAGGATCGCCCCGAAAAGCCCGGTGATCGTCTCTGGGATGTGCCATTTCGCCGACAGCAGCATGATCGCACCGAGCACAATGATCGCCCAGAAGGCGCCGTGCTCAAGGAAACGGTACTGCGCGAGGGTGCCCTTCTCGACGAGGTGAATGGTCATGGAGCGCACGAACATCGCGCCGATCGAGAGGCCGAGCGCGATGACGATCATGTTGTTCGAAAGCGCGAACGCGCCGATCACGCCGTCGAAGCTGAAGCTCGCGTCGAGGATGTTGAGGTAAAGGAAGCCGCCGAGCCCGCTGCGCACGACTGCGCCCGCGAGCCGCTGCTTCTCTTCATGCAGTTCCAACATCGTCGACAC
Organism: Tsuneonella dongtanensis; assembly: GCF_001698205.1. Lineage (NCBI taxonomy): Bacteria > Pseudomonadati > Pseudomonadota > Alphaproteobacteria > Sphingomonadales > Erythrobacteraceae > Tsuneonella > Tsuneonella dongtanensis. Next base: position 2,086,219 of record NZ_CP016591.1, read on the forward strand.
GCCTTCCACCGCGATGAAAGTGACGATTCCCAGCAGTCCGGCCACGACGAAAGTCAGCGCTTCTTCGTCGGGCAACAGCAGCGAAATGCCCCAGATCGACAGAAGGAGCAGGCCGATCTCGGCCGCAGGCAGCGCGGCGAAACGGCCGAGGAAACGCTCGACCACCTCGATCCAGTGCACGTCTTTCTCTCCGTCGAAGAAGAACTTCAGCCCCACCATCGCAAGGAACGCGCCGCCGAAACCGGCGATGCCGACATGCGCACTCGATACGAGACGTTCATATTCGACAGGATCGTTGAGCGACAGTCTGATGGTTTCCATCGGCCCGATCCCCGCCGCGATGGCAACGATGGCGAGCGGGAAGACGATGCGCATTCCGAACACCGCAAATGCGATACCCCATGTCAGGAAGCGTTTCTGCCAGACGCGATCCATGTCCTTCAGCACCGAGGCATTGACCACTGCGTTGTCGAAACTGAGCGAGATCTCGAGGATCGACAGGACGACGATAATCCACAGCATCTGTGCCGTTCCGGCGAAGGTTCCGGTGCTCTCGACACCGTACCAGACACCCAGTCCGAGGCAGATCAGCGTGAAGATCAGCGAGAAGCCGTAAAAGCGCTTGAGCGTATCCATCGATGAGGCGGCCTTATCTGGGCTGGTAGGTCTGTTCGGGCGTCGGGAAAGTGCGGGAACGCACCTCTGCGGCATAGGTTTCCGCCGCCTTGGAAATGACCGAAGCGAGGTCCTCGTAGCGCTTCACGAAGCGGGGGACGCGCTCGAACATGCCGAGCATGTCCTCGGTAACGAGCACCTGCCCGTCGCATTCGACGGAGCCGCCGATGCCGATCGTCGGACAGGACACCGCCTTGGTGACAGCAACCGCGATAGGCTCGACCACACCTTCGACGACGATGGCGAAAGCACCGGCTTCATCGAGAGCCTTGGCGTCGGAGACGATCTTGTCCGCCTCGGCATCGCTGCGGCCGCGAGCATTGTAGCCACCCAATACGTTCACCGCCTGCGGGGTCAGGCCGACGTGGCCCATGACAGGGACGCCGCGTGCGTTCAGGAATGCCACCGTCTCGCCCATCGCTGCGCCGCCTTCGAGCTTCACCCCGGCAGCGCCGGTTTCCTTGAGCACGCGAGACGCCGTGGCGAAGGCAGCCTCAGGTGAGGCTTCGTAGGTGCCGAACGGCAGGTCGACGATCACCGCCGCGTGATAGCTGCCGCGCACAACCGCCGCGCCATGCGCGATCATCATGTCGAGGGTGACCGGTACGCTCGAATCGAGCCCGTAAATCACCTGCCCGAGCGAATCCCCCACCAGCAGCAGGTCGCAGTGCGCGTCGAGCAGCTGGGCCTGGCGCGCGGTGTAGGCGGTGAGCATGACGATCGGTTCGGCGGTCACGCCATCCACCTTGCGGCGGCGGATCGCGGGGATCGTCAGCCGCCGCATGGGCTGCGGCGTCGGGTGTGCGCGACTGGTCGAAGTGTCGAGCTGGAAAGTCGTGGACATGGCGGGAAGCTCTAGCGGCGCCACCGAGGCGGGGAAAGCCCGGACATTACGTCTTGCCTTGACGGTGGGCCGCGCTAGCTTCCCCCGCCATTGAGGGAGAGCGCCGTGATGGCGTCTCTAGAGAGGGAAAACGGGTCCATGTTCCTAGACCGCGTCAAGCCGCTCGACGCCATCCTGGCGACGGCGGAAAAGAAGTCGCTGCACCGAACGCTCGGTGCATTTCAGCTCATGCTTTTCGGCATCGGATGCATCATCGGCACGGGCATCTTCGTGCTGACTGCCGCCGGAGCGCAAAAGGCCGGGCCTGGCCTGATGCTCGCCTTCATTATCGCGGGCCTCGTCTGCATCGTCGCCGCGCTCTGCTACTCGGAAATCGCGTCGATGATCCCAGTCGCGGGATCCGCTTACACCTACAGCTACGCGACGATGGGCGAATTCCTGGCCTGGACGGTCGGTTGGGCGCTCATTCTCGAGTATGCGATCGCCGCCTCGGCGGTGTCGGTCGGATGGTCGGGGTATTTTACCGGCACGATCCTGGGTGACACATTCGGGATATCGTTACCGGCCTGGCTGACGGCAGGACCGCTCGCGCTGGGAGGCGCTCCCGGCGGTTTCATCAACCTTCCGGCACTGGTCATCGCGCTGCTCGTGACCTGGCTGCTCATGATCGGCACAAGCGAAAGCGCCAAGGTCAATGCGGTGCTCGTGCTGATCAAGGTGACGGCGCTCACCGCGTTCATTGCCCTGACGCTGACGAGTTCCGAGTTCGACGCGGCGCGCTTCAATCCGTTCCTTCCCGCCGGCGTGTTCGGGGGCTGGGGCACGGGCGTGGGCGCGGTCGGCGCGGCTGCCACGATCTTCTTCGCCTATGTCGGATTCGATGCGGTTTCCACGGCTGCCGAAGAAACCAAGAACCCTCAGCGCAACGTGCCCATCGGTCTCGTCGGCTCGCTCCTGTTCTGCACCGTGTTCTACATCCTCGTCGCGGCGGGCGCGATCGGCACCATCGGCGGTCAGCCGATCATGGGTCCGAATGGTGTGCCGTTCCCTGCGGGTTCCGAAGAACTTGCGCGTCAGTGCGCGATGCCGATCTATGCCGATGCCCTGGTCTGCTCGAACGAGGCGCTAGCGCACGTTCTGCGTCAAATCGGCTTCGGCGCGATCGGCAACATGCTCGGCTATGCGGCGATCCTCGCCCTTCCGTCGGTGATCTTGGTGCTGCTGTTCGCGCAGACGCGCATCTTCTTCGTGATGAGCCGCGACGGGTTGCTGCCCGAGGGCCTGTCGAAGGTGCACCCCAAGTGGAAGACGCCGTATGTCGTGACCGCGATCACCGGCGTGGTCGTGGCGATTGCCGCAGCGTTTTTCCCCGTCGGTCAGCTCGCTGATATCGCGAATGCGGGTACGCTGTACGCCTTCTTCATGGTGGCGATCGCGGTGATGGTGCTGCGGCGAACCGACCCTGCGCGGACCCGCACGTTCCGGGTCCCGGGGCTTATGGTGATCGGTCCGCTCACGATTCTGGGCTGTCTGTTCCTGTTCCTCAACCTGCCGTCTGCGGCAATGCTGGTGCTGCCGGTTTGGACGGCGATCGGGCTGCTGGTCTATTTCGCCTACAGCCGCGGCAATAGCCATCTGGGCAAGGGCATCGTGGAGGTAGTCGATGACATCGGTGGCCAGGAACACGATTTCCCGATCGATACGCCGGATAGCCACCGCTAGGGCTTTCGCATGAAAGAAGGGCCGCTCCTCTCGCGAGGGGCGGCCCTTTTTCTTGCCGTGGTTTTGCCGCTTAGAGCGCGGTTTCCTTCACGTGCTGCTTTTCGGCCGCGGGCTCGACGTACATGCCGAGCGCCATCTTCGCGGTGTTGATCAGGCCGATATCGCCATTCCAGATTTCGGCATTGCCAAGGTCCATGCGCAGGAACAGCAGGTCCGGATCGTTCTTGCCCTCGTCGTACCAAGCCTCGACGAAGTTGTTCCAGAACTGATCGAAGCGCTCCTGGCTGGTCTCGACCGCGAGCGTGCCGTCGAAGCGGGCGAACATGTCGTGGCCTTTTCCCTGGAAGGTGGCGGTGACCGGGCCGAGCTGGGCGAACGCGCTCTTCTTGTGGGTGAAGAACCAGATGGCGCTGTTGGCGTCCTTGTCGAGCTGCGGGCTCATCGGCACCGCGGTGTCGCTTTCGCCGGTGCGCTGGAGGAACAGGAACGGGGAATCGGCGAGCGCCTTCCAGAAGTCCTTCTTGAGCTGCTCGGGGTCGGCGGCGGGCTTGCTGTGATGCATGTCTATCTCCTTTGTTTTCCGAACGGCGGGGAAGGGGTGCGGTTCCGGCGTTGCGAATCGATCCGCTATGGAACATAAAGGGAACGAATGAGTCGTTTGTCTGCCATGACCTCCCCGAACGCGCTCCTGCCGGCCTCAGGGCTTGCCTGCCTGTCCACCCACACACCGCGCTGGCGGCCGGGGCTGGCAGGGGCGCACCACAGCGAGGTGTTCGGTGCCTCGCGCGAGGCGAGCGGAGCGGCCGCCGCGCTTGCGCTCGCCGCCGATGCGCTCGCTGCGGCGGATCGGTCGGAGACGGCAGAGGCTGACGACCGCCGCGTTCTGCTGTGGGTGCAGGATCGCAATGCGCTGCGGCTCGGCGGGCGCCCCTATCGGCCGGGCCTGCCGAAGGTGTTCCGCCACCGCCTCGTCCACGTCGTCTGCGAGAAACCCGAGGATGCGCTCTTCGCGCTCGAGGAGGGCTTGCGCTGCCGCGAGGTGGCAGCGGTCGTCGGCGAGCTGGCGGGCAATCCCCGGGCGCTCGATTTCACCGCCTCGCGGCGACTGACGCTGACCGCCGAAAAGCATGGCGTGCCGTTGTGGCTCGTTCGGCTCGACGCGCAGCGCGACCTGTCGTCGGCCCGGCTGCGGTGGGAGATGACCTCAGCTCCCTCTCCGGCTCCGCGCTGGAACGCCGCCGCGCCCGGCACACCGTCCTGGCGTGCCGAACTGTTCCGCGCTCGTATGCATCCCCCCGGCACATGGACCCTGCGCGATGACGACAACGGTCTCGCCGCCACGCGTCTCGCCGACTGCGATCCCGACTATAGGCATGCGGCCGCGCCGTATCCTCTCGGTCTGGCTTTCGCGGCTGGCGATCGATCGCTGGCGGCTTGCTAGCGGGCTGGCGCCGGGCGAGGGCGCCGACGCCGAACCCTATGCCCTGATCACCGAAACCGCGCACGGACCGCGGATCGATGCCGCCAACGCCGCGGGGCTCGCAGGCGGAGCGCGCAGCGGCATGATGCTGGCCGATGCGCGTGCGCTCTGTCCCCAGCTCAAGGTCGCGCCGAGCGATCCGGCCGGGACGCACGATTTCCTCGAAAAGCTCGCCGTCTGGGCGCTGCGCTGGGGGCCTTGGAGCGCGATGGACGCGCCCGACGGTCTGCTCTTGGACGTCACTGCCGTCGCCCACCTGTTCGGCGGCGAGGCAAGGCTGCTTGTCGATGCCGGGGCGCGATTCGAGGCGCGCGGGCTGTCGGCGAGGTTCGCCATCGCGCCGACCGCAGGCGCGGCATGGGCATTGTCGCATTACGGACTGCCATCGACGATCCTGCCCGCGCACGGTGACATCGCCGCCGCGCTGGCCGGGCTCCCCGTCGCTGCGCTGCGTCTCGATGCCGACGTCCTCGCAGTGCTCCGCCGCCTCGGCCTCAAGCGGATCGGCGACCTGACCGACCGGTTCGAGGAGCACCGGGGGCGCGACGCGCTCCACCGTCGCTTCCGCAACCGCAAGTCGCCCGGTGCGAACCCGCTGGTCCGGCTCGACCAACTTCTCGGCAAGGTGCCCGAACCGCTGTTGCCGGTGATCCCCACCGAGATGCCGCTGGTGCAGCGGCGGCTGATGGAGCCGATCCGCCACCGCGACCTGCTCGACCGGGTGCTCGCCGACCTGGCCGCCGACATGGCGCGCGAACTGGAGGGCAAGGGGCAGGGCGCCCGCCGGCTCGAACTCGGCCTGTGGCGAATCGACGGTGAAGTGGTCGTCCGCCGGCTCGAACTCGCCGCCGCCACGCGCGAGGCAGCGCATATCGTGCGGCTGTTCTCCGCCAAGATCGACGACGTCGACGCCGGCTTCGGGATCGAGACCGTGCGCCTCCGCGCAAGCTGGGCCGAGCCACTCGCGCTGGCGCAAGCCGATATCGAGGCGGCGGCGGAGGAGCACGGGACATCGCTCGCCGCGTGCATCGACCGGCTGACGGTGCGGCTCGGCCCGCGCGCGGTGACCAAGCCGGTGCTCCACGCCAGCCACATCCCCGAACGCGCGCAGCGCTGGCAGCCACCGCTCGCGCCCGAGCCGGCCAGCCAGGGCGAACTCGCCTTTCACACCCGGCCGCTGAAACTGCTCGACCGCGCGGAGAAAATCGCCGTCCTCTACGCCACCCCCGACGGACACCCGCAGCGCTTCCGCTGGCGGGGCGAGGTGCACGAGGTGGTAAGGGTGGAGGGGCCCGAACGGATCGCGCCCGAATGGTGGCGCGAGAAGGGCAGTGCGCGGCTGCGCGACTACTACCGGATCGAGGACCACGCGGGCCGCCGCTACTGGATCTACCGCCTCGGCCTGATCGGCGACGGGCGGGGCGGGATGCCCGACTGGTTCCTGCAGGGGCTGTGCAGCTAGCGGGCAAAAGGTGGCGTGTGCCGCGGCACGACCCGTCCAGCATCATCTCGATCAAACAGGTGATCCCATCCCCCTTTGTAACGAAGAGGGGAAGGGAAGCGCGATTACATCAGTCTTCCCACGAACCCGTGCGGCGGTAGCGCGCGAGCAGAGTAGCCAGCGTTGGGGTGTGCCCGCCAGTCGGCGCGCTAAGGCCGGTGGTGCGTCCAAAGCTTGCCGGAGACGGCCCCGCGTCTACGTCTCCGGGCGCGGAGTGCGGCCCTTCCGCTTCCAGCAGGTCCGTGATTTCCCCCGCGAACCGCTGCTCTGCCTCCGGCTCACGCTCCATCACCTGATCCGGATGCGGGCGGCGAAACTGCATCTCACCGACGATAGACGGTACGTCGACTTTCGCGATGGGCGGGGCTGCGGGCTCGGTCTCCACCGGCGCCGAATCTTCCGGCCGCACACGCTTCAGAAAACCCATCGACCGCTTGCGCCCCTGCGTAATGTTGCCGACGCTGGCGATCGGCAGCTCCACTACCCGGTCAAGAGCTGCAGTTTCGGCGACAAGTTCGGCCGACAGAGGCGTCTGGAACCATACGCCGCACGCGCCGTCGTCGTGCCAGATGACCGTGCAGACGGCCTCGTGCGTACCCCAGCGGAGCAGCGCAGTGGCGCCCTTTCCGGGCGGCTCAGCCGCTTCGAAACGGGCGCCGGTCTCGGATATATCGCCGAGGATGCCGTGCGTCATCGTCGTCATCGTCTGAAGGCTAGCGGAACAAGTGACCCGAATGCGGCGCGACGCGCGGCGTTCCGCATAGGCAACGTCATCAGCGATGCGGAGCAGTTCTGACACGCACGCAGACTTGTCACGGAGCGGTGAATTCGCGGTGTCCGGCCATGGTAAACGGGCGCGTTACCATCGTGACGCGCCCGTTCTCGTTTCAATTCACCTTTGGTCAGGCCATCTGCGAACTCTTCTCGCTATCGGCCTTTACTGTGTGATTGCCGCCCTCTCCGAGGAAAGCGAGCAGGTCGTTCGCGAGCCGATCGGTCTGGGTTGCGAAGACGGCATGCGGTTCGCCGTCGTATTCGATAAGGCGGGCGCTCGGAACGGCATCGGCCACGGCGCGACCTGTGGCGTCGATCGGCACCGTTGCGTCCTTGGTGCCATGGATCACCAGCGTCGGGACCTTGAAGTGGGCAAGGTCGGGGCGGAAATCGGTCGTGGCGAACGCGCCCGCTGATTGTAACGTGGCATACTGGCTGGCGTGCATGGTCGTCATCCACGCCCAGTCCTTTTCTTCTTGGCTCACTTTGTCAGTCAGGATGCCATCGCCGTAGAAATCCTCGAAGAAGCCGGTGAAGAAGTGGCGGAAATCCTTCTTCATGCCATCGGTCATTTCGTCGAAGGTCGATTGCGGCACGCCGGCGGGGTTGTCGTCGGTCTTCAGCATGTACGGCACAACCGAGCTTACCAGAACCGTCTGGCTTACACCCTTGCCGCCATGTCGATTCATGTATCGCGCGATCTCGCCGCCACCCATCGAGAACCCCACCAGCGCTACATCATTCGTGGCTCCGGTTTCCTTCATGACGTCAGCGAGGTCGTCCGAGAAAGTGTCGTAGTCATAGCCCTTGGCCGCATGGTCCGAGTGCCCGAACCCGCGGCGGTCGTAGGCAATCGCACGATAACCGCTATCCGCCAGCTTGATCATGATCGGATCCCAGCTGTCGGCGCTGAGCGGCCATCCGTGGATGAGGATTACCGGGCGACCCTCACCAAGCTCCTTCCAACGTATCTTCGTCCCGTCGCGTGTGGTGGCGTGTGGCATTTGTTATCCTTCCGTAAGTGTCTGGGTTACCAATCTTGTTTCCTGATTTCCGTTTCATGCGTGCGACGGGCTGAGGGTAATTTGCCTTCAACGCCCTCTTGGCGAATCCTGCATGAGAACATATAAGGAACAGATGGGCACGCAGACCACCATCGAAAAGCTGGAAATCCTTGCCGATGCGGCGAAGTACGATGCGTCGTGCGCGTCGTCCGGCACATCCAAGCGCAACTCAACCGGCGGCAAGGGCATCGGCTCGACCGAAGGAATGGGCATTTGCCACGCCTACGCGCCAGACGGCCGTTGCATCAGCCTGCTCAAGATCCTGCTGACCAACCACTGCGTGTTCGACTGCCACTACTGCGTCAACCGCAAGAGCTCGAACGTGCGCCGCGCGCGGTTCACCCCGCAAGAGGTAGTGGACCTCACGCTCAGCTTCTACCGCCGCAATTACATTGAGGGACTGTTTCTCTCCTCGGGCATCGTCAAGAGCTCGAACCACACGATGGAGCAGCTGGTCGAGGTTGCGCGGATGCTGCGCGAAGAGCACGACTTCCGCGGCTATATCCACCTTAAGACCATCCCCGAAGCCGATCCCGAACTCGTCCACCAGGCCGGGCTCTACGCCGACCGCGTGTCGATCAACGTCGAGCTGCCGACCGATGCCGGCCTCACCCGCCTCGCGCCCGACAAGAACGCGCGGCAGATCGAGGGCGCGATGGGCAAACTGAAGAGCGACATCGTCGAGGCGAAGGACAACCGAAAGCGCTTTCGCCACGCACCGCGCTTCGCGCCAGCGGGCCAGTCCACCCAGATGATCGTCGGGGCGGATGCGGCAACCGATGCGGATATCGTGGGGAAGGCGAGCCGACTCTACGACAGTTTCCGTCTGCGCCGCGTCTATTACAGCGCGTTCTCGCCCATTCCCGATGCTAGCGCGGTGCTGCCGCTGAAGCGCCCGCCGCTGATCCGCGAGCACCGGCTCTACCAGTCGGATTGGCTGATGCGCTTCTATGGTTACCAGCCTAGTGAAGTCATGCAGGCGACCGAGGCGGACGGCAACCTGCCGCTCGACATTGATCCCAAGTTGGCCTGGGCGCTCAAGTTTCGCGAACGCTTTCCGGTCGACGTCAACCGTGCGTCGAAAGAGCAGTTGCTGCGCGTGCCGGGGCTGGGCGTGCGCGCGGTGGGGCGCATCCTTGCGAGCCGGCGGCACCGCACGATGCGGCTAGAAGACGTCGCCAAGCTCACCGTGTCGATTGCCAAGGTGCGCCCGTTCATCGTCACCGCCGACTGGCGTCCGGTGCTCCTGACCGACCGCGCCGACCTGCGTGCTCTGCTTGCACCGAAGCAGGAGCAGCTTGAGCTGTTTGCCGCATGAGGTTTTGGGCATGACCGCTCTGCAGCACGTCAAGCTCGGCACCTACTATGTCGTCGCGCTGCCCGAGGCTGACGATTTCGACTTCTGGCGCGAGCGGGCACGCGCGTTGGTACAGTGCGAGGTGCCGCCCGACCGGATCGCGTGGGTCGAGCCGGGCGGATCGGGCAGCCTGTTCTCGCACGGTGATCGCCGCCTGCCGGTGCCGCCCGCCGATGCCCCGCCGGTGCGCGCGAGCAAGGCGTTCGTAAGCCTCGCGAAGTCGGCGATCTGTCACTCCGATCCCGAGCGGTTCGCGCTGCTCTATCGCCTGCTGTGGCGACTGCAGGCCAATCCGCGCCTGCTCGAGGACGGGGCCGATACCGAGGTACGGCGGCTCGACGAACTCGCGCGCACCGTGCGCCGCGACATCCACAAGATGCGCGCTTTCGTCCGCTTCCGGCTCGTGGAGAGCGAGGACGAAGAGGCGGGAGAGCATTACGTCGCCTGGTTCGAGCCCGAGCATCATATCCTGCGAACCAACGCCGGGTTCTTCGTCCGCCGCTTCGCCAACATGAAGTGGTCGATCCTGACGCCCAAGGGTTCGCTGCACTGGGACGGTAACGTGCTCGAGGAAGGCCCGCCCGCGCAGCGCAGCGATGCGCCGCAGGGCGATCCCACGGAGGATCTCTGGCGCAAGTACTACGCATCGATCTTCAACCCGGCGCGACTGAAGATAGGGGCGATGCTCAAGGAAATGCCCCGCAAGTATTGGAAGAACATGCCCGAGGCAGTGCTTATCCCCGAGCTGGTCGCCGGGGCGCAATCGCGGGAGTCGCAGATGGTCGCAGCAGGTGCGCTGGAGTTCGACGAGCGACCCGAAACGCTTGAGGCAATCGACAAGGCGATCCACGCCTGCCGCAAGTGCCCCATCGGTTCCTTGGACAACCACGCGGTGATGGGGGAGGGGCCGAAGGACGCCGCTTTGATGATCGTCGGCGAACAGCCGGGCGACCAGGAGGACCTCGCCGGACGACCATTCGTCGGCCCCGCGGGGCAGCTGCTCGACTGGCATCTCGAACGCGCGGGGATCGACCGGCGCAGCGCCTACGTCACCAACGCGGTCAAGCATTTCAAGTTCGTGCAGCGGGGCAAGCGGCGGCTGCACCAGTCGCCTACGGCCAAGGAGATCGATACCTGCCGCTGGTGGGTGGAAAGCGAGCGCCAGATCGTGCAGCCCAGGCTGATCCTCGCGATGGGCGCGAGCGCGGCGCGCGGGATGCTCGGCAAGACGGTGAGCATCTCGAAGGCCCGCGGGGCCCCGATACCGCTCGAAGACGGCAGCGAACTGTGGGTCACCGCACACCCCAGCTACCTGCTCCGTCTCGACGGCGCAGCGCAGGAAGAACAGTCGCGGCTGTTCGATGCCGATCTTGCCGCGGTGAAGGCGCGCCTCGCGGAACTCGCGGGATGACATGCCCGAGAACGACCTCCTCATCCCGCGCCGGCGGATCGAACTCGACGACCCGTCGGCCGTAGCCCCGCCGCCGCGCGCTGCGTTCGTCGAGCTGGGGCTCATTTCCAACTTCAGCTTCCTGCGCGGTGCATCCGACGCGGTCGACCTGGTACTGACCGCCCATGCGCTCGGCTACGATGCGATCGGCATCGCAGATGCGAACTCGATGGCGGGCGTCGTGCGGGTGCACACCGAGGCGAAGACTCTCAAGATGCGGCCCGTCATCGGCTGCCGGATCGAAACGGTCGAGGGGCTCGCCTTCCTCGCCTATCCCACCGACCGGGCCGCCTACGGCCGCCTGTGCAAATTGATCAGCGCAGGCCGGATGCGCACGCTCGAAGGCGAATGGCAGGCCAAGGGCGCGTGCGACATCGACCTTGCGATGCTCGCGAAGCATGCCGAAGGGGTGCAGCTGATCCTCCTGCCGCCGGACGATCTGGGGGCCCGCTTCGTCATCCCGGCATGGGCAAGCAACGTGGTCACGCTCGGCGGCGAGCAGGCGCAGGAAGCGGTCGGCGGGGATTTCGCCCAGCTTATCGGACATCTGGTTGCGGGCCTTCCCACCCTCCGCCACCTCGCCGCGAGCTACCTCCACGTCGGCGACGATATCGCGCGCATCGACCGGCTCGATTCGCTGGCGAAGGACCATGGCCTGTCGCTGCTCGCGACCAACGACGTGCACTACCACACCCCCGAGCGGCGCCCGCTGCAGGACGTGATGGTGGCGATCCGGCACAAGACCACCGTGGCCGAAGCCGGACATCTGCTGTTCGGTAATGCCGAGCGGCACCTGAAGGGTCCTGCCGAGATGGCGGCGCTGTTCGATCGCTGGCCCCACGCCATCGCCGCGGCGCGCAGCGTGGCGGATGCCTGCGACTTCACGCTCGACGAGCTGCAGTACGAATATCCGCAGGAAATCTACCCCGACGGGATGACACCGCAGGCGTTCCTCGAAGGCGAGACGTGGAAAGGTGCCGAGTGGCGCTATCCGGGCGGCTTGCCGGATGCGGTCCGCGCGACCTTGCACCGCGAGCTGGCGCTCATCGGCAAGCTCGACCTTGCGCGCTATTTTCTCACGATCAAGGACATCGTCGATTACGCGCGCGGGGTCGATCCGCCGATCCTGTGCCAGGGGCGCGGAAGTGCGGCGAACTCGGCGGTCTGTTATTGCCTCGGCATTACCAGCGTCGACCCGGCGAAGCACGCGCTGCTGTTCGACCGCTTCATCTCGGAAGAGCGCAAGGAGCCGCCCGACATCGATGTCGACTTCGAACACGAGCGGCGCGAGGAGGTGATCCAGCACATCTATCGCCAGTACGGTCGCCACCGCGCCGGGCTCTGCGCCACGGTGATCCACTACCGCCCGCGCATGGCCATCCGCGAGGTGGGCAAGGCGATGGGCCTGTCGGAGGATGTAACCAGCGCGCTCGCCCGCACCGTGTGGGGCGGGTGGGGCAAGGAAATCGGCGACAAGCACGTCGAGGAGACGGGCATGGACGTGACCGATCCGCACTTGCGGCGCGTCCTCAAACTGACCGAGCAAATGATTGGAATGCCGCGCCATTTGTCGCAACACGTCGGGGGATTCATCCTCACGGACGGGCCGCTGACCGAGACCGTGCCGATCGGCAACGGCGCGATGCCCGACCGCAGCTTCATCGAATGGGACAAGGACGACATCGAGGCGCTGGGCATCCTCAAGGTCGACGTGCTTGCGCTGGGGATGCTTACTTGCATCAGGAAATGCCTCGATCTCATTGAAAACACGCACGAACGCACGCTTACGCTGGCCACCGTCCCGCGCGAGGACCCCGAGACATACGCGATGCTCCGCAAGGGCGACTCGCTCGGCGTGTTCCAAGTCGAGAGCCGCGCGCAGATGAACATGCTGCCCCGCCTGCGTCCGCGCGAATTCTACGACCTCGTGATCCAGGTCGCGATCGTGCGCCCCGGGCCGATCCAGGGGGACATGGTGCACCCCTACCTCAAGCGCCGCCGTGGGGCCGAACAGGTCGTGATCCCCGCGCCGAGCCCCGAGCACGGCCCGCCCGACGAGCTCTCCAGCATCCTCGAGCGTACGCTGGGGGTGCCGATCTTCCAGGAACAGGCGATGAAGATCGCGCTCGACGCGGCCAAGTTCTCCTCGCTCGAGGCGAACCGGCTACGCAAGGCGATGGCGACTTTCCGCAGCCGCGGCATGGTCGACGAGCTGCAGGACATGATGGTCGAGCGGATGGTCGAGCGCGGTTACGATCGCGAGTTCGCCCAGCGCTGCTTCAACCAGATCCGCGGCTTCGGCGAATACGGCTTTCCGGAGAGCCACGCGGCCAGCTTCGCGCACCTCGTCTACGTATCCAGCTGGCTCAAGTGCCACTTCCCGGCCGCGTTCGGCTGCGCCTTGCTCAACTCGCAGCCGATGGGTTTCTACGCCCCGGCGCAGATCGTGCGTGACGCCGTGGAACATGGCGTCACGGTGCTGCCCGCCGACGTCAACGCGTCGGAATGGGATTGCACGCTCGAAGTCGTGGGCCAAGTGGAAGCAGGGCGGCGCGACAGCACCAGTCTGGACCGGGGCCGCCTCGACCGGCATATCGCCCTGCGCCTCGGTCTCAGGCAAGTCGATGGATTGCCCGAGCACGTCGCCGCCCGGCTGCTGGCCGAACGGGCCGAGCGCGGATCATTCGCTGACGTCACGGCGCTGCGCGACCGTGCGGGCATTTCGCCCGCCCACATCGAGCGGCTCGCCAGCGCCGACGCCTTCCAGTCGATCCATCTCCCTCGGCGCCAGGCATTGTGGGACGCGCGCAGCCTGATCGGAGGGCCCGACCTGCCGCTGTTCGCTTTTGCCGAGGCGAGGGACGAAGGCGGCGAGGCCGTGCCCACCGCGCTCCCCCGCATGCCGCTCTCCGAAGAGGTCGTCGCCGATTACCAGACCACCCGCCTCAGCCTGAAGGCGCACCCGATGGCGTTCCTGCGCGCTTCACTGGCCGAGCGCGGCTTCGTGCGCGCCTGCGACCTGCGTGCGCGCAAGTTCCGCAGCATGGTGCAGGTCGCCGGCGTCGTACTCATCCGCCAGCGGCCGGGCAGCGCCAAGGGCGTATGCTTCATCACGCTGGAGGACGAGACCGGGGTCATCAACCTTGTCGTCTGGCCCGACCTCAAGGAAAAGCAGCGCAAGGTGGTGATGGGATCGCGGCTGATGGAGGTGCGCGGCCGGGTCGAATACGACGACGAGGTGATCCATGTGATCGCCCACCACATGACCGACGCGACGCACGAACTCCACCGCCTCAGCGACGACCTCATCAAGACGCCGATCGCCCGCGCCGACCACTGCAACAACCCGTTGCCTGCGCGCTGGGGCCCGAAAGACGATCTGCGCGAGGGTGCGGACGATCCGCACCAGACCCAGGCAGTCGAGCCGTGGGAGCCGCCACCCCCCAACAATCGCGAATGCGGGTTCCATGGCCATCCACGCGACGCGCGCATCGTCCCGAAGCTGTTGCCGCTCCCCCCGAGCCGAGACTTCCACTGAATCGTCCCGATCCGGGTCGGCAGGCAATCGCCGCATTCCCCGACTCGCCCGCCGGTGTAGAGTGCGGCCATGCGCACCGCCGCCGCCCTGTCGATCGCCGTTTCCGTCGCTGGCACGGGAGCGATGGCCTACGATCCGATCGTCATCGCACGCGGATGGGAGCGCGTCGACGCTTTCGACGATGGCGCATGCTCGGGGGAGATCGGCACCAATGGCCGCTTCTACGTGATCTCGGCCGCCGGATTCGAACCCGGCGAACGGACCTTCCTGACCATCACCAACGGGGACATGCGTCCGATCGAACGCCCCGTCCGCGCCGATGGCCGGGGCGAATGGCACGATTACTACATCCCGTTTCGCTACAACCGCGGCGAGGGCGGAGACGTGACCGTGACCGTGTCGGGCGAAAGCTGCGTTGTGCCCTTGGGCTTCACCTGGAGCCGCGCAAAGGGATGGGAAGTTCCGCCACCGCTGGTCCCGCGCTGACAGTTCCCGAATCGCCGCCAGACCTCTAGCGGCGGGGAGTGGTCGATCCGGAACGTCTTGCCGCCTTCGCGCTGATGACCGCCGCGACGAGCGTCGTCCCCGGCGTGTCGATGCTGTTCGTGATGGGGCAGACCATACGGATCGGGTGGCGCAGCGGGGCTGCGGCGCTCACAGGGTTGCAGATCGGCTACATCGGCTGGTGGCTTCTCGCAGCGGTAGGCCTCGGCACGCTTGCGACGGCGTTCCCTGCCGCCTTTGCGGCCTTGGCGGTCGGCGGCGCGCTGTACCTGGCATGGCTCGGCGTGAAGGCCATCCGCCACGGTGGACGGGCAGGGCCTTCCATCGAGGCCGGAAAAGGTTCGCTTCACGCCTTGCGTGACGGCATCCTGGTTGCGCTCGGCAACCCCAAATCCCTGATCTACATCGTCGCGCTGCTTCCACCGTTCGTTGACACGAAGCAATCGATCGGCCCCCAACTCGTCGTCATGGCGGTAGCCGCCCTTTTCATCGACGTGATCGTGGGAGCCATCTATATCGCCGCCGGCCAAGGCCTGACCGCTGCGATGAGCGATCCGCAAACCCGGCGACGCCTGGATATCGCCATCGGGCTGCTCTTCCTCGCTATCGCGCTCGGCATTCTGGCGGAAATGGCACTTCGATGAAGTGGAGCGCCATCTTGAAGCGCCTGCGAGGCGCGCGCCTGTCGCGCATCGACCATCTCGCGTTTTCGGCGCTCCTTCTCGCCGCGTTGGTGCTTGCGGCCAAGGGGTGGCTCGACGCGCACCCCCAGCACAATCCCTGGGCGCCGCTCGACCTGCGCGATCCGCCGGGCTGGGCGACCCAAGCAAAGATCGCAGCCATGCGCAGCGACGCAGCGATTTGTCGCGGCGTTCTTGAACGCAGCGAGATCGCATTCGAGACGCTCGATCCGGCGGGCGAGGGCGCGTGCGCCCGAACCGACCGCACTTTGCTGAGCCAGGCCCCCTTGCGCCCGAACGTACCGCCGACGACCTGTGCTGTGGCCGCTGGCGTGGAGATCTGGCTGCGCGATGCCGTCCGACCCGCGGCGCAGGAGGAGCTCGGTGCCCCCCTCGCGAGCATTGAGCATTACGGCGCCTATTCGTGTCGTCGGATGTACAGCCGAGACGACGCGCCCTGGAGCGAGCATGCGACCGGCAACGCGATCGATGTCGCTGCCTTCGTGCTTGAAGACGGAAGGCGGATCACCGTCCTGCGCGACTGGGACGGCGACGACGCGGAAGCGCGTTTCCTGAGGCGTGTGCGCGATGGTGCCTGCGGCCCGTTCGGAACCGTCCTCGGCCCCGAATACAACGCGGCCCATCGCGACCACTTCCACTTCGACCAGGCGGCACGCGGCCTGGGCGGCGTTTGCCGCTAGCGAAGCGCGGTTTCCACGATTACCCACGCACCGATGGCCAGGAACAGGATTGCAGCGATGCCGCGCACCACGCCAAGCGGCACTCTCTCGACGATACGGTTGCCTAGATAAACCGCAGGAACGTTCGCCAGGAGCATTCCGAGAGTGGTGCCGGCCGTAACGAGCCAGACGTCGCGGAACTGCGCGCCGAGCGCGATGGTCGCGATCTGCGTCTTGTCGCCGATCTCGACCACGAAGAACGCGACCAATGTGGTGAGAAAGGCCCCGAAACCCGATGGACCGGCGCCCTCGTCGTCATCCAGCTTGTCGGGCACAAGTGTCCACGCTGCCATGAGGATGAAGCTTACGCCGATCGCGTAACGAAACCAGCGCCCGTCAAGGAGCCCGGCGATCGATTGTCCCAGGAAGGCTGCGATGGCGTGATTGGCCAGCGTGGCGAACAGGATTCCGAGAACGATCGGCACCGGCTTGCGAAACCGTGTCGCGAGTACGATCGCGAGCAACATGGTCTTGTCGCCGATCTCTGCGAGCGCAACGACTGCGACCGAGGTTATGATGGCTTCCATTGGAATATCTCCGGGCCGGACCGACGAGACTGCAACGACACCCGCCTCCCGTCCGGCCGGACGAAAGCGGGTGCCATTGGTCTCGCCCAAGCGACCTGATCGCTCCCCCGCGCCACGGCCTCTCGACCGAGTATGTTGACACGAAGATACCACCCTAAGGCGGTGGGCTACTCCCCAGATGACGGCCGACAGCTAGCAATACGGGAGACGGAACGCAAACCCGCCCGTGGTCCTATCCCTCGAGCGAGTAACCCGCTGAGCGCACGGTGCGCACCGGGTCCTTCGCACCGTCAACGGATATGGCTTGCCGCAGCCGACGGATGTGCACATCGACCGTGCGCAGTTCGATCTCGCTCTCGGTGCCCCAAACCCCATCAAGAAGCTGGCTGCGGCTGAACACGCGGCCCGGACTTTCCATCAGGAACTTGAGCAGGCGATATTCGGTAGGACCGAGATGAAGCGGCTGCCCGCGACGTGCAACGCGGTGCGCGACCGGGTCGAGCGACAAATCGCCGACCGTTATGCTTTCGCCTGCCAGCGCGGGGCGGATGCGGCGCAGGACGGCCGCGACGCGCGCCAGAAGTTCGCGCGGAGAGAATGGTTTTGTCAGGTAGTCGTCCGCTCCGGTCTCCAGGCCGCGGATCTTGTCGTCCTCGCCTTCGCGCGCGGTCAGCATGATTATCGGCACATGCGCGGTCGACTTGTCGCGGCGCAGTCGGCGGCAAACCTCGATCCCGCTGGTGCCTTCGATCATCCAGTCGAGGATGATCAGGTCGGGTGTGTCCTCGGCCGCGAGGAGCAGCGCCTCGTCACCATCGGGCGTTGAGCGAACCGAATATCCTTCGTTCGAGAACCGATACTCGAGAAGCTCGGCGAGCGCGGGGTCGTCTTCGACCAGGAGAAGCTTGGCGGCGGTCATCGGCAATCACCCGACACCAGAATTGTTACACCTTCACGACGATCCTGTGTCGCGCTCCGCACCGTCAGAAGTCGGAGTCGACCGGGTAGGCGCCAGTCGCGGCATAGTGAACCATTTCGGCCACGTTGGTCGCATGGTCGCCGATCCGCTCAATGTTGCGCGCGACGAACAGCAACTGGGCGGCCGAGCTGATCGTCGAGGGGTTCTCGACCATGTGACTGACGAGGTTGCGGAAGAGAGATTCGTAAAAGTTGTCGACCTTCTCGTCCGTCAGGATGACCTCGCGCGCGAGGACCGCGTCGCGGGCGGCATAGGCCGTCATGGCATCGTGGACCATCTCGGCGGCGATCTCTCCCATCGCAGGGACGAGCGTGAGCGGGCCGAATTTCTTGCGATCCTCAATCTGCCGCCCAGCCTTGGCGATCGCTTTGGAATAATCGCCGATCCGCTCGACTACGCCGGCGATCTTCAACGCCGCGATGACTTCGCGCAAGTCGTCAGCCATCGGCGCGCGCAGCGCGATGATGCGAACGGCCAGCTTGTCGACCTCGCTTTCCAGCGCATCGAGCTTCTTGTCGTCGGCGATGACCTGCTCGGCAAGCGCGTCGTCGCCCTTGACCAGCGCATCCATCGCGTTCTGCACCGCGACCTCGGCCATGCCGCCCATCTGGGCGATCAATCCGCGCAGCTTGGTGATGTCCTCGTCGAAGGCCTTGACGGTGTGTTCCATGCTTTTCCGTGTCCTAGCCGTAGCGGCCCGTGATGTAGTCCTTGGTCCGTTCCTCGAGCGGATTGGTGAATATGTCGGACGTGCGACCATACTCTACCATGTTACCGAGGTGAAAGAACGCAGTGCGCTGGCTGACCCGCGCGGCCTGCTGCATCGAATGCGTGACGATGACGATCGCGTAATTGCCGCGCAGTTCGTCGATCAGCTCCTCGATCTTGGCGGTCGCGATGGGGTCGAGCGCCGAACACGGCTCGTCCATCAGGATCACCTCGGGATCGACGGCGATGGCGCGGGCGATGCAGAGACGCTGCTGCTGGCCGCCAGACAGCGCGGTACCGCTGTCGGTCAGCCGGTCCTTGACCTCGTTCCACAACCCTGCGCGCTTAAGCGAGCGTTCGACGATCGCGTCGAGCTCGGCCTTGCCTTCGGCCAGGCCGTGGATGCGCGGGCCGTAGGCGATGTTCTCGTAGATCGTTTTCGGGAAGGGGTTGGGCTTTTGAAATACCATGCCGACCCGTGCGCGAAGCTGCACGACGTCCATCCCTGACGTGTAGATGTCCTCACCATCGAGCTCGATCGTGCCCTCGACGCGAGCCGACGGGATGGTGTCGTTCATGCGGTTGAGCGCGCGCAGGAAGGTCGACTTGCCGCAGCCCGACGGACCGATGAAAGCGGTGACATACTTCGACGGAATGTCGATCGACACCTCGTCTATCGCCTTCTTCGCGCCGTAGAACACCGACACGTCGCGCGCGCGGATCTTGGCGTCGGTCACCTCGAGGTTGGGATGGACTACGGTCACCAGGTCTTCTCGAATTTGTTGCGCAGGTAAATGGCGAGCCCGTTCATCACGAGCAGGAACAGCAGTAGCACGATAATAGCCGCGCTTGTGCGCTCGACGAAGCCGCGGTCGATTTCATCCGACCACAGGAAAATCTGCACCGGCAGGACGGTCGCGGGCGATGTAAAGCCCGACGGCGGGGTCGCAACGAACGCGCGCATGCCGATCATCAGAAGCGGCGCGGTCTCGCCCAGCGCGCGGGCCATGCCGATGATCGTCCCGGTGAGGATGCCGGGGAGGGCAAGCGGCAGGACGTGATGGAACACGACCTGCACCGGGCTCGCGCCAATGGCCAGCGCGCCGTCGCGAATGCTGGGCGGCACCGCCTTGATCGCGTTGCGTCCGGCGATGACGATGACAGGCATCGTCATGAGCGCAAGCGTCATGCCGCCGATCAGCGGGGCCGAGCGCATGTTCGGGAAAATCCACAGGAAGACCGCCAGGCCCAGCAGGCCGAAGATGATCGAAGGCACCGCGGCGAGATTGTTGATCGAAACCTCTATGAGGTCGGTCCAGCGGTTCTTGGGCGCGTATTCCTCAAGATAAAGGGCAGCGAGCACACCGATCGGGAATGCGAGCAGCAGCGTGACGAACATCGTCAACATAGAGCCCTTGAGCGCGCCCCAGATCCCGACAGCCTGTGGATCGGTCGCATCCGAACGCTCGAGGAAGCCTATGTCGAACCGGTTGGCGAGCTTGCCCTCATCCGAAAGGCGGTCGGCCAGCGCACGCTCTTCGGCCGAACCTTCGCCAGACAGGCCGGCGGCAAGGTCCGAACTTGCCGGAAGGTACATCGTTTCGGCACGGCGAAGGAGGCCTGGATCCTCCGCGATTGCTGCGGCCACCTCGCGCCAGGCGTCGCCGGACACCTCGGCTCCTCCGGCATCGCCCAGTTCCTTCGCGGCGAAGAACTCGATTACCTGGGGCAGGCCCTGGCCCTGCAGACTTTGCTGGATATCGACCGGGTCGGTCAGCGACGGGTCGAGCGAGAGGCCCGCCTGGGTGAAATCGACCGGCACGCGCAACTCGGCACGCTGGAACCCTCCGATCCCATTCGCGACCATGGTCGTCAGCAGGAACAGCAGAACCGCCACGGAGACGAGGATCGCCGTAAGCCCGAGCGCCTTGAACCGTCGCTCGGACGCGTAGCGCTTCTTCAGCCGGGCCTCGAACGCCGGCGTGCGGGTGGGGGCCCGGAAGGTTTCGGCCGACTCACTCATAGGCTTCACGGAACCGTTTGACGACGCGCAGGGCGATGAAGTTAAGCGCGAGCGTGACCATGAACAGGACGAAACCCAGCGCGAACGCGCTGAGCGTCGCGGGGTGATCGAAACTGCCTTCACCCGTCAGCATGGCGACGATCTGCACGGTGACGGTGGTCATCGCATCGAGCGGGTTGGCGCTGAGGTTGGCTGCCGTCGAAGCGGCCATGACCACGATCATCGTCTCGCCGATGGCGCGGCTGACGGCGAGCATGACACCGGCAACGATGCCGGGCAGCGCCGCGGGAATGAGCACGCGGCGAATCGTTTCAGACTTGGTCGCGCCCATCGCGAGGCTGCCGTCGCGCATCGCCTGCGGGACCGCGGCGATGCTGTCATCCGCCATGGAAGAGACGAACGGGATGATCATCACGCCCATCACGAGGCCGGCGGCGAGGGCGCTTTCCGAACTGGCGCCAGCGAACCCGATCGCCTGCGCCGCATCCCGGATTGCCGGAGCGACCGTAAGGGCGGCGAAATAGCCGTAGACCACCGTCGGCACACCGGCGAGAATCTCGAGGGCTGGCTTGAGCCACTTGCGCCACGACGGCCGTGCATACTGGGTCAGGTAGATCGCGCTCATCAGCCCAAGCGGGATAGCTACGATCATCGCGATGATCGCGCCGATGAAGATCGTCCCCCAGAATAGCGGGATCGCGCCGTAACGCGTCGGGTCGGCCGAGGTGGGCGAGACCATCGGATCGGGCGACCACATCGTGCCGAACAGGAAGTCGATCGGCGAGATCATCCCGAAGAAACGGATCGTCTCGAATACGAGACTGACGAGAATGCCCAGCGTCGTCAGGATGGCTACAAGCGACGCCACCAGCAGGACCGCGAGCACGGACCTTTCTACCCGGGTGCGCGCAGTGAATTGCGGCTTGAGCCGGAGGAACGCGAAGGCACCCGCAGCCAGCGCTATGCCCAGCGTCGCGAGTATGCCGATCAGGCGGTAACGCGCGATCGCCGCGCGATAGGGTTCGACCAGCGCCGCCGCATCCGGGTGGGTGGTAGTCGAAGCCACCCCGGTCGCGACCGCGCGGGCCTGCGAGAGAATCGCATTGCGCTGGAAGTCGAACGCCGGAAGCCCCGCCGCTGCCGGATCGGCGAGGACCGATTGCTGGACCAGGTTTGGCGCAACGGACGTCCACACCGCGGCGAATACGAGCAAAGGCACCGCGATCCACAGGGCAACGTACCAACCGTGGTAACTCGGGAGAGCGGCCAACCTCTGTCCCGCGTTGGCCTTGCGAAAGCCCCACGCCCGCGCACGGCCCGCCAGCCAACCCGCGAGCGCGAGGCCAATCGTCAGGAGAAGGAGGAGCGATAACGACATTCTGAAGTGGTTCTATCCGCGAGGAGCCGGGCGGTCGCGTGGGCCAATGCGTAAGTTCTGTGACGGTTTCATGACAGTTCCTGCTCCCCGTCGCTGCTTAGCGGAATACGAACCTCGACCGTCGTTCCCGTACCGACTTTGCTGTCGATGTCGAGCCGCCCCCGGTGCCGCTCCACGATGTGCTTCACAATTGCGAGACCAAGACCCGTTCCTCCCGACGCGCGGCTGCGGCCCGGATCGGTCCGATAGAAACGCCGCGTGAGGTGGGGGAGGTGCTCGGGCGCAATGCCATCTCCTTCGTCGCGTACGGTGAAACGCGCATTGTCGCCCTGGCCGTGTACGAGCGTGACGTGAACCGGGCGGTCTTCAGCCCCATACTTCAGCGCGTTGTCGACTAGGTTGCGGACCAGCTGCTCCAGCTGCTGCTGATCACCCCGCACGACAAGGCCGTCCTCGAGCTCGAGCTCGACCCGCGTGATTCGCTCGGCACCCGCTGCATCGCGGGCCGCGCGGTCGACGAGCGGCTTTAGGTCGATCCGCTCGGAGGGCTGGTCGTGCTTTTCGGCCTCGATGCGCGACAGCGACATAAGGTCATCGACGAGGCCTTTGAGGCGCTTGGATTCGCGCAGGATGGTGCCGAGAAACTTCTCGCGCATCGCCGGGTCTGCGCCACCGTTCTCTTCTGCCAGTGTTTCGGCGTATCCGATTATGGATGCCAGCGGCGTGCGCAGTTCGTGGCTCGCGTTGGCGACAAAATCGGTGTGGGAGCGGCTGATGTCGGCCTCGGCCGTGCGATTGATCAGTTCGATGACCGCCATTCCGTCACCGAGCGGCTGACGGCTCACGCGCCAGATGTCGTGACGGCGCGCCAGTCCCTTGACCGTGCGTGTCTCTGCCCGATCGAGCTGTGCGAGGGCAATCGCATCGGGGTGGCGCAGCGCGACGCGCACATCCTGATCTACGATATGGGCGCCAAGTACCTCGCGCGCCGCCTGATTGGCGATCACGATCCGGCCCTTCTCGGTGAGAAGCAGGGGCGTTCCGGAGTGCTCGATCAGCTCACCCATCGTGTCGCGGGAAAACCGCGGCCCGCCGTTGGCCGGCTGCACCGGCGGCGGTTCGGCGATCGCCAGCCACAGCGATCCCACCCAAAGGAGGAGGACTGCCAGCGCCAGCCAGGGTTGTTCGCCGAGAATCAGAAGTCCGATCGCGCCAAGCACCGCAAGGGCGATGCCGAGCCAGGGAAGGTTGCGACGCGGCTCCATCGGGGGCGGCCCTAGCGGCGCGCCAAGGCACGCGCCAGTCTCAAGACTGTCATATTGGATGATCTGGTGACCCCTACGGGAATCGAACCCGTGTTTCAGCCGTGAGAGGGCCGCGTCCTGACCGCTAGACGAAGGGGCCATCCATGCGAATGGCACGCGCTTTCCGGATGGTGACCCCTACGGGAATCGAACCCGTGTTTCAGCCGTGAAAGGGCCGCGTCCTAACCGCTAGACGAAGGGGCCACGCCCGGAAGCGTGGCGGGCCCATTAGGGGCGGGGGGAAGCGCGGTCAACCCTGCCGCGCGTTCCCGCGCTCAATCTGCCCAGGCCGCATCTTCGATCTGGAGTTCCGCCTGTGGCCGGTCGCCCCAGTCGTCGATCTTGGCGCGCCCCGCGAGCCAGAGCGTGCGACCTCGAGATCCATGGATCAGGGCCTGACCCAAGGCCGTTTCCGCGGCACGGAAGGCGATCGTCTTGAAGCTTTTCCCGTCCATCCCGCTGGCAATCGCACGAACGTGATCGGTGCCGACGACATCGACCTTCACGAGTCGCACGGGGCCCACCGCGACGCGCGGAGCGGGCCAGCCTACGCCGAAAGGCCCGGCTGCATCGAGGGCCTCGACGAGCGAAGGGGTCAGGCCACCGGGCGCCAGCGCCAGGTCGAGCGGCATCGATTCGCTTTCCTTCGCCCGCGCAACTGCGGCACCGAGCCTCGAATCGAGCCAATCGGCGAGGGCCGCAAGCTTTCCAGCATCGACCGTCAGGCCGGCGGCCATTGCGTGACCGCCGCCGGCAACGAGCAATCCTTCTTCCCGCGCCGCGATGATCGCCGCTCCCAGGTCGACACCCGCGATCGAGCGCGCCGAGCCCTTGCCGACGTCGCCGTCGAGCGCGACCACGAGCGATGGCTTGCCGGTCTTCTCCTTGATCCGGCCGGCGACGATCCCGATCACTCCGGGATGCCATCCGTGTCCGGACAGGACGTGGACCGCGCGGTTGTGCTGGCCTTCCAGGAGGGCTTCGGCTGCTGCCTGAACTTCGGCCTCGATCGCCCGGCGCTCCTCGTTGAGCGCGGAAAGCTGCGCCGCAATCTCCGCAGCTTCGGCCGGGTCCTCGGTCGTCAGCAGGCGCACGCCCAGCGTCGATTCGCCCACGCGTCCGCCAGCGTTGATCCGAGGACCCAGCGCAAACCCGAGGTCGCTGCATTGCGGACTGCGCTTAAGCCGACTCGCGTCGATCAGCGCTGCCATTCCCACGTTGGCGCGCCGTGCCATCACCCGCAGGCCCTGGGCGACGAAAGCCCGGTTGAGCCCGCGAATCTGCGCAACATCGGCCACCGTTCCAAGCGCGACCAAGTCGAGCAGAGCCATGAGGTCGGGTTCTTTCCGATCCCCCACGAAATAGTCGCGGGCGCGGAGGGTGCGGACCAGCGCCACGCCAAGGAGGAAGGCCACGCCGACCGCGGCGAGGTGCCCATGCTCGGAGGCTTCCGCACTTTCGTCGAGCCGGTTGGGGTTTACCAGCGCGGCGGCAACGGGGTTTTCCGCCGCGCACTTGTGATGGTCGACCACGACGACGTCGATCCCTGCCGCGTGTGCCTGCGCCAGTGCATCGTGCGCCATCGCACCGCAGTCGACCGTGACGATCAGGCTCGACCCTTCCTCGCCGAGACGGACGAGTGCCTCTCCGCTGGGGCCGTAACCTTCGAGGAGCCGGTCGGGGATGTAATAGCGGGCATCGTGGCCCAGCGACCGCAGCAGCCGGACGAGGAGCGCTGCACTGGTGGCACCGTCGACATCGTAGTCGCCGTAGATGGTGACGGTCTCTCCGGTCATGACGGCCTGCGCCAGGCGCTCGGCTGCGGTGTCCATGTCGCGAAAGTGCGAAGGGTCTGGCAGAAACGCACGCAAGGTCGGAGCGCGGTGGCGATCGAGATCGTCGCGCTCCACTCCTCGAGACAGGAGAAGCTGAGTCACCACGTCGTCGAGCGCGCCGGACGCTTCGCCCAGGTCCATATTGCCGCCGCGCCAGCGCCATGACTTTCCCGAAAGGGAGCGTTCGACGCCAAGGACAGGTCTGAGCGAATGGGACGCCATCCCTTCCGTCTAACGCGGCAAGCCGGCGGCGCATACCCGTGCACGATTGACAATCGACAGCGTGGCCCGATGGATGGCGCGATGGATGCGTCGTTGCTCATCGCCTGGCACAGCCGGACCGGAGCGTCCGAAGCTATGGCGCGCGCAGCGTACGAAGGTGCGTCGGGACACGCGCGGCTTCTCTCGGCCGAGGCGGTTGGGCCAGCTGATCTGCTTGCCGCAAGCGGCTACCTTTTCGTCTGTCCGGAAAACCTCGCGACGATGAGCGGCCTGATGAAAGAGATGTTCGACCGCTGCTATTACCCAGTCCTCGGCCGCATTGAGGGCCGTGCCTATGCGACCCTAATCGCGGCAGGCTCTGACGGGGAGGGAGCACAGCGCCAGATCGACCGCATCGCGACCGGCTGGCGACTGCGACGGGTGGCCGAACCCATGATCGTCAATCTCCACGCGCAGACACCCGAAGCGATCCTGGCACCCAAGACGGTCCCAACGGAAATCATACGGCAATGCCATAAACTGGGCGCCGCGCTTGGAGAGGGGCTCAAAGCGGGCATGTTCTGAAATATCACATCCGTTTCGGCGACAATCGTCGATGTGCGGACTCGACGAAGCGATTGTTTTGCGGCACCAAATCGGGCGAGATTTGCACGGGGAAGGCCGGTTCATCGCACCGAGTTGGTCCAGGGAGGATAGCGCAGAAGAGGGCGCGATGCTGTTGCTCTTTCGGGTGGGGCAGCGGCCAGGTTTCGACGCACTCACTGCCGCCGTGGGTAGCGTCACCGGTCTGACAATTTCTCATCGGCTGACCGACCCAGCGTCGGGCGCCGTCACCGGATGCGAGCTCCTGCGTGATGGCATGACCTTCGATATTGTCGGACTCCAGCCTGCGGACGCGCCCGACACTCCGCCGTTTCGCCATCGATATGGCCTTGCCGCAGGGTTCGAAGATGGAAGCACGGAGCCGGTCTATATCGCTCCTGGACCGCATATCTCGGCCGGAGCACATTCGATGCCGGTCGTTCGCACCATGTCCGCAATCGTCTCCGCACTGGTGGGGTCGCTACCGGGAGTACAGGCTGTGGCCTGGCCTCCTGCAAGCGCGATTGTCGGAGCGGAGTTCTTCACCTCGAGCGTCGAGACATGGATTGCCGGCGGAGCATTCCCGTCGCTGGGTCTCACCGCGTTCGCCGATGACCTCGAAGGCGGCATTATAAGCGAGGGGCTGTCGTGGTTTACCGGGCAGGAATTGCGTCTTGCCAACGACATCGCCAAGGACAGGGCCGGTTCCGTCAGGCTCGGAGTGCGCCTCGTCAACCAACTGGTCCTGCAAGGCAAGGTGACCACAAACGAATTCATCGTCGCACCCGATGGCGGCCGTCTGGCGTTGGAACCTACACGTGACGGAAAGGTGGTGCGAGTGCGGCGGGCGTGAGGTTCCATTCGGTTCGGCTTGAGCGTCCGCGGATCCCCTTCCGCGCGGTCAATCGCCCCGGCAGCGTCGATTACGATCCAGCGCTCCAGCGACATCACCTGCTTCCCCGCCAGTTGCTCGGTCGCAAGTGCTTCGCGGGACTTCTTGGGGCCATCGATGCCCGGCGCTTGGGATTCGATGACTTCCGCCACAACGGCGTTCTCTTGCCGGCAAAGGGCGAGGCGGCAGTACGCCTGGGCCTTCCGCTTCATCGAGGGCCGCACCGCAGCTACAACGCCATGGTCATCGAGCGTGTCGGCCAGATTGAAGCACGCTGGGTGAGCAAGAGCCCTTCGGCGCCCGATGAGGCCGGGGAAGAGGCCCTTTTTCGCCTCGCATTGCTCCAGCGCGCGCTGAGACGGCGCCTGATCGATCCGCCCCGGGCACCTCTGAGGCTGAACAAGAACGACCCATTGGGTACCGGCTTCGACTTCACGGAACTCGATGCGATGGTCGACCAGCTATGGGGAGCCACTCACAGCACCTTGGCAGCGAGTTCCTCCTTGGCGGCCTGATATTGCGCGTGGAGCGCATCGACCCGCTCCGCGACCGTATCGACCGCGGTCACCATGCCGACGCCTTGGCCCGAACCCCAGATGTCCTTCCATGCCTTGGCCTCGGTATTGCCGCCGCTGCCGAAGTTCATGGCCGACGGATCGCTTACGGGCAGGTTGTCCGGGTCCATTCCCGCCGCCTCGATCGAGGAGCGCAGGTAGTTGCCGTGGACGCCGGTGAAAAGGTTGGAATAGACGATCCCGTCGGCCTTCGCTTCCACGATGGCGTCCTTGTAGCGCTGGTCGGCGTTGGCCTCTTTCGTGGCGATCCACGGTGAGCCGATGTAGGCGAAGTCCGCACCCATCGCCTGCGCCGCCAGGACCGAGCGGCCGTGCGCGATCGAGCCCGACAGCGCGACCAGGCCGTCGAACCAGGTGCGGATTTCCTGCATCATCGCAAAGGGGCTGAGCGTTCCCGCATGCCCGCCCGCGCCGGCGGCAACGGGGATCAGGCCGGTCGCGCCCTTCTCGATCGCCTTGCGGGCGAAGCGGTCGTTGATCACGTCGTGCAGCGTGATACCGCCCCATCCCTTGACCGCGGCAAAGACGTCCTCGCGCGCGCCGAGCGAGGTGATGACCATCGGCACCGCCCACTTGGCGCAGACCGCCATGTCCTCGTCGAGCCGGTTGTTCGACTTGTGGACGATCTGGTTGACCGCGAATGGCGCGGCCGGCCGGTCCGGGTTGTCGCGGTTGTGCTCGGCCAGTTCCTCGGTGATCCGGTGGAGCCATTCGTCGAGCATGCCCGACGGCCGGGCGTTCAGAGCCGGGAAGCTACCGACGATGCCTGCCTTGCACTGCGCGATGACCAGCTCCGGCCCCGAGACGATGAATAGCGGCGACCCGATCACGGGGAGGCGCAGGCGGTCAAACGGGGCGGGCAGGGTGGTCGGCATCGGCTACTCCGGTTGTAGTTTGCAACCGGACTAACCGGTGGCGTGGAGGCTGTCGAGAGGCGCGAAAGGCGACACGAAGGCGACACCAAAATCGCCTGCCTGCGCTACGCACGTCAGGGCGTGAGAAGGTGCTCCAATCCGTAGAACCGCGCCGCCGTCCCGGCGAACAGGGCACGCTTCTCGCTGTCAGACGCGCCGCTCGCGAGCCGCTTGAACGCATTCCACAGCACAGGGTAGCTCGCGCCCCAGCGGTCCACCGGGTAGTTGCTCTCGAACATCGCGCGGCTCGGCCCGAACGCTTCGATGCAGGTCTCTATGTACGGCTTCCACATCGCGGCCAGTTCCTCGCTGCCGAGGCCTGCGGCGGGGCCTCGATCGGGCAGCTGGCAGAACGCCATCGCCAGGCCGCCGAGCTTGACGGTGACGTTCTCGCATTCGGCAATGGTCCGAATGTTCGCACTCCAGCGGTCGAAGTTCTCCTCCAGCTTGCCCTTGTAGCTCGCGATGCCGAGCGGCGTACCGCAGTGGTCGAGCACGATGGGCTGGTCGGGAAAGGCGCGCGCGAGGTCGAGCACGTCGCCGAGTTGCGGTTCGAGCAGCCAGGCATCGAAGGTCAGCCCACGCTTGCCGAGCTCGGCGAAGCCCTCGCGAAACTTGCTTTCGCGGTAGAGCCCCTCGGGATGATGGAACGGCGGGCCGAGCACTTCGGGGTCCGCGTCCCACGCGGCGGCGTGGCGGATTCCGACGAAGCGCGGCGAGGCGGCGGCGAGCGCGTCGAGCACCATCCCCGCGCCGCTGCCGAGAGTGAGGTCCGCATGCCCCACGATGGCCGCGCACGGGCGGTAGTTGCCGTAGAGCCCGCTCGCTCCTTGCGCGGCGACGCCGTTCACAAACTCGACCTCGCCGACCGTCTTCAGCTCCTCGCCGCGCGAGGCATCGTAAAACGCCCCGCATTCCATGAACACGGTGCCGACCACATTGTGGCCCGACTGTGTATCGGCCTGCAATTCGTCGAAGGTGTAATAAGGCGCGCCCACCAGCGCCTCGAGAAAATCGTGCCGCGGCTCGGGGAACGCGTTCACCAAGGGCCGCAGGTCCCACAGGTGGTGGTGGGGATCGATGATCGGCAGATCGGGTTCGAGGATCGCTTCGGTCATCTGACGCTCTCCCGCTGGGCCCCGTTTGTCGAGGGCATGTCACACTTGTCACAGTGTCCAGGGGGATGGAAGCGGGGAAGGGTGGTCAGCGAGGTTGCGACAAAAGAGGAAGGCGCAGGTTTGGGCACCGAGCGAGCCTAGGCCGAGCATATCGATGTAGGAAAGCGAAACGTCCGCAAACAACCCCATTGCGGGCGATCGGATGGTCAGTGATTGTATATGGTAATTCACTTGCGAACGGACGCGTCATGAATCCCCTCATTGAACTTATTGCGCCAGAACCGAAACACGCGAAGCATTGGCATGTCTGGCGGAATCAGCCCTTGAGTAAACTCTATAATCCGATGCTGGATCAAACACCGGACCAGTTGAGCGAACGCCTCTCACGTTCCCAGCCAGACCTGTCAGCCGGCGCTCAGCAGGAATTCCGTTGGATAGTGCATTATAGCGGAGAACCGATTGGCACCGTTTCCCTTAATGAGGTATCATACCGCCAGAAGCATGGTGCTATCGGTTACCATCTTGATGAAAGATTTCATCAACGTGGGTTTGGACGAATTGCAGTCTCGATGCTCATCGAGCGGATATTCGCCGGGACAGATCTGCACCGATTAATTGCAACTATCAGCGCTCCAAACATCGCCTCAATCAAACTGATAGAGGCCGTTGGATTTCGCCGCGAAGGTCTACTGCGTGAGCACTTCCTCATCGGTGGATCTTATGTTGATGTGTTCAGCTATGGCCTTTTGCGGGGCGAGGAGACTACCCACCAGAGATAGCGCAGATCAAGCTAGGGCCTCTCGGCCAACGCCCTCTCTTAAATTGGAAACATGTCCGCTCTCCACCCCAATTCCCGTCATTCCGCTACCGCCGAATTCGCCGCGCTGAGGATCGCCCGAACGCTTGCGGTGGCGACGTCTTCGTCGATCCCGCAGCCCCAAACCGTACCGTTCCCGGCAACCGCGCACTGAACGTAGGCCGCGGCGCGGGCATCGGAGCCGGTGGAGAGGGCGTGCTCGGAGTAATCGAGCACCTCGAGTTCGATGCCGAAGGCCTCCTTCAGCGTCGCGACGACCGAGGAGATCAGACCGTTCCCGCGACCGCTGACGGACTGCGCCTTGCCTGCCACCTCGATCGTGCCGGCGAACACCCGCGTACCGTCGGCGGCGCGGCTTTCCTCGTAATCGACGAGCTGGAGATGCTTGCCCACCGTCTGGACGTGGTAGGTTTCGCGGAACGCGCGCCAGATGTCGGCGGCGTTGAGTTCGCGGCCGAGGTCGTCGGCCATGCGCTGCACGGCCTTCGAGAAGTCCGCCTGCATCGCCTTGGGCAGCTTGAGGCCCTGGTCTTGCTCGAGAACCCATGCAAAGCCGCCTTTACCGCTCTGGGAATTAACGCGAATGACCGCTTCGTAACTGCGGCCGAGATCGGCCGGGTCGATCGGCAGGTAAGGCACACGCCAGCGCTCGTCGTTCTGGCGCTCGTGCGCTTCGAAACCCTTCTTGATCGCGTCCTGGTGGCTGCCCGAGAACGCGGTGAACACGAGTTCGCCGCCATAGGGATGGCGCTGGTGGACGGGGATCTGGTTGCAATACTCGACGGTTTCGATGATCCGGTCGATGTCCGAGAAATCCAGCCCCGGATCAATGCCTTGCGTGTACATATTGAGAGCGACCGTCACCAGGCAGCAGTTGCCGGTGCGCTCGCCGTTGCCGAACAGACAACCCTCGACGCGGTCTGCGCCCGCCATCAGGCCCAGCTCTGCGGCTGCTACCCCGGTGCCGCGGTCGTTATGGGTGTGGAGCGAGATGACCGCGCTTTCGCGGTTCGGCAGGTTGCGGCAGAAATACTCGATCTGGTCGGCATAGACGTTGGGCGTCGCCGCCTCGACGGTAGCCGGAAGGTTGAGAATCAGCGGCCTTTCAGGCGTCGGATTCAGCACTTTCATCACCGCCTCGCAGACCTCGATGCTGAAATCGAGTTCGGCGGTGGAAAAGGTCTCGGGACTGTACTGGAAGTGCCACTCGGTGCCCGGACGCTTCGCGGCCTCGTCGCGCAACACCTTGGCACCGGCGACCGCGATCTCGCGCACTTCATCCTTGGACATCCGGAAGACGATGTCGCGCCACGCCGGGCTGACTGCGTTGTAGAGATGGACGATCGCCGCACGCGCGCCGTCGAGGCTGGCGAAGCTGGTGCGGATCAGGTCTTCGCGGCTTTGCGTCAGCACCTGGACCGTCACGTCGTCGGGAATGCGCCCCGACTGCACGAGGCCCGAGATGAAGTCGAACTCGGTCGCGCCCGCGCTGGGAAAGCCGACCTCGATCTCCTTCACGCCGATCTCGACCAGGAGGTCGAAGAACCGGTTCTTCTTCACCGCGTCCATCGGATCGACGATCGCCTGATTGCCATCGCGCAGGTCGGTCGAGAGCCAGCGGGGCGGGGTGGTTATCGTCCGGCTCGGCCACTGGCGGTCGGGCAAGGGGACTTGCGGAAAGGCGCTGTATTTTCGCGACGGTTCGCGGAGCATGGTCATCGGAGAAACTCGTGAGGCTGGTTGCTGCTGATCGGGTGTCCGTTCCCTTGGGCGCGGCGCGCGCCCGTCAGGCAGCGCAGCCGGTCACGCCCAAGGGCGGATAAGTCGAAGCAGGGTAAGCGCCTTGATGCTCATGCGGGGTGCAATGCGGCAAAATGCCGCAGCGCGCAAATGTTTCAGATGCAATCAACCGCAGCTGGCTGAGCGGATGACGTCGGTGTTCTTGTCGAGCTTCACGTTGAGCCGGTCGGGGCGGTAGTCCATCGTCATCGCGCTGTCGGGATAGAGCCAACGGATCGTCTCGGCCCCGGTCGCCTTGGCAATGTCGGCCCGATACTGCGGCGTGGCGACGTGCCCGATCCACGGATTGACCCGCTCGGCGAAGCAGGAGCCTTCGCCCGCCGGCACCTCTGCCGGGACAGTGGCACAGGCGCCGAGAGCGAAGGGCGCGGCAAGCAAGGCGAGGGCAATCGGACGCATCGGGACCTCCTAGTTGACCGCCTTGTCTACCAGCTTGTTCTTGCCGATCCACGGCATCATCGCGCGCAGCTTGCTGCCGACCTGCTCGATCGGGTGGGCCGCGGCGGCCTTGCGGCTCGCCTTGAGCTCGGGCTGGCCCGCGCGGTTGTCGAGCACGAACTTCTGAACGAATCGGCCCGATTGGATGTCGGCGAGCACGCGCTTCATCTCGGCCTTGGTCTCGTCGGTGATGATGCGCGGGCCGGTGGTGATGTCGCCGTATTCGGCGGTGTTGCTGATCGAATAGCGCATGTTGGCGATGCCGCCTTCGTAGAGCAGGTCGACGATCAGCTTGGTTTCGTGGAGGCACTCGAAATAGGCCATTTCCGGCGCGTAGCCGGCCTCGACCAGCGTCTCGAACCCGGCCTGGATCAGGTGGGTGATCCCGCCGCACAGCACGGCCTGCTCGCCGAAGAGGTCGGTCTCGCACTCTTCCTTGAAGTTGGTCTCGATGATTCCCGAGCGCCCCCCGCCGACGCCGCTGGCATAGGCGAGCGCGACGTCGTGTGCGTTGCCGGTCGCGTCCTGGTGGACCGCGATCAGGCACGGAACGCCGCCGCCCTTCTGGTATTCGCTGCGGACAGTGTGACCCGGGCCCTTGGGCGCGATCATGATCACGTCGATGTCGGCGGGCGGCTCGATCAGGCCGAAGTGCACGTTGAGCCCGTGCGCGAAGGCGAGCGCGGCACCGGGCTTCATGTTGCCCTTGAGGTCGTTCTCCCAGATCGCCGCCTGGTGTTCGTCCGGGGCAAGGATCATGAGAACGTCGGCCCACTTGGCCGCTTCGCTGTTCGAAAGCACCTTGAATCCGGCGCCTTCCGCCTTCTTCGCGGTGGCCGAGCCTTCGCGCAGGGCGATGGCGACGTCCTTCACGCCGCTGTCGCGCAGGTTCTGGGCGTGGGCATGGCCCTGGCTGCCATAGCCGACGATGGCGATCTTCTTGCCCGTCAGCAGGTTCAGGTCGGCGTCGGCGTCGTAGTAGACTTTCACGTTAGGTCCCCATCCATTCGGTTGCGGGTGTCGTTAGCGCCCCTGCCTCGAAGGAAAAGGGCAATTGGTTTGGGTCGGGTGAAGCTGGCCTTAGGCCCCTTCGGCCCCGCGCATCATTCCGACGATGCCGGTTCGCCCGACCTCGACGAGGCCGAGCTCGCGCATCAGCCCGACGAAGCTGTCGATCTTTTCCGGTGCGCCGGTGATCTCGAAGATGAAGCTCTCGGTGGTGGTATCGACGGGCTTGGCGCGGAAGATATCGGCGAGGCGGAGCGCCTCGACGCGCTTCTCGCCGGTGCCCGCGACCTTGACCAGCGCCAGCTCGCGCTCGACGTGCGGGCCCGCTTCGGTCAGGTCGACGACCTTGTGGACCGGGACCAGTCGCTCAAGCTGCGCATGGATCTGGTCGATCACCGCGGGCGGCCCGTTGGTGACGATGGTGATACGGCTGACGGCATGGTCGGTGCTGATGTCCGCCACCGTCAGGCTGTCGATATTGTAGCCGCGCGCGGTGAAGAGCCCGGCGATCTTGGCGAGGATGCCCGCCTCGTTGTCGACGGTGATCGCGAGCACGTGGCGCTCGGCGGCTTGCGCTGTAATTTTCATCAGACCGGCGCCCCTAAACCAGAGCCTTGGCTTCGTCGTCGAGCGTGCCCTCGACCCGGTCGCCGTAGAGCAGCATGTCGGTGTGCGCCGCGCCGCTCGGGATCATCGGGAAACAGTTCGCCTCCTTCGACACGCGGCAGTCGACGATCACCGGGCCGTCGTGGTCGATCATCGCCTGAATGCCGGCATCGAGCCCCGCTTCGTCTTCGATGCGGATGCCCTTCCAGCCATAGGCTTCGGCGAGCTTCACGAAATCGGGCAGGCTGTCGCTGTACGAGTTCGAATAGCGGCTTTCATAGGTCAGCTCCTGCCACTGGCGGACCATGCCCATGTATTCGTTGTTGAGGATGAAGATCTTGACCGGCAGCCGATACTGGCTCGCGGTGCCGAGTTCCTGGATGTTCATCTGGATCGAAGCTTCGCCGGCGATGTCGATGACGAGGCTGTCCGGATTGCCGAGCTGCGCGCCGATCGCGGCGGGCAGGCCATAGCCCATCGTGCCGAGGCCGCCGCTGGTCAGCCACTTGTTCGGCCCGAAGAAGCCGAAGTACTGCGCCGCCCACATCTGGTGCTGGCCGACCTCCGTGGTGATGATCGGGTCGCGATCACGGGTGAGGGCGAACAGCCGCTCGACCGCGAGCTGCGGCATGATCTCGGTCCGGCTTTCGGGATATGCGAGGCTCTCGCGGGCGCGCCATCCCGCAATCCGTGCCTTCCATTCGCCGAGGTCCTGACCCTTGCGATTGCCCCATGCGGCAACGATCTGTTCGAGCACCGCGGCGCAATCGCCGACGATGCCGATGTCGACGGGCACGATCTTGTTGATGCTCGCGCGGTCGATGTCGATGTGGATCTTCTTCGAGTCCGGGCTGAAGGCGTCGAGCCGTCCGGTCACGCGATCGTCGAAGCGCGCGCCGATGTTCACCATCAGGTCGCACTTGTTCATCGCCATGTTGGCTTCGTAAGTGCCGTGCATCCCCAGCATGCCGAGCCAGTCGGGATGGTCCGCCGGAAACGTGCCGAGGCCCATGAGCGTGCTGGTGACCGGGGCGCCGGTCAGGTCCTGCAGCTTGCGCAGCAAATCGGTCGCGCGCGGACCCGAATTGATGATCCCGCCGCCGGTGTAGAAGACGGGGCGCTCTGCCGCGGCGATCATTTCGACCGCATCCAGGATGTCGTCGAGCGGGCCGGTCGAGGGCGGCACGTAGCGCGACGAGGGCAGGGGCGCAGTATCCTGCGCGTCCATCGTGGCC
The DNA here is from genome assembly GCF_001698205.1 of Tsuneonella dongtanensis. Taxonomy (NCBI): domain Bacteria; kingdom Pseudomonadati; phylum Pseudomonadota; class Alphaproteobacteria; order Sphingomonadales; family Erythrobacteraceae; genus Tsuneonella; species Tsuneonella dongtanensis. Next base: position 2,121,509 of record NZ_CP016591.1, read on the forward strand.
AGCGCGACCTGGACGTCCTTGGGAATGTCGATCAGCACCGGGCCCGGCCGACCCGAAGTGGCGATGCAGAACGCCTCGTCGATCGTCGCCTGCAGCTTGGCTGGGTCCTTCACGAGGTAATTGTGCTTGGTGCAATGGCGCGTGATGCCGATCGTGTCGGCTTCCTGGAATGCGTCGGTGCCGATCAGCGGCGTCGCGACCTGACCGGTCAGGATGACCATCGGGATCGAATCCATGAAGGCGTCGGCGATGCCGGTGACAGCGTTCGTCGCCCCGGGCCCACTGGTGACAAGGACCACGCCGGGCTTGCCGGTCGATCGGGCATAGCCCTCCGCTGCATGGGCCGCGCCCGCTTCGTGGCGCACGAGAATGTGACGGATGCGCTGGTCGCTGAACATTTCGTCGTAGATCGGCAGGACGGCGCCGCCGGGGTAGCCGAACACGAATTCGACACCTTGCCGCACCAGGCATTCGATCAGGATCTTTGCGCCGCTGAGCTCGGCCACTGGCTTCATTCCTTCCATCGCCGCCGGATAGCCCCGGCCCCAGATAAAAGCGACCCGGCGCGGGGACTGCGCGCCGGGTCGTTTCTCTCTCGCGAGAAAGCCCAACTATGCGACACGAAATGTCGTGTCAACCCTCAAGCGAAGAATAAAGTTTCAACATCTTCGGTCTGGGCGATATTTTCTGCATCGAAGCGGCGCCAGTCGCCGGACAGCTGGTGTCGGAACCATGTGGCCTGGCGCTTCGCATACTGCCGCGTGGACAGCTGGCCCGCCGCGATCGCCGTTGCCTTGTCGATCTCTTGGCGTAGCCACGCACCGATCTCGCGCACGCCGATGGCGCGCATGACGGGGAGCGACGGGTCGAGCCCGCGAGTCAGCAGCGCGGCGACCTCTTCGCAAGCGCCGCCGTCGGCCATGGCCGCGAAACGCCGGTCGCAGCGCTCGCCCAGCCACGTGCGGTCGGCCTCGAGCACGAGCGGCATCAGGTCGACCGCATCCCCGATTCCGCCTTCCTTGCGGGCCTGCCAGTAAGCGAGCGACTGTCCCGACGATCGCACGACCTCGAGGGCGCGCGCCACGCGCGTGGTGTCCCCGGGATTGAGGGCCGCGGCCCGCTCGGGGTCTTCGCTGCGCAGCGCGGCATAGGCCTCGGCGACAGGCATGGCGCGGACAGCCTCGCGCACTTCAGGATCGATCGGGGGAACCGGAGCGATTCCTTCAAGGAGCGTGCGAATGTAGAGCCCGGTCCCGCCGACGAGGATCGGCAGGGCTCCGGCCGCATGTGCCGCCTCTACCTCGGCCCGCGCGGCCGCTGCCCAGTCCGCCGCCGAGCAGGCGACCGCTCCGTCCCATGTCCCGAAGAGTCGGTGCGGCACGCCGCGCATCTCCCCTTCGCTCGGGCGCGCGCTCAGCACCCGCAGGTCCGCATAGACCTGCGCGCTGTCGGCATTGATGACGACTGCGTTTCCGTGCGCCAGTGCGAGCCGAACGGCGAGATCGCTCTTGCCGCTCGCGGTCGGCCCTGCGATGAGCGCGACCGGAGGCCGATCGCCACCATTCTTCGGAGAATACGCAGTGCTCATCGCGCGGCTGATAGCAGACCCGCAGAACCTGGAAACACGGCTCGACGCCGCGAGCGCGGCGCTCGAGGCCGAAGGCATGCCCGTCGCCGCGGCGGTGATGCTCGATTTCTGCGGCGACGTGCTGCAGATCATGCTCCCCGAAGGCGACCCGGCAACGCTGCGCCGCGTCCTCGACGCGCATTTCGCGCCTTCCGACCTTCTGGTGTCCGCGCAGGAGATCGAGGTCCCGAAGTTGTTCGTCTCCGACATGGATTCGACCATGATCGGGCAGGAATGCATCGACGAGCTGGCCGATTTCGCCGGCCTCAAGGAGCACGTGGCGGCGATCACCGAGCGCGCGATGCAGGGCGAGCTCGACTTCGCTAGCGCGCTGGTTGAGCGCGTCGGGCTGCTCGCCGGGCTGCCCGAGGAGACGATCGCCACCTGCCTTTCCGAACGGATCCGGCCGATGGAAGGCGCCCGCACACTCGTGGCGACCCTCAAGGCCAAGGGGTGCCACACGGTGCTGGTGACCGGCGGCTTCCACCATTTCGCCGATCCCGTCGCGGAGCAGCTTGGCTTCGACCAGGTCGTGGGGAACCGGCTGGCTGTATCGGACGGGGCGCTCACCGGTGGCCTCGTCGGCGCGATAACCGACAGCTCGGTGAAGCGGCAAGTCCTCCTCGACGAGGCCGCCCGGCTGGGCGAAAGCGCGACGAGTCTCGCGACCGGCGACGGGGCGAACGACATTCCCATGATCGAGGCTGCCACCTGGGGCTTGGCTTATCGTGCCAAGCCGAAGGCGCGATCCGCGGCAGACGGATGGATCGACCGCGGCGACCTGACTTCGATCCTGTCGCTGTTCGGCATTCCGCGCGACGAATGGGTGGCGGCCTGAGAGGTCTTTCCAGTTGCGAAACGCAACGCTATGTTGACACTTCTGTCAGTAGAGTTCGCCGCACCATGACCGCTCCCCAGACCTTTCCGCACGCCGATCCGAACCTTGCCTGTGCCGCAGACGGCACGGTGTTTCGCGACCCCTCGCGCCCGCAACCGCGCCGCAACGTTCGCAAGGCGCTGCGCAAGTTCGGCGAGCTGATCAAGGACAAGGAAAACACCGCGCTGGTGTTCGAGATCTACGAGGCGCTGCCTTCGAAGCACTTCCTGCCGCGTGCGCGGGCGCTGACCCTCAGCGAGAACGGCGCGCGCTTGCGGACCGAAGAGCCGGCGCTGGCACCAATTCTCGACGACCACGACGCGCTCCGAAAGCTGCCCGCCGGATCGGTCGCGCACGCCTATTGCGACTTCATGGAGCGCGAGGGCCTGTCGGCTGCCGGCCTGGTCGCGGAATCGGAAAAGACGGGTCGGCCGAAGTACGACGACCTCGTCCAGTGGTACGGCTTCCGCCAGCGCGACACGCACGACCTGATGCATGTCCTCACCGGCTATGGCCGCGATGCGCTGGGCGAACAGTGCGTGCTGTTGTTTACGCACGGCCAGAGTCCGGCGCCGGGTCACCTGCTGCTCGGCTATGCCGGCGCGTTCAACATCACCAAGCAGGTCAAGTCGAACGCCCCGGTGTTCAAGGCGGTGCGCGAGGCACATCGACTCGGCAAGGCGTGTCCTCCGCTCGTCGCGATGTCGATCCGCGAACTGCTCGCGATGGACCTCGCCGATGCGCGTCAGAAGCTGCGGATCACCCCGGCTTACTGGTACAAGCAGTGCCACGAGATCTGGCGGAGCGAGGGGATCGACCCCTACGACCTGCTCGGCAAGGCGATGCCGGAGAAGAAGCTGGCGGCCTAGAGCCAGCTCGCGATCTGCTCCAGCGGCTTCTTGATGAGGGCGTGTTCGGTGACGGTCGCGTCGGGGGCGGGGTGGCCGACGACGACGATCATCAGCGGCTTTTCGTGCGGCGGCCGGCCGCAGATTTCGCGCAGGAATCCCATCGGGCTCGGCGTGTGGGTGAGGGTGGCCAGCCCCGCCTCGTGGAGCGTCGCAAGAAGCATCCCGCAAGCGATGCCGACGCTCTCGGTGACGTAGTAGTTGTTGGTCTTGCCGTCTTCCTCGATTCCGCCCTTCCGCTGGGCGAAGCAGACGATCAGCCACGGCGCGGTCTCGAGGAACGGCTTGTCGGCATCGGTGCCCAGCGGGGCGAGGGCGTCAAGCCATTCGTCGCTCGCACGTCCGGCATAGAACTCGCGCTCTTCCGCCTCGGCCGCCTCGCGGATCGCGCGCTTGGCCTCGAGCGACGAAATCGCCGTGAAATGCCAGGGCTGGTGGTTCGCTCCCGACGGCGCGGTTCCGGCGGCGCGGATTGCGTATTCGATCACTTCGCGCGGGACAGGCGTGTCGGCGAAGGCGCGGCAGGTGCGGCGGGTGGCGAGGCGTTCGAAGGCGGCCTTTGCGCGGGCGGTGCGTTCTTCGTCGGAGACGTCGGGGAGCCGCGGGAAGGGTACTTCGCTCACCGCAGCTCCTTGCGGATCACGAGCTTGAGGCCGGACCAGACCTCGTCGACGGCGCAGACCTTCGTGTCGACGAAGCCCAGCGGCAGCGCGACCTCGCGGATTGTATCCTCAGTGATGTCGGTCGCGACGTTCGATGCCTTCTTTGGCCAGCTGACCCAGACCTGCCCGTCGGGTGCGACCTGATTGCGCAGCGCGGTGAGCTGCGCTTCCAAGTCCGCACGATCGGTGACGAACAGGTGGCCTGCGTCGATGCCCTCGGCGGGGTCGGCAACGAAGGTCAGCTCGAGTGCGTATTCGCCGATCTCGTCGGCCACGCTCTCGGGCATCGCGCTGAACCACACCCTCTGCCCGTCGCGCAGGCTCAGCTTCTTGGCGAGCGGGGTGCCGGAATAGCCGCTCGCCATGACGTCAGCCTTCCATCCAGTCGCGGAAGAAGCTGTCGCTCGCTTCGCGCAAGGCGGTCAATTCCACCGAGAACGCGAACTGCGGCGCGTCGTCGTCGGTCAGGCGGAGGGCGGTGCCTCCGGTGCGACCGACCATGACAAACGGAATGCCCTGCGCTTCCGCCTCTTCCAGAAGGGCATCGCCATCCGCCCCGGCCAGCGCGACGAGATACCGGCCCTGGTCTTCGCCGAACAGTTGCGCCGTGGCGCTGGCGACATCCTTGTCGAGCCAGTCGTGCTCGGCAGGCTTCTGGATGAACGATGCGCCAAGGATCTCGGCTCCGACACCTCCGGCAAGCGCCATTTCGGCGAGCGCGACGAGCGGTCCGCCGTCGGATACGTCGTGGACCGAACTCACCCAGCCATTCTTGATCGCGCTGCGGATCAGTCGTCCCGTGGCGCGCTCGAGCTTGAGCTCGACCTCGGGAGCGTCGCCGCTCTCGTGACCGCGGATGTTGCGCACGTAGAGCGACTGGCCGAGGTGTCCGCACCGCGGGCCGATGAGCCAGATGTCGTGGCCTTCGCCCTTGAACCCGATCGTCGCCATCTTGGCATAATCGTCGATCAGCCCCACACCGCCGATCGCGGGGGTGGGAAGGATCGCGCTGCCGCCGCCGGTGGCCTTGCTCTCGTTATAGAGGCTCACGTTGCCGCTCACGATCGGGAAGTCCAATGCGCGGCAGGCATCGCCCATGCCTTCGAGGCAGCCGGTGAGCTGCGCCATGATCTCGGGCCGCTGGGGGTTGGCGAAGTTGAGGCAGTTGGTCACCGCCAGCGGCTTCGCGCCGACCGCGCAGAGGTTGCGGTAGGCTTCGGCGATCGCCTGCTTGCCGCCTTCATAGGGGTCGGCGTAGCAATAGCGCGGAGTACAATCGGTGGTCATCGCCAGCGCCTTGCGAGTGCCGTGAACGCGCACCACCGCCGCGTCGCCACCCGACAACTGGAGCGTGTCGGCGCCGACCTGGCTGTCGTACTGCTCCCAGATCCACCGACGGCTGGCGAGGTCGGGGCTGGCCATCAGCTTCAAGAGGTCCGCGCCGATATCGGTGCTCTCGGGCACTTCACCCAGCGGCTTGACCTGCGCCCAGGCCTTGTAATCCTCGCGGCTCATCGCGGGCCGGTCGTAGAGCGGCGCGTCGGCGGCGAGGGGGCCGAGCGGGATGTCGGCGACGACCTCACCCTGCCATTCGAGCACCATGTGGCCGGTATCGGTGACTTCGCCGATCACCGCGAAGTCGAGTTCCCATTTCTTGAAGATCGCCTCGGCCATGGCTTCCTTGCCGGGCTTCAGCACCATGAGCATCCGCTCCTGGCTCTCGCTCAGCATCATCTCGTAAGGCGTCATCCCCTCTTCGCGGCAGGGGACGTTGTCCATCACAAGGCGAATGCCCGCCTTGCCGTTGGTGGCCATCTCCACCGACGAGGAGGTGAGGCCCGCGGCGCCCATGTCCTGGATCGCGACGATGGCGTCGGTGGCCATCAGTTCGAGGCACGCCTCGATGAGCAGCTTTTCGGTGAAAGGGTCGCCGACCTGCACCGTTGGGCGCTTGGCCTCCGCATCCTCGGCGAAGTCCGCACTCGCCATCGTGGCGCCGTGGATGCCGTCGCGCCCGGTCTTGCTTCCCACATAGACGATCGGATTGCCCACACCGGTCGCCGCCGAATAGAAGATCTTGTCCGCATCGGCGACACCTACCGTCATCGCGTTGACGAGGATGTTGCCATCGTAGGCCGGGTGGAAATTGGTCTCGCCGCCCACCGTCGGTACGCCGACGCAGTTGGCGTAGCCGCCGATGCCGGCGACCACGCCCTTGACCAGGTGCTTCATCTTCGGGTGGTCGGGCCGCCCGAAGCGCAGCGCGTTCATGTTGGCGACCGGCCGCGCGCCCATCGTGAACACGTCGCGGAGGATACCGCCCACGCCCGTGGCGGCCCCCTGGTAGGGCTCGATGTAGCTCGGGTGGTTGTGGCTCTCCATCTTGAAGATCGCGGCCTGCCCGTCGCCGATATCGATCACGCCCGCGTTCTCGCCCGGCCCGCAGATCACCCAAGGGGCCTCGGTCGGCAGCTTCTTGAGGTGCAGGCGGCTCGACTTGTAGGAGCAGTGCTCCGACCACATGACCGAGAAGATGCCGAGTTCGACGAGGTTGGGCTCGCGGTTGAGCCGCCTGACGATCGTGCCGTATTCCTCGGGGCTGAGGCCGTGCTGTTCAACGACCTCGGGGGTGATTTCGGACTGGATGGTGGCCATGCGCGCGCGCTTAGCGGGCGAAGCTGGCCACCGCCAGTCCCACCTGCCGCTTATGCCACCGCGTCCTGCCCACCCAGAAGGCGAGCGCGGTCACGACCGAAAACGCGAACAGCGCGGTCAGGGGAAGCGCGATCGAGTACTCCGTCGGCTGCGGCGCGAACCAGCTGATCGCCTGGAACACGAGCATCACTGCAAGCAGGATCAACGGCGGACCGACCGGGCCTTTCGTGGCGCGCATGTACCAGGCGAATGCCCCGATGGTGATTCCCAGTTCGAGCGGAATCTCGATCAGGGGCTGGTTCCAGAGGCCCAGGCCGAGCTTCTCGCTCCCACCGGCCAGCGTGAGGTCGGGCCGGTGCACCAGCAGGTCGAGGAACCAGTGGCTGGCGACGACCAGCCCCGCGACGGCCGCGGCCACCGCGCTCCGCAGGCTCCACCCGACGACGAGTGCGAACAGCGCAGCGAATACCGCCGTGCCGAGCAGGCTGTGGGTATAGGGCATGTGATGGAGGTCCATCGGGTTCATCACCGTGATCCCGGGAACGATTCGCGCGTCCTCCAACCCCACCATGAAGAACACCATGAACGCCCAGTCCACGAGCTGCGCGGCGACGAACAGCGTGCCGAGACGCGGGCTTTCGGATGAGACGGCGCCGGCCGCGAAAGCCGGTGCCCAGTGACCGATGAACATGCGCGCTACCTCACCCGCGTCCGCTGACGACCCACGCGGCGATGCCCGCCAGCGCGACCGCCACGATCAATACCGCGTCCCCGAATCCCATGCCGGGCGTGAGCCGTTCGTATACGAAGGATGGCTGGCCGTGCCCGACCCGGTCCATGTCGTAGAGAGCGAGAGCGATTGCCGTCGCACTCGCCACCGCGATCATCACGCCCACCGTGACAGCGATCCGTCCGACAAACGGCATCGTCAACCGAACTTCACCGCCGCCCAGCATCCCACCGATGCGGCCACGGCGGTGGCGAAAGCACCCCATGCGATATCGATCAGCGTGATATGGGCCGGCCAGACTTTCATCGTCGCCTGGTTGGTGAGATCGTAGGTCGCGTAGCAGATCGCCCCCAAGAGCGCGCCGTTGAGCGCCGCGACCGCAACTCCGCCATGCGCGTGTCCGGTGCGGACCGCGAACCAGACCACCGCCCCGATGTAGAGGAGATAGAACGCGATTGCCGGGGCGGGGCGGAAGCTTTCCGCCAGCAGGTCTCCCAGTGCCGGTCTGTACAGGTTCGGCCCGGCCCAGCGCAGCCAGAGCGCGTCGAGCACGCCGAAGCTCACTCCCGTGGCAATATAGGCGATAACCCACTGCATCGTCCGCTTCCTCCCGTTTGCGCTGCAGCTTGACCGTGGCCTGCGTCGCGGTCAATGCAGCGAATGATGGAAGAGGGCGCCGAACAGATCGCATCGATGACTTTCGAGGACGCCCTGCGCGCCCTCGAAGACGTAGTCCGCCGGCTCGAGAGCGGTGAAGTGCCGCTCGACCAGTCTATAACCCTTTACGAACGCGGAGAGGCGCTGCGGCGGCATTGCCAGGCCCGACTCGACGCGGCGCAGGCGCGGATCGAGAAGATCGTCGCCGGTCCCGATGGGAGCCCGAGCCATGCGGTGCCATTCGATGCCGATGGCTGACGTGGGCATCGTCGCGGGCGACATCCTGGGGGATGCCCTTGCGCGCATCCAGCGCGAGGTCGATGCCGCATTCGACCAGTTTCTGCCAGTGCCCGACGATACCCGTGCGCCGCTGCTCGAGGCGATGCGCTATGCCGCGATCGGCGGCGGCAAGCGCGTCCGCCCGCTCCTGACCGTAGCCACGGCGGAAATGTACGGCGTCAATCGCGATGCCGCGGTGCGCACTGGATGCGCGGTCGAGGCCATCCACGTCTATTCGCTGGTCCATGACGACCTGCCGTGCATGGACGACGACGACCTTCGGCATGGCAAGCCGACGCTGCACAAGGCCTTCGACGAGGCGACCGCGGTCCTCGCCGGCGATTCGCTGCATGCACTGGCATTCGAAATTCTCTCCATGCCCGAAACCAGCGGCGATCCGTTCGTGCGCGCCGAGCTTGTCGCCGCGCTGGCCGGGGCGAGCGGGTGGGGTGGGATGGCGGGCGGCCAGATGATGGACATCGCGGCCGAAGGCGGCGCGGTCCACGACCTGCACACGATCACGCGTCTCCAGCAGCTTAAGACCGGTGCGCTTCTCGCGGCGTCGGTGGAAATGGGCGCGATCCTGGGGCGCGTCCCCGATGAAGGGCGCGGCCACCTGCGGGCCTATGCCCGCGACATCGGACTTGCGTTCCAGATCGCCGACGACCTCCTCGATGCGGAAGGCGACGAGGAGCTCGCCGGCAAGGCGCTGCGCAAGGACGAGGTGGCCGGCAAGGCGACCTTCGTCAGCCTCATGGGTGCCGAGGCTGCGCGCACGCAGGCCCGCGCGCTCGTCGACCAGGCGATCGGCCATCTCGCCTCGCATGGCAGCGAGGCGGAACTGCTGCGTGCCCTCGCTCGCTTCATAGTCGAAAGGGACCGCTGATGGCGCGGCGCATCGGTATCTACCCCGGCACGTTCGACCCGATCACGCTCGGCCACATGGACATCATCGAGCGCGGAGCGAAGCTGGTCGACAAGCTGATCATCGGCGTCACCACCAACATGGCGAAGTCTCCCATGTTCTCCGACGACGAGCGTATCGAGATCGTGAGGCGCGAAGTCGCCCCGCTCGGCGGGGATATCGAGGTCATCGGCTTCAATTCGCTGCTGATGGACTTCGCCTCGGCGCAAGGGGCCGCGGTCATCATCCGCGGTATCCGCGGGGTGACCGACTTCGAATACGAGTACCAGCTCACCGGCATGAACCGGCAGCTCAACGACCGGATAGAGACGATCTTCCTGATGGCCGACGTTGCCTTGCAACCCATCGCGAGCCGGCTCGTGAAGGAAATCGCGATGTATGGCGGCGACATCTCCAAGTTCGTCACGCCGGCGGTCCGCGACGATGTGGAAGGTCGGGTTCGTTCAATCCGCGCCTAACCATTCATTGTATCGACAGACCGCGGCCGCTAGAGGCGCGCTCGAACCGACCAGGAAATCCGGGACGCATATGCTCAAGCTCAATCGACTGATTGCCACCGGCGCACTGGCCGCCTTCGCGCTCGCGAACGCGCCCGCGCTGGCCCAGGATGCCCCTGCGCCCCAGGCGCCGCGCACCTATGCGCCGATCGACTACGACATCGCCAACGATCCCGAGAACATCCTCTTGCTCGACCTGTCGAACGGCAAGCGGGTCGCCATCCGGCTCATGCCGGACTGGGCGCCCAACCATGTCGAGCGGATCAAGACCCTGACGCGCTCGGGATTCTACGACGGCGTCGTCTTCCATCGCGTGATCGAGGGTTTCATGGCCCAGACCGGCGATCCGACCGGCACGGGCCGCGGCGGATCCGAGCTTCCCGACGTTGCCGCCGAGTTCAATCCGATGCCGCATTTGCGCGGCACGGTCTCGATGGCGCGCGCGCAAAGCGACGATTCGGCGAACAGCCAGTTCTTCATCGTGTTCTACCCGCGCTTCAGCCTCGACCGGAAGTACACCAACCTCGGGCGGGTTATCTCCGGCATGGACGCGGTCGATGCGATCAACCGCGGAGAGCCGCCGGCGCAGCCCACGGTCGTCGTCCAGGCGTCGATCGCTGCCGACGGCAAGCCGCAGAAGTTCGCCCCGGCCGCAGCTGCCGAGGCCGAGATCACCGCGGATATGCTGAGCGCGCCGATCGGCAGCTGAGCCTCCCGCTGGGCCTCAACCTCTGCTAGCGGGCCCGCGATGCGGGTGGACCTTTTCGATTTCGAACTGCCGAACGAGCTGATCGCGCTGCGCCCGGCGGTGCCGCGCGATGCGGCGCGGATGCTCGTGCTGCGCGGCCCGCACGAAACGATCGACGGCGGTGTGCGCGATCTGCCGGACCTGCTCGCGCCGGGCGACGTCCTGGTGTTCAACGATACGCGTGTCATACCGGCCCAGCTCGAAGGCAGGCGCGGGGACGCGCGCATCGGCGCGACCCTGCACAAGCGGATCGACCTGCGGCGCTGGCAGGCCTTCGTCCGCAACGGCAAGCGGCTGCGCGAGGGCGATGCGATCGACTTTGGGGGTAGCGTCTCTGCAACGGCGCAAAAGCGCTTCCCCGACGGTTCGTGGGTTCTGGCATTTGCGGGCGACGAGCCCGTGGAAGTGCTGCTGGAACACGCCGGAAGAATGCCGCTTCCGCCCTACATCGCCGGAAAGCGCCCAACCGACGAACGCGACAGGGCCGATTACCAGACGATGTTCGCGGACAAGGACGGAGCGGTCGCGGCACCGACCGCCGCGCTCCATTTCACACCGGAGCTTATGGAGGATCTGGCGACCCGGGGGATCCTCACCGAAACCCTGACACTCCACGTCGGTGCGGGCACCTTCCTGCCGGTCAAGGCCGAGGACACCGAAGATCACGCGATGCATGCCGAATGGGGCCGGATCGACGCTGAAACCGCAGATCGGCTCAACGCGGTGCGTGCCCATGGTGGAAGGGTCATCGCGGTGGGCACCACGTCGCTACGCCTCCTCGAAAGCGCTGCCGAGGAAGACCGGATTATCCGACCGTTCGAAGGCGATACCTCGATCTTCATCACGCCGGGCTATCGGTTCCGCGCGATCGACGGGCTGATGACCAACTTCCACCTTCCGAAATCGACGCTGTTCATGCTCGTTTCGGCGCTCATGGGGCGCGAGCGGATGCAGGCAGCCTATGCCCATGCGATCGCCGAGCGGTATCGCTTCTACAGCTACGGGGATTCTTCGCTCTTGCTGCCCTGAACGGGGAACAGGCTGCGCGTGTCGAGCAGGCGATCGATCAGCGCGTCGTCGGCGGGAAGGCGGTTGTCGAGCATCAGCATGGAGATACCGTGGGCGATCGCCCATGCCTGGGTCGCAAGGCGCTCGGCGGCCGCACCTTTTCCTGCAAGCGACTGGGTCGCTTCCTCGAGAATCTCGCGCGCCGGATCGCTTTCACGCTCCCGCCAGCGTCCCGGCTCGCCGTGTGTAAAGATCAGACGGAAAAGGGCAGGGTGGGCCAGGGCGAAGCGGACATAGGCGCGACCCGTCTCGGCAAACCCGGCCGCACCGCCGCCGGCCGCCTCGTAGGCCTTGCGCTGCGCGGTGCCGAGTATCCGCAGTCCTTCACCACCCAGTTCGGCTAGCAGGGCGTCCTTGTTGGGAAAGTGGCGATAGACGGCCGCAGGCGAGACGCCGACGATGCGGGCTAGCTCGCGGAGCGACACATCGACACCCTCGTTTCCTTCGAGCGCAGCCATCCCCGCCTCGATCAGCGCCGTACGAAGCGATCCGTGATGATAGGTGGAATCCGATGTTGACACTGTTTACTTGACCGCTATGTTGACGCTGTTCACTTTGGACTAGCGACAGGATTCGGCCATGGCAAGCGTACTCGAGAAGACCATCCGCGGGGCAGTGACTGCCGGCATCGGCACGGTGGCGGGCCTCAGCCGCAAGCGCCTCTCGGACGACAGCGCCTTCATGCGCGGCATCCACACGCCGATGGCCGAGGAATTGACCATCGCGGACCTCGAGATCACCGGCGCTATCCCGCCGCAACTCGACGGGCGCTACGTCCGCATCGGGCCCAATCCGCATTTTGCCGGGGGGAAGGGGCACCACTGGTTCGTGGGCGACGGAATGGTGCACGGCGTCAAACTGCGCGGCGGCAAGGCCGAATGGTACCGCAATCGCTACATCCGGTCGCGCGCGCTCGAACAGACGAGCGGCCTCGCCGCCGCCCCCGGGCCGCGCCGGGGGATGAGCGACACGGTCAACACCAACGTGATCGGGTTTGGCGGCCAGACCCTGGCAATGGTCGAAGCGGGCTCATATCCCGCGATCCTCTCAGAGGAGCTGGAGACCGTCTCATTCAGCGACTTCGGCGGCGGTCTTGCCGGCTCGTTCACCGCGCACCCGCACGAGGATCCGCTCACCGGCGAGTTTCACGCGATCTGCTACGACGCGGCAAACCCGTCGCGGATCACCCACGTGGCGCTCGACAAGCACGGCAAGGTCTTGCGCGAGCTACCGATCCCGGTCGAACATGGTCCTTCGATCCACGACTGCACGATCACGCAAAACTACGTCGTGATCTTCGATCTTCCGGTGACCTTCTCGATGAAGGCGCTGCTGGCAGGCCACAAATTCCCGTACCGCTGGAACCGCGACCACACCGCGCGCGTCGGACTGCTGCGCCGCGACGGCGACGCGAGCGACGTGACTTGGCACGAAGTCGACCCGTGCTATGTCTTCCACGTCGCCAACAGCTACGAGGACGAGGCGGGCCGGGTCGTGATCGACTGCTGCGCCTACGAAACGATGTTCGATGGCGACATGGAAGGCCCGTTCGGCAGGCCGCTCGGGCTGGAGCGCTGGACGGTCGATCCCACGGGTGGCCGGGTCGAGCGCACGTCGATCGATCCGACGCCGCAGGAGTTTCCGCGGCCCGACGAGCGCTTCTTCGCGCAGCCGTATCGCTATGCCTGGGTCGTCGGCTTGCCCGACGCCGGCAGCGAGGAATTCTTCGCCGCCGCCCCGCTGATCCGTCACGACCTTTCAACCGGCGCGCGGACGACCCGCAGTTTCGGCGAGAACGCCGTGCCGGGCGAGTTCGTGTTCGTGCCGCGCAATGCCGATGCGCCCGAAGGGGATGGCTGGCTGATCGGCTACGTGATCGATCGCGCGAGCCAGACGACGGACCTCGCGATCCTCGACGCGGAAACGATGGAGGATGTCGCCCGAGTGCACATTCCCCACGTCGTACCTCCGGGCTTCCACGGCAACTGGATCGCCGCTAGCTGACACGGGTGAGCGAAGCCGAACCGATTCTCCGCATCGAAGGACTGACCAAGGTCTACCCCGGCGGGCTCAAGGCTCTCGACGGGGTCGACCTCGAAATCCGCAAGGGCGAGATTTTCGCGCTGCTCGGTCCTAACGGCGCCGGTAAGACCACCCTTATCGGTGCGGTCTGCGGCATCGTGCGGGTGACCAGCGGTTCGATCCACGCCTTCGGGCTCGACATGGCGCACGATTGGCGCGCGGCCCGGCGGCGCATCGGCCTCGTGCCGCAAGAACTCGGCTTCGACATGTTCGAGACGGTCGAGCGCGGCGTACGGTACTCGCGCGGCCTCTTTGGATTGCCGCCCGATGAGGGCCGGATCGAGGAAGTCCTCCGCTCGCTGAGCCTGTGGGACAAGCGCAAGGAGCAGATCCGCGCGCTGTCCGGCGGGATGAAGCGCCGCGTGCTGATCGCCAAGGCGCTCAGCCACGATCCCGAACTCCTGTTTCTCGATGAGCCCACCGCGGGCGTCGACGTCGAACTGCGCCGCGATATGTGGCGCCAGATCGACCGGCTGCGCGAGGCGGGTGTCACCGTGATCCTCACCACGCATTACATCGAGGAGGCCGAGGAAATGGCCGACCGCGTCGGCGTGATCGACAAGGGACGCCTCCTCCTGGTCGACGACAAGGACGCGATCATGGCGCGGATGGGGCGAACCGAAGCGCGCTTCCGGCTGGCGGAACCGCTTGCTGAAGTACCCGATTCGCTGTGCGCCTACCCGCTGCACCTCGAAGACGACGGACGGACGCTCGCCTATCGCGGCGGCGACGGGTCGGGGAAGGGCAAGGCGGAGATCGCCGCGATCGCGCAGGCACTGGCCAAATCGGACGTGGTCTTCACCGCGCTCGACCAGAAGGAGAGCTCGCTCGAGGACATTTTCGTCGGTCTGGTCGAAGATGGAGCGGGCGCATGATCGGGTGGCGCTCGACCTATGCGATCTACCGCAACGAGCTGGCGCGGTTCATGCGCACCGTCTTCGGCTCGCTCGTTTCTCCGGTCCTGACGACGAGCCTCTATTTCATCGTCTTCGGCGCGGCGATCGGCGGCCGGATGAGCGATGTCGGCGGGGTCGACTACGGCGCATTCATCGTGCCGGGCCTGCTGATGCTCACGCTGCTCAGCGAAAGCACGAGCAACGCCAGCTTCGGCATCTACATGCCGCGCTTCACGGGCGCGATCTACGAGCTGCTGTCCGCACCTGTTGGCGTGGCCGAGACGCTGCTGGGCTTCGTGGGTGCGGCAGCGACCAAAAGCCTGATACTCGCCAGCGTGATCCTGCTGACCGCGACGCTGTTCGTCGACTACTCGATCGCGCACCCGGTCTGGGCCTTTCTTTTCATCATCCTCGTCTCGGCAAGTTTCTCCCTGCTCGGCTTCATCCTCGGCATCTGGGCCGAGGGGTTCGAGAAGCTGCAGATGGTGCCGCTGCTGATTTTGACCCCGCTGACGTTCTTGGGCGGCACGTTCTACTCGATCGACATGCTGGCCGAACCGTGGCGAACCGTCGCCCTGTTCAACCCGATCGTCTATCTCGTGAACGGCCTGCGCTGGACGTTTTATGGTCAAGCGGACGTGAGCATCGGGATTTCGCTTGGGCTGACGCTCGCATTCCTTGGCGTATGCATCGGCGTTATTGCCTGGATTTTCCGGAGCGGGTGGCGGCTTCGCAGTTGAACCGCTATCGGGCTGGCGCGATGCGCCTGCTCCTCCCCCTTGTCGCTGCTGCACCGCTGGCGGGCATGTCCGTGCCGGCCACCGCCGCAATCCCGGATCCGGTCCGAGCCATGATCGACGCCGCCATCGAGACTGGCGATCCTAAAGCCGTCGCGACCGTGATCGACCTGGCAAAGAAGACAAATCCGAACGAAGTCGACGCGATCGAGGAGATCCACGCCGGATTCCGTCGACAGCGCGCCGAAATGGCCAAGGCCAAGAAGGCCGACGAGCTTGCAGCGATCCGCAGCGCCGGTCTTTTCGAGCGCTGGAAGGGGAAAGGGGAAATCGGCGGTTCGCGTGCGACCGGCAATTCGGACACGCTGGGCCTGACCGGCGCCATCTCGCTCAATCGCAAGGGCATCGACTGGTCGCACCGGCTCTCGGCGCGCGCCGACTTCCAGCGCGTCGCCGGGCGGACCCGGCGGGAGAAGTTCTTCGCCGACTATGAACCGCGGTACGATTTGCGCGAGGATCTGTTCGCCTTCGGGCTCGCACAATACGAGCGCGACCGGCTGCAGGGCACCGCGGCGCGCTATGCGCTCTCCGGCGGGATTGGTTACAAGGTCGTCGATACCGACACGATGGACCTCTCGATCAAGGCGGGGCCCGCGCTCCGGCTGACGCGGACGACCGACGGTGTATCGGACACGCGCATAGCCGGACTGTTCGGTCTCGACTTCGACTGGCAGGTGCTAGAACGGCTCAAGTTCACCCAGGACCTCAACGCCGTCGCCGAGACCGGAGGGGCCGCGCTGCTCGTGATCGACTCGCAATCGACAACGCTGCGCCTTGTTTCCGGGATCGAGGCCAAGGTCACTGAGCGGCTGAGCACGCGCCTGTCCTACGCGCTCGACTACGACAGCAATCCGCTGCCCGGGAAGACCACGACCGACACCGTTACGCGCTTCTCGTTCGTCTACGGATTCTAGGCCTCGGACACGTGACGCGCTTCGAATTCGAGATTCATGCCACCGACGGCAAGGCCCGCACCGGGACGATCCGGATGCGGCGCGGCGAGATCCGCACGCCGGCGTTCATGCCCGTCGGCACGGCGGCGACGGTAAAGGCGATGAAGCCCGAGAGCGTCCGCGCGACCGGGGCCGATATCCTGCTCGGGAATACCTATCACCTGATGCTGCGCCCGGGTGCCGAGCGCGTCGCGCGGCTTGGCGGGCTTCACCGGTTCATGAACTGGGACCGACCCATCCTGACCGATAGCGGCGGATACCAGGTGATGAGTCTGGCGGCCCTGCGCAAGCTGACCGAGGAAGGCGTGTCCTTCCAGAGCCATATCGACGGGTCGCGGCACATGCTGACGCCGGAACGGTCGATGGAGATCCAGCGCCTGCTCGGCAGCGACATCGTCATGGCGTTCGACGAATGCCCGCGCGCGGATCGACCGCTCGCCGAAATCGAAGCGAGCATGGAGCTGTCGATGCGCTGGGCCCGGCGAAGCCGCGATGCTTTCGACGCCGGGGGCGAGCACGCCGAGCGGAGCGCGCTCTTAGGCATCCAGCAGGGCGCGCTGGACGAACGCCTGCGCGCCCGCTCGGCCGAAGCGCTGCAGCAAATCGGCTTCGACGGTTATGCCATCGGCGGCCTCGCGGTGGGGGAAGGGCAGGAGGCTATGTTCGCCACGCTCGATTTCGCGCCCGGACAACTGCCCGAAGATCGCCCGCGTTACCTGATGGGTGTCGGCAAGCCTGACGATCTCGTGGGCGCGGTTCTGCGCGGGGTGGACATGTTCGACTGTGTTCTGCCGACACGATCGGGCCGCAACGGTCAGGCGTTTACCTGGAATGGGCCGCTCAACATGCGCAACGCCCGCCATGCCGAAGACACCGGGCCGATCGACCATGATTGCTTCTGCCAGGTGTGCAAGGCGTATAGCCGCGCCTACCTCCACCACCTCCACAAGGCTGGTGAGATGCTGGGCGCCATGCTGCTGACCGAGCACAATCTCTCGTTCTACCAGGCCCTGATGGCCGGCATGAGATCGTCCATTGCATCGGGCACGATGGATCGCTTCGCCGCCGCGTTCATCGATCGGTATCGAAGACCGCCGGGATGACCTGGCAGCGCGCGGTCGTCATCGGCGCTTCGGGCGGGATCGGCGGCGCCCTTTGCGCAGAGCTTTCCGCTCGTGGGACTGCCAACGTCCCGCTTTCGCGTCCGCAGGTCGACCTCACGGACGAAGCGTCCATCGCCCGTGCCGCCGCCGAGGCGGTCAAGGGCGGCCCGGTTGACCTGGTCATCGTCGCAAGCGGCATTCTCGCCCCTGTCGGACGAGGGCCGGAAAAGGCCCTGCGCGATCTCGATCCGGCTGCAATGGCAGAGGTATTGGCGACGAACGCGACCGGGCCGCTGATCGTGGCCAAGCACTTCGTCCCCCTGCTGCCCCGCAAGGGCCGCTCGGCCTTCGTGGCGCTGGGCGCGCGGGTCGGAAGTATCGGGGACAATCGGCTTGGCGGCTGGTATTCGTATCGCGCTTCGAAGGCCGCGCTGGTCATGGGCATCCGCACGCTCGCGATCGAGGTTGCACGCTCGCGTCCGGAAGCGATCTGCGTAGCACTACATCCCGGCACCGTGGTCACGAGGCTCAGCGCCGATTTCCACTCCGGTGTGCCCGAGGGCACCTTGCTTGCTCCCGAACAGAGCGCTGTCCGACTGCTCGACACTCTTGAGCGATTGGGTCCGGACGACAGCGGATCGCACATCGCCTGGGACGGCAAGGCGATCCTCCCCTGACGATCAGTTCCTGACGATCAGCTGAAGTCGAGTTCTTCGAGTCGGGTTTCAGGATACGCCACGAAACGGCCCGTAAGACGGTCAAGGAAACCCGCGCCAATGCGGCATGCGTGTGCCTGGGCCTGACGCACGTCGACATACCATTTTCCGACGCGCTTGGGAGTGACAAAACGGTACTTGGTCATCGCTACGCAGAAATGCGGCGTGTGATTTGCGGTTCCTAACTTGCTGAATGTTTGCGACGAACTGCCGGCGAAAAAGAAAAGGGCGGCCCCGCAGGACCGCCCTTTCCGTATTTCGTATCCGGGCCGATCCCGGATCAAGTCCGGGACGACGTCAGCGCGAGTAGAATTCGACGACCAGGTTCGGTTCCATCGTGACGGGGTAAGGTACCTCGTCGAGCGTCGGCACGCGGGTGAAGGTCACCTTGTCGGTGCCGTCGGGTGAGACATAGTCCGGAATGTCGCGCTCGGGCAAGCTCTGCGCCTCGATGATGAGGGCCATTTCCTTGGCCTTGTCGCCCAGACTGATCACGTCGCCCGCGGCAACGCGGCGGCTGGCGATGTTACACTTCACACCGTTCACGCGGATGTGGCCGTGCGAAACGATCTGGCGCGCGGCGAAGATCGTCGGCGCGAACTTGGCGCGGTAGACGATCATGTCGAGGCGGCGCTCGAGCAGGCCGATCAGGTTCTGGCCGGTGTCGCCCTTCATCCGCGCGGCTTCGGCGTAGGTCGCCTTGAACTGCTTCTCGGTGACGTCGCCGTAGTAGCCCTTGAGCTTTTGCTTGGCGCGCAGCTGCAGGCCGAAGTCGCTCATCTTGCCCTTGCGGCGCTGGCCGTGCTGGCCGGGGCCGTAGGAGCGGCGGTTGACGGGGCTGCTTGGGCGACCCCAGATGTTCTCGCCCATCCGGCGGTCGAGTTTGTGCTTGGCGCTCTTGCGCTTCGACATGATGTCGTTCCTTCGATTTGCTCGGCCACCCCAGTGGTGGCCCTTGAACCCGGTTTCGCCCGACTGGCCGAAGTGCCAGACGCGATCGCCGCTTCACCGGGGTGCGGGATCAAATGCGAGGCGCGCGCATAGCAGGAACGCCGCGCGGGTCAACCCGGCTCGGTCGCCAGTCGCACCCTCTCGACAAACCCGTTCCGAGCGGCCAACGCGCCCCGCATGATCGAAACGCTGAAAGTACCCGACGACTGCGCGACGATGGACGAGGTCCGCGCTGGAGTTGACCGCACCGACCGCGAGCTGGTTGCGCTGCTCGAGCGGCGCTTCGGCTACATGCGCGCAGCGGCCCGAATCAAGCAGGAACGGGCCGCGGTCCGCGACGAAGCGCGCAAGTCCGCGGTCATCGCCGCGGCGCGTTCCGATGCCGAGGCGCGGGGCCTTCCCTCCGATGCCATTGCGGACATCTGGGATCGCCTGGTGGAGGCATCGATCGCCTACGAATTCGACGAGTGGGACCGGCTTCGCAGCTAGCCGCGATCCGGCTTCGCGAGAGCGCTCAACACCCCCCGCAGCGTCCGCACTTCCAGGTGGTTCCAGCCCGGCTTGGTCAGCATGCCGCGCAGCGTGCGCCGGGTCGAGGCGGCCCTGCTGGCCGGCCGGAAGAAGCCCTTAGGCTCCAGCATCGCCTCGAGCTGTGCGATCATCCCGTCCAGGTCCTCCTGCGGCGCTGGTGGCAGAAGGTCCTCGACCGTCGGGCTCGCCAGTGCCTCTCGCTTGGACCATTCATAGGCAACGAGGATTACGGCCTGCGCAAGGTTCAGCGAGCCGAACTCGGGGTTGATCGGGACCGTGAGGATGGTGCGGGCGAGGGCGACGTCTTCGGTCTCCAGCCCCGATCGTTCGGGCCCGAAAAGGATCGCGCTGCGGCCGGGTTGCGCGCGAATCTCGCGCGCCGCGACTTCGGGGGTGACGACGGGCTTTGTGACACCACGCTTGCGAACCGTCGTCGCATAGACGTGCGCGCAGTCGGCAACCGCTTCGGCCACTGTGTCGAACACCTGGGCGCGCTCGAGGATGATGTCCGCTCCCGAAGCGGCCGGGCCGGCCGAAGGATTGGGCCACCCGTCGCGCGGGGCCACCAGCCGCATTTCCGTGAGGCCGAAATTCAGCATGGCGCGCGCAGCCTTGCCGATGTTCTCGCCCAGTTGCGGGCGAACGAGGACGAAGGCGGGTGGAACGTGCTCCATGCGCCGCGGCGCCTAGCCCGCGCGCGAGTGGATGGGAAGCGGCCTCAATTCTGTCCGGCGCGGTTCTCGAAGTTGTCGAGCGTGATCGACGGGTCGACCGGCAACCCTTGGCGCTTGCGATCCTTCTGGATCTGCGCGGCGCTGCGGCAGACCTTGCGGGGCAGGTTACTGCCGATCATCGTACGCGTTACGCAGACCTTTGCCGGTTCCGTCTGCGAAGCCTGGCCCGCATCCGCCACGGGTGTCGCGCTGGTCGCGGGGGGTTCGACGGTGGTCGGTACCTGCGGTGTCCCGGCAGCGGAGATTGCCGGCCAGGCGATCAGCGTCACGACGATTGCAAGTGCACCCCTCATGCCGTCCCTCCATGTCAGCAAGTGACATAGTGACCCAAGAACGGTCCGATAGGAACCCAGAAAGAGGGCCGTCGGCCCGCCGGTCAGTCCTTGTCTCGATCTTCGATTGCGCGGCGGGAACGGTCTGTCTCTGCTTTCCACTCAGCGGCCGGCTTGCAAATCTTGCCCGACATCCGCGAACCCATCGAGGATTCCTCACGGCGGCAGATGCGCTTTTCCTTGGCCGGTTCCTTGGCAGGTTCGACCGCTGGCGGTGCGGCATCCTCGACAGCTTGTGCGGCAATGGCCGGCATGGACGAGAAGACGGCGCCGGCGGCAGCGACCGACAAGGCAATTCTAAGCATCTGGTGAAGCAACCCTCTGAAGTATCGACGTGAACTATTACAGGCTGGGGCCGTTGCCAAGCCCGATATCAAGTCAGTCGGGCATGGCCGCATCGCGGATCGAGCCGGCAAACTCCTCGAAATCCTTGGGGTCGGCGAAATCGCGATAAACGCTGGCGAAGCGGATGTAGGCCACGCTGTCGAGCCGCCGCAGCCCTTCCATGACGAGGGCCCCGATGCGCGCCGCCGGCACTTCGCTTTCGCCCGAGGTTTCGAGCTGGCGCTGGATTCCGCTGACGAGCTGGTCGATGCGCTCCTGCTCGATCCCGCGCTTGCGACAGGCGAGCGCAATCGACTGCTCAAGCTTCGACCGGTTGAACGCCTGGCCCTTGCCGTCGGACTTGATGACCGAGACTTCGCGCAATTGCACCCGCTCGAAGGTGGTGAAGCGCGCGCCGCAGCCATCGCACTGGCGGCGGCGAC
Organism: Tsuneonella dongtanensis; assembly: GCF_001698205.1. Taxonomy (NCBI): domain Bacteria; kingdom Pseudomonadati; phylum Pseudomonadota; class Alphaproteobacteria; order Sphingomonadales; family Erythrobacteraceae; genus Tsuneonella; species Tsuneonella dongtanensis. Next base: position 2,143,004 of record NZ_CP016591.1, read on the forward strand.
GAATTGCCGCGCCATCCTCGGCCGGGCGGCTGTCCTTTACCTGCGAATCCTCGTGCGCGCAGAACGGACAGCGCATTCCTTCGCGGACCTACTTCTTGACGCGCGTGTAAAGCATGTAGCCTGCACCGGCGATCAGACCGATCGGCCAGCTGACCAGCGGCAGGATCGCACCGGCAACGGCGCCGACGGCGGCACCGGTCAGAACGGGCTTGGTCGAAGGGTGATGCATGCCTTCCTTGGCCATCCCTGTCACCTCGGCCTTCACGTCATCGACCCAGTCGTTGCGGCCGTCCTTGGGATTGTTATCGTCCATGCTTAATTCCTTCCGGGATAGACAGGGAAAGCCTCGCACAGTTCGCCGACGCGGCGACGGACGCTTTCCTCGACTTGCGCATCGCCCTCGGGGCCGTTGCGGCTCATTCCGTCAACCACTTCGGCGATAAGCCCGCCGATCGTCCGGAATTCATCCGGTCCGAACCCGCGAGTGGTGCCCGCCGGAGTGCCGAGGCGAATGCCGCTGGTCACGAAGGGGCTGCGGGTATCGTAAGGGATGCCGTTCTTGTTGCAAGTGAGCCAGGCGCGGTCGAGCCCGTGCTCGGCGGCCTTGCCGGTCACGTCCTTGGGCGTGAGGTCGACGAGCATCGAGTGATTGTCGGTGCCGCCCGAAACGACCCGCAAGCCGCCTGCCTCTACGCCCTCTGCCAGGGCCCGTGCGTTGGCGACGATCCGATGCGCATACTCACTAAAGTCGGGCCGCAACGCCTCGCCGAAGGCCACCGCTTTCGCTGCGACTACGTGCATGAGCGGGCCGCCCTGGAGCCCCGGGAAAACCGCCATGTTGAGCGGCTTCGACAGCTCCTCGTCGTTCCACAAGATGACGCCGGAACGCGGCCCGCGCAGGCTCTTGTGCGTCGTCGTGGTAACGACGTGGGCGTGAGGGATGGGCGAGGGGTGCGCACCGCCAGCAACCAGCCCGGCAATGTGACTCATGTCGACGAGCAGGTAGGCGCCGACCTCGTCGGCTATGCTGCGGAACGCGGCCCAGTCCCAGACCCGGGAATAGGCCGTCCCACCTGCGATGATGAGTTTCGGCTTGTGCTCGAGCGCGGTTGCGCGAACCGCGTCCATGTCGATCCGCTCGTCGTCCTTGCGCACGCCGTAGCTTACGGGCGAGAACCACTTGCCGCTCATGTTGACCGGCGAGCCGTGGGTGAGATGCCCGCCCGAATTGAGGTCGAGCCCCATGAACGTGTCCCCGGGCTGCAACAGGGCAAGGAACACCGCCTGGTTCATCTGCGAGCCGGAGTTGGGCTGGACGTTGGCGAAGGCGCAACCGAACAGCTGCTTCGCCCGCTCGATCGCCAGGTTCTCGACCACGTCGGCATATTCGCAGCCGCCGTAGTAACGCTTGTCCGGATATCCTTCGGCGTACTTGTTGGTGAACACGCTGCCGGTCGCCTCGAGCACGGCGCGGCTGGTGATGTTCTCGCTCGCGATCAGCTCGATGCGATTGCGCTGTCGGTCGAGTTCGTGCCGGATGGCCTCCGCAACCGCGGGATCGGCAGCGGCGAGGTCGTCGCCCCAGAAGCGGTCGAGCGGGTCGGCGGCGGGGGTCTGACGATCGAGGGTAGCGGCGGTCATGCCGTCTCCTTGGAGGCAGGGGGATTGGACAACTTGTCGACGCGGCGCTGGTGGCGACCGCCGGCGAAATCGGTCTGGAGAAACGCGGTCACGCAGGCCTTGGCCATGTCGATTCCGGTAAGCCGCGCACCGAGCGCGACGACGTTGGCGTCATTGTGTTCGCGGGCAAGGGCGGCCGAGAGCGGCTCGGAAACGAGTGCGCAGCGGACCCCGGGATGGCGGTTGACCGAGATCGAGATGCCGATGCCGGAACCGCACAATGCGATGCCGCGCTCCGCCGTTCCTTCCGCCACGACCTCTGCCAGCCTGTACCCGAAATCCGGGTAATCGACGCTATCGTGCCCGTCGGGGCCAAGGTCGGCGACCTCGTGCCCCTCGTCGATCAGCCACTCGCGCAGCGTCGTCTTGAGGTCCACGGCGGCATGATCGGAGGCAATGGCGATGCGCATGGCCGCGCACATAGGGAAGGGGGGTGATTCGCGCGACCCCCCGTCGCAAGTTTTGCCGCTACTGATCTAGGAACGACCGCATCTTGCGGCTGCGGCTCGGGTGCTTGAGCTTGCGCAGCGCCTTGGCCTCGATCTGGCGGATGCGTTCGCGGGTGACCGAGAACTGCTGCCCCACTTCCTCAAGCGTGTGATCGGTGTTCATGCCGATGCCGAACCGCATGCGCAGCACGCGCTCCTCGCGGGGCGTCAGCGATGCGAGGACCCGGGTGACCGTTTCCTTGAGGTTCGACTGGATCGCCGCGTCCACGGGGATCACCGCGTTCTCGTCCTTGATGAAATCGCCGAGGTGGCTGTCTTCCTCGTCACCGATCGGTGTCTCGAGGCTGATCGGCTCCTTGGCGATCTTCATCACCTTGCGGACCTTCTCGAGCGGCATCGACAGGCGCTCGGCCATTTCCTCGGGCGTCGGCTCGCGGCCGCTTTCGTGGAGGAACTGGCGACTGGTGCGCACGAGCTTGTTGATCGTCTCGATCATGTGGACCGGGATGCGGATCGTGCGCGCCTGGTCGGCGATCGAGCGGGTGATCGCCTGCCGGATCCACCAGGTGGCGTAAGTGCTGAACTTGTAGCCGCGGCGGTACTCGAACTTGTCGACCGCCTTCATCAGGCCGATGTTGCCTTCCTGAATGAGATCAAGGAATTGCAGCCCGCGGTTGGTATATTTCTTGGCGATCGAGATCACCAGCCGAAGGTTCGCCTCCACCATTTCCTTCTTGGCGATGCGCGCTTCGCGCTCGCCTTTCTGGACCATGTTGACGATGCGGCGGAACTCGGGAAGCGACATGCCGGTGGCGGTGGCGATGTCCGCGATTTCGGTGCGGATGCGCTCGACCGCGTCGGCCTCCTTCTCAGCGAAGGCGGCCCACTTCTTGTCCTTCTTGGCGTTCTCGGTCAGCCAGGTGTCGTCGAGCTCGTTGCCGATATAGACCGAGAGGAAATCGGCCCGCTTGACGCGGTGCCGCTCGGCGAGGCGCAGCATCTGCCCGCCAAGCGCGGTGAGCCGGCGGTTGAATGCGTAAAGGTTGTCGACCAGGAATTCGATCTTGGTCGCGTGGAACTGCACGCTTTCGACCTGCGCAGTGAGTTCTTCCCGCAGGTCCTCGTACTTCTTTTCCTTGGCCTTCGGGAAATCCTCGCCCCGCCCAAGCACGTCGACGCGCTCCGCCTGCAGCTTCTCGAACTTCTTGAACAGGTCCGTGATACGAGCAAACGTCTCGAGCGCTGCAGGCTTCAGCGTAGCTTCCATCTGCGCGAGACTGAGGGTGTTGTCTTCCTCGTCGTCCTCCTCGCGGCGCTTCGGGCGGCCCTCGCCGTCCTCGTCGTCCTCGTCCGCCTCTTCCTCTTCCTCCTCGACGTCGTCCTCTTCCTTGTAGGTCGGGCCCGCCGTGGCTTCGGAAATCTCGCCGTCGTCGTCGTCATCCTCGGCGTCGTCGGTCATCTTGTCGACCGGCGGCTCCTTCGACAGCATGGCGTCGAGATCGAGGATCTCGCGCAGCTGCATTTCCTCGTTGTTGAGCGCTTCCGACCAGAGGATGATCGCGTGGAAGGTGATCGGGCTTTCGCAAAGGCCCATGATCATCATGTCGCGGCCTGCTTCGATACGCTTCGCAATGGCGATTTCGCCCTCGCGGCTGAGCAGTTCCACCGCGCCCATTTCGCGCAGGTACATGCGCACCGGATCGTCGGTACGCTCGATGGTCTCTTTCTTCTTGGCAGCGGCCGCGGGCTTGGCGGGCTTGTTCGACGCACCTTCGTCGTCACCGTCTTCGTCCGAGCCGATCTCGTCGACCTCGTCTTCGGAATCGGCCTCAGCCTCGGCATCCTCGTCGGTTTCGACGATGTTCACGCCCATTTCGCTGATCGCGGACATGACATCCTCGATCTGTTCGCTCGACAACTCGTCCTGCGGCAGAGCCTCGTTGAGCTCGTCCACGGTGACATAACCCCGGCGCTTGGCCTTGGTGATCAGCTTCTTGATGTTGGCTTCGTTGAGATCGATGAGCGGGGCGTCGTCCTTGCCGGTGCCGTCGTCTTCGTTGGTGGCCATGTCGTCTCGTGTCACTCGCTGTCCTCGTCCGTGGCGCCGGACGGAGCCGACGGAGAGTCTGAATCGGATCGGGCCGCACCCGCGGCCCTGCGGCTCGCCATTAGCCCGAGTCGTTTCTCGAATGCCAGCTTTCGTTTGAGCAAGCGTTGCTGCTCGGCGAAAGCGGCCTCGGGATCGGTCTCGAACCGCGCCGTCGCCGCGGCGAGCGCGGCTTCGAGCGCGGGCCGCTCGACCAGCAGCGCCACGGCTTCGGCCAGGTCTTCGCGCGCGGCTCGCGGATCGGCGCCTTCGTCAAGGAAGGCAAAGCGATTATTGTCCGGCGGCGGGGCGAAACCCTGTGGCGGCGATATGGGCGTTTCCTCGCCCGGTTCAAGCATCTCGGCCGCTTCGATCAGCGATTCGAGCGCCGGTCCGGTCTTGCCATCGTGCGCCGCGAAGCGTCCGAGCGGCTCGGCATGGACGAGGATCTGGTCGGGGAAGCGAAGCAGGCCGGCAACGACTGCGCTCGCCAGCGCATCGCGATTGGCTCCGCTGGCTGCCTTGCGCAGCCGCCCGGCGCTGTCCGGCGAAAGAGGCGGCGAAGCGGGCTTGGCGAATCCGGCTTTCCATTCGCGGGCCGGGCGAGGCGGATAGGCGAAGGCGGAGAATTTCTCGAGCAGCTCGCGCCGGTAGAGCGAGCGGATGTCGGGATGCTGTATCGCCTCGCAGTGTTCGACAAGGCGGGCTTTCAATCCCGCTTTGTCCTCTGGGGTCCGCAACGGCCCGGCCGCCTTCTCGAACTCCCACAGCGTGTCAATCAGGCTGCCGGGTTCGGCGAGCAGGGCCTCCATGGCCGCCACTCCCTGTCGCTTGAGGAGATCGTCCGGGTCGAGACCAGCCGGCAGCCTCACGATGCGCATGGTCTTCCCAGGAGCGAGCATCGGCAAGGCGCGTGAGATCGCCCGCATCGCCGCACGCTGTCCGGCATTGTCGCCGTCGAAACACAGGATGGGAGCATCGACGAGCCGCCACAGCAGTTCGAGCTGTCGCTCTGTCAGCGCGGTGCCCATCGGCGCCACCGCGTCCTCAAACCCGGCAGCCGCCATCGCCACCACGTCCATCTGCCCTTCGACGACAACCAGACGGCCGCTCTTGCGCGAAGCGGGACCCGCGCGGTGGAGGTTGAACAGCGTCCGCCCCTTGTCGAACAGGGGGGTGTCGGGGCTGTTGATGTACTTGGGGGCGTCCTTCTTGTCGGCATCAAGGATACGCGCGGCGAAACCGATGACCCGGCCGCGCGGATCGTGGATCGGCATCGTCAGCCGATCGCGGAACCGGTCGTAGGGTGCCTTGTCGTCGACCGCGATGCGCAAGCCGGCCTCGATCAGCATCGGCTCGTCGAACTGCTTGAGCGCGGCCTTCAGCGCCTGGCGGTCGCCCGGAGCGTAACCGAAACCGAACCGCTCCATGGTATGCGCGTCGAACTTGCGCGAGGCGAGGTACTCGCGCGCCCTGGCACCTCCCGGCGTGTCGAGACTGGCCCGGTAGAAGTCCTGCGCCGCCGCCATGACGTCGGTGAGACCCGCCCGCTGCTCGGCCGCCTGCGCGGCGCGCGGATCGGGGGCAGGGACCTCCATCCCGGCCTCGGACGCCAATTCCTTGACCGCGTCCATGAAAGAAAGCCCGCGCTGATCGGTCATCCAGCGGATGACGTCGCCATGCGCCCCGCAGCCGAAGCAGTGGTAGAAACCCTTGGCATCACTGACGGTGAAGCTGGGGGTCTTCTCGTCGTGGAACGGGCAGCACGCCTTCCATTCGCTCCCGGCCCGCTGGAGCTTGGTGGTGCGCATCACCACCGAGCTCAGCGTCAGGCGCGCACGCAGTTCGTCGAGCCATTGCGGGGAGAGCGCCATGCACTTCCAATGCGATCATCCCCCTGCATTGGCAACCTCATGCGCAGGCGTTGCTCACCCCTTCCTTGGCGGCCGGGTACGGTCCGCTGCCCATCGCCGTCGTGCCGTCCGCATCGAGAGCGTAGGCCTCTGCGGGCCCGGCAGGGGGCAGGGTGCTCTGCCAGTAGAAAGTCAGCGGCTCCTTCTGCTCCCACTGGTTGCCACCATCGCCCGCGCTGACGGTCCAGACGAGCTTGCCCGCATCGCAGCTCACCACGACGTCGGCCTTGGGACCGATCGCGGCGAGTGCTTCGGGCTTCGCGTAGCCGGCATTGCCGGTGAAGCCGTGGGCGGGCTGCGTCATCCGGAACGCGGTAGCGCGTTCGATATCGCTGACGGAGTTGCCGATCCCGACGCCCTTGTTCGGCTTGTTGTCGCCGCCGGGGTAGACCACGAACACATAGGTGTAGACCGTACCCTCGGCCTGGCGCGCCGGATCGCAGACGATCGTGCCCTGCGGGCAGGCGACGTAGGCGCGCAGGTCGGCGAAGTTCCCGGCCGAGTTGCCCATCGCGTCGGTGACTTCAAAACCCTGCGGCCCCTTTACCTTGCCGCCGAGGGTGAACTCGGCGAGGTCGCCAGCCTGGAGCGCCTTGGCCATCGCATCGGCCTTGCCATCGGTATTGGCGGTGTTGAGATCGGTTATCTCCTTGTCCCGCACCTCGGACGGGGTCGGATCGTCAGAACAGCCCGCAAGCGCGAGCGCCAGCGCGGAAACGGTGATGAATGTCCTCATGGTATTCCCTCACGACAATGCCTCTTTGACCAGCCGACTGGCGGTCTGCATGTCGAGGACAGTGCCGTGGCGCGCCTTTAGTTCCGCCATCACGCGGCCCATATCCTTAATGGATTCAGCACCTAAGGTTGACTTGATGTCGGCGATCGCGGCCTTCGTCTCGTCTTCAGACAGCTGCTGCGGCAGGAAGTCCTCGATAACCTTGAGTTCTTTGCGTTCCTGCTCGGCGAGCTCTTCGCGGTTGCCGTCAACGTACATGGTTATCGATTCGCGCCGCTGCTTCGCCATTTTTTGCAGGACTTCGACCACGGTGGCATCATCAGCGGGGACATTGGCGGCGGTGCGCAGCTCGATATCGCGGTCCTTCAGCTTGGCGAGGATCAGGCGGACCGCGGCGAGACGTTCCTTGTCACCGCCCTTCATCGCGTCGATCTGGGCTTGCTTGATGGTATCGCGGATCATCGGGGAAACCTTTCCAAGGATAAGTATGCATCAGCCCCTAGCGCGGGTTGACGGCGCGGGGAACCGGCCCTAGCGGCTGGGACTTAGCGACATCGCCGGAAAACCCCTGACTCGGAGAGCCCCATGGCCGTCCCCGCCAACACGCCTGCGCAACCCAAGGGAGCGACCGGCGTTCTGGTATTGGCCGACGGAACGGTGGTCTGGGGCATGGGCTTCGGCGCCACCGGCGATGCGGTGGGCGAGGTGTGCTTCAACACCGCGATGACCGGATACCAGGAAGTGATGACCGATCCCTCCTATGCCGGGCAGATCGTCACCTTCACCTTCCCGCACATCGGCAACGTCGGCGCGAACGACGAGGATATCGAGAGCCTGGTCGAGGGCGCGGTAGGCTGTATCGTGCGCGAGGCGGTCACCCCGCAGTCGAACTTCCGCGCCCAGCAGGAATTCGCCCAGTGGATGACCGCCAAGGGCAAGATCGGCTTGTCGGGCATCGACACCCGCGCACTCACCCGCCGCATCCGGCTGCAGGGCGCGCCCAACGCGGTGATCGCGCATCATCCCAAGGGGAAGTTCGACCTCAAGGCGCTCCTGAAGCGCGCGCAGGACTGGCCGGGGCTCGAGGGTATGGACCTCGCCGTGAAGGTCAGCCGGCAGGCGCAGGAAGACTGGGGCGGCGGCTACTGGGAGCTCGGCAAGGGCTACGCCGCGGCCGACGACGCGGGCAAGCCGCATGTCGTCGCGATCGATTACGGCGCGAAGGACAACATTTTCCGCAACCTCGTGAAGGCGGGCGCGCGGGTGACGGTGGTGCCGGCGCAGACCTCGCTCGAGGCGATCGAGGCGCTCTCGCCCGACGGCGTGTTCCTTTCGAACGGCCCGGGCGATCCGGCCGCGACCGGTGCCTACGCGGTGCCGACGATCAAGGCGCTGCTCGACAAGAACGTGCCGGTATTCGGCATTTGCCTCGGCCACCAGATGCTCGGCCTCGCCGCAGGCGCGCAGACGAGCAAGATGCACCAGGGCCACCGCGGCGCGAACCACCCGGTCAAGCGGCTGGCCGATGGGGTGGTCGAGATCACCTCGATGAACCACGGCTTCGCGGTCGACAACACCGCGCTCCCCGAAGGCGTCGAGGAAACCCACGTCTCGCTGTTCGACGGCAGCAACTGCGGCATCGCGATCAAGGGCAAACGCGCCTTTGGGGTGCAGTACCACCCCGAGGCAAGCCCCGGCCCGCAGGACAGTTTCTACCTGTTCGAGAAGTTCGTGGGGATGTTGGGTGAATGATTACCGATGAAGAGCGGGTCGGACGATTTGAAACCGTTGCGGGCAATGTCCTCAAGTATGCGGCGCTTATCTCAATAATCGCGACGATTTTTGCCTTAGGTGTGAACTGGTTTTTATTTTTGGGTTGGGGCGTCTCTTACGCGGCCGCAGTTTCAACGTCCGATGTGATAATAGGGGGCATAGAAGCGCTCGGGATTTTCTTTCCGCACCTTTTTCTAGGAACGCTATCATTTTTCGGGGCTCGCCAGATCCGTGCAAGATATCCATGGTCTCAAAAATTTGCGCCGCTTTTATTGGGCCTCTCTATCGTGACTATATCGTGCATAAAACCAAGCGGAATCGAGTTCCCAGATTATGTATTGGACCTCGTTTCTTTCACTGGTCGTTCATATCTAGACTATCTAATCGTTTGGCCGTTTTTAATCGCATCGGTTGGATTGATGAGTTGGGAAAAATTCGATTTTTTACTAGCCTCCGGGCTGTTCGCCGGAGTTATGGTAGTTTTGCTAATTTCTTTGATTGATGGATTTCAAAACCGCACAACAAACCTCCAAATTTGGGGTCCGGACAAACGGTGCAAATCTGCCGAATATGTCGTTTGGGTCGGGTCTGACAAGCTCGTCACCTCGTGTTCGCAACCTCCTTACACCGAAGAAAATAGCTACTTCATAATCCCAAAGCAGGGAGTTGAGATGCGATTCATAGGAAAGACAGTTAGCATCAATCATGCCCAAACGCACTGACATCTCATCGATCCTCGTCATCGGTGCCGGGCCGATCGTCATCGGTCAGGCGTGCGAGTTCGATTATTCGGGCACGCAGGCGATCAAGGCGCTCAAGGAGGAGGGGTACCGGGTGATCCTGGTCAACTCCAACCCCGCCACGATCATGACCGATCCCGAGTTCGCCGACGCGACATATGTCGAGCCGATCACCCCGGCGATCGTCGCCAAGATCATCGAGAAGGAGCGACCCGACGCGCTGTTGCCGACGATGGGCGGGCAGACCGCGCTCAACACCGCGCTGGCGCTGTTCAACGATGGCACGCTCGACCGGCTCGGCGTCCAGATGATCGGCGCCGATGCCGACGCGATCGACAAGGCCGAGAACCGCCAGCGATTCCGCGAGGCGATGGACAAGATCGGCCTCGAGTCCGCGCGCAGCGGTGTTGCCAACACCGTCGCCGAAGCCTTTGAAGTCCTTGAAAGAACCGGCCTGCCGTCGATCATCCGGCCGAGCTTCACGCTCGGCGGCACCGGCGGCGGCATCGCCTACAACAAGGCCGAGTTCGAGAAGATCGTCCGCGAAGGTCTCGACGCCAGCCCGACCACCGAGGTCCTCATCGAGGAATCGCTGCTCGGCTGGAAGGAATACGAGATGGAAGTCGTCCGCGACCGGAACGACAACGCCATCATCATCTGCTCGATCGAGAACGTCGACCCGATGGGGGTCCACACCGGCGATTCGATCACCGTCGCCCCGGCGCTGACGCTGACCGACAAGGAATACCAGATCATGCGCTCGGCGAGCATCGCCGTGCTGCGCGAAATCGGCGTGGAAACAGGCGGTTCGAACGTACAGTTCGCAGTCAATCCGAAGGATGGGCGGCTGATCGTCATCGAGATGAACCCGCGCGTGTCGCGCTCCAGCGCGCTCGCATCGAAGGCCACCGGCTTCCCCATTGCGCGCGTCGCGGCGAAGCTGGCGGTCGGCTACACGCTCGACGAGATCACCAACGAGATCACCGGCGCCACGCCCGCGAGCTTCGAGCCGACGATCGACTACGTCGTCACCAAAATCCCGCGTTTCGCCTTCGAGAAGTTCAAGGGCACCAAGATCGAACTCGCGACCGCGATGAAGTCGGTGGGCGAGGTCATGGCGATCGGCCGCAACTTCCAGGAAAGCGTCCAGAAGGCGCTCCGCGGGCTGGAGACCGGGCTCGACGGGTTCAACCGCGTGGTCGAGCTCGAAGGCCTGCCCGCCGAGGAAATCCGCGCCTCGCTGTCCAAGCGCACGCCCGACCGTCTGCTGAAGGTCGCGCAGGCCTTTCGCGAGGACTTCTCGGTCGAGGATGTCGCGGCGATCACCGGGTACGACCCGTGGTTCCTGCGCCAGATCGAGGCGATCATCTACGAGGAGAAGATGATCGGCCATCACGGCCTGCCGCGCGATGCGCAGGAAATGCGGCGCTTGAAGGCGATGGGCTTTTCCGACCGCCGCCTTGCCACGCTGGCGGTGCGCTCGGTCGGCGTTGCGGGCGGGCTGGGCGAGACCCAGGCCAAGCGCTCGGGCCTGCTCCACGACACCCTGCGCGCCATGGCCGGCGCCACTAGCGAGCAGGAAGTCCGCGACTTGCGCCGCAAGCTCGGCGTCCATCCCGTATTCAAGCGCATCGACAGCTGCGCCGCCGAATTCGAGGCGGTGACCCCCTACATGTACTCGACCTATGAGGCGCCGAGCTTCGGCAAGCCCGAGGACGAGGCGATGCCGTCCGACCGCAAGAAGATCGTCATCCTCGGCGGCGGCCCGAACCGCATCGGGCAGGGGATCGAGTTCGACTACTGCTGCGTCCACGCCTGCTTCGCACTCAGCGAGGCCGGCTACGAAACCATCATGGTCAACTGCAACCCGGAGACGGTCTCGACCGACTACGACACCAGCGACCGGCTCTATTTCGAGCCGCTGACCGCCGAGGACGTGCTGGAAATCTTGCGCGTCGAGATGAGCCGCGGCGAAGTTGTCGGCGTGCTCGTCCAGTTCGGCGGGCAGACCCCGCTGAAACTCGCCCAGGCGCTGGAGGACGAGGGCATCCCGATCCTCGGCACCAGCCCCGACGCGATCGATCTTGCCGAAGACCGCGAACGCTTCGCCAAGCTCGTCAACAAGCTGAAGCTCAAGCAGCCGATGAACGGCATCGCCAAGAGCCGCGACGAGGCCGCTGCCGCCGCCGCGCGGATCGGCTATCCGGTGCTGCTGCGTCCCAGCTACGTCCTCGGCGGGCGCGCGATGGAGATCGTCGACAGCGAAGCGCAGCTTGATGACTACATCGCCACCGCAGTCAACGTCAGCGGCGACAGCCCGGTGCTTGTCGACCAGTACTTGCGCGACGCGATCGAGTGCGATGTCGACGCCTTGTGCGACGGCACCGAGGTCCGGGTCGCGGGCGTGATGCAGCACATCGAGGAAGCCGGCGTCCATTCGGGCGACAGCGCCTGCACGCTGCCGCCGTACTCGCTTCCGCCCGAGATCGTCGCCGAGATGGAGCGCCAGGCCGAAGCGCTCGCGCTTGCTCTCGGCGTGAAGGGCCTGATGAACGTCCAGTTCGCGGTGAAGGATGGCGAGGTTTACCTGATCGAGGTCAACCCGCGGGCAAGCCGCACGGTGCCCTTCGTCGCCAAGGCGATCGGCCAGCCGGTCGCCAAGATAGCCGCGCGGGTCATGGCGGGCGAGCCTCTATCGAACTTCGAGCCCTTCCGACGCGAGCTCGACTACATGGCGGTCAAGGAAGCCGTTTTCCCGTTCAGCCGCTTCCCCGGCGCGGACCCGGTGCTGACGCCCGAAATGAAGTCGACCGGCGAAGTGATGGGCATCGACCGCGATTTCCCGACGGCTTACCTCAAGTCGCAGATCGGCGCGGGCAGCGCGCTCCCCGAGAAGGGCGTCCTCTTCGTCAGCGTGAAGGACAGCGACAAGGCGACGATCCTGCCCGCGGTGAAAGCGCTGATCGAGCATGGCTTCACCGCAATCGCGACCGGAGGGACCCAGCGCTACCTCGCCGAGGCCGGCCTGCCGGTGGAACGGATCAACAAGGTGGCGGAAGGTCAACCGCACGTCGTCGACCGGATCATCGATCGCGACATCGCGCTCATCTTCAACACCACCGAAGGGTGGCAGTCGCACCGGGACAGCCAGTCGATCCGCGCGGGCGCGCTCGAGGCACACGTTCCCTACTATACGACCGCCGCCGCCAGCGTCGCCGCCGCGCGCGCGATCACCGAAGTCTCGGAGGGTCAGCTTGCAGTCCGGCCCCTGCAGGACTATTATAGCTGAAAGACACGACGCGTTCTTCCCGACATCGTGACCATTTCTGAGCCGTTCCACCGAGCGGCAGGGTCTCGAATTGTCCCGGAACACGCGGCACAAGAGAAAGAAAACGGGATGGCAACTATGGAAAAGGTGCCGATGCTGGCCGAGGGTTACGAGCGGATCGCCGCCGACCTCAAGGTCCTGCGCGCCGAACGTCCGAAGATCGTCGACGCTATCGAGGAAGCCCGCGCGCACGGCGATCTTTCGGAAAACGCCGAATACCACGCAGCGAAGGAGCGCCAGGGCCAGGTCGAGGCGCAGATCGCCGATCTGGAAGATCGCATCAGCCGCGCGCAGATCATCGACCCGGCCTCGCTGTCGGGCGACCGCATTGTGTTCGGCGCGACCGTCACGTTGCTCGACGACGAGGACAAGCCGGTGAAGTACCAGATCGTCGGCCAGACCGAGGCGGACGCCAAAGTCGGGCGGATCAGCTATAACTCGCCCCTCGGCCGTGCGCTGATCACCAAGAAGGTGGGCGACGAGATCGAGGTGACGGTTCCGTCGGGCGACAAGTTCTACCTGGTCGAGAAGATCGAATTCATCTGAATGCTCGCCGGGGGCGGGGAAGGGCTACTGGCCCTGCGCCTCCGGGTCGAGCAGCTTGTGCAGGTGGACGATGACATACTTCATCGCCGCATCGTCGACCGTGCGCTGGGCCGCGCCGCGCCACGCATCTAATGCGCTGGTGTAGTCGGGAAATACGCCAACGACGTCGATTTCATTCAGGTTCTCGAACTCGAGGGTCATCGGGTCGGTCACCCGGCCGCCCATGACAAGGTGCATCAATTGCTTCTTGGATTCGGTCATTTCTGGGTCCTTGGGGAGGAATGCGCGGGCCCCATAGGCAAAGCGGCGCGGCAGGGAAACCCCGCAGCGCCGCTCAGCTGTTCAGGTTATTCGGATCAGTGGAAGCGCGAGCGGAGGTCGCCGATCGTCTTGCTTGCAGTCTTCCCGGCATTGCGCGCCGTGTCGCCAAGCGTTTCTCCGAGATCAGAAACGCGATCCTGTCCCGCGCGGGCAGCGCTGCCTGCATTGTCGAGGAAGCGGGTGCCATAGGTCAAAGCCAGATCGGCGAGCGCTCCCGCGATCACCGCGCCCCGTGCACTTGCTTTCTTGCGGACTTTACGTCCCGGTCCGGGAAGAAGGGAGGCGACGATAGCGCCCAATGCCAGACCGCCTACGACAGTCGCCACGGGGTGCTCTTTCACCAAGGACGTCGCGCCATCCGCGGCATCGCGGGCATAATCACCGAAAGACCGCTCTGCGTTGCGCTTTTCCGCAGCTTCGATCTTCTGCTTGAGTTCGGTACGCTTCGTGCTGGTCATGATGGTTCCTTGAATAAGCCTTGCCCTTTCAACGGGCAGCCTCCTCGTTCTGTTCCGGAGGCGCCGGACCTTCGTCGTCCTCGGTGAGGAGGTCGATAATCGGATGGCGGGCAAACCACAGCACGATCGCGGCGATCAGCGTCGCGATGATGCCCTTGTTGTTGTCCGCCACCTCCATGGCCTCATCGAGCGCCTCGGACGCGCCTTCGCCGATCCGGTCCACGATGCGGCTCGAAATGCTCTTTCCAGCGAGGCTGGCGCGCAAGTGCGCAAGGTCGGCGTCGAATAACACACGAGCGGCGTCGCGCAGTGCGCGGTCCTCGCGAAGCTGCTGTTCAAGCGCGTCGCTCATTCGCGTGTCTCCGCGTAAGCCGCAGCGAGGCGCGCAAACTTTCGTTTGGCTGCGAGCGCGAACCAGAGGCCGGCGATGACGAGAATTCCCACCACGACAGCAGTGGCACCCCACGCTCCGATCACCGGCGTCAGCGCGATTACAGCCCCGACTACTAGGGCCACCAGCGCCAGGTGAAAAAGGGCGAAGGCGACCACGCCAAAAGCCGCCCCGGACTTGCCCCGGTCGAAAGCGAATGCCGCGCGGGTCTTCTGGAACTGGATCTCTGTCTCAACGAGCGTTCGCCCATCGTCGAGGAGCGCAAAGACGTCGTCGGTCAGCGATTGCTGTTGTGGGGCGACAGCATCCGCCGACGATAAATCGTCGACGGATGCGTCGAAACCCGGATCATGCGTGTTCAAACAGCCCTCCCGAGCAGGAAGGGTCAGTCGTTAGAACCGCGGAAGAGCCGTGCCAACAGGAACCCACCGACAGCGGCGATACCGATCGCCAGGCCGGGGCTCTTGCGCACGAATTCGCGGGCGTCCTCGCCGATCTCGTCGACGCTCTTGGCATCGATCTTGGCCGAGGTTTCCTGCAGCGTGCGCGACGCCGAGCGGGCATAATCGCCGTACTTGGCGCCCAGCTTTTCGTCGACCGTAGGCGCGGTGTCGAACACCGCACGACCAAGGGCGAGAAGCGCCTCGGCGACCTTGCTCTTGCCGTCGACGGCGAGCTCGCCCGCCTTGTCCTTGGCCTGGACGCCGTAGTTCCTGGCCTCGGCCACCCAGTCCTCGCTCTGTGAACGGGCCTGGCTGCGATAGGCGGCTGCACGTTCGCCGGCTTCGCTGCGTAGGGCCGCGGCGCCTGCCTTGGCTTCCTCGAGCGCGGCATTGAACCGGCTCTTCGCGAGCTCGGTGTTTTTCGGTGACGCGGCCGCGGCGGGCTTGCTCGGAGTGGTGGCGGTGCCGGTGCCTGCAACCTTCGCAGCAGGCTTCGACGCGGGCTTGCGCGTCGTTTTTGGCTTGGTGGGGGTGGCTTCGGCCATGACTGCTTCCTTCTTGCCCTCTCGAATACCAATTCATCGCGCGTCCGGGGGGTGTCGGACGGTTCATTGCTGCAACGCAACTTGCGCCGCATTGTTCCGCCGCATAGAGCGCGGCAGCCTCCCGGATATGGGAGTGTCCTACCTGAATACAACACCCTTTCGACGGAGCGCCCAATGACCGCGATCATCGACATCCACGGCCGTGAAATCCTAGACAGCCGCGGCAACCCGACGGTCGAAGTCGACGTACTCCTCGAAGATGGCAGCTTCGGCCGCGCGGCAGTGCCTTCGGGCGCATCGACCGGTGCGCACGAGGCGGTTGAACTGCGCGATGGGGACACGGGGCGCTACCTCGGCAAGGGCGTGACCAAGGCCGTCGAAGCCGTGAATGGCGAGCTGCGTGAGCTCCTGGTGGGACTCGACGCCGAAGACCAGCGCGACATCGATCTCGGGATGGTCGAACTCGACGGCAGCGACAACAAGGGCAGGCTGGGGGCCAATGCAATCCTCGGCGTGAGCCTCGCGGTCGCCAAGGCGGCCGCCGACGCGCGCGGGCTGCCGCTCTACAGCTATGTCGGCGGCGTTTCGGCGCATGTCTTGCCGGTGCCGATGATGAACATCATCAACGGCGGCGAGCACGCGGACAACCCCATCGACATCCAGGAATTCATGATCATGCCGGTGGGCGCTGACAGCCTCGCCGAAGCGGTGCGTTGGGGCGCGGAGGTGTTTCACACGCTCAAGAAGGCGCTTCACGCCAAGGGTCTCGCTACCGCCGTCGGCGACGAAGGTGGTTTCGCGCCGAACCTTGCGAGCACGCACGCCGCGCTCGATTTCATCATGGGATCGATCGAGCAGGCAGGATTCAAGGCCGGGCAGGACGTCGTCCTTGCGCTCGACTGCGCGGCGACCGAGTATTTCAAGGACGGAAAGTACGCGATGACCGGAGAGGGCGTTTCGCTTTCGCCGGAAGAGAATGCCGCGTTTCTCGCCGAACTGTGCAATGCCTACCCGATCCGCTCGATCGAGGACGGGATGAGCGAGGACGACTTCGCGGGCTGGAAGGCGCTGACCGACCTCGTCGGCGACAAGGTCCAGCTCGTCGGCGACGACCTTTTCGTGACCAACCCATCGCGCCTGTCGATGGGCATCGGCAAGGGCCTCGCAAACTCGTTGCTGGTCAAGGTCAACCAAATCGGCACCCTGACCGAGACGCTTGAGGCGGTCAGCATCGCGCAGCGGGCAGGGTACACGGCTGTAATGAGCCATCGTTCGGGCGAAACCGAAGACGCGACGATTGCCGACCTCGCGGTCGCGACGAACTGCGGCCAGATCAAGACCGGATCGCTGGCGCGTTCCGATCGGCTTGCAAAATACAACCAGCTCATCCGGATCGAGGAGGAGCTGGGGGCCAGCGCGCACTATGCCGGCGCGGGATGCTTCGGTCGCCTGTAGAGCGCGCTCACTTCTCCTCTGCCTCGACCTCGCGCTCGATTCTCGCGGCCACTGGTTCGAGACGGTCCATCACCTTCTTGTTCTTGGGACTGAGCAGGTACTGCCATACGCCGTAAGCGTTTATCGCTAGCAGAATCGCGTTCATCGCGGCGATCGGCATCGCATCGCCGGTGATGCCCGAAACGACCCATGTGGCGGACACCGCGCAGAAAAGCACGAAGCCCCACCCGGTGACCTTCCGACCGAGGTCCGCGGCGACGAGCGCGGCGGCGATCATCGTGCCAATCGCGGCGATCCATTCGAGTGGTCCATCCATTTGTCGCATCCCCTGTTCGGCGTCGATTGTCATAAGCCCCGTGCCAGCTTAGCGTTCCAGCGTGAGAGGAGCGGGTTTGGGCGATTTTCCGACGACAGCAGCGGAGGTTAGCGCCGAGTGGCTGACCGGGAGGCTGCGCCAGGCCGGCGCGCTGGATCACGGCCGCGTCACTTCAATCGAGTGGCAACCGATCGGCACCGGGCAGGTGGGCGACAGCGCCCGGTTTGCGCTGCGCTACGAGGGCGGGGAGGGGCCGCCGACGATCGCGGGCAAGTTTCCCGCTGCCGACCCCACCAGTCGCGGCACCGCTGCGGCATTCGGACTCTACGTCAAGGAGGTCGGCTTCTATCGCGAACTCGCGCCAAAGCTCGATGTGCGCGTGCCCCGCACCTATGCGGCCGAGGTGAACGACGACGGCGGCGAATTCGTGCTGTTGTTCGAAGACCTCGGGCCGTGCCGGCAGGGCAACCAGCTCGACAGCTGTTCGCTCGCCGACGCCCGCCACGCGGTGCGGCAGGCCGCCGCGATCCACGCGCCGAGCTGGAACGACCCGACCATTGTCGATCTCGAATGGCTCAGCATGAAGCCCGAGGCGGTCGCGCAGATCATGGCGATGTACCCGCAGGCGCACGCGATCTTCGCGGACCGTTATGCCGACAGCCTAGAGCCCGAACTCATGGCTGTATGTCATAGTCTCAACGAGGCGCGCGAAGCGTGGTTCGGGCGCGAGCAGCGCGATCGTTGCCTCATTCATGGCGATTTCCGGCTCGACAACATGCTGTTCGACATTCGCGGCGGCGAGGAGCCGATCGCGGTGCTCGACTGGCAGACCGTGAGCACCGGAAGCGGGCTTACCGACATCGGATACTTTCTCGGCTGCGGCATCGGCGACGCGTTGCGGCGCGAGGCCGAGGGCGAACTGCTCGATCTATACTGCGCCGAGATGACCGCGCGCGGGGTGCCGCTCGATCACGGCGCAGTATGGGACCACTACCGGCTCGGCGCGCTCCACGGCATCTCGACCGCGGTGTTCAGTTCGGCCTTTGTCGAACGCACCGAACGCGGCGACGCGAATTTCCTGTCGATGGCGCGCGGCGCGTGCGCGTTGGCGCTGGCGCACAACAGCATCGGCTTGCTGAGCGGAAAGGGCTGATCATGGTGCTGACGAAGGGTGACGACTATCCGCTCCACCAGACCGCCGAGCCGGTCGCCTATGCCGGTACCGACCGCAATTTCTACGATCGCTACTTCTTCAACGGCTACGCGCCCGACGGCAGCGGGTTTTTTGCGGTGGCGTTCGGAATATATCCGCATCTCGATATCGCGGACGCGCACTTCAGCGCGATCCGTGGCGAGACGCAGCACTGCCTTCACGCAAGCCGCCGCCTTGGAATGGAGCGGATGGACCTCGCCTGCGGGCCGATCCGCATCGAGGTGATCGAGCCGCTGCACAAGCTGCGCGTAGTGGTCGAGGGGGAGGGTATCGCCGCCGACCTCACTTTTACCAGCCGGGCCTTCCCGATCGAGGAGCCGCGGTTCACCTGGCGCGTCGGCCCGCGGACGGTGATGGACTACACGCGCCTCACCCAGAACGGGCACTACGAGGGCTGGATCGAGATCGACGGCGAGCGCAAGACGGTCGCAAGCGGCACGGCCGGCACGCGCGACCGCAGCTGGGGGGTGCGCCCAGTCGGTGCACGGGACCCGCAGGGCGGGGGTCTCGCGCAGTTCTTCTGGCAATGGACCCCGGTCAATCTGCCGCGGCGGAGCCTGTTCTGGCACCTCAACGCGCATCAGGATGGCAGCACGTGGAACAGCCGCACGGTGATCGCACCCGACGGCGAGGGTGCCGAGGCGTTTACCGAACACGAACACGCCACGATGGACGCCGCGCCCACCGCTGGCACGCGCTGGCCTTCGGGCGGGACACTGCGGGTCGGCAACGAGTCGTTCGCGTTCGAGCCGCTGGGACGGTTCCAGATGCGCGGGCTTGGCTACACATCGCCAAAGTGGGGCCACGGGCTCGATCACGGCATGCTTGAGATCGAGCGCGAGGACATCGACCTTTCGGCCATCGACCCGACGCGCATCGACAACCTGCATGTCCAGATGATCTGCCGCGTGACAGGGCCCGATGGCGAGACGGGGATCGGATCGTTCGAACAGCTCGCGATCGGACCCTACGACCCGCTCGGGCTGACCGGACTGGCCGACCCCGCGCGCTAGGCGGCCGCAGTCAGCCGCGCGAGCTGGTCGTCGGACAGCTCGACACGGGTGAATTCGAGCAGTTCATCGAGTTGCCCCTTCGTCCGCGCGCTCGCAATCGGGGCGGGGATGCCGGGCTGGCGCACCAGCCAGGCGAGCGCGATCGCGGCGAGGCTCGCCCCCGTTTCGGCTGCTACCGCGTCCATCGCCGCGATCACTGCGGGGCCGTTTGTTCCCGCAAGCTGGCGAGCGCGGCTACCGCGCACCGACTTCGCAAAGTCCTCGTCGGTCCGATATTTGCCGGTGAGATACCCTGAAGCGAGGCCGAAGAACGGCAACATCGCCAGACCCCGGTCCGCGACGAGATGCTGCAAGTCGGCACCATAGGCCTGGCGGGCAACGAGATTGTACTCGTTCTGGAGCGCGGCGAATCCCGCAGCTCCGTCCTTGTTCGCTTGATCGAGCGCCGCCTCCAGCCTCGCGGCGTCGAAGTTGGATGCGCCCACCGCGACCGCCTTGCCACTCTGCACGGCGCCGTCGAAAGCCTCGACGATCTGCCCGATGTCGAGCTCGGGATAATCCTTGTGCGCGTAGTAGAGGTCCACGCGGTCGGTACGCAGCCGCTCGAGCGAGGCGTCGAGCGAACCGAGCACCGTGGCGGGTTCATAGAGCTCGCTTCCGCCAAGCATCCCGGTCTTCGTGTGCAACCGCATTTCATCGCGCACTCCGCGACTTTCCAGCCAGCGACCGATCTCCGCCTCCGATTCGCCGCCCTTGTGACCGGGCACCCACGCCGAATAGACGTCGGCCGTGTCGATCATCCGGCCACCGGCTTCGTAAAATGCGTCGAGAACCGCGAACGCCTCGTCACCCTTCGAAGACCACCCGAAGACGTTGCCGCCAAGGACAAGCGGGATACCGGCGATGAAATCGTGATCGGCCACAATTAACCCCTTTCAATGCGGCGCGCGCGCCATTGGTCGGCGGTCTGACCCCAGGCGTCGACCGCCTTGTCGTCGAATGGCGCGGGCATCCTCGTCGGCCCCAGATTTGCCGAGCCGAGCCGTTTGGCCAAAGCGACCGAGCGAACGTTCGCGGGATCGATGATGTGGATCACCTTGTCCCACCCGAGTACGTCGAAGGCAAAATCCATCGACGCGACGGCCGCCTCGTACGCGTATCCCTTTCCGGCAAACTTCTTGTGCACGCCCCAGCCGATCTCGTGCCCCGGCCATCCCTCAGGCTCCCACGGACCGACGCGCCCGACCCATTCGCCGGTTTCGCGCTCGATCACCGAAAACATGGAGTAACTCGTGATGTCCCAGGCGCCGCGGATCGTGCTTAGCACGCGCCATGCAGTAGCGCGCGGCCCGTGCCCGCCGATGTAGCGCATCGATTCCTCGTCCGCGCCCATTTCAGCGAATCCGTCGAGGTCAGCCGCCTCCGGTACCCGGAGGATCAGGCGCTCCGTGAAAAGGACGGGATAACCGTTCACCGATACTGCTGGGCGATATCGAGTAGGACCATCGCGGCCTTTGCCGCTTCGCCGCCCTTGTCCTTCTGCGCCGGATCGGCGCGGACGATCGCCTGAGCCTCATTCTCGACCGTCAGGATGCCGTTGCCAACGGCGATGCCATCCATGGTCAGCGCCATCACGCCCCGGGCGCTTTCGCCCGCGACGATCTCGAAGTGATAGGTTTCGCCCCGGATCACCACGCCGATCGCGACAAATCCGTCATAGCGGCCACTTTCCGCGACGGTCGCGATCGCTCCAGGTATCTCGAGCGCGCCGGGGACGGTCATCACGTCGTAATCGTGCCCGTTACGCTTGAGCTCCGCTCCAGCGCCGGCAACGAGCATGTCGTTGAGGTGGTCGTAGAACCGTGCTTCGACGATGAGGAATCGGGCCAAGCTGATGCTCCTTGCGCAATCGTGGCGGACGGGGTGGGATTCGAACCCACGGTGAGCGTGAACCCACGGCGGTTTTCAAGACCGCTGCCTTAAACCACTCGGCCACCCGTCCGGCGAAATGAGCGGCTAGCGGGCCGGAATGCGGTTGTCACCAACGCTTTGCGGTTTGCGCGCATGTCCCAGCTATGCGAGAAAAGGCCATGCGCCTGAAACTGTTTGCCTTCCTCGTCGCTTTGCTTGCCACGCCGGTTTCGGCGCAGGAGATGTCGTTCGACGCCTATTTGCAGCTGCTCATCGCCCGTGCCCGGGCGGAAGGCGTCAGCGAACCCACGATCCAGCGCATGACATACGACCTCACGCCCAACAGCCGGGTGATCGAGCTTGACCGAGCGCAACCCGGGACGCCGTCCTCGTCGGGCGAATTCCCGCGGCTGCAATCCTATCTGGACCGGCACGTCGATGCGGCGCGGATCAATGGCGGGCGGCGCAATTACCAGGCGCTGGGCCCGCTCGCGTCGCAACTGGAAACCCGTTACGGCGTGCCCGCGAAGATGCTCGTGGCGATCTGGGGCCACGAAACCAACTACGGCAGCTACACGGGGGATTTCGACCTCGCACGCAGCCTGGCGACGCTTGCCTGGGAAGGCCGGCGGCGTGAACTGTTCGCGACAGAATTCGTCGACTTGCTCAAGATCGCCGATCTCGGCGTCACGCGGCAGACCCTGAAGGGAAGCTGGGCAGGCGCATTCGGTTACCCGCAATTCCTTCCGAGCATCTACCTCCGCCTCGCACAGGATGGCGACGGTGATGGCCGACGCGACATCTGGAACAGCCGCGCGGATACGCTGGCCTCTATAGCGAACTACTTCCGCGATGCCGGCTGGCGCCGGGGCCAGCCGTGGGGCGTGCAGGCCAGCGTGCCCGGCGGCCTCGACTGGAATGCGCTCAAATCCCCCATGAACTCGCCGGTCTGCAGCAGGGTCCACGATCGCCATAGCAAGTGGATGAGCGTCGCCGAGTGGAAACGCCTCGGCGTACAGCCGCTCGTTTACCTCGACGACAACGTCACCGCCTCGCTGTTCCAGCCCGATGGGCCGGGTACGCGCGCATGGCTGTTAACCGCAAATTATCGGGTCATCCTCGAATATAACTGCTCGAACTACTACGCGATGAGTGTGGGGTTGCTTGCAGATGAGATTGTCCGTTGATGCCGGTTGCCGGCTTTTCGCCCTTGGCCTGACCGCCGCCACGCTCGCCGGCTGCGGGCTGGTCGGCAATGGCGGCGACCGCCCGCAGGCAGTGGCAGTGGCGACGGATCCCACGGGTCCTGCCGCTGATTATCCGATGGTGCTGGGCGATCCCTACAGCGTGGAAGGGGTGCTCTACACCCCGGCCGACACGATGAACTATGACGTGGTCGGTTATGCTGCGATCGATGCAGGGCAGGGCGTGACGGTAGCACACCGAACGCTGCCGCTGCCAAGTTACGTCGAGGTAACTTCGCTTTCGAGCGGAAAGACGATTCTCGCCCGGGTCGAACGGCGCGGGCCGATGACGGGCACCGCGATCATCGCGCTGGCCCCGGCCGCCGCTGCTCAGCTCGCAGAGGACGCTGGTGGTGCCATCCGCCTGCGCCGGGTAAATCCGCCCGAAAAGGACCGGATCGAACTCCGCGCAGGTCGCGCCGCCCCGGACCGGATCGAAACCCCCAAGTCGCTTGTCGAGGTGCTGCGGCGCAAGCTACCGGCGAGCGGCGCAGCCAGCCTCCGCGCTCCGGCGCCGGCCAGACCGGCCCTTGCAGCCGAGCGCCCCCAGGCTGCGTCGGTGGCAAAGGCATCTGCAGAACTGGCCCCTGTCTTGCGGCCAGCGACGACTCCCGCGGCCGTCCCGTCCAGTCCGGCCGCCGTCGCTGCCTATCCCCTTCAGCCGCTCGCAGGAAGCGATCAGGCCGCCAAACCCGTCGTCGTTGCACGCACAGAGCCGGCGCCAGTGGCGCTCAGGGTGCCTTTCGTGCCGGAAGCAGCGGCTCCGATTGCGAAGCCTGCGACTCCCAAAGCCGCTGCCGAACGAGGAGCGCAAGGCGGGGACGGCTTCGTCGTTCAGGCCGGCGCGTTCTCGAACCGGACAAGCGCTCAGCGAGTGGCCGAGGCCCTCGGCGGCTATGTCAGCCCGACAGGCAAGCTGTTCCGCGTCCGCACCGGTCCTTTCACGAGCCGTGGACAGGCCGAGGCGGCGCTCGCCAAGGTGCGGGCCGCCGGGTATAGCGACGCACGAGTCTATACCGCAGGTTGAACCGCCGGCTTCCGCCCGGTGGCGGGAGCAGCGTCGATTTCCTTTCCCAAGTCATTGCTGGCTGCCGCCGCGCTCGTCACGAGCGTCGGCGCCGCCAGCGCGGATCGAAAGCCCACCGATCCCGCTCCCCCGCCGCCCGAAGTGCCGATCGCGTTGCTCGTCGACCTCTCCTCGGGACAGACGCTCTATGCGCGCGAGCCCGACCGGCGGTTCATGCCGGCCTCCATCACCAAGGTGATGACCGCGTTCACCGCCTTCGAGATGATCGCGGCAGGAAAGGTCTCCCCCGATCAATTGATCCAGGTGAACGACGAGATCTGGCAGGACTGGCACGGCGTCGGATCGACCATGTTTCTCGAATATCGCCAACGGGTTAGCATCGATGCCCTGCTGCATGGCGTGACCACGGTTTCGGCCAACGATGGCGCGGCGGCGCTCGGCGCGGGGATCGCCGGGTCGCTCGACAAATGGGTCGAGCAGATGAACGCGACCGCGCGATCCATCGGCATGCGCGACAGCCACTTCGGAACGCCGAACGGGTGGATGGACGAGGGCAAGACGTTCGTCACCGCACGCGACCTTGCGACGCTCGCCGAAGCGATGATCACCCGCCATCCGGACCTCTACGAACGGTATTTCGGTCACCAGAGGCTCAAGTTCAACGGCTTCGAGCAGCGTAACCACGACCCGATATCCGGCGTTATCGAGGGTGCCGACGGGCTCAAGACGGGTTTCACCAACCAGGCGGGATACGGGTTTCTCGGTAGTGCCGAACGGGACGGTCGCCGTCTGGTCATGGTGGTTGCGGGTGCGCCGACCGGGCGGATCCAGAGGGCGACCTCGCGCGCCTTCATCGAGTGGGGCTTTCAGGCATTCCGCGGACACCCTCTGTTCGCCAAGGATGCGATCGTTGGCGAGGCGAGTGTGCAGGGCGGCTCTTCGCGCAGCGTGAACCTGATGGCGGTGCGCCCGATCGGTTACGACCTGCCTGCTGGCCAGACCGGAGATGTCCGCCTGACGATTCGCTACGAAGGCCCCTTGCGCGCGCCCATCGCCAAGGGCGAACAGGTAGCCGAGCTGGAGATAGCGGTGGAGGGCCTGCGACCATCGCGGGTGCCGCTGGTTGCCGCGGATGCGGTCGACGAGGCCAACCTCGCCGAGCGTCTTGTCAATGGCCTGGCCGGACTGTTCTGATGCGGCAAGGGCGCTTCATAGCCTTCGAAGGCGGCGAGGGCTGCGGGAAGTCGACCCAGGCGCGTCTCCTGGCCGACGCCCTGCGCGCACGTGGTCTTTCGGTCGACCTCACCCGGGAGCCCGGCGGCACGCCGGGCGCCGAAGCCATCCGCGATCTGCTCCTCGATCCGCCGGGGGAGGGGTGGGGGCCGGAAGCCGAGGCACTGTTGTTCGCCGCAGCCCGCGCCGATCACGTCGCGCGTCTGATCCGCCCCGCTATCGCACAGGGTCGCTGGGTGATTTCCGACAGGTTCGTCGATTCAAGCCGTGCGTACCAAGGCGGCGCAGGCGGAGTCGGCGACGACGCGGTGCAGGCGCTCCATGCCATCGGCAGCCGGGGACTGCGCCCAGACCTCACGATATTGCTCACCGTCGATCCCGAAACCGCGCTCGCCCGCACTCGCGCACGGGATGGTGGAAATGCCGATGCTATCGGAGGCCGCGATGCTGGCTATCATCGCGCGGTCGGCGAAACGTTCGGGAGGCTCGCGGAAGAGAACCCCGATGAGTTCAAGGTCATTTCAGGGGATGCCACGCCAGAGGAAGTCCAGACAGCCGTCTGGAGCGCCGTCGCACCTCTGTTGGAGCCCTCTCCATGACGCTTGTCGGGCACGAGGACGCCTGGCGGCAATGGCGCGAAGGGCTCTCGGGTGAGCGGATGCATCATGCCTGGCTCCTCGCCGGGAAGAAGGGCCTCGGCAAGATGCACTTCGCGCTCGCCGCTGCACGCGAGCTGGTGGCCGAACCAGGGATACCCCAGCCCGAGGGCCCGCATCCCGATATCCTGGTCCTGACCAACCTCCCCAAGGACGAGAAGGAGGAGAAGAAGCGGGACGACGGCAAGGATTACGAGCTCGCGCGCAACATCAAGATCGACCAGGTTCGCGAGATGCAACGACGGCTGACCACTCGGCCGACGCTGGGAGCTCGCCGGGCGGTGATCTTCGACCCCGCAGACGATCTCGAAAAGAACGCGGCAAACGCGCTGCTCAAGAGTCTCGAGGAGCCGCCTGCCGGAACGTTCTTCCTCCTCGTGGCCCACCGCCCCGCACGCCTCTTGCCGACCATCCGGTCGCGATGCCGCACGTTGCGTTTCCCGCTGCTCGACGAAACCGCGGTGGCGAAGATCCTTGCCGAAAGCGCGCCGGATGCCGATCCGGCCACCCGCGCCGCAGCGATAGCCGCAGCGGCAGGGTCGCCGGGTGCCGCGCTCGAATTCGTCGCCCAGGAACTCGGTCCGGTGGATGCGCTCATGCAACGGATTGTCCAGAACGGAGACCCTGACTTCGCCCTCCGGGGCAAGCTCGCAGCCGAGATCGGCGCACGACCCGACCGGGAGCGGATGGCCGCGGTTCTCGACCTGGCAAGGGCGACGCTCGCGCGGATGGCGGCGAATGCACCGCGCGCCGCGCTTCCGGCGATCGTCGATGCCCATGCCGACATCGTCCGTCTTTCCGCGCAGGCACCGACCCATAACTTCGACCCGGGATTGCTGGTGATGCAGATCGGCGGCTTGCTCGCCTCGGCAGCCGCCGCTAGCAGCCTCGCCGATGCCTGACCCATATTATCTCACCACCGCAATCAGCTACCCCAACGGGCCCCCGCACATCGGCCACGCCTACGAGGCGATCGCGGCCGACGTCATTGCGCGCACCAAGAGGGCGCAAGGCTACGACGTGCGGCTGGTGACCGGCACCGACGAACACGGTCTGAAGATGGCCAAGACGGCGCGCGACGCGGGCCGCGACACGCTGGAATTCGCGACGGAAATGTCGAACTATTTCCGCGAGATGTGTGCCGCTCTTCACATCGACTACAGCGCATTTCGGCGCACCACGGAAGATCAGCACCACGCCGCAAGCCAGGCCATCTGGCAGGCCATGGCGGACGCGGGCGATCTATACCTCGACCGCTACGAAGGCTGGTATTCGGTCCGCGACGAAGCCTTTTATGGCGAAGGCGAGCTTATCGAGGGCGAGGGCGGTGCGAAGTTGTCGCCCCAGGGCACGCCGGTCGAATGGCAGGTGGAGGAAAGCTGGTTCTTCCGTCTCTCGAAGTATCGCGATTATCTTATCGAGCTCAACGAAACGCCTGGTTTCCTGGAGCCGGAGAGCCGCCGCAACGAAGTACTCGCGTTTCTCAAGGGCAACGACTTGCGCGACCTTTCGGTGAGCCGCACCAGCTTCGACTGGGGCGTACCGGTGCCGGGCAGCCCGGGACACGTCATGTACGTCTGGGTCGACGCGCTGACGACATATCTCACCGGCATCGGCTTTCCCGACCGGGAAGGGGATTTCGCGCGCTTCTGGCCGGCGAACCTCCATCTCATCGGCAAGGACATTGTCCGCTTCCATGCGGTCTATTGGCCCGCCTTCCTCAAGAGCGCGGGCCTTCCGGCACCGAAGGCCATCTTCGGCCACGGCTTCCTGCTCCACCGCGGCGAGAAGATGTCGAAATCGACCGGAAACGTCGTCGACCCGCTTGAGCTGGCGGAGCGCTACGGTGTCGATCAGCTCAGGTACTTTCTTCTTGCCGAGGTCCCCTTCGGCAAGGACGGCAGCTTTTCGGCCGAGGCGATCGTGACGCGCTGCAACGCCGAACTCGCAAACAGCTTCGGCAACCTCGCGCAGCGCGTATTGTCGATGATCTTCAAGAACCTCGACGGTGCGCTGCGTGCGGATCTGCCCGTGTTCGATGCGGATACCGATCTGTCGGACTTCGTTGCCCGCGAGATCGGCACGATGCACGAGCGGTTCGAGGAACTGGCGTTCAGCGAAGGCATCGAAGCGTGGATGCGCGCGGTGTTTGCCTGCAACGCCTATGTCGATGACCAGGCCCCCTGGGCGCTGCGAAAAACCGATCCGGAGCGCATGACCGCGGTGTTGATGACGCTAGTCCGTCAGGTCCGCGATCTCGCGATCGCAATTCGCCCGGTGGTGCCGTCGAGTATCGACCGCCTGCTGGACCAGATGGGAATTGCCGAGAATGCGCGCGATTTTGCCGCGTTGGCAAACCGCGATTGGCTCTCTGCGCTCGGCGACTTCCGACTTAGTCAGCCAATAGGGGTGTTTCCCCGGCTCGAGTTGGCCGAGGACGAGCCCGCGTGAGGCTGATCGACAGCCATTGCCACCTCGAATACGAAGGCGTGGTCGAGGATCGGGCCGGCGTTCTGGCAAGAGCAAGGGCGGCGGGGGTGAGCGGCATGCTCAACATCTCGACGCGCGAAAGCGACTGGGCGCGCGTGATCGGGACCGCCGAAGGCGAGCCTGACGTCTGGGCATCCGTCGGCATCCACCCCCACGAGGCCGACGCGCATGCCGACCTTGGTCGCGAAAAACTGACGACAGCAGCAGATCACCCGAAGGTCATCGGTATCGGCGAAAGCGGTCTCGATTACTACTACGACAAGTCTGATCGCGCGGTGCAGCGCGACCTGTTCCGCATGCATATCGGTGTTGCGCGCGAGACCGGCCTTCCGGTCATCGTCCATACGCGGGACGCCGAAGAGGATACCGTCGCCATTCTGGCCGACGAGATGGAGCAGGGCGCTTTTCCCGCCCTCATCCATTGCTTCACGGCTTCCAGGGACTTCGCCGGCAAGGTGCTCGATCTCGGGCTGACCATCTCCCTGTCCGGCATCGTGACTTTCAAGAACGCAAGGGAACTGCAGGAAATCGCGAGCGAATTGCCCGCGGATCGTTTGTTGGTCGAGACCGACAGCCCCTTCCTCGCGCCCGTTCCGCATCGCGGCCGTCCATGCGAACCGGCGTTCGTGCGCGACACTGCGGCCTTCGTCGCGAACTTGCGCGGGGTTCCTCTTGAAGATCTCGCGGAAACGACGAGCGACAACTTCTTCCGGCTGTTCGGCAAGGCCGCATGAAGCTGGTCATGCTCGGCTCGGGCACCTCGACCGGGGTCCCGCGTATCGGAGACGACTGGGGGGATTGCGATCCGTCCGAACCACGCAATCGGCGGACGCGGGTGTCGATCGTCGTGGAAAGCCGCGAGGGCAAGCGCCTGCTTGTCGATACCTCCACCGATCTGCGCCACCAGCTTCTCGCCAATCGCATCGACAAAGTGGACGGCGTTTTCTGGACGCACGATCACGCCGACCACTGCCACGGCATCGATGATTTGCGGGTGATGCGATACGATCGGTCGGGACCGCTGCCCGGTTTTGCTGCAGACGAAACCGCCCGCCGGCTGCGGGCGCGCTTCGGCTACGTGTTTGCCGGCGAGCACGGCTATCCCACCATCTGCGAGTTGAATACGCTCGAGCGACTGCGCATTTTTGCCGGGTTCGGAATCGCGCATTGCCAGATGCCGCACGGTCCCGCCAGGTCGACGGCCTACCGCTTCGATGCTGACGGAAAATCAATCGTTTACGCGACGGACTTCAGCGAGATTGTGCCGGAGCTGCTCGACCTTTCCAAAGCTGCCGACCTGCTGGTTGTCGATTGCCTGCGTCGGAGGCCGCATCCGACGCACGCGCATCTGGAAATGGCGCTGCAACTCGCCGAGCGCTCTGGTGCACGCCGGGCAGTCTTGACGCACCTCGACAAATCAATGGATTATCGCACGCTGTGCGGCGAGGTCCCCGGCAATGTCGTCGTGGGTTACGATGGCCTGGAGGTGCAATTGTGAACGAATTCGGCGCAGTCCAGCTCATTGCATTGTTTGCCTGGCTGATCCTGGCCGGAAGCGCGGTCGCTTCCTTTCGGCTCGGCTGGAAAGACGGCGTGCGGATTGGCCTGATATGGGCCGGAATTTTCGTCGCCGTTTTTCTCATCTTCAGCATGGCGATGGGGTGAGTGGTCGCGAACGATGAACGCTGCATTTAACATAATATATATTATCATCCCGAGATGACCGGCCAGCTGGACCGCCTCCTCCGCATAATGGCCACACTTCGCGACCCGGAGAACGGCTGTGACTGGGATCGCGCCCAGCGCTTCGAGACCATCGTGCCGCACACGATTGAAGAAGCGTACGAGGTCGCGGACGCCGTCGCGCGAGGCGACATCGAAGACATACGCGACGAGCTGGGCGACCTGCTTTTTCAGGTCGTGTTCCAAGCCCGGATTGCCGAGGAAGATGGCCAGTTCGGGTTCGACGACGTCGCGCGCTCGATCGCAGACAAGCTCGAAGCGCGCCATCCGCATATATTCGCCGAGGCCGAGAAACCTGGCGACGACCGTGAAGCGCGCTGGGAAGCGCTCAAGGCGGCGGAACGAGCCGACAAGGGAGCGACAAGTGCGCTCGACGGGGTCGCGATCGCGCTGCCGGCGCTGATGCGCGCCGACAAGCTGCAGAAGCGCGCGGCCCGCGTCGGTTTCGACTGGCCCGATCGTGCCGGTCCCGCCGCCAAACTGGCGGAGGAAATGTCAGAACTCGCCGAAGCCGACGCGGCCGGTCGGTTCGAGGAAGCAGGCGACCTCCTGTTCGCTGCGGTCAATCTCGTGCGGGCCTATGGCATCGCTCCAGAGGACGCGCTGCGGGCGGCGAACGCCAAGTTCGAGCGTCGATTCCGCTCCATGGAAGCAATGGCAGCGGGTGATTTCGGCGAGAGGACTCTCGAAGAGCAGGAGGCGCTTTGGCAAGCGGTCAAGGCCGCCGAACGCTCATAGCGTTTCGAACTGGCCGAGTTCCTTCGGGTTGAGCCGCACCGCGAGCCTGCGCAGAGGCCCGTCCGCACCCGAACCTGCATCGCTTTCCTCGACGACCTCGCCATGCGCATGGAGCCAGGCGATACGCTTGCCGGCGCTCGCCGGCAGCACGAATTCGTGCACACGGGCAGCGTGAGTTAGTTCGTCACCAAGCCGGGCGAGCAAATCCGCTACTCCTTCGCCCGACACCGCCGAAATCGCGACCACCATGTCATCGGCCTCGGCCGCTTCGCGCACGTCGACCGCGACCTCATCATCGAGCAGGTCGATCTTGTTCCAAACCTCGATGATGGGAATGGAGGCGCCCCCCTCCCCTTCGGTCACACCAAGATCGCCGAGTACCTCGAGGACTTGCGTTTTCTGGGCCTGGCTCGACGGGTTTGCGATATCGCGGACATGGAGGATGAGGTCGGCGCCGGTCACCTCCTCAAGCGTAGCGCGAAAGGCAGCGACTAGCTGGGTCGGAAGGTCGGAAATGAACCCCACAGTATCCGACAGGATCGCTTTTTCGACCCCGGGCAGCGAGATCGCGCGCATTGTCGGGTCCAAAGTGGCGAAGAGCAAATCTTCGGCCATGACATCTGCACCGGTCAGGCGATTGAAAAGCGTGGATTTTCCCGCGTTGGTATAACCCACCAGAGCGATCACCGGCCAAGGTGCCCTGCCCCGACGCTCACGATGCAGCGCGCGCGTCTTGCGCACGCCTTCGAGTTCCTTGCGCAGTCGCGCCATGCGTTGGCGGATCATTCGGCGGTCGGCCTCGATCTGCGTCTCGCCGGGGCCGCCGAGGAACCCGAACCCGCCGCGCTGACGTTCGAGGTGGGTCCACGAGCGCACGAGGCGGCTCTGCTGGTAGTCGAGGTGGGCCAGTTCGACCTGAAGGCGTCCTTCCGCCGTTGCCGCCCGCTCTCCGAAAATTTCCAGGATCAGGCCCGTCCGGTCGATGACCTTGCGCTTCAGGCGGTCCTCAAGGTTGCGCTGCTGGATGGGAGACAAGGCCCCGTCCACGACGACCAGTTCGGCTTCATGCTGCTCGCAGGCGACCGCCATGTTTTCGACCTGGCCCGCGCCGAACAGGGTGCCAGGGCGGACCTGGCGAACCGGAAGCACGAACGCATCCGCGATGACGATCCCGATCGCCAGCGCCAGCCCGCACGCTTCCTCGAGCCGTGCCTCGGGTTCGAGATCATGATGCCGTCCGCGGACGTCAGGACACACGACAAGGGCCCGCGCACCGCGCGAGACCTCGCCCATCAGGTTTTCATCGAAGCTCAGTCGCTGTCGCCTTCGAACTCATCCGACAGATCCACCGCCGATGCCGGCTGAATTGTCGAGACGGCATGCTTGTAGGCCAACTGGACGTAGCCCTCGCGCTCGAGCAGCATGCAGAACAGGTCGTAGGCCGCAATCTTGCCCTGGAGCATCACTCCGTTGACGAGGAACATCGTCACCTGAACTCCGGCCTCGCGCACACGGCTCAGGAAGACGTCCTGCAAAAGCCGCTGCTTCGCTCCGGAGCCCTGGCTGGCGAATTGACCGGCATCGAGCGGGCTCGACGGCATGATTGTCGACACGGCATGCTTGTAGACCAGCTGCGATTGCCCGTCCCGCCGAAGCAGGATCGAGAAATTGTCAAACCAGGTTACGATGCCTTGCAACTTCACGCCCTTGACGAGGAACATCGTCACCGGGGTCTTGTTCTTGCGAAGCAGGTTGAGAAACGCGTCCTGCAGGCTCTGCTGCTTCCCACCGGACGAAGGCTGCGGAGCCTCGTCAACTTCGTTCAAGGGCTTCAGACGCGCGCTCAGCGTGCGGGATGTGGACACTTGGACGTCTCCTGTTGTTGGCGGCCGCTTCTGCGGTCCGCAATCAGGCGCTCCTCTTCCCCGAGGTACGCCGGAATCGGTGCCGAATATGGCGTGCTCGCCTCAATTCGCAAATGCTTTTGCTGCAACTGCGTTCCAAGAGTTGCGGAAAGCTACTCGTCGTCGCGGCGGTCGCCCATTCCGAGCAGCTTCAACTTGCGGTGCAGCGCAGAGCGCTCCATCCCGATAAAAGTCGCCGTTTTCGAGATGTTGCCAGAGAACCGGCGTATCTGGATCGTGAGGTACTCGCGCTCGAAACTCTCGCGCGCTTCGCGCAGCGGAACACCCATGAGCGACGCGACCGCCCCACCCCCGCCGATCCTGCTGCCGGTCACTTCTCCCGGCAGCATGTCGGCCTCGATCGTGCCAAGGCGTTCGCGAGGCGTCAGGATGATCGTTCGTTCGACCACGTTGCGGAGCTGGCGCACGTTGCCCGGCCAGTCATAGGCCTGCAGGGCGGCGACAGCCTCTTCGCTGACTCCCGGTGGCGGAATGCCCTGCTCCGCAGCGTAGCGTGTGAAAAAGTGCTCAGCGAGAGCCGGGATGTCGTCACGCCTCTCGCTAAGCGATGGAATCGTCACTGGCACGACGTTGAGGCGGTAGAACAGGTCCTCGCGGAACCGCTTCTCCTCCATCTCCTTCGCCAGGTCGCGCGAGGTCGAAGACACGACCCGCACATCGACTCCGACCTGCCGGTTGCCACCTACGCGTACGAAGCTCTGTTCGGTGAGCACGCGCAGAATACGCGCCTGGGTGGACAACGGCATGTCCGCCACTTCGTCGAGATAGAGCGTACCGCCGTCGGCAAGTTCGAGCAGACCGGGCCGCACAAGCTTCCCGTCGGCTTCCTCGCCGAACAGCTCCTGTTCGAAGCGCTCCGGCGTGATGCGCGCCGAATTGACGATCACGAACGCGCTCTCTGCCCGCGGGCTCCAAGAATGGAGCAGCCGGGCGGCGACCTCCTTGCCCGCGCCGGCAGGACCGCTGATGAGGACCCTGCTGCCGGTGTTGGCCACGCGCTTCAACGTCGCACGGACGGAATTGATGGCTGCGGAGTTGCCGGTAAACTCCTCGCCCCGTGCGAAACCTTCCCGCAGCCGCGTGTTCTCGCGGCGCAGCCGCTCGGTCTCGGTGGCGCGCTGCACCAGGAGGAGCAGTTTCTCCGCTTCGAACGGCTTCTCGATGAAGTCCATCGCGCCGCGGCTGACCGCGGAGACGGCGGTATCGATGTTGCCATGTCCCGAAAAGATGATGACCGGCAGTTCGGGTTCGCGCTTCTTGATCTCGTCGAGGACTTCGAGCCCGTCCATCGGACTGCCGTGGAGCCAGACGTCGAGCAGGACGAGGCTGGGCCGGCGCTCGTCGACCGCAGAGAGCGCCGAGGTGCTGTCGCCCGCAGTGCGGCATTCGTAGCCTTCGTCACTCAGCACACCGGCGACGAGCTCGCGGATGTCGCGTTCGTCGTCGACGATGAGAATATCGAGCGCCATCAGATTGTGTCTCCGGTCATTCAGCCGCCACCGTTCCGCCGTCGGCAAGCGGATCGCGGGCGAAGCGCAGTGTCACGCGGGTGCCGCTTTCGCCACCCGGTGCACTGGCAAAAGTCATGTCGCCGCCGTGTTCCTCGACGATCTTGTTGACGATCGCGAGGCCAAGCCCCGTGCCCTTTTCGCGGGTCGTGACATAGGGTTCGACGATCCGCTCGCGGTCCTGCGGCAGGCCAACGCCGTTGTCGTCGACGGTCACCGTCATCAGGTCTTCGGTTGCGGACATGGTCACGGCGATCCGACCACGATAGTCGGGCTCGGCATTGCGCGCACGCGCTTCGATCGCTTCGGCGGCGTTTTTGAGGACGTTTGTCATCGCCTGGCCAATCTGATGGCGATCGGCGGCGATCGTGACGATGCCGTCCGCGTCGGAGGAATAGGCGTAGTCTATTTCCGGGTGAGCGACTTCCTGAAGGAAGAGCGCCTGCTTGACGAGATCCTGCGCGTCCTCGGGGCGGAACACGGGTTTCGGCAGGCGGGCGAAGCTCGAGAATTCGTCGACCATCTTCCTCAGGTCGCCGACCTGCCGAACGATGGTGTTGGTCAGCTCGTCGAACAGATCCCCATCGCTTTCGATCTGCTTGCGGTACCGCCGCTTGAGCCTTTCGGTGGCGAGCTGGATCGGAGTGAGCGGGTTTTTGATCTCGTGCGCGATGCGGCGAGCGACATCGGACCAGGCGGCCTGCCGCTGGTCGAGGATCTGGCGGGTAATGTCCTCGAACGTGATGACCCGGCCGTCGGGCGCATCGGCAACCTTGACCGCAAGCGTCAGGAGTTCGCCGCCCTTCGTCCAGTTGACGAGCCCGCTGGCGAGCTTGCCGTCGGCAAGGCCCGCGAGTTGGGGAGCCAGGTCGAGAAGGGGAACGGAGGCCGGCACCGGCCCTTTCTCGCCCAGCAGGAGTTCCTGTGCTGAACTGTTCATCAGCAGGACGCGCCCCTCCCGATCGAGCGTGACGATCCCGGCCGAGATGGATTCGATGACCGCTTCGATGAAGGCGCGGCGCTCTTCCAGCTGCCGGTTCGCGCCAAGCAGCGCGGCGGTCTGCTGCTCGATCTGCCCGGCCATCCGGTTGAAGGCGCGATTGAGCATGCCGATCTCGTCGGAACCCGTTCGCCCTTCGACCCGGACGAAGTCGCCCGCACCTATCCTGCGGGCTGCACCGACGAGTTCACTAAGGGGATCGACCATGCGATCGGCCAGCCGTAGCGCGAACCATACGGCGAGGATGACGAGGGCGATACTCACGAAAAACAGCGCAAGGTTGAAGCGCAGCTGCAGCGCGCGGGCGCGTTTCGTGAGCACGTCGTAGGCCGCCACGATCGACTGTGCTCTTGCCCATTGGCTGAAGCCCAGCGCCTCCGTGCTGCGCGCGTTGTAAAGATAGACGCCCGACTTCTTGTCGATCGGCACCAGTGCCTCGATGCGCGCCGTGTTGCCGGCTACGACGATCGGCTCTCCCTCGTTGAGCATCGGCAGCGCGCTCTCGGCAAACACCAGGGGCTCGTTGCCGGAACGCAGGTTGGCGATCGCCGCGGTTCGCAGGCTCCCGCTGGGAAGTCGCTGGAGTATGGCGGATTCGCTCAGGTCCCGGGCGAGCATCTGCTGACCATAAACGTCGACGAATGCGGGATCGGTGAGGGCGAAGCTTTCCAGATAATATCCAATGTCGGCAGCCATCGCGACCGAGCCCTGCGAGACCTGCAACTGATTCTGTTCGTAGTATCCGCGTGCCAGGTTGTTCGCGTTCTGCATCAGGCCACGGGAATTGTCCGAGAACCAGAAGTCGACACCAGTCTGGAACAGAAAGGCCGCAAATGCTGCGACGAGGAGGGTCGGCAGTGCGGCGACGAGCGAGAAAAAGAACACCAGGCGCACGTGCATGCGAGCGGTACTGTTGGCCGCACGGCGCAGAGCCAGACGGCGCCCGAACAGTACGACCAGCGTCATCGCGGGAATCAGGGTCGCGATCAGCAGCACCGCCACCTGCCGCGACGGCAAAAGCTGCCCGTCGGGCGGCGCGCTGGAGAAGGTGTAATATGTGGTCCACACCATCGCCGCGAAGCCGAGAGCGGCGACAAGCTCCAGGATCAGGAAGAAATTGGCCTTGCGGCTCGCGACGACGAAGCGCCGCCACCATCTGGGGCTGCGACGGATCGATGCCGTAGTGGGTCCGTGCTCGTCCGGCGCGCTCATCGTTGCCCGGTTACAACTGGACTGTTGCAGGTTTGCAAGCGTTTTTCGTCCACTCGCCTCAATCGCGCCTTGTGCAGTCGTCAGGGTCGATCTGCAGGTCCGTCAGTCGTTTTCGCAGCGTGTTCCGGTTGATGCCCAGCAGCCGCGCGGCGCGAAGCTGGTTGCCGCCGGTGCTTGCGAGGGCGTGCGACAGCAGCGGACGCTCGAACTCGGCAAGAGCATCATCATAAAGCTGCCCCTCGCGCGGTGGCGATACCCGCAGCCAGGCTTCGAGGGCGCCAGCGAAGCCGGTGTCGCCATCCACCTCGGCAGCGACATCTGGAGAGCCGAGAACCATTTCGACCGTTTCCGCATCGATCGTTTCGTCCCGTGCGATGAGCGCAAGGCGGAAGACGGCATTGCGCAATTCGCGAACGTTGCCACGCCACGGGAATCGCTCCAGCGCGGCGACCGCCCCCGTGTCGATCCGCCGACGAGGCAAACCTTCTCCGACGGCGAGCCCGAGGAAATGCCGGGCGAGCGCTGCAATGTCGTCGCGCCTCTCGCGCAAGGGCGGCAACTCGATCGGCACCACGTTGAGGCGGTAGAACAGATCCTCGCGGAAGGTGCCGGCAGCGATCATCGGAGCGAGGTCGCGGTTGGTCGCCGCGACGATGCGCACGTCGACTGCGATCTCTTGCCGCCCCCCGACACGCCGGATGCGACCCGACTGCAGCGCGCGCAGGAGCCGGGTCTGCGCCTCGAGAGGCATGTCGCCGATCTCGTCGAGAAACAGCGTGCCCCCGTTGGCCTGTTCGAACTTGCCGATGGCCTGCGCGATCGCGCCGGTGAAAGCCCCCTTCTCGTGACCGAACAGCTCGCTTTCGATGAGATCGTGGGGGATCGCCGCGGCGTTGACCGCGACGAAGGGGCCGGACTTGCGATGCCCTAGCTGGTGGATTGCTTCGGCGACCAGTTCCTTACCGGTGCCGGATTCTCCAAGGACGAGTACGGTCAGATCGTTGCGCAGGACCCGGGTGATCATGCGATAGACACCCTGCATCGCCCGGCTACGGCCGACCAGGGGAAGCCCTTCGCCGCTTTCGTCGGGCACCGGTGAGCCCTCGCCGCCCCGCTGGCCGGCCGCCTGAACGACCGCGCGGACGAGTTCGTCGAGATCGAAAGGCTTGGGGAAATACTCGAACGCGGCCAGTTCGGTCGCGCGCACCGCGGTATCGAGAGTGTTCTGCGCCGAGAGCACGATTACCGGCATATCCGGATGGGCGTCTCGCACTTCTCCAAGCGATGACAGCCCGTCACCATCGGTCAGGACCACGTCGGTCAGCATGACCGAATAGCTTTTGTCCGCAAGGCAGGCATCGCGGCGCGCGATCCCGTCGACGCGGTCTACCTCGAAGCGTTCATCCTCGAGCGCAGTGACGATGACCGTCGCAATGCCCGGGTCATCCTCTACCAGCAGGATCCTGCCCGCCATCTGACCTTACCCCTGTTTCGCCACCGGAAGGTGGATGCGGAAATGCGTGAGCCCTGCCCGTTCATCGCGCTCGTGCGCGATGCGGCCGTCCATGTCCTGCACCAGGCGTCGGACCAGCGCGAGGCCGAGCCCCTGGCCGCTCTTCTTGCTGCTAACGAACGGCTCGAAGACGTGAGCACGCAGGTCCGGATCGATCCCGGGACCGTTGTCGCTCACCGTCAGCTCGATCGGAAGGCGGACCGAACGCCCCGGACGAATTGCGTTGAAGATCAGGCCGCTCACGTATCGTGTGCGGACGGTGATCTTCGCCCCCTCGGCTCCGGCACAGGCGTCGCGCGCATTGGCGAGCAGGTTGATCATGACCTGCTCAAGCGTGCCCTCGTTGCCGAGGACTGGCGGCAGCGAGGGGTCGAACTCCTCGACCAGCTCCACCCCGCGCAATCCGCCTCCGCGGACCGTGCCAATCGCGCGGCGCACAGCCTCGTGAAGATTGAGCGCAGCGTTCGGCTCCGCTGCTCTGGCTCCGATCCGCTGCATGCGATCGATCAGCGAAGCGATCCGTGTAACCTCCGTCGCGATGAGGTCTGCGAGCGGACGGTCCTTTTCGTTCAGTTTCCGGGCGATCAGCTGGCCAGCGCCGCGGATCGCGGCGAGAGGATTCTTGATTTCGTGGGCAAGGATCGCAGGCGCGCCGAGCCGGCTGGAACCCGATTCTTCGGACATCTCGTCCTGGCCGGCATCGGACAACGTGACCACGCGCCAGCCGGAGTATGCGGAAAGCGGCGATACCGACAGGTTGACGCGGCGGGACTGGTCCCCGGCCCGGATGGTCACTCCGCGCGCCACCAGGGGAGCGAAATCCTCACGGGAATGAGCCGTCACCCGCGGATCGTCGATGCCGACCACATCGAACAGCGGACTGCCGATCATCCGGTGCGCGCTGCGCCCCAGCATCTCCTCGCTCGCCGGATTGGCTTCGACGATGACCATGTCGGGGTCCAGCAGAAGGACCGCGAAGACCAGGCCCGCAATCTGCTCACGTGGCCCGGGCAAAACTTGGGTCGCGTCGTCGGCTACCGGCGTCGCCGTGCTCACGCCGCCTTCCGAAGCAAAAGCGGTTCGTAAAAGCGGTCGATTTCGCCGAGCACCTGCGCAGCGTCGTCGATGAAGTTGACCTTGTTACGAAACTCCGCGGACCCGTGAAGGCCTTTGGTGTACCAGCCGATGTGCTTGCGGGCCATCTTCACGCCGGTGAACTCGCCGTAATGATCGAGCATCGCGCGGTAGTGTTCGACCATCGTCGCGTGCTGTTCATCGAGCGACGGATCGGCCAGGCTTTCGCCGGTCTTCCACCAGTGCATGACCTGGCCAAGCAGCCACGGGCGGCCATAGGCGCCGCGACCGATCATCAGCCCGTCGGCACCCGACTGCTCGAGGGCTCGCGCGGCATCATGGATGGAACAGATGTCTCCGTTGACAATGACGGGAATGCCGACCGCGTCCTTGACCTTGCGCACGAATGCCCAGTCGGCTTCGCCCTTGTACATCTGGTTGCGCGTGCGCCCGTGGACGGTGATCATCTGCACGCCAAGGTCTTCGGCGATGCGCGACAGTTCGGGCGCGTTCAGGCTGTCGTGGTCCCAGCCCATGCGCATCTTGACCGTCACCGGCACGTCCACCGCTTTGACGGTCGCTTCCATGAGCTTGATGGCAAGCGGCACCTCGCGCATCAGCGCGCTGCCTGCATACTGGCCGACGACCTTTCTCACCGGACAACCGAAGTTGATGTCGATGATCGCCGCGCCGTTCGCTTCCTGCATTCTCGCGGCTTCTGCCATCGACGCAGGGTCGCAGCCGACGAGCTGCATCGAAACGGGCTCCTCGATCGGGTCCCACTCGGCCTTCTGGATCGACTGGCGGGTTTCGCGGATCGCCGCTTCGCTCGCGATCATCTCGGTCACGTTGAGGCCCGAGCCGTAGCGCCGCACGAGGCGCCGGAACGGCAGGTCGGTCACGCCGGTCATCGGCGCGAGCACGACGGGCGCGTCGATCGTGACCGGGCCGACCCGGATCGGCGCCATCAGCGGCGGGGGAGGAAGTGCGTTCAACTGCGGGATGCCTAAAATTTGGGCAGCGCATAGTGGATTGATGGGGTCGGCGCAAGAAGCTAGCGCGCCAGGGCAATGGGCGTCCTCCCCTCCTTTTCCGCCATCGTCGTCGCCGCGGGGAAAGGGCTGCGCGCCGGCCAACCGGTGCCCAAGCAATTCGCAATGTGGCGCGGCAAGCCGGTGGTGCGCCATTCGGTCGAGGCGCTTCTGGCGGCCGGTGCCGAGCCTGTCGTCGTTGCCGTTCCCGAAGGTGCGATGGATGTGGCTGCGGCGGCACTCGAAGGACTATCGGTCCGTCTTGTGACGGGCGCCGCGACACGGCAAGGGTCGGTCTCGAGTGCGCTGGCGGTAATCGAGAATGCCGAACGTGTGCTGATCCACGATGCCGCGAGGCCCATCTTGCCGGCGCAGGTGATCGAAAGACTTTTGTCGGCGCTCGACACCCATACCGGGGCCATCCCCGTGCTGCCGGTCGTCGACAGCCTGGCCATCGGCGAGAACGGAGTGATGACGGGATCGGCCGACCGCGAGATCTTGCGCCGGGTCCAGACTCCGCAGG
Source organism: Tsuneonella dongtanensis (assembly GCF_001698205.1). Classification (NCBI taxonomy): domain Bacteria; kingdom Pseudomonadati; phylum Pseudomonadota; class Alphaproteobacteria; order Sphingomonadales; family Erythrobacteraceae; genus Tsuneonella; species Tsuneonella dongtanensis. Next base: position 2,183,238 of record NZ_CP016591.1, read on the forward strand.
CCTTCCGCTTCACTGAAATCCTCGCCGCCCACGACGATTGGCGGGGGGAACCCAACGCTGGCGACGATGCCCAGGTGCTCCGCGCCGCGGGCGGTGCGGTGGCGCTCGTCGAGGGCGACGAAGCACTCGCCAAACTGACTTTTGCAGGAGATTTCGTGGACCAGGCACTGCCCGTTCGCATCGGTACCGGCTATGACGTGCACCGCCTGTCGCGCGGCGAGGAGCTCTGGTTGTGCGGGATCAAGCTGGATCACGACTTCGGCCTGGCAGGGCACAGCGATGCCGACGTCGGCATCCATGCGCTCGTCGATGCGCTCCTGGGCGCCATCGGAGCGGGCGACATCGGCCAGCACTTCCCGCCGACCGACCCGCAATGGAGGGGCGTCGCCTCATCCCGCTTCCTCGAGCATGCCGTGCATCTCGTCGATGAAGCCGGGTATCGGGTCGGCAACATCGATGTCACTCTCATCTGCGAGGCGCCGAAGATCGGTCCACACCGCGATGCGATGCGCAATCGTATCGCGGAACTTGCCCACGTCGATGCAGGCGCTGTAAATGTGAAGGCGACTACCACCGAGCGGCTCGGCTTTACCGGTCGCGGCGAAGGGATCGCCGCTCAGGCCGTGGCCACCGTCATCCGCAAATCGTGAGGTCCAACGTGAAACGCACCCCCGCCCTGCTCGCCGCCGCCGCGCTTGCCGCTCTCATCCCCGCCCAGGCGCAAGCACAAGCCCAGGCCGCGAAGGCTTGCCTGACCGAACGCGAAGTTGCGCAGATGGCGATCTACGCGGTCCCTTCGGTGGTGACTGGCGTGCGCGGCAAGTGTGCGCCGCGCCTGTCGAAATCGGGCTTTCTCGCTACGAAGGGCGATACCTTTGCGCAGAAATATGCTGCTCTACAGGTCGAGACTTGGCCGGTCGCAAAGTCGGCACTGCTCAAGTTCGTCGGCGGAAGCGTCGGTAAGCCGAAGGCCGACGACCCGATCGCGATGTTCGCCTCGCTCCCGGATGAATCGGTGCGGCCGCTCGTCGATGCGATGATCGCGCAGAAGATCGGAGAAGCGGTCAAGCCCGAACAGTGCGGCAACGTCGAGCGCGGGATGCAGCTCGCCTCGGTTCTCAGCCCGCGCGATAGCGGCGCGATGATCGCGTTCATCATGGCCATGACCAAGCCGAAGAATCCACCGATCTGCCCGGCCGCGTCGTGAGCGACCTGCTCCCGAAAGAGATCGTCGATCTCGCCCGGCGCGTCGTCGAGGAGAACGCGAAGCTCGGGCGCCGCGTAGCGCTCGCCGAGAGCTGCACCGGCGGGCTCGTAGCCGCGGCGTTGACCGAGATTCCGGGCTCCTCGGCCGTCCTCGACCGCGGTTTCGTCACATACTCCAACGACGCGAAGATGCAGGATCTCGACGTTTCAAGCGAGATCATCGAGACGTTCGGCGCGGTGTCGATCGCCTGCGTCTGGGCCATGGCGCAGGGGGCTCTCGCGCACTCGAATGCCGATGTGGCGGTTGCGATCAGCGGGGTTGCGGGGCCCGATGGCGGCACAGCGTTGAAGCCTGTCGGCACGGTCGTCTTCGCGCGCGCTTGCTGCGAAGCGGGGAGCGAACCCGAAGGCGAGCTCAAGCAGTTCGACGGGAAGGACCGGGCGGAAATCCGCCGTCAGGCGACGCTGGCGGCGCTCGAACTATTACTGCCGTAAAGCTCGTGCGCCCGCGCCTCGAACGCGGCCACCATCTTCCGGAAGGCGCGGTCGAAGTACTGGCCTGCCAGCGCCTCGAAAACCGCATTGCGGAAGGTGAAGTCGACACAGAAATCGACTTCGCATCCGCCATCGTCCATCGGACGAAACAGCCAGCGATTGTCTAGGTCCTTCATCGGCCCGTCGAGGTAGTGCACCTCGATCCGGTCGGGACGGTGCTTGATCACGCGCGAAGTGAACTTTTCGCGGAGCTGCTTGAAGCCCACCAGCATGTCGGCGACCATCTCGGTTTCGCTGTTCGACTTGACCCGGGTCGCGACGACCCACGGCAGGAATTCCTGGTACCGCCCGACATCCGCCACCAGGTCGAACATCTGTTCGGCCGAATAGGGCAGCGCGTGGACTTCGTGGATGCCCGGCATCAGCGCGACTGGCGAGCGAGCTTTTCTTCGCGCGCGGCGCGCATTGCCGCGAAATCGTCTCCCGCGTGATAGCTCGAACGGGTCAGCGGACTCGCGGCGACCTGCAGGAACCCTTTGGCGCGAGCGATGGCGCCATAGGCCGCGAACGCCTTCGGCGTGACGAATTCCTCTACCTTCGCATGGCGGGGAGTCGGCTGAAGGTATTGCCCCATGGTGATGAAATCGACGTCGGCCGAGCGCATGTCGTCCATCACCTGATGGACTTCGAGGCGCTGCTCGCCGAGCCCGAGCATGATCCCCGACTTGGTGAAGATGCGCGGATCGTGCGCCTTGACCTCTTCCAGCAGGCGAAGCGACGCGTAGTAGCGCGCGCCCGGACGGATGGTCGGATAGAGCCGCGGCACAGTCTCGAGGTTGTGATTGTAGACGTCCGGCCCCGCTGCGCAGATCGCCTCGACGGCGGGCCGCATCTTGTTGCGGAAATCCGGAGTCAGGATCTCGATCGTCGTATCGGGGGTCTCGCGCCGCAGCGCCTCGATCACCTTGACGAACTGGCCGGCACCCCCATCAGGCAGATCGTCGCGGTCGACACTGGTGACGACGATATGGGTGAGCCCAAGCTTCGCTGCGGCCGCGGCGACGTGCTCCGGCTCAAGCGGATCGACCGTTTTAGGCATCCCGGTCTTCACGTTGCAGAACGCGCACGCGCGCGTGCACACGTCGCCGAGGATCATCACCGTCGCGTGCTTCTTCGTCCAGCACTCGCCGATGTTGGGGCATGCCGCCTCCTCGCACACCGTGTTGAGCGAGAGGTCGCGCATGAGCTGGCGCGTTTCGTGATAGCCCTTGCTGACCGGCGCCTTCACGCGAATCCAGTCGGGCTTGCGCTGTCGTTCGGTCTTCGGGGCGGACGCAAGGTCGTTCATGGGGAGGCCCCTAGCGATCTTGCCAGCGATTGCCAATCTGGCTAGCGCCGCGGCGATGGACGCCTCGACACTCCTTGCGCCGTTCACATCACCCATAATTCTCTTTTTCGTGCTTGGGGCGATCGCCTCGGCACTCCGATCGGACCTCGCGATTCCCGAGGCCATCGCCAAGGGCATGTCGCTCTACCTGATGGCCGCGATCGGGCTGAAGGGCGGCGTTGCAGTCGCCAAGTCCGGCATCGATGCAACTGTGGCAGCCGCTCTATGCGCCGGGCTCTTGCTCAGCCTCTTGCTCCCCTTCCTGGCCTACGCTGTATTGCGAGCGATCGGCCGTCTCGACAAAGTCAACGCAGGAGCGGTCGCTGCGCACTATGGCTCGGTCAGCGTGGTCACTTACGTGACCGCTACCGAACTGCTGGGTGCAAGCGGGCTGGTCGTTGCAGGATTCATGGTGGCGGTGCTCGCAGTCATGGAGACGCCCGCGATCCTCAGCGGCCTGTTCCTCGCCCGCCGCGGCGCGCAGAGCGCATCTGCGAGCCGAGGCGCGATGCTGCACGAGCTCTTCCTCAACGCTTCGGTCGTCCTCCTCCTCGGCAGCTTCGCCATCGGGGTTATTGCCGGCCCGGAGGGTTTCGAAGAAGTGAAACCCCTGTTCGAGAGCGGTTTCAAGGGCGTGCTCTGCCTGTTCTTGCTAGATATGGGCCTGATTGCCGCCAGGCGACTGATAGATTCCCGCGCGCTAACCGTGCGCCTCGCGGCGCTCGCGATCGCGCTGCCGTTGGTCAATGGCGCACTCGCCGTGGCGCTCGGAACAGCGCTTGGACTTTCTGTCGCAGATGCCGCCGCACTGGGCGTGCTGGGCGCGAGCGCAAGTTACATCGCAGTCCCGGCGGCCATGCGCCTTGCTCTCCCCGAGGCCGACCCAGGCGTCTATCTGACGATGTCCCTGTCGATCACCTTCCCGTTCAACGTCGTATTCGGCATCGCGATCTACGCCGCCATGGCGCGTGCGCTTGCCGGAATGTAGGGGCAGTTCATGGTCGAAACCGTTACCCGCAAGCGCCTCGAAATCCTCTCCGACACCCCGCTTGTGCGTGTCGTCACGCAAGCAATCGAGGATGCCGGAATTTCCGGCTGGACGGTGGTTCCGGTGACGTCCGGCCGCGGACGCGAAGGACGATGGAACGAGGAGCGGGTCACCGGTGCTGACAAGTCGCTCGTGCTGGCCATCGCATCGGAGGAGAAAGCCAACATTCTGATCGATCGACTGGCACCGATCCTGACGAGTCACGGGTTGCTGCTGACGATGGCGAACGTGCAGGTTGTTCGGGGCGAGCGCTTCTGATGCCCGAATTCGCGCACATGCTCGAAGGTTACCGCCGGTTCCGGTCGGGCACCTACAATGTCCAGAAGGAACGCTTCGACCGCCTTGCCGACGAAGGTCAATCGCCCAAGCTGATGATCATCGCCTGTTCGGACAGCAGGGTCGATCCGGCGCAGATATTCGACGTCGATCCGGGGGAGATTTTCGTCGTGCGCAACGTGGCGGCGCTGGTTCCGCCTTTTGAAACTGCGCCCGGGCACCACGGCGTGTCGGCGGCGCTCGAGTTCGCGGTGCAGTTCCTGAAGGTCAAGCAGATCGTCGTTATGGGCCACGGACGGTGCGGCGGCTGCCAGGCCTCGTTGACCCAGTCGATGCACGGCGAAGAGCCCGGCCGCGGCGGATTCATCGCGGACTGGATCGAACTGCTCGACGAAGCGCGAGAAAGAGTCGTTGCCCGGCACGGCACGGAAGGCCGGGCCGCGGAGCGAGCGATGGAGATGGAAGCGGTCAAGGTCAGCCTCGCCAACCTGCGGACATTCCCTTGCGTTGCCGAACTTGAGGCGCGCGGAAAGCTCAAGCTGCGCGGCGCTTTCTTCGCCATCGTGGACGGTGTCCTGCACGTTCTCGACGAGGACAGCGGCGAATTCTCTCCAGTTGCGTAATCACCGGCCGCGGCCCATCTAGCGGCCCATGAATAACGAGAACAACCTCAAGAATATCGCCCTGCTGATAGACGCGGACAACACCCAGCCTGCCGCTATCGACCCGGTCCTGACGGTCATGGCCGAGCTCGGCCAGGTCAATATCCGCCGCGCCTATGGCAACTTCGCCAAAGGCAACCTGGCCAAGTGGGACACGATCACGAACCGCTTCGGCATCCGCCCACAGCAGCAGTTCGACGTATCGAAGGGCAAGAACGCCACCGACATGGCCATGACCATCGATGCGATCGACTTGCTCTACCAGGGCAAGGTCGACGGCTTCGGGATCATGAGCAGCGACAGCGATTTCACGCCGCTCGTCACGCGTCTGCGGCAGGACGGAATCATCGTCTACGGGTTCGGCAGCGCCAAGACCCCGCAAGCCTTCAAGTCCGTCTGCACCCGCTTCATCGACATTGACCAGCTTATCAAGACTGCCGCCAGCGAAGGCAATTCATCGCCGGATTCTGCGCAGACGGTGGCAGCCGACACCGAATTGATGGAACTGATCGGCGCCGCCTACAAGGAGGCGAAGCGCGACGACGAAGGCTGGGCCAAAGTGCAGCAGGTCGGCCAGATCGCCGGCAACCGGTCGAGTTTCGACGTGCGCAACTATGGCTTCAACAGCCTGTCGGCGATGTTCCGCAACCTTGGCAATTTCAAGGTGGAGCGCCGCGACGACGGCCAGCTCTGGGTCAAGCGCCTTCGTTAGAACGGGAACGGGCGCACACCCGATGTGGATGCGCGCCCGCTACCTTACCGCAAATCTGTCGCTTTACGGCGCCGTAGAGGCGGCCGCTCCTGCACGCTGCGCGGCGTAGACGCCCCACAGGCGCGCAATGGCCTGACGTGCGCCGTCAACCTTGGCGAAATTTGCCTGCGCCTCGCCGATCTTGCCCTGGTCGAGCTGAGCAATACCCAAGCGCGTCAGCACGCGAGCGGTATCGACACCGGGACGCCCGAGCGCGAGATTGTAGAACTCCTCAGCCTTTGCTGGTTGATTGTAGCTCAAGAATGCGTCCCCGGCGGCCATGGCGGTGGCTGCGGTGGAGCCCGAGGCCTTTGCGTCTCGTTCGAGACCCGGAAGGTCCGCAAGGTCCGCCTTGACCCGACCGCTGGCGATGTTGCGCGCTTCGGTCACGAAAACGTCCCCGGACTTCAGAAGCCCAGCAGCGATACCGGCATCGATCACGCGCTGGGTCTCGCCGGGAAGACGTCGGGCATCGGCGGCAGTGATATAGTCGACGTAATCGCGTTCGTACCGCAACGCATCCGCGCGCGCAGCCAGCCTGAGCAGGTCGAGCAGTTCCTGACCATCGTAGTCGCGGAAGTTGCGCTGGATCGCGATCGCATCACCCCAGCTCGACTTCGACGGATAATACTGGGCATACATGCCGGCGTACTTCATCGATTGCGCCTCGAGCTTGGCCTGATAGGCCTGCGCAACCGCACGCTTGAGCCAAGCTTCCGGAGCCTTTTGACCAGCTGCAACCTTGCGAGCGATTGCCTTGTCGAGTGCATCGAGCCCGGTGGGAACCTGGTTCTCGGCAAAATACGTTTCGGCGATGAGCAATTCCGCGTCGCCATCGTACCCGGCTGCCATCGCCTGCTCCGCGCGACGACGGACCTCTGCCCACTCCTTCGCGTTGTATGCAAGCTGGGCAGCAGCGAAGCTGTTGCGCGCAAGGTCGGCTGCAGGGGTCTTGCCGCTGTCCAGCATCATACCAAGGCCCTGGCGTTGCAGGGCAGTATCGCTTGTCTTGCTGCCAGCGCTGAATACAAGCTGTCCCGCCGCGAACCTGTCGTCGGGCGTTTCGGCGGCGGCGATCACCGCTGGAAGCTGTGCCTTGACTGCAGCAGGATCAGGACCTTCGCTCAGCGCTTTCGAGACCGGCTGATAGGCAGCGATGAAGGCCTTCGAATAGTCTGCCTTCGGCGCGACAGCCTGTTCCTTATCCTTTCCCTTTTTCTGGGCAAGCGCAGGAGTGGCGGTGGCCGTCAAACCGACGGCGGCGGTAGTCGCCAGCGCGACAGCAAAGGCAAGCCGCGATCCGGCGGCACGAAACTTGGGCATCGAGTGGTCTCCCATGAGTGGACTCGGCCCCGCAGGGGGCCTGCTGTCGGTACAATCGCGCTAGTGGCCAATCGTGCCGGACATTGCAAACCGAACTACGACCTGGGCCGTGAACGGCCTTTGAACGATGGTTTCAGGCAGCCGACAGCGCTTGCGCGGGCGGGTCACCATTCTTATGTGGAAAACGGCCTCTGCACGAGTGCATTCACTCCGTACAAACTGGCGGTTTGAGCCCCCTTCCCCTAGGCCGGAATAAGCCCGCCGCGCCGCTGCGCGCGCCACAGAAACGGCAGACCTTTGAGCGACGATACCGAAACCCTGACACCGCCCGCTGCGCCGGGAGACTATGCCCGCGTCGACATCGTCGACGAGATGAAGACGAGCTACCTCGATTACGCGATGAGCGTGATCGTCGCCCGCGCGCTCCCCGACGTGCGCGACGGGTTGAAGCCGGTCCATCGCCGCATCCTGTTCGCGAGCCAGGAAGGCGGCTTCGTCGCCGGACGGCCTTATCGCAAGAGCGCGAAGATCGTCGGCGACGTGATGGGCAACTACCACCCGCATGGTGACAGCGCGATCTACGATGCGCTTGCCCGCATGGTGCAGCCATGGTCGTTGCGCGTTCCGCTGATCGACGGCCAGGGCAACTTCGGCTCGATGGACCCCGATCCGCCGGCTTCGATGCGCTACACCGAAGCGCGCCTGGCGCGGGTCGCCAACTCGCTGCTCGACGATCTCGACAAGGACACCGTCGATTTCGCCGAGAACTACGACGGAAGCCGCAAGGAGCCGACGGTTCTGCCGGCGCGCTTCCCGAACCTCCTGGTCAACGGCGCAGGCGGCATCGCGGTCGGCATGGCGACCAACATCCCGCCACACAACCTGGGCGAAGTGATCGACGGCTGCCTCGCGCTGATCGACGATCCCCTGATGGCGCCTGAGGCGCTCATGGAGATCATTCCCGGCCCCGACTTCCCGACCGCGCCGCTGATCCTCGGCCAGTCGGGCGCGAAGGCTGCCTACATGACGGGCCGAGGGTCGATCCTGATGCGCGCCCGGCATGAGATCGAGCGCGGACGCGGAGACCGCGAATCGATCGTATTCACATCGATTCCCTACCAGGTCGGAAAGGCCGGCCTCGTCGAGAAGATCGCCGAAGCTGCTAAGGACAAGCGGATCGAGGGTATCTCGGACATCCGGGACGAATCGAACCGGCAAGGCGTGCGCGTGGTCATCGACCTCAAGCGCGACGCGACGGCTGAAGTCGTGCTCAACCAGATTTGGCGACACACCCCGGCGCAGGCGAGCTTCCCGGCGAACATGCTGGCGATCCGCGGCGGCCGCCCTGAAACGCTCGGGCTGAAGGACATCCTGCAGGCGTTCATCACTTTCCGCGAGGAAGTGATCACCCGCCGGACCAAGTTCGAACTCGCCAAGGCGCGCGACCGGGCGCACATCTTGCTCGGCCTCGTGGTGGCCGTATCGAACCTGGACGAAGTCGTGGCGATGATCCGCGGTTCTTCGAACCCGGCCGACGCGCGCGCAAAGCTGCTCGCCAAGGAATGGCCGATCGGCGACATCGCGCAGTACATTGCGCTGGTGGAGGCAATCGAGCCCTCCGCCGAGGAGCACGAGGGGACTTACAAGCTTTCCGAGCGTCAGGTCCGTGCGATCCTCGAGCTTCGTCTCCATCGCCTCACCGCACTCGGCCGCGACGAGATCGGCGACGAGCTCAAGGAACTCGCGACGGCGATCGAGGAGTACCTCTCGATCCTCGGCGACCGGGCGAAGCTCTACGAGGTCATGCGCGCCGAACTGCGCGAAATCCGCGATCTCTACGCGACCCCGCGCGTGAGCGAGATCGCGCCTGCCTGGGACGGCCTCGACGACGAGGACCTGATCGAGCGCGACGAGATGGTCGTCACGGTCACCCTCGACGGGTATATCAAGCGCACCCCGCTTTCGACCTTCCGTGCCCAGCACCGCGGCGGCAAGGGCCGCGCCGGCATGGCCACGAAGGACGAGGACGCGGTGATGGAGATGTTCGTCACGTCGACGCACAATCCAGTCCTGTTCTTCTCCACCGCGGGCAAGGTCTATCGCCTCAAGGTCTGGAAGCTGCCCGAAGGCGGGCCCGCGACCCGCGGGCGCCCGATCGTGAACCTCCTGCCCGCGCTCGATGACGGAGAAACGATTGCGACGGTCTTGCCGCTGCCGGAGGACGAGAACACCTGGGGCGCGCTCAACGTCGTGTTCGCGACCGCCAAGGGCAACGTCCGGCGCAACAGCATGGATGCCTTCGCCAACATCCCGTCGAACGGGAAGTACGCGATGCGCTTCGACGACGGGAGCGAGGATCGCCTGATCGGCGTCGCCCTGCTCGAAGCGAGCGACGACGTGCTGCTCGCCACCCGCAACGGCAAGGCGATCCGCTTTGCCGCGGACGATGTGCGCGAGTTCCAGAGCCGCACCAGCACCGGCGTGCGCGGCATGCGGCTACTCGGCGATGACGAGGTCGTCTCGCTGTCGATCCTGCACAAGGTCGGCACCGAGATGGAAGAACGCGAACAGTACCTGCGCTTCGCTCCCTGGAAAGCCGAGAAGGAAAGCGAGTCCGACCTGGCGCCCGAGCGGTTCTCCGAGATGGCGGAGAAGGAGCAATTCATCCTTACCGTCTGCGCGAATGGGTACGGCAAGCTTTCCTCGGCCTACGAATATCGCCGCGCCGGTCGCGGCGGCCAGGGGATCACCAACATCGACAACATCGATCGCAACGGGCCGGTTGTCGCCAGTTTTACTGCGACGCAGGCAGACCAGCTGATGCTCGTGACCGATCAGGCCAAGCTCATCCGGATAGGACTCGAATCACTGCGCGTTATCGGCCGAGCAAGCGCGGGAGTGAGATTGTTCAACGTCGCGGATAACGAACACATCGTCTCTGCTGTGCGCCTCGACGAGGAGGAAGAGCCGGAGAATGCGGCCGAGGAAGCCATCGTCGAGGAGATGGAGGCGCGCGGAAGCCAGACGACAGAGCCCTACACGCCGCCGCAAAGCGACGACGACATTCCCGGGGAGCCTGACGCCGAATGAAGATCGAGCCGTCCGGAGAAGTTTGCGGGGCCGAAGTAACCGGCGTCGACCTCTCCGGGCCGCTTGATCCCGAGACGGTTGCTGCAATCCGGGCGGCGTGGCTCGAGCACAGGGTCCTTGCCTTCCCCGACCAGCATATCGACGACGATGAGCTGGAGCGGCTTACGGTCGCGCTCGGCGGGTTCGGCCAGGACCCTTTCTTCGCGCCGATCGCGGGGCGCGACCATATCGCCGCCATCCTTCGCGAAGCGGATGAGGAAACACCCCTGTTTGCCGACAACTGGCATTCGGACTGGTCGTTTTTGCCAGTACCGCCGGCCGGGACGTGCCTGGCCGCGGTCGATATTCCGCCAGTGGGCGGGGACATGCTCTTTGCCGACCAGATCGCCGCGTTCGCGGCGCTACCCGCGGACAGGAAGGACCATCTGCGCTCGCTGACTGCGATCCACTCGGCTCGCTCTGCCTACGCGCCGGACGGGTCCTATGGGGAACGCGACAAGGGACGCAGCATGGCGATCCGCCCCGGCGAGAGCGCCCGCGCGACCCAACTCCACCCGCTCGTCCGGCGACATCCGGAAACGGGTGAGGAGGGGCTCTTCAGTTGTCTCGGCTACATCGTAGGCATCGGGGGCATGGACGATGGCGACGCGTTCGCGCTGCTTGCGGACCTAATGGCGTGACAGACGCGCGACGAGTTCGTGCACAGGCGCCGCTGGGCGCCCGGAGTGGTAGTGCTGTGGGACAATCGCGCCGTCCTGCACCGCGCAACCGGCGGGTACGAAGGCCACCGGCGCGAGTTGCACCGGACGACCATCGCTGCGCCTCAAGCGGTGTGATCGCGTCGCAGGGTGCGGATGACCCCCGTGCAGATCAGGAACTGGCCAGCGTAGTAAAGCGGCCAGACGAACCACTCCGTCACATTTTCGCCGAGCACCCCGCCCAAGCGGGCGAAGATCAGCAGGTCGCTGGCGACGAACAGCAGCGCGCCGACGCCGACGTTGTAACGGCTGAACCGGCTGAGCCATGCCGTCGCGGCCATCGCGGCGAGTGCGACAGCATAGACGACTGCCATGGGATCGCGCGCAAGCAGCCAGGCGGCAAGCGGGACCCCGACTAGCAAGGCAAGCGATGCGCCGATCTGCGAACCGGTGGTGCGGGCCCTTCGGTTCCCCAGATAGAGCGCGATCGCGACGAGGTGCGAAAGAAGGAACAGTCCTCCCCCCGCCACGACGTTCAGCTCCATTCCGACATCGCCCGCGGCACCGATGGCCATGACTGCGGCGATCATGCGCGCGTCGCGGGCGCGGCTCCGCGCGATCGCATAGGCTGCGAGGGCCGCCACCGAGCCGCCTTTCAGCGCAATCTGGAACAGTCCGCCGAGCGCGCTGTCGCTGGCGAGCCAGAACGCTATCGCCATTGCAATGCCGGCCAGAAGGAACGGCCGGTGTTCGATCAACGCGCGTTTCGGCATAAGTCCCCCTGCTCGGGGCGCTGACTGCCCTTGAACAGGAGTGGGCGCAAGCTCTAGGCGGCACGCGATGAAACATGACATCCACATCGTCGGCGGCGGTCTCGCGGGAAGCGAAGCAGCCTGGCAGCTTGGTCGGCGCGGATTCCGCGTGCGCCTGTCCGAAATGCGTGGTTCGGGGGAAACGACCCCGGCTCACCAGGGAGACGGGCTGGCGGAGCTCGTCTGCTCGAACAGCTTTCGTTCGGACGACGACGCCCAGAACGCGGTTGGTCTCCTTCATCACGAGATGCGCCAGCTCGACAGCCTCGTCATGCGTGCGGGCGAAGAAGCGCGCGTTCCGGCGGGCTCCGCGATGGCGGTCGACCGCGACGTCTTCTCTGCCGCGGTCGAGCGCGAGCTGGCCGGCCTCTCCAATGTCGAGATCGTGCGGGAGCGGATCGACACGCTTCCCGACAGCGGTGCGACGATCGTTGCAACGGGGCCTCTCACGGCCGCTTCATTGGCAAACAGCATCGCCACGGCGACGGGGCAGGACTCGCTCGCATTCTTCGACGCCATCGCGCCGATCGTCCACCGCGACAGCATCGACATGTCCGTTGCCTGGATGGCTGCGCGCTGGGACAAGGGTGGCAAGGATTACATCAACTGCCCGCTGACCCGCGAGCAGTACGAAGGGTTCGTTCAGGGATTGTTGGACGGTGAGAAGACGACCTTTCGCGAGTGGGAGAAAGACACCCCCTATTTCGAAGGCTGCATGCCGATCGAGGTCATGGCCGAACGCGGGCCCGAAACGCTGCGCTTCGGGCCGATGAAGCCAGTAGGTCTCGACAATCCGCACGCCGCCACGCCCGAGCACCCTAACGGCCGCTGGCCGCATGCTGTCGTGCAATTGCGCCAGGACAACAAGCTTGGCACCCTGTGGAACATGGTCGGCTTCCAGACCAAACTGAAGCACGCCGAGCAGGTGCGGCTGTTCCGCACGATCCCGGGGCTCGAGAATGCCGAGTTCGCAAGGCTTGGCGGCCTGCACCGAAATACCTTCCTCAATTCGCCGATGGTGCTCGACCGGCAGCTCAGACTACGCGGGGCGGAACATGTGCGGTTCGCCGGTCAGATCACCGGTTGCGAAGGGTACGTCGAAAGCGCCGCTGTCGGGCTGATGGCTGGGATGATGGCAGCGAGCGAGCTGTCTGGCGAAGAGTGGAAATCGCCTCCGCGCACGACCGCGCTCGGTGCGCTTCTTGCGCACATCACCGGTGACGCCGAAGCCGAAACCTATCAGCCGATGAACATCAATTTCGGGCTGTTCCCGCCGCTTCCCGACGTGCGGAAAAAGGCACGTAAGGAAGCCTACACAGAACGGGCGAAGGCCGACCTGTCGCGCTGGCTGGAGGCGCGGACGGCGATGGCCGCCTAGCAGCGACAGCTTGGCTTTCGGCGCGCGGCCTTTGGCGCAGTCTTGGCGAACTCGCCCATGTCGAGTTCCCGGTCGCCATTGCCATCGGCTTTCTCGAACCGTTCAACTGTAGCGACCGCCCACTCCTCGAAATCGAGCAGGTTGTTGCCGTCCCGGTCGAGCTTGCGGAAGGCATCGCTGCGGGTGGAAAGCATTTCGTTGCGGGTTATCCGACGGTCGCGGTTGCGGTCGTAGCGGAAGAAGCGTTGCTCCTCGCGGGTCAATTCGGTTGCTTGCGGCGGAGCCGGTCCCTTCAACTCGCCTGCATTGGCGGTCGGCAAATCCTCGGGCGAAGGGCGTTCCGGCTGCGCCATCGGCGGCGGCGCACCTTCTTCGACAGCGGCTCGGCCCTGCCACCAGAAGACTCCGATGCCGACCAGAATGAGCGCGAGAACCCCGCCCAGCACCAACCTGCTCATTTGCGCCCCCAGCAGAACCTGTATCCTGTCATACGTTAGCCGCCCATAAGGCCAAGGCGAAATGCGAAAAGCACAGCACGCCGATCGTGAAGCAAGCGCTGGTCTTTCGCGAGCGCCCGTCGCCCCAGACCTCCGAGGACGCACAAGCCTCGCAATTCCCTTCGCCGCGGCAGGGTACCGAGAGGCGGTTTCATTCCATCGATCACAGAACGCCGACGCGCATCGTCCGTACGGGCGCGCAAGTCGGCCAGGGCCCATAGTTCGCCAGCAGTCCGGGCGCTCTCGCTTTCGCTCTCGGCACCAGCGAGTTCGGCGAACGCGGCGAAGGTCGCGCCCCGCGCGGCAACCAGATTGGCGATCGCCATATCGGTAGCCTCGCCGAGCAGTCCCTCCCAGCCGTCCACCAGTTGGACGAGAGTGCCTTGGGCGCCGTCCCAATGGGCCTTGATCTCCGACAGCAGGGGGTCGTTCGAGGTCGCGCTCCTGGCCGAGCCGCCCAACTGTTCGCGCCACCATGCGAGGCGAAGTTGGACGAGAACTGGCTCGGTATCGCGCGCGATGAACCGTCCGAGCATGGCGTCGAAGGCAAGGAGCGCTGCAAGGGCCGGGCGCTGCGCTTCCGGGGTGTAGGCAATGCCCAGTCGCTGCTCCGGCGGCAGGTGTGATATCGCGCTGGCACTATTGGGGAACTTGTTAACCATACGGCTTGACCGATCACTTACCGCAATTCGCTATCGCCCTTGCAGTTGGATGCTGCGCAAGGTGCCTATGACCGGTCGAATCGCCAAGATAGTCAAGAACCTGACGCATTGCCGATCCGGTAATGCGACGCTTCTGACCGCCGTAGCCCTGCCCGTACTCATCGGAGCCGCCGGATACGGCGTCGATACCGCACAATGGTATATGGTCCAGCGCGAATTGCAGCATGCCGCGGACCAGGCGGCCATCGCGGGTGCGTGGGCCCTCGCCTACAAGGACACCACCAACACCTACGACAACCGCGCATCGCGTGAGTTTGCCAACAACCTCAGCAAGGCCGAAGAGTATCTCGCGGAAGACATCCAGTCGATTGTCCCGGCTGTGCGGCGCGGCAACTTTCAGGGGGGAACCAACAATTCGGTCGTTGTCACTGCGCAGATTGCCGTGGACCTGCCGTTCTCAAGGCTGATGAGCAGCTCGCCCGTGGTAATCGGGGTGAGCTCGGAGGCCGCCTTCGCGGCCGGAACCGTTCACAAGGCGTGCCTGCGGACGTTGAAGAAAAACGCATCGGGCACTTTCCAGGTCGGCAATGGTGCCACTGTCATCGCCAACTGCGGCGTCATCGCGATTTCCTGCGAGGCGGGAGCGATCCAGATCGACGAGAATGCGACGATCGACATCGCCAAGATCACTGCGTGCAACAAAGACGCGGCAGACCTCCCGTCGGACTATGACGGCGAGCTGGTGCTCGACAGCAGCATCGGTGACTACGTCAACGAACTTTACGGCCCGCAGCCGCCGGAAGATGCTCCGAAGCCCCCTGCCTACGATTGCAAGAACGCGCCGAAGAAGGGGACCTACACGCTCACGCCCGGTGTCTATGATGCCGGCATCAAGATCGCCTGCAACACGATTTTCGATCCTGGTATCTACTACGTAAAAACAGAACTCGACCTGACCCACAACGCCGTCGTTTCAGGTTACGGTGTCATGTTCGTTCTGCTCAATGGTGCTTCGCTCAAGATGGGCGGCAGCGGCGCGAACGGGACTGGTGGCGGCGGCACCATCAGGAGCAGCCTCAACCTCACGCCCCCGACTTACGCGACGCTGATCGACCTCGGTTATTCCGACGCCTTCGCCAAGATGTACGAAAACATCCTGATGATCGCCGACAACACGACGACGGAAACCGATCACACGATCAACGGCAACGTCAACATGCACATCCAGGGCAAGATCCACCTGCCCAAGGGTAACGTGAAGGTGAACGGCAACTCGCAAGCTGCAGACGGGGTCTGCTTCCAGATTACCAGCTACACCCTCGATGTGTCGGGCGGCGCCTACCTCTACACGCTGTGCACGCAGGAAGAGACGCAGTCGCTTAACAGCAAGCCCGGCGTGAGGCTCATCTCGTGATGGCGCTGCTGAAAATGCTTGCCCGGTGCAGCCGTGGAACCGCAGTTATCGAGACCGCGTTCGTCGCGCCGATCCTGGCGGTCATGGCGGTCGGCATCTTCGAAATGGGCACGATGGTGCAGAAGCAGCAGGAGCTGCAGAGCGCGGCCTCCGAGGCCGAGGCAATCATCCTCGCCGCCGCTGCGGGCACCGGCGTCACATCGACGAAACTGAAGTCGATGTTGTCCACATCGACCGGTATCCCGCTCGACAAGATCACGCTTGATGCGCGCTATCGCTGCGGAAACAATACGAACTTGCGGACCGACAACGCCTGCCCGACCGGACAACGAGCATACGAGTTCGTCCAGGCGACATTTCGGGCGACCTACACGCCGACCTGGACCGAGTTCGGATTTGGCAACTCGTTCAATTACGTCGTCGTGCGTACGATCCAGGTGGGATGAACATGCTGATCGCCATCGCTCGCAAGCTACACCGGGACGAACGGGCGGCAACGCTCGTCGAATTCGCGCTGATTGCGCCGGTTCTCATTACCATGATGATCGGGGTGTTGCAGGTCGGCACCTGGGTCCAGTCGTACAATGCGGTGCGCAACGTAGTGAACGACACGACCCGCTTCGCGATGGTCGAGTACCAGCGCGGCAACAAGATTTCCGACGAGGCGATCGAGGACCGAGCCCTCGAGATCGCCGGATCTGGTAAGTACAACCTCGATGAATCGCTGTTCGTACCCGATGTAACGGTCAAAGCGACCGAGGTGGCCGGGATCAGGCAGCGACGGCTGGTGGTCACTTACACGGCACCCGAGTTCATGCCGGTTATCGGCACGCTGGCGCCGGCGATTTCGTACGGGCGGGACATCTACCTTTACGACCAGTCGGCTACCGTCGCATCCTGACCGCCGGGCGGTCTTGGAAAACGTTCTTACCGAATTAACCATTCCCCTTGACCTGACCGATATCGGGCCTGCGCTATGCGCGCGGGGTGAGCAATCTGGTCCCCCTCTCTGGTTTGGAGCGCATTCGCGCTTTTTTCGGTGACCTTGCCCGCGATCGGGCGGGCAATACGCTTGCCATGATAGCCGCATCGATCGCGCCGCTCCTGGCGATGGTTGGGGGCGGCGTGGACATGGGCCGGTCGTACATGGCCCAGGCGCGGCTGCAACAGGCCTGCGACGCGGGCGTGCTTGCCGCACGCAAGAGGCTGGGCTCCGAAGCCGTCGTGACCGGTACCATTCCCGAGGACGCCGGGCTGATCGGACAGCGGTTCTTCAACGTCAATTACCGCGCCGGTGCCTACGGATCGGTCGACCGCAGCTTCGTGATGACGCTGGAAGACGACTACGCCATTTCGGGCGTTGCCCAGGTGACCGTGCCCACCTCCATCATGCGCATCTTCGGGTTCAACGAGGTCCCGATCAAGGTCGACTGCGAAGCCCAGATCAACTTCAGCAATACCGACGTGATGATGGTCCTCGACGTCACCGGGTCGATGAACGAGACGAATCCGGGTGACAGCGCGTCGAGGCTCGAGACCCTGCGGGGAACGGTCAAGAGCTTCTACGCGCAACTAGCGGCAGCAGCGACCGCGGGCACGCGCATCCGCTATGGTTTCGTACCATACTCGACCAACGTGAATGTGGGCGGGCTCCTCGAAGACGATTGGGTGGTGGATGAATGGACCTACCAGTCGCGCGTCCTCGAAAGCAGCACTCTCGGTATCGTCGACTGGACCTATTACACCGCGTCCTCGCCGGTCAGCGGCACCAGGAACACGGTCGAATACTCGACCTATGCCGCCTCTTTCGACGAGCTCGACGGATTCTACTGCCCGACGAAACCCGCCAGCTCGCTGTCGACGAGTTCAACGATCAAGTCGACGACCACAGAGGTCTTCATCGGGCCACCCGCAGGCGCCAAAGTCACGCAGGTCATCGAGCGTACACGGAACGGCAAGACATATTCAGTGTCCCTCAAGGACACTACGTGCGTCGTGACCGAGACCACATACACCTCTTACGTCGACACCTACGACAAGGTCACACAGCCCAGGTTCGATGAGTCAGTCTCATGGCTCTACAGGCCCGTCACCATCGACGTGACCAACTGGCGCGCCGAGACCGAAGGCTGCATGGAAGAGCGCGACACCTACAAGATCGACGATTACGACAACGTCGATCTGACGCGAGCGCTGGACCTCGACATTGACCTGACCCCGACCGGTGACCCAAGAACCCGCTGGCGCCCGATGTATCCCGGCATGATCTATGGCCGTGCTGTCGAGTGGAGCGGCGCGGGATCGTTCGTCCAGCACGACGTCAAGACGAGCAAGGAATTCATCGCACCACAAGGGTTGCGGACCGACGCGTGCCCTGCCCCTTCACTCCGGATGCAACAGCTCACGAGCGAGGAACTAGACGACTATCTCGCCAGCCTGAGGGCAGAAGGCAGCACCTATCACGATATCGGTATGATCTGGGGTGGTCGCCTGATCTCGCCGAGCGGGATTTTCGCCGACGAGAACGCAGACGTCGGACCTACCCAGCCCACCAACCGCAACCTCATCTTCCTCACCGACGGCGTGACCGCGACCCTTGATCTCAGCTATTCCAGCTACGGCTTCGAGCCGGTCGACCAGCGTCGCTGGGACAGCGCATGGAAGGTCAAGGGTCAGCCAGTTTCGCTGACATCGGTCGTCGAAAACCGTTTCGCGTTCGCCTGTAACGAGGTTCGCAAGCGCAACATCACCGTGTGGATCGTCGGTTTCGGCACCGGGCTGAGCCAGATGATGAAGGATTGTGCCGGAGAAGGTCATTATTTTGAGGCTGCGGACGCAGCCGAACTCAACGCGACTTTTGCCACCATAGCCAAGAACCTCAGCCAACTGAGGATCCAGCGATGAACGCGCTTCGCGCCCTGTGGCGAGACGACCGGGGAGCGACCCTCGTCGAGTTCGCACTGATCTCCCCTGCCCTGTTGATGCTGCTCATGGGCATGTTCGAGATGGGATATAACTACTACGTCCAGGCGCAGTTGCAGGGCAGTGTCCAGAAGGCCGCCCGCGACTCCACGATCCAGTCTTCGCAGTCGAGCGCCGCACTGATCGACGCGCGTGTCACAGACGCGGTTCATGCCATCGTTCCAGGAGCAGAACTGCGGTTCGTGCGACGGGCGTACTCCTCTTTCAGCGACGTACACCGCGCCGAGGATTTCACCGACATCGACAAGGACGGTACCTGCAACGATGGCGAACCGTTCGAGGACGCGAACGGCAATGGCATGTGGGACGAGGATCGGGGAGTCGACGGCGGCGGCGGCGCACGCGATGCGGTGCTTTACGTAGTCGAGGTGAGATACCCGCGCGCTTTCGGGGTCGCCAAGCTGATCGGCCTGTCGGACAATGTCGAAACGGAAGCCGTGACGGTCCTTCGCAACCAGCCTTGGGATGCGCAATCGTTCATCGGCGAAGTGGGGCACTGCGCATGATCCGCATTCTGGCCGCCATGCGCCGCCTGTGGCGCACCCGATCGGGTGCCGCCTTGACCGAGTTCGCGTTGTCCGCGCCCTTGCTCATGGCCGCCGGGCTCTATGGCGTGGAGTCGGCAAACCGCGCGATCGTCCAGATGCGCGTCAACCAGATTGCCATGCTGATCGCCGACAACGCCTCGCGAGTGGGAGAGAACTCGCTGTTAGGGGAAGCGAAAATCTACGAGAGCGACCTGAACGACGTTCTTTACGGGGCGCACATGCAGGGCGGCGACAAGTTCGGGTTCTACGACCATGGACGCGTGATCCTCTCGAGCCTGGAGGTCGTTCCCGAAAGCGACGGGCAGCAGTACATTCACTGGCAACGGTGCATGGGTAAGCTGACCCATTCGTCGAGCTACGGCTTTGCCGGCGATGGCATGGACGGTTCGCTGGCCGGTATGGGTCCGCCGGGGCAGGAAATCGTCGCCTTCGATGACGAAGCCGTCATGTTCGTCGAAGTAGCATTCGTCTATCAACCGC
Source organism: Tsuneonella dongtanensis (assembly GCF_001698205.1). Lineage (NCBI taxonomy): Bacteria > Pseudomonadati > Pseudomonadota > Alphaproteobacteria > Sphingomonadales > Erythrobacteraceae > Tsuneonella > Tsuneonella dongtanensis. The sequence goes on from NZ_CP016591.1 coordinate 2,202,947, forward strand.
TGATTTCGGACGCCCTTTTCGGAAGTCCGAAACTCGTCGCGACCGCTGCATTCAATGTCCGTGAAAACAGGGACCTCAGCGAGATCTACCAGCGTGACCCCGACGATCCGGATCCGTCCGCGACATGCGACAAGCACCACGGCGTCGCGGACTACTACGACTAGCTACGGTAACAGACCTTCCGGGCCGCTTCGACGATACGCGGAGCATCGATAATCGCGAGCTTCTCGAGGTTGGCCGCATAGGGCAGAGGCACATCCTCGTCGCACACCCGCAGGACCGGCGCATCCAGGTGGTCGAAACCGTCCTCCATGCAGATCGCCATCACTTCGGACGCGATCGAGCAGGTCGGCCAGCCTTCCTCGGCAATGATCAGGCGGTTGGTCTTGGCCAGTGAGGCGAGGATCGCTTCCTTGTCGAGCGGGCGCAACGTGCGCAGGTCGATGACTTCGGCATCGATGCCTTCGCCGGCGAGAGTTTCGGCCGCGTCGAGCGCAAGACCGACACCGATCGAGTAGCTGACGATGGTAACGTCGCTACCTTCACGCACGAGCCGCGCCTTGCCGATCGGCAGAACGTAGTCGTCGATGTCCGGCACCTCGAAAGTGCGTCCGTAGACGAGTTCGTTCTCGAGGAATACGACCGGGTCCTCGCTGCGGATGGCCGCCTTGAGCAGGCCCTTGCAGTCGGCCGCATCGTAAGGCGCGATGACGATCAGGCCGGGGACGCTGGCGTACCAAGGGCCATAGTTCTGGCTGTGCTGGGCGCCGACCCGGCTTGCGGCGCCGTTCGGGCCGCGGAACACCACCGGGCAACGCATCTGGCCGCCCGACATGTAATTGGTCTTGGCCGCAGAATTGATGATGTGGTCGATCGCCTGCATCGCGAAATTGAACGTCATGAATTCGACCACTGGCCGCAGGCCGCCCATCGCCGCGCCCGTGCCGATCCCGGCGAATCCGTATTCGGTGATCGGTGTGTCGATGACGCGCTTGGCTCCGAACTCGTCGAGCAGTCCTTGCGTGACCTTGTAGGCGCCCTGGTACTGGGCGACTTCCTCGCCCATCACGAACACGCGATCGTCCCGGCGCATTTCCTCGGCCATGGCGTCGCGCAAGGCTTCGCGCACCGTGATGGAGGTCATCGAGGTGCCTTCCGGAATTTCGGGATCGCGCGCGGGTTCGGCCTTGGGCGTCTTGGCGATCGCAGGGGCATCGGGCTCTTCGCGGCCGACGTCCTTCCCTTCACCTGGCACATCCTCGACTTTCGCCGCGGGAGCCGGCGCAGGCGTTTCTTCGCCGCCCTCACCCGCCATAGTCGCGATGACTTCGCCGACCTTCACGTTCTCGGTACCTTCGGCGACGAGGATCTTGCCGATCGTGCCTTCGTCTACCGCCTCGAATTCCATGGTCGCCTTGTCGGTCTCTATCTCGGCCAGGATGTCTCCGGCGGCCACGCTGTCGCCTTCCTTGACCAGCCACTTGGCGAGCGTGCCCTCTTCCATCGTCGGCGAGAGCGCGGGCATCTTCAGTTCGAGGGACATCAGTAGCTCTCCACCAGCACGTCGGTGTACAGATCGCTAGCCGGCGGCTCGGGCGAACTTTCGGCGAAATCGGCGCTTTCCGAGACCGCGGTGCGGATGCGCTTGTCGATATCCTTCAGCTTCTCCTCCGCTACCCCGCGCTCGATTAGTTCCTTCTTCGCGCGCTCGATCGGATCGTTGTGCTCGCGCTGGTCCTGCACTTCTTCGCGCGTGCGGTACTTAGCCGGGTCCGACATCGAGTGCCCGCGATAGCGATAGGTGTTGAGCTCCATGAGGACGGGGCCGTTGCCCGCGCGCACATGCTTGAATGCCACTTCGGCCGCTCGGCGGACCTGGAGGACGTCCATCCCATTCACGTCCATGCCGGGAATGCGGAACGCCGTGCCGCGACGATGGAACTCGGTCTCCGCGGACCCGCGCTTGACGGCGGTGCCCATGGCATACCCGTTGTTCTCGATCGCGAACACGATCGGCAGCTTCCACAGCGCCGCCATGTTCATCGTCTCGTAGACCTGGCCCTGGTTGGCCGCACCGTCACCAAAATAGGCAAGGCAAAGACCGCCATCGCCGCGATACTGGTGACCGAGCGCCAGCCCACCCCCTAGCGAAACCTGCGCCCCGACGATCCCGTGGCCGCCGTAGAAGCGGTGTTCCGTCGAGAACATGTGCATCGAACCACCCTTGCCGCGCGAGATGCCCGCTTCGCGTCCGGTCAGCTCGGCCATGATGACCTTGGGATCGATTCCATAGGCGAGCATGTGGCCGTGGTCGCGATAGCCGGTGATGACGCTGTCGAGGCCTTCCGTCAGCGCCGATTGCAGCCCGACCGCAACCGCTTCCTGGCCGATGTAGAGGTGACAGAACCCGCCGATTAGACCGAGACCATAAAGCTGGCCGGCGCGCTCTTCGAACCGTCGAATGAGCAGCATCTGCTCATACATGCTGACAAGTTCTTCGTCCTTCGCGTTGTAACGCGGGCTTTTTTCATGCTCTTCCTGCAGCGAGTGCAGGACGAAGTCGGCGTCCGAGGATTTGCTCTTGTTCGCCGTCGGCTTAGCTGCGGCGGGTTTCGCGGGGGCTTTGCCCTTGCTGGCTGTCTTGGCCAATGTGCGGGTCCTCGATGGTCTTGCGCCGGTGAGTGGCGAGGGTCTCCTCAGCCTATGGCGCAAGCCTTCGGTACGCGCAATCCGCGTGCATACGAAAACCCGATTTGACGTAGGGGCCTAGCGGCTTTCCGTCGGCTTGAGCAGGATCACGACCTCGTCGGGATAAACGACATTGAGGTCCTTGCGGATCAGCTCTCCCACGAAGTCCGGATCAGCGCGCTTGGGGTTCAGCGCGTCGACCTGCATCTGGAGTTCGTTGCGCTCGTGCGTGAGCTTGGCGATCTGCACACGGCGCTGATCCAGCAGGCGCAGGTTATCGCCCCAGGCAAGCAAGCCGCTTGGCCCGACAATCGCAAGGCCGCCCAGCACCAGGAGCACTGCAAGCGCGGCGCCCTGAGTAAGCCGATCCTTCGGCGATAGGATTCGATGTCCTTCCCGTGTCACGGAACTGACAGAATCATAGTTAGCGCACCGATTCAAGCGCTTTCACGCAAGTTTTGCGACCCCGCGTGAAAAGCCCGGGCCGATCCTGCGATCGACCCGGACTTCCCGGGAGGGACTCCGCCTGGAGGGAGGGTCAATCGGCGGAGTCGGCGGGTTCCACGCTCGCCTGCTGGCGGGCGGTCTTTTCGATCTTGCCTTCGCCCATTGCCGAAATGAGCAGCGAACCGGCTCCGGTGAAATTCCCTGCCGGAAGCGTCGCTGGACCGTCTTCGGTCATGACGACGAGCTCTTCGACACGCCCTGGGCTGTCTGCGATCACCTGGCGTACCTCGCCGATGCGGTCGCCACTGTCGTCGAGCACCGGCATACCGGGGGCGATGCCAAACACGCCCGCTCCCTGCCCGGCGGCGCTGCCCGCGATGGCGAGCTGGCCGGCGGCACCCGAGAACATGCCATTCGCGGCACTCGTAGCCGTGCCGCTTGTGTTGCCACCGAGCGAGGCGCCTTGCTGCAAGGCGCCGTTCGCGGCGCCGCGCACCCGGCTCACGCCGTCTCCGGCTGCATCGCGCCCTGTCCTCGCTGCGCCGCGCGCCGTACCGACTGCGCCGCCCGCGAGGCCGCGGACTGCGTCGGTACCGACAAGTTGCGCCTCGCCGCTCGCCGACCCGCTAGCCTGCCCGCTTCCCGAACCCGATCCGGTCAGCCCGCCGACAGGTGTAACCATGGTCTTATCCAGCGAACCCGAACCTTGCGCGGAGGCATTGCGGTCGGCCGAAACCCGACCAGAACGGCGATCGACCCTGGTCGAGCCCTCGGTCGTGCCAACAACTGAACCGGCGCCCCGTGTCACGGTTTCGACTCCACGGGAGGGAATGTCGAGCGTTCCGCCGAGGGAGCCGCCCAGACTTCCGCCGAGTCCGCCTCCCAGACCACCGCCACCCAGCAACTGGGCGTGGGCCGGGGTTGCAGCCAGCAGCAGCGCGACCGAGGTGAAGAAGATGGCTTTCATGGTCCTGTTCCTTTTTTCCTTGCCGGAAGGCGGTGCCGTCCGTCGGCAGGAAAACGGATCGTCGGTCCTGATCCATCCATGAAAGTCTGGAAAAACTGCACAAGCTACTGAAAGTTTAGCGACAATCCCCGCAAATAAGACCGCGGCCGTAGATCGGATCGGGACCTTTCCTGCCAAGATCGACTACTTCGGCGTCGACCTTGGCTTGCCAGTCTCCATCCATCGCCGCAGCTATGCGCGCGGCAGCGAGAGGCGCGGCAAAGGAGGTGCCGCGCAGCTTTACCGTGCGACCCTTAGCGTTGGTAGCGACCAAGTCCGCACCCGGGGCAGCGTAATCGAGATCGAGTGCGCGCCCAGCCTCGATGAGGGCACGATTTCGCGCGTCGACGCCCGTGACTGCGACCACCCCTGGGTAGCTTGCCGGAAAAGCAGGGGGCGCCGCCGGTCCATCGTTGCCGACTGCCGCCACGATCACGACGCCCTTCGCACGCGCTGCTGCAATCGAACGCGAGAGCAGCGGGTTGTCAGGGCCGACAATGCTCATACTGATCACTTTCGCGCCGCCTGCGACGAGCCACCCCAATCCCCGTGCGACAGCCGTCGCGCTGCCTCCCGCAGGGTCCTGTCCATAGACGTCGGCGACCGCGATGGTACGCACACCGGCACGCCTAAGTAGCGAAACGACCGCGCTGCCATGATCGCTCGCCATCGGGGCCCCTATGGCAAAGCCCTTGCTGGCGGCGATGGGAAGCGATGCCGACGGCGCCCCGTCGACCACTCCAACTCGAGCGGAAATGGCGGGCGTGGGCACTATGGCCCTTGCTGCTCCTCCTCCGCGTCCCACCTGCTCGAAAATGTGGTCTGGCGTCCACTGCAGGCCCGGCGCGGCGCGCTGAAGCAATCCCTCGACCTCTCGCAGGCGCACTCCGTGCGGCAGGCGCACCCGCGTGACCGCGATATCGAGCCCATCTATCGTTTCGACGCCGACTACTCCAAAGCCGAGCGCTTGCAAGCCGCGCAGCGCAAACTCGCTCGGCTCGAACACGACGATCTCGCCGCGCCGTGCGGGAAATCCGTCCGGGGTCATCTCGAGGTGTTTGGGATTGGTCCTGACAAGCCGCTCGAGCCGATCCTCGCGCAACGCAGCGAGTTGACGGCCGGCATCGGCCAGTACCGGTTCGGCAACCCGCACGACACCACCGATGGTGTCGCGGACAGGGCCGGTCGGAAGCTGCACCCCCGGGAGGCCTATCTGCGCGACCGCGGGCGAGGCCAGCAAGGCGAGCAACATGGCAATTCGGGAAATCGGCATTCGCATCGTTCACCTGATGGGCTTTTTGCGCTTAACAGGGATGAAACGATCCCCGCCATCCGTTTCATCCCTGCAAGACCGCAAGAACGAACCGCAAGATACGAAGGCCAGAACGATCGCCCACGGCTTCGAAGACGAGATGGTCGCGCTTCTCCCCCGCTTGCGCCGGTTCGCGCTCGGGCTGGCGCGCGACCGTGCCGATGGTGACGACCTGGTGCAGTTGACTGTGGAAAGGGCGCTGACCTCCCGCACGCAGTGGCAGGAGGGCACGCGGCTCGACAGCTGGATGTACAGGATCATGCGCAATATCTGGATCGACGAAGGGCGAAGCCGCACGCGGCGGTCGCAGACGTTCGTAACCGAGGAAACCGGGCTGAGCGTCGGCGGCGACGGCGGACAGGAAGCGGCCGCCGAGCTCGGCGTGGTGGGTCGCGCCATGGACCGCCTGCCCGACGATCAACGCGAAGCGGTCATGCTCGTCCTTGTCGAGGGCTACAAATATGCGGAGGCAGCCGAAATCGTCGGCTGTCCGGTGGGCACCCTCACCTCCCGCCTCGGTCGGGGCCGCGAGGCGCTGATGGCCATGCTGGGAGAAGCTGCGTGACACGCGATTCCGACGAAATCCGCGCCTACGTCGACGGCGAGCTGGACAAACTCACGGCCGCGCGGATCGCGCGCGAGGCGGAAAGCGACGCCGAGCTGGCGTCGGCCATCGCCGCCGAACGCTCGCTGCGCGAGGCGCTAACAGCGCACTTCGCACCGGTGCTTGCCGAGCCGGTACCCGAGCGACTGACCACGCCGATCGACGCCGCGCGAAAGATAGTATCGCTTGATGAGATTCGTAACCAGCGCTTCGGCTTTAATGCCAGAACGCTGCGCTGGGCTGGCCCGGCGATGGCCGCCGCGTTGGTTCTCGCATTGCTCATCCCCGGCCTGCGCAGCGGCCAGACCGAGACGCGCGACGGCCTCACCTTCGCTTCCAACGACCTCGCAAGGGCTCTCGACAGCCAGCTAGTCGCGGATCAGCGCCAGGGCGACGAAACGCGGATACTCCTGAGTTTCGCCGACGAAGAAGGAACCTTGTGCCGCGGCTTCGCTCGTGCGGACGTGTCGGGCATTGCGTGCCGCAGGGGCGGCGGCTGGCACCTGAGGGTCCAGCGCGACGGTATCGACGTATCGGCGAACGACTACCGCCAGGCTAGCTCTGTCGATAGTGCGATCATGGAGGCTGCGCAGGGCATGGCGGCTGGCCCGGCGCTCGACGCCGCGGCGGAACGGGCGGCGAAAGAGCGCGGCTGGGCCGCTCAGTAGCTGCGCGGCAGACCGAGCACGTGCTCGGCAAGGTAGCTCAGGATCAGGTTCGTGCTGATCGGCGCCACGGTGTACAGTCGCGCCTCGCGGAACTTGCGTTCGACATCGTACTCCTCGGCAAAGCCGAAGCCGCCGAAGGTCTGCACGCACATGTCGGCGGCAGCCCAGCTCGCTTCGCTGGCGAGAAGTTTCGCCATGTTCGCCTCGGCACCCGGATTTCCGCCCGCGTCATAGACCTGCGCGGCATGGTGGACCATGAGCTCGGCAGCGCGCATTTGCGCGTAACAACGGGAGATAGGAAACTGAATTCCCTGATTCTTTCCGATCGGACGCGCGAAGACCTCGCGTCCGTTGGCATATCCGACGGCCTTTTCGATGAACCACTTCGCATCGCCGACACATTCGGCCGCAATCAGGATCCGCTCGGCATTCATGCCTGACAGAATGTAGCGGAAGCCCTGCCCCTCTTGCCCCACGAGTGCGCTTGCCGGAATGCGCAGGTCGTCGAAAAACACTTCGGTGGTCGAGTGGTTCATCAGCGTGCGGATCGGCTTGATCGTCAGGCCATTGCCGACCGCTTCGCGCATGTCGACGAGGAACACGCTGAGCCCCTCGGTGCGCTTGGCGACCTCCTCGCGCGGTGTCGTGCGCGCGAGCAGCAGCATGAGGTCGGAATGCTCGGCGCGGCTGGTCCAGATTTTCTGGCCGTTTACGACGTAGTGCTCTCCGTCCCGCACGGCGCGGGTTTTCAGCGAGAGGGTGTCGGTCCCGCTGGTCGGTTCGGACACCCCGAACGCCTGCAGGCGCAACTCCCCCCGGGCGATGCCGGGCAAGTATGCGGCCTTCTGCGCCTCGCTCCCGTACCGCAGCAGCGTATTCATGATATACATTTGCGCGTGAGCGCTGGCACCGTTGCAGCCGGAGGCCTGGATCTCCTCCATGATGACCGCGGCTGCGTCCAGTTTCAGCCCGCTGCCGCCGAATTGCTCTGGGATCAGTGCAGCGAGAAATCCTGCGCGGGTCAGCGCATCGACGAACTCGCCGGGATAGGCACGGTCGCGATCCTTCGCGCGCCAGTACTCGCCGGGAAACTGCTCGCATAGCGCGCGAACGGCGCGGCGGATCTCCGCCAGGTCCTCGCGTTCGTCCATTCTCTCGCCCCGCCTGCGGTCAGTTGGTGCGCCCGACAGGATTCGAACCTGTGGCCCCCAGATTAGGAATCTGATGCTCTATCCTGCTGAGCTACGGGCGCGCCGGGGGTGGCTGTAAAGCGCCGGAATCGCGCTGGCAATCAGTTGAGTTCGTCGGGCGGTGCCAACGGAAACGGCAGCGGGGCGATCGGAATGCCTTCCTCCACGAGGGCGCGCGCCTCATCCGGGCTTGCCTGCCCATGAATCGTGGCGTGATCGCGCTCGCCATAATGCATCGCACGGGATTGCTCGGCGAAGTCGGTCCCCACCCACGTGCTTTCCTTGAGCGCCCGAGCTTGCGCATCGGCGAGAGCCCGGACGGCTTTCGCAACCTCGGGAGGGAGGGCGTTGCTCAGCGCAGGTCCGGCAACCTCCGTTCGCGCATTACCCTTGGCCGGTACGGCCGGTGCCATCGGCGCCTTCTCGACGCCGACCGATCCGCAGTGTGGGCATGCCACCAGTCCGCGCCCAATCTGGTCCGCGTACGCTTCGGACGATGCGAACCATCCCTCGAAGCGATGGCCAAGCGTGCACGAGAGATCGAAGACAATCATCGGCGGCTTAGTTGGGGATTGGGCGCTTGTTGGCAAGGGAAGGCAGTTGCCGGCGCACTTCGGCGGTTCGCTCTGCATCGATCTCCGCAAAGCCGACGCCTGGCGCATCGCCTCCCATGTCGAGCACGATGTCCCCCCACGGATCCACCACCAGACTGTGACCGAATGTGCGGCGCCCGTCTTCGTGATCGCCGACTTGCGAAGCTGCGATGACCCAGGCGCTCGCCTCGACCGCACGGGCGCGTTGCAGCAAGTGCCAATGCGCCTTGCCCGTGGGCACCGTGAAAGCGGCCGGTATCGCGATGGCATCGCAGCTCCGGCGCCCAAGCTCTTCGAAAAGAGCGGGAAAGCGGATGTCGTAGCATACCGTCAAACCCAACCGTCCCAGGGGAGTCCCATCGCTCGTAACCACCTCCCGGCCGGGCTCGAACGCGTTCGATTCCCGCCAGCTTTCGCCGCTGGCAAGATCGACGTCGAACATGTGAATCTTGTCGTATCGGGCCACGATCTCTCCGTGCGGTCCGATGAGGATCGAACGGTTGGCCCACCTGCCTCCTTCGCCGAAAACCGCAATGGACCCCAATGCGACCCAGATGCGGTGCCTAGAGGCAGCAGCACGTGCCGCCTCGAGGACGGGGTTCTGTTGCTCGGGGACGATGTGGGTTGCGGCGCGTGAACGGTCGCGGTCGAGCAAACCGGTCATTTCTGGCGTGAAGAGCATCGTCGCCCCGCCCTGCGCCGCCTCTGCCACTGCATCCGTCACGGTGCGGGCGTTGACCGCCGGGTCGATCCCCGCGGTCATCTGCAACAGCGCAATCCGCGTCATGCAGTCCCGAGAAGCTCGTCGAGCTTGCCCGCTTGATCGAGCGCGGCGAGGTCGTCCGAGCCGCCGATGTGGACGTCACCGATGAAGATCTGCGGCACGGTGCGCGCCATCGGAGCGCGCGACATCATCTCGTCGCGCTTGGGACCGCCCATGGTGATGTCGTGCTCGGTGTATGCCACGCCCTTGTCGTCCAGCAGCCGCTTCGCCCGATAGCAATAGCCGCAACCGAATTTGGTGTAGATCACAACTTCGGGCAATGCCATTATTTGTCCTTCAGATTCAGCAGCTTGCAAAGGGTTGAAACCGCGCGCGCCGCTCCTATCTCGGTTACGCTTTCCGTGCCGCATCGCGGGCGGGAAAGCAATCCGGCAGGCGCCGCATCTGCGGGCCCGCCTGATGGTCAAATTGCTCATTGGAGGATTTGTTTCATGTCACGTCTCGATTTCACACCGTATCGTCGTTCTACCGTCGGCTTCGACCGCCTCTTCGACATCCTCGAGAGCCAGGCGCGCGGCAATGCCGGCGACAACTATCCGCCGTTCAACATCGAGCGGAAGGGTGACGACAACTATTGCATCACCATCGCGGTCGCAGGCTTCAAGCCGGGCGATCTCGACATCACCGCACAGCAGAATCTGCTGGTGGTCCAGGGCAGGAAGCGGCCCGAGGGCCAGCAGGGCGAAATGCTCCACGTCGGCATCGCAAATCGCGGGTTCGAGCGCCGCTTCGAACTGGCCGATTACGTGCGGGTCGAAAATGCCGACCTCGCCGACGGCTTGCTGACGATCGACCTCGTGCGCGAAGTGCCCGAGGCGATGAAGCCGAAGAAAATCCTGGTCGGCGGACAGCCCACGCTCGAGGTCGTTCAGGACGATACCGAAAGCGGTGCGGCTAACGCCGCCTAATCTGGCAGCGCTGACATTATTTGGGGGCGGACCAATGGTCCGCCCCCACGACGAATGAACGCCGTCTCAGGCGAATCTGACCGTCCGGGTCGCAGAAGACGATCAAACTCGCGCCAAGCTCGTAAAAGGCCGGCCACATGCCAGCTTACACACGCGATCTTATCAAAAGATAACTCGTGCGAACCCCTGCCCCCTAGGCGCGTAGAGGCGCCTAAGGCAACATATATTCGTTTTCTATCGGGACGGATTGTAGGAAATGACCCTTTTCAGGCCATTGCAGACAGCAATCAGACCAGTCTGGCCTGCTGCAGCGCAGCAGCGATAAACCCGGCAAACAGGGGATGCGGATCGAAAGGCTTGCTTTTCAGCTCCGGATGGAACTGCACCCCGATGAACCAGGGGTGGTCCGGCCGCTCGACGATTTCGGGCAGTAGTCCGTCGGGCGACATTCCCGAGAAAACGAGACCGTCTTTCTCGAGCGCGCCCTTGTATGCCGAGTTGACCTCGTAACGATGGCGGTGACGTTCGCTGATGGTGGTCGCGCCGCCATAGATCGAACTGACGTAGCTGTTGCCGGAAAGCCTGGCATCGTAGGCGCCCAGCCGCATCGTTCCGCCCAGATCGCCTTCGGCACTGCGCTGCTGGAGGCCTTCCTTGCTCATCCATTCGGTGATGATACCGACGACCGGCTCGTCCGTCGGGCCGAACTCGGTCGAGCTGGCTTCCGAGTGCCCCGCTGCCCGCGCCCCTTCGATGCAGGCCATCTGCATGCCGAGGCAGATGCCAAGGAACGGCACCTTCCGCTCCTTGGCGAAGCGCACCGAGGCGATCTTGCCCTCGCTGCCACGCTCGCCGAAGCCACCGGGCACCAGGATCCCGTGCATCGGCTCGAGCCGTGCAGCGATCTCGTCGTCGTCCTTCTCGAACAATTCGGCGTCGATCCAGCGGATGTTGACCTTCACCCGGTTGGCCATGCCCCCGTGCACGAGCGCCTCGTTGAGCGATTTGTAGGCGTCGGGCAGGCCGACGTACTTGCCGACAACGCCGATCGTCACCTCCCCCTCGGGGTGCTCATAGCGGTCGAGGATGTCGTCCCAGCGCGACAGGTCGGGTGCGGGGGCGCTCATGCCGAAATGACGCAGAACTTCGTCGTCGAGCCCCTCGCGGTGGTACTGGAGAGGAACCGCGTAGATGCTCGAGGCGTCGAGCGCGGGGATGACCGCTTCCTTGCGCACGTTGCAGAACAGCGCGATCTTGGCCCGCTCGCTATCGGGCAGCGGCTTTTCACAGCGGCAGAGGAGTATGTCGGGCTGGATGCCGAGCCCGGTCATCTCGCGGACCGAATGCTGGGTCGGCTTGGTCTTCAATTCGCCCGCGGCGGCGATGTAAGGCACCAGGGTGACGTGGACGAAGCAGGTATCGTCGCGTCCAAGCTCGTTACGCAGCTGACGCAGCGCTTCGATGAACGGCAGGCCCTCGATGTCGCCGACCGTTCCCCCGATCTCGCAGAGCACGAAGTCGAGGTCATCGGTGTCGCTCTGCGCGAAGTCCTTGATCGCGTCGGTGACGTGCGGAATGACCTGCACCGTCGCGCCCAGGTAGTCGCCGCGGCGCTCCTTCGCGATTATGTCGCGATAGACCCGGCCCGAGGTGATGTTGTCGCCCTGGTGTGCCGAAACCCCGGTGAAGCGCTCGTAATGGCCGAGATCGAGATCGGTCTCCGCCCCGTCGTCGGTCACGTAGACCTCGCCGTGCTGATACGGGCTCATCGTGCCCGGATCGACGTTGAGATAAGGGTCGAATTTGCGGATGCGCACGCGGAATCCACGTGCCTGCAGGAGAGCCGCGAGGCTCGCCGCCATGAGACCTTTGCCGAGCGAGGAGACCACGCCGCCGGTGATAAATATATACCGCGCCATGGGAGTCGGGCCTTAAGCGTGTCGCAGGGGTACGCGCAAGCAAGTTCGCGCGGCAATGTGCCGCAATCCACAACCGGCTTGTCGCAAGCGGTTACTGGGTCAGGTCGGCGAGCGGGTCATCGGCAGGCGGCACCGGCGCCGGCTGGGCCGGTGCGGGCGCGACGGGTGCCGAGCGATCGAGCGTCGATTCGACCGATACGCCGCCGTTGCTCGTGCTGGCAGCGAGTGCCGCCAGTGCGATCGAAAGGACCACGAACAGGATCGCCAGCCAGCGGGTCGAGCGCGACAGGAAGTCGGCTGCGCCGCGTGCGCTCATCATGCCGCTGGGGCTGCCGCCGATGCCGAGGCCGCCACCTTCGGACCGCTGCATGAGGATGACCCCGACGAGGGCTGCGGCAACAACCGCCTGTACGACGAGCAGGAATAGGAAAAGCGACATAGGACGGAATTCTCGTGTTCGGGTGCGACCGCGCACTTAGGGATGCGCGGCTCAATCGGCAAGCGGCGCGGGTTCAGGCGTCCTGCAGGTCGGCTGCCGCCATGACGATGCCGAGGAAGCTTTCGGCGGTCAGACTGGCGCCGCCCACCAGGGCGCCCCCCACCTCGTCCGCGCCGAGCAGGTCGCGGGCGTTCTCGGGCTTCACCGAACCTCCATAGAGGATCCGGACCATCCCGCCCTCCTCTTCGCCGTATCGCGAGACCAGGAGCGCGCGGATTGCACGATGCATTGTCTCGACGTCGGCAACGGTCGCTGTCTTGCCTGTGCCGATCGCCCAGATAGGTTCGTACGCGACAGACAGACGTTCGCCGGCACCCTCGATCGATTCGGGCAAAGAGTTCCGCAGCTGTGCGATCACGAAAGCTTCGGCATCGCCCGCGTCGCGCGTCGCCTCGGCCTCGCCACAACAGACGATCAGCTTGAGGCCCGCGGCAAGAGCCGCTTCCGCCTTGGCTCTGATCAGAGCATCCGTTTCCATGTGGCCCTGACGGCGCTCGCTGTGTCCCAGGATTACGAACTTGGCGCCGGCATCGGCGATCATCACCGCCGATATATCCCCGGTGTACGCGCCGTCGGCTTCGGCACTGCAGTCCTGCGCGCCGACGCCGATCTGTTCGGCTTCCTTGTGGACCGCGTGGATCAGCGTGTACGGCGGGGCCAGCGCAACTTCGACTTTCATCAGGCGCTGCGCGGAACGGTCGATCGCCCGCGCCTCCGCGAGCATCGCCCGCGTGCCGTTCATCTTCCAGTTGCCGACGATAAAGGGCCGCAAGGCCATGTGACGTTTTCCCGTAGGTGAATTGAAGATTGGGGGCGGGCCATAGCCACCATCGCTCCTTCAAGCAAAGCTCCTTCGTGGCCCATGCACCAAAACGCGTCAGGACCTGTTGCGGCAAGGTCGCATGGCATCTAAAGCCCCCGGCCATCGGCGCGGCCTCGACCGCGCACCTGTTCCTTCGATATTCGGATCGCCATGCTTCAGTCCTTTCGCAACGTCTTCAAGTCCAAGATCGGTCTCGGCCTCACCATCGGCTTCATCGGGCTGATCGGCGTCGCCTTCGCGGTGGGAGACGTGGCTTCCACCGGCTCGATGGGTGGCGGCATCACCGGCGGCGACAACGTGGCCGTCGTCGGCGACGAGAAGATCAGCGCAAACGAACTGAGTCAGGCCGCCTCACTGGCAGTCGACCAGCTGCGGCAGCAGGAACCGACACTGTCCCTGCAGGCATTCGTCGAGCAGAACGGGCTGGACGAGGTACTCGACCAGTTGCTCGATCGGCGCGCGATCAGCTGGTGGGCTGCCGAGCACGGCATCAGGGTCGGGAGCAACCTCATCAACAGCGAGATCCGCCGGATCCCTGCGTTTGCGGGCCCCGGCGGCCAGTTCAGCGAAGCCGCCTATCAGGCGGCGCTTGTCCAACGGAAGCTTACCGATGCGGAGGTCCGCCGCGACCTCGGCGATGCGCTCGTCGCGCAGCAGGTTCTCGTGCCCGGATCGTTCGGCGCCCGCATGCCGGTCAAGGTCGCGGCACGCTATGCCGCCCTGACGAAGGAGCGGCGCGAAGGAGCCATCGCGACCATTCCGAGCGCGGCATTTGCGCCGACCGGAGCGCCGACAGCGGCACAGCTCACCGCATATTACAACGCCAACCGCGGCGACTACATCCGGCCCGAGCGCCGCGTGCTGCGTTACGCCACGTTCGGCGCCGAGGCCCTTGGCAACATCGAACCGACGTCCGCCGAGGTGTCCGCACGATACAATCGCGATCGAGCGGCAAAGTATGCAGCGCGCGAACTTCGCTCGTTCACTCAACTGATCGTTCCGACAAAGGCAGCCGCCGACGCGATCGCCGCGCGTGGCGGGGCTGCGCTCGAGACCGCTGCACGCGAGACCGGGCTCCAGCCGAGCAAGATCGAGAACGTGGACAAGACGACCTTTGCGGGCAACACCTCGCAAGCGGTGGCTAATGCAGCTTTCGCCGCGGGACGCGGGGCAATCGCCACTCCGGCACGCGGAGGCCTCGGGTTCTACGTCGTCCGGGTTGATGCGATCGACAACACTCCGGCCCGTTCACTCGACCAGGCTCGGACCGAAATAGTCGCCGCGTTGCGCGAAGAAAAGCGCGTGCAGGGACTCGCCGATCTTGCCGCCGAAGTGGAAGGCCAGATCGACGACGGCGGTTCGCTGACCGACATCGCCAAGTCGCTCGAGGTAGAAGTTTCCACGACAAAGCCGATCGTTGCCGATGGACGGGTTTACGGTGTTCCTGGCGAAACCGCGCCGGCGGTCCTCGCACCGGCCCTCGCCGCCGCTTTCGAAATGGAAGAGGGCGAGCCGCAGATCGCTGCGATCCCCGGAACCGATCAGTATCTCGTTTTCGAGACTGCGCGGATTACGCCGTCGGCCGCCGCTCCGCTGGCGGAGATCAGGGACGATGCAACCGCCGGTTGGCGCCGCGAGGCGGGGCAGAAGGCAGCGAAAGCTGCGGCCGACCGCATCGTTGCACGCGTCGCAAAGGGCCAGACGCTGGCCGCGGCAATGGCTGCAGAGAAGGTGGCCCTGCCGGCGATGGACTCGGTCAACATGACCCGCGGCGAACTGGTCCAGCAGGGCCAGCGCGTGCCGCCTCCGCTCGCGCTGCTGTTCTCGATGGCGAAGGACAGCGTCAAGCGTCTCGAGGCGCCTCGCGATGCGGGCTGGTTCGTGGTCGCTCTCGACGAGATCGAGCCGGGCAAAATTGCAGCGGACGATCCGCTGCTTGCCCAGGCATCGCGTGCGTTCAGCGAAATGCTGGGCCGCGAATATGGCGATGCAATGCGGGCCGCGATCCGTAAGGAAGCCGAGATCGAGCGCAACGCAGACGCCATTGCCGCGGTGCGCAGGCAGCTCACCGGCACGAGCGCAAACTGAGGACGCGCGCGCTGGGCGGCGCAGCTCCCGAGAACGCCGACGCGGCACGCGCGGCGCTGGCTGAGGGTCGGCCGGCGCTCGTATGGCGGCGCGTGGTCGCCGACACGGAAACCCCCGTGGGCGCGGCACTGAAGCTGATCGAGCCGGGACGCGGCGACTTTCTTCTCGAATCCGTCGAGGGCGGGGAAGTGCGCGGGCGCTACTCGATGCTGGGTCTTGACCCCGACCTGATGTTTCGCGCCGAAGGCGAGCGCGCGGCAGTGAACCGCCACTGGCAGGTGTCGCGCGACGGCTTCGAGGAACTATCAGGCAACGCGCTTGCCGAACTCCGCGCGCTGGTGGACAACTGCCGCATCGAAGTGCCCGAAGGCCTTCCTCCTGCGCTGTCG
The DNA here is from genome assembly GCF_001698205.1 of Tsuneonella dongtanensis. Classification (NCBI taxonomy): domain Bacteria; kingdom Pseudomonadati; phylum Pseudomonadota; class Alphaproteobacteria; order Sphingomonadales; family Erythrobacteraceae; genus Tsuneonella; species Tsuneonella dongtanensis. Next base: position 2,218,865 of record NZ_CP016591.1, read on the forward strand.
TTTCTCGTCGGCTATTTCGGTTACGAGACCATCGGCCTGGTCGAAAAGCTGCCGCGCGCCGCGGAACCGGGCCTTGCCCTGCCCGACATGTTGTTCGCGCGGCCGACGGTCCTGCTGGTGTTCGACCGGCTCAGCGATGAGCTTGTCTGCATGGCACCGGTCTGGTCCGGAAGCGGCGATCCGTCCCAATCGGTCGAAACGGCGAGCGAGCGCATCGACGAGACACTGCGCCGCCTGGCTGCTGCCCCTCCCCCTGCATCGCGCGCCGCCGACTTGCCAGAAATGGCGCTGCAGCCGACCATGCCGGCAGAGCAGTTCGCCGGCATGGTCGCCCGCGCAAAAGACTACATCGAGGCCGGCGACATCTTTCAGGTCGTGCTGTCGCAGCGGTTCGAGTGTCCCTTTCCGCTGCCCCCGCTCTCGCTCTATCGCGCGCTGAGGCGGGTCAACCCGAGCCCGTTTCTCTATTTCCTCGACCTTCCCGGCTTCGCGGTGGTCGGCTCGAGCCCGGAGATCCTAGTCCGCGTGCGCGACGGGGAAGTGACCATCCGCCCGATCGCCGGTACCCGACCGCGCGGGGCGACGCCGGAAGCGGACAAGGAAGCTGAGGAAAGTCTGCTTGCCGACGCTAAGGAGCGTGCCGAGCATCTCATGCTGCTCGACCTGGGCCGCAACGACGTAGGCCGCGTGGCGGCGAAGGGCACGGTCCGGGTGACCGACAGTTTCACCGTCGAACGTTACAGCCACGTCATGCACATCGTCAGCAACGTAGTCGGCGTTCTGGACCCGGCGAAGAGCGCGCTCGACGCCCTGTTCGCGGGCTTTCCCGCAGGGACCGTCAGCGGCGCACCGAAAATCCGCGCCTGCGAGATCATCGCCGAGCTCGAGCCCGCCGCGCGCGGGCCCTACGCCGGCGGCGTGGGATACTTTGCACCCGACGGCACGCTGGATTCCTGCATCGTTCTTCGCACCGCGGTCGTGAAGGACGGTGTCATGCACGTGCAGGCCGGCGCCGGGATCGTGGCCGACAGCGATCCGGCCTACGAGCAGCGCGAATGCGAAGCCAAGGCAAGCGCGCTCATTGCCGCGGCGCGCGAGGCGGCGCGGCAGGCGACCGAGCCGGGGTTCGGCCAGTGACGGCCCGCTTCGCCCTGCCCCTCGTAATCCTGCTCGCGGCATGCAACCAGCAGCCCGGCGGCGAGCCGGTGACGCGCATCGATCTTGAGGATCCCAACGCGAATGTGGCCGCAACGCCTTCGCCGACACCGACTTCTACTGTCGCCTCCCCGTGCGAAACCGTCACCTTCGACGATGCGCAATTCACCCACTGCACCGCGGATCCGGCAATCCACCGGATAACGACGATGCTCGGCAAGACGCCGTACAGGGGATTCAAGGCCTTTGCCGACGCCTCGCCGGACGAGGCCATGCGAGTCGCTTTCGGTGTCAACGCGGGCATGTTCGACGACGAAGGCAAGCCGATCGGCTACTACGTCAAGGACGGCGAGCGACTGAAGGAACTCAACCGCAACGACGGGGCGGGCAATTTCCACCTGAAGCCCAACGGCGTCTTCTTTGGCTCGGCCGGCAAGTGGCGCGTGATGACGGCCGACGCATTCTACAGCCAGGTCGGAGACCGACCCGAATTCGGTACCCAGAGCGGACCGATGCTCCTCATCGACGGCAAGCTCCATCCCGAGATCACCGAGGACGGGCCCAGCCGGACCATCCGCAACGGCGTGGGCGTCGACGCTGCGGGCAAGGCGCATTTCGTCATCAGCGAAGGGCCGGTCAGCTTCGGCAAGCTTGCTCGGTACTTCCGCGATGTGCTGAAGACCCCCAACGCGCTCTATCTCGATGGGGCGGTGTCCGCGCTCTGGGATCCTGCCGAAGGCCGGATGGATGCCCGCGCACCGATCGGCCCGATGCTGCTGGTCGAGGAGAAGGCAGAATGACCTACCGCACCCTCTATCCCGAAATCGAGCCATACGAGACCGGCCACCTCGACGTGGGCGACGGGCACAAACTCTACTACGAGCGCGTCGGAACGCCGGGCGCCAAGCCTGCCGTGTTCCTCCACGGCGGCCCTGGCGGAGGGATGAGCACGTCGCATCGGCGGCAATGGGATCCCGCCCGGTACGACGTCCTGCTGTTCGACCAGCGTGGCTGCGGCAAGTCGCTCCCCTTCGCGGAGATCGAGGCCAACGACACCTGGCGGATCGTCGACGACATCGAGGCCTTGCGCGAAATGTGCGGTCACGATGCCTGGCAGGTCTTCGGCGGTAGCTGGGGCGCCACTCTCGCCCTCGCCTACGCGCAGAAGTATCCTGCGCGCGCCACCGAGATCATCCTTCGCGGCGTGTTTCTCGCCCGGCAGACCGAGAAGGGCTGGCTCTACGAGTACGGCGCGAGCGAGATCATGGCCGAGCAGTGGGACAGCTTTTCGGGCCATATTCCCGAAGCGGAGCGCAGCGACCTGGTGCGAGCTTACTACGCTCGCCTGACCAGCGACGACGAAGCCACCCGCCTCGCCGCTGCCACCGAGTGGTCGCTGTGGGAAGGCAACGTTGCCACGCTGCTCCCGAATCCCGGCCTGCTGGCCGACTTCGAGGACCCCGCCAAGGCGGTGCCCTTCGCGCGCATCTGCGCCAAGTTCTTCCTTGAGGATTTCTATCTGGAGGAAGCGCAGCTTTTGCGCGACGTCGACCGGATCAAGCATATTCCGGGGGTCATCGTGCAGGGCCGCCACGACATCTGCACGCCCCCGACATCTGCCTGGGCGCTCAAGAAGGTCTGGCCGGAAGCCGAACTCTGGATTGTCGACGATGCCGGCCACTCGGCGAGCGAGCCGGGTATAGTGGATGGACTGGTGCGCGCGACCGACAAGTTCGCTAACGCCGCGCCATGATACTCGTCGTCGACAACTACGACAGCTTCACCTTCAACCTGGTCCATTACCTGATGGAGCTGGGCGCCGAGGTGCGCGTGGAGCGAAACGATGCGCTGACCGCCGCAGAAGCGATCCGCACGAATGCCGCCGGATTCCTGATCAGCCCCGGCCCCTGCACTCCGAACGAGGCCGGCATCAGCCTCGACCTCGTCGCCGCCTGCGCCGATGCGGGCAAGCCGCTGATGGGCGTATGCCTGGGACACCAGTCCATCGGCCAGCATTTCGGCGGTCGCGTCGTGCGCGGCGGGCTGATGCACGGCAAGACGTCCCCCGTCACGCACGACGGCAGCGGCGTGTTCGAGGGCCTGCCCTCCCCCTTCACCGCGACCCGCTATCACTCGCTGGTGGTCGAAGACATTCCCGACGCACTCGTCGTCAACGCGACCGCGGATGACGCCCATGTCATGGGCTTCCGCCACCGCGAGCTGCCCATCCACGGCGTACAGTTCCACCCCGAGAGCATCGCCACCGAACATGGCCATGCCCTGCTTGCGAACTTCCTGCGCCTCTGCGGTATCGAAGCGGGAGTTCCGGCGTGAGGACGCTGCCCCCATCCGAGCCGCACCTTACCGAATCGCAGGCCGAAGAGGTGTTCGGTGCCCTGCTGGATGGCGAAGTGGCCGAGAATGAAATCGCCCGGTTCCTCTGCGACCTGTCCGACCGCGGCGAGACCGCCGACGAGATTGCCGGGGCAGCGCGGGCGCTGCGCGCGCGGCTGATCCCGATCGACGCGCCGGAGGGCTCCATCGACGTCTGCGGCACGGGAGGCGATGGGCACCATACCCTCAACGTTTCGACCGCGGTGTCGCTGGTCGTGGCCGCCGCAGGTGTGCCGGTGGCGAAACACGGCAACCGTGCTGCGAGCAGCAAGGCGGGCGCGGCCGACACCCTCGAGGCGCTCGGGCTCGACATGGAGGCGGCCGGGCGCACCGCCGAAAGAACGCTCGCCGAAATCGGCATCTGCTTTCTGTTTGCGAAGAACCATCATCCGGCGATGGGTCGAATTCAACCCATTCGTCAGCGGCTCGGCCGCCGAACCATCTTCAACCTGATGGGCCCACTGTCGAATCCGGCCGGGGTCACACGCCAGCTCATCGGCATCGCGCGCCCGGCCTATGTGCCAATTTACGCAGAAGCAAAGGCGCGCCTCGGCACCGAGCGGACGTTGATTGTATCGGGTGACGAAGGCCTCGACGAACTGAGCCTCGCGGGTGGCAACGAGATTGCCGACGTCAAGGGTCACGAATGGGAGATGCGCCGTGCCCGCGCGTCGGACGCCGGGCTGCCGAGCGCACCGATCGAGGCCATCCGCGGCGGCGATGCGGCGCACAACGCCAAAGCTCTCAAGGCGCTGCTGATGGGCGCGCCCGGCCCCTATCGCGATGCGGTGCTGTTCAACGCCGGGGCATCGCTGATGATCGCCGGCAAGGCGGCGAATTACGCCGAAGGTGCCGCCGTCGCAGCCGAAGCGCTTGATTCGGGCCGTGCGGAAGCTCTGCTCGCGAAGTGGATCGATCTCGCTCAATGAACAAGCTCGACGAGATATGCGCGGTCAAGCGCGACGAAGTTGCCGCGCGCAAGGCGCTGGCGACTATCGAGGACCTCGATCGTCTTGCCCGTGGTCAGTCGGCGCCTCGCGGTTTTCGTGCCGCGCTGGAAGCGAAGGTCGCGACCGGGTTCGCCCTGATCGCCGAGATCAAGAAGGCCTCCCCCTCCAAAGGCTTGATTCGCGCCGACTTTCGCCCTGCCGAGCATGCGGTTGCGTATGAAAGTGGCGGAGCCGCCTGCCTGTCGGTTCTCACCGACGCCCCCTTCTTCCAAGGGCACGAGGACTTTCTCGCCGATGCGCGGCGCGCCTGTGCGTTGCCGGTTCTCCGCAAGGATTTCATGGTCGACCCGTGGCAGGTTGCCGAAGCGCGCGCCATCGGCGCCGACGCGATCCTGATCATCGTTGCAGCACTCGACGACGGGGCGATGGCCGAGATCGAGGCCGCCGCGATCGAGCGCGGGATGGACGTCCTTGTCGAGGTTCACGATGCGGCGGAGATGGAACGGGCCGCCCGGCTCCGATCGCGGCTGATCGGGGTGAACAACCGCAACCTCAAGACCTTCAAAACCGACCTGGCCACGACCGAGGCGCTTGCGCCGCTCGCTCCGGACGGCACCTTGCTGGTCGGCGAAAGCGGGATCAACAGCCATGCGGACTGCGAGCGACTGTCACGCAGCGGCGTGCGTACCTTCCTCGTTGGTGAAAGCCTGATGCGCCAGCAGGATGTCGAAGCGGCGACGCGCGCATTGCTGGCCGCGTGAACGCAACCTTCGACACCGATCCGCGGTGTCTTCGGTGGAGAACGTTCATACGGGTTGACGGACTGTAACAAGTTTCCTAATTGTTCCGCGTTCGTTCCCGTATGGAACATTTGCCGGGGGATAGGTCCCATGCTCACCGCGAAACAGCGCGAATTGCTGCATTTCATCACCGTCCGCCTGGAAGAAAGCGGCATTTCGCCTTCGTTCGAAGAGATGAAGGAAGCGCTCGATCTCAAGAGCAAGTCGGGGGTGCATCGGCTCATCTCGGCGCTCGAGGAGCGGGGCTTCATCCGGCGCCTTGCGAACCGCGCCCGTGCTCTAGAGGTCATCCGTCAGCCCGAGGATTCGGTTGCTGCTCCGCGCACGCGCTCGGCGGACAACGTCGTGCCGCTGCGTCCCCCGGTTCGTCCCGAGCCGGCCAACGACGTCGTCGAGCTCCCGCTTCACGGACGTATTGCGGCAGGCATGCCGATCGAGGCGCTCGAGGGACAAAGCACCCTGCCCGTTCCCGCCGCGCTGCTCGGTCCGGGCGAACACTATGCGCTGGAGGTATCCGGCGATTCGATGATCGAGGCGGGGATTTTCGACGGCGATTTCGCTCTGGTGAAGCGCACCGATGTGGCCCGCGACGGAGAAATCGTGGTCGCGCTCGTCCGCGACGAGGAGGCGACGCTCAAGTACCTGCGCCGCGAGAACGGGATGGTCCGGCTGGACCCGGCCAACGGAGCGTACGAGCCGCAGGTCTATCGGCCCAACGAGGTCAAGGTGCAGGGCAAGCTCGCAGGTCTCTTGCGCCGCTACCACTAGAGGGCGTTATCGCCCCCTGGCAGTCCACCACGGATGCTGACCCTGCCCGGCGGCAACCGTTTCGATCGTTTCGCTCCGCAAAACCACCGCGAGGCCGCCATTCTCCGACAGGAAGCGCCGATCGGCCTTCAACCAGCGCGGACGGCAACTCATCGGCAGGAAGCGATCCGCGACCACGATATCCGACTTCTCGCACGCCGCAGCGAGCGACCGCTCTTCGATGCGCGACCGGCTGCGAGCCATGAGCAGCGTCCAGGTGCGCCCTTCGCGTACGACATCCAGTGAACAGAAATCCGCACTGCATCGGGCATCGGGCCAGCGTTCGAGCGGCACCGGATCACCTTCCAACCCGGCAAGTTCGAGCAGGTTGTCTCGAGCGAAATCGCTGCGTCCTTCACGCAAGACCAGCAGGCGGTCACCCTCGCCGACAATTCCCACGTGACGCCCATCGTCACTCACGAGAACGTCGGGCGTTGGCGTAAAAAGAAGCGCTATCGCTCCCGCTCCAGAGGCCACCAGGCCAAGCAGGCGGGCCTTCCCGCGCCAGAGCGCAAGCCATAACCCCCCAGCGATGAACAGGGCGAAGGTGCCCCAACCCATTTGCGGCATCAGGCGCACCGCCCCGGGTTGGTCCGCGGTGAACCGCGCGATGGCGAGCAACAGCTCGAGCGATTGGCCTGCCAACCACCAAATCGGCGCCCCCAGGCCGAGCAGGTCGAGGAATAAGGCCAGCGCGATCAGCGGCATGGAAATGAAAGTCACCAGCGGAATGGCGACCACATTGGCGAGCGCGCCGTAGAAGCCTGCCCGGTGGAAATGGAACAGGACGATCGGCATGAGTGCGATTTCGATGACGAGCCCCGTCAGCAACAGCATCGCGGCACGTCTTCCGGCGCGGGCAATCCATCGCTCCTCGCGCGGGGCGAGAAATGCACGGACCGGCGCCGCCTCGTGCAAGGCGACGATCGCGATGACCGCCGAAAAGCTCATCTGGAAGCTCGGCCCGACGAGCGCTTCGGGCCACACGAGAAGGACGGCGAAAGCCGCAGTCGCCACCATCCGCATGGACAGCGGCTCTCGCCCCAGCGCCAGCGCGATGAGGACCAGCAGTGCACCGACGCAGCTGCGCACCGTGGGCACTTCCGCGCCGGTCAGCAGGGTATAGGCGATGCCAGCGCCGGCGGCGACCGCGGCGCCGACGAGCGGCAGGCGGACCCGCAGCACGAGCCATGGCCAAAGCGCGAGCAGGCGCACCGCCAGGACGTAGGCGGCGGCAATCACCGCGCTGACATGAACTCCGCTGATAGACAGGAGATGGGTGAGGCCGGAGTCCCTCATCGCCTCCTCATCGGCGATGGCGATCCCGCCGCGGTCGCCGCTCGCGAAGGCAGCCGCTATGGCACCGGCCGATCCGTCGAGCCGCGAGTGGACATGGGCTGACAGTGCCCGCTGCGCCCTTGCTATGGTGCCACCAGGCGGAGCGGGCTCTATCGTTTCGACCGGGCCCATCGCGCTCCCGGTGGCGGCAAGGCCCGCGAACCACGCCGTGCGGGCGAAATCGTAGGCGCCGGGCACCATCGGCGGACCGGGCGGCATCAGTCGCGCGCGGAGCCTGATACGGGCGCCCTCCTCAACACCGTCGCCGATCAGTTCGGGCGAAACATTCACGCGGATCTTCCGCGCCATTCCGCCCTCGGCATCGCGATAAGCCAGCGTCAGGCGAACCCGGCCCTCGGCAGGCCGGTCCTCGCGCGCGAGGACGCGGCCGTCGATCCAGCTGACCTGTGGGCGCGCCAGCGGCTCCGCCCCGACCAGTTCGGAGCGCGCCCAGACGAGCGCCAGGCCGAAGGCCGCCAGCATCGCCACTGCGATGGACGCGCGGCGCAAGTACGATCGCGTCTCCTTGCCGGCCCACAGAGCGGCCGCCGCGATAGCCGCGAGCGTCCATCCTGCGAGCCAGGCGAGCCAGGTTACAGGCGTCGGGAGGGCGAACCATGCCGCAATACCTGCGGCCAGGGCGACAGCGAGCCAGGGTGCCCGGTCAAATGCCGCACGTTCCAGAAACCGGTCTGCCAGGTCTGCCGCACTGGACAAGGGGCGCGCCTTGCGCCAAGGCCGCTGCAGTGCAGCATCGACCGTAGGGTCGCCCTTATCCCCATCGTCGGACAGGGGCACCAACGGCACTGTACCGGTCGCCATGAAACCATTGGATAAGGACGAGAATTCGGATGGCAAGCGATAGCGCAGGTGTGGTCACACGCTTTGCCCCTTCGCCGACCGGATTCCTCCACATCGGCGGTGCGCGCACTGCGCTGTTCAACTGGCTCTATGCCCGCCACCATGGCGGCAAGTACCTTTTGCGAATCGAGGATACCGACCGCGCGCGCTCGACGGAGCCTGCCATTGCGGCGATTTTCGACGGGCTGGGCTGGCTCGGCCTGGAAGGCGACGAGCCGGCGACGTTCCAGTTCGCCCGGTCCAACCGCCACGCGGAAGTTGCGCACGAACTCCTGGCGAAGGGTGCCGCCTATCGCTGCTACCTGACGCCCGACGAACTCGCCGAGCGCCGCGCGAAGGCGCAGGCCGAGCGGCGCACCTTCCGCATCGACAGCGAGTGGCGCGATGCCGATCCATCGTCCTGGCCGGCCGAAGCGCCTTACGTCGTGCGGATCAAGGCGCCCCGCGAAGGCGAAACCACGATCGAGGACGAAGTCCAGGGCCGCGTGACGGTCGCCAACAGCGAGCTCGACGATTTCGTCCTCCTGCGCTCTGACGGGACGCCGACCTACATGCTCGCGGTCGTGGTGGACGACCACGACATGGGCGTGACGCACGTCATTCGCGGCGACGACCATTTGAACAACGCGTTCCGCCAGATCGTCATCCTCGATGCGATGGGCTGGCAGGTGCCGGTCTATGCGCATGTGCCCATGATCCTGGGCGCCGACGGGGCGAAGCTGTCGAAGCGCCACGGCGCGGTCGGGGTCGATGCCTATCGCGACGAGATGGGCATGCTGCCGGAGGCGGTATTCAATTATCTGCTGCGGCTCGGCTGGGGTCACGGGGACCGCGAAGAGATCAGCCGCGAGGAAGCTATCGAGCTGTTCGATCTCGCGGGTGTCGGCAAGAGCCCTAGCCGGTTCGACCTCAAGAAGCTGCTGAACCTCAACGGCCACTACATCCGCGAAGCGGACGATGCCCGCCTTGCCTCGCTGGTCGCGCCGCTGATCGGCCCCGACGCCGACCTGGCACTCCTCACCGAAGCGATGCCCCAGCTCAAGTTGCGGGCAAAGGATGTGCACGAGCTCGCGGCCGGCGCGGCTTTCCTGTTCAAGCAGCGACCGCTCCAGATGGACGAAAAGGCCGCCGCGCTGCTCACCGACGACGCGCGCGCGCTGCTTGCAAGGATTTCTGCGCGTTTGAGCAGCGAAAGCGACTGGACCGTGGCCGCGCTTGAGGCCAATCTGAAGGGGTTCGCCGAGGAACAGGGGCTGGGACTCGGCAAGCTTGCACAGCCGATGCGCGCTGCGCTTACGGGGACGACCACGTCCCCCGGCATATTCGACGTTCTGGCCCTGCTCGGACGGGAAGAGGCTCTCGCGCGGCTTGACGCGCAGGTCGAACCGGCCGACGCGGACCACACTGCTTAAGGAGACCGGACATGGCGGACAAATCGGCGACGCTGACCTACGACAACAAGACCATCGAGCTTCCGGTGCTCGAAGGAAGTGTCGGACCGGAAGTCATCGACATCCGGAAACTCTATGGCCAGACCGGTGCCTTTACCTACGATCCGGGCTACAAGTCGACCGGAAGCTGCGAAAGCGCGCTGACCTACATCGACGGCGATGAGGGCATCCTGCTCCACCGTGGCTATCCGATCGGCCAGCTGGCCGAACAGTCGAACTTCATGGAAGTGAGCTATCTCCTCCTCAACGGCGAACTGCCGTCGAAGACCGAGCTCGACGATTTCAGCTACACGATCAGCCGCCACACAATGCTGCACGAGCAGCTGTCGACGTTCTACCGCGGTTTCCGGCGCGACGCCCACCCGATGGCGATCATGTGCGGCGTGGTCGGCGCATTGAGCGCATTCTACCACGACAGCACCGACATTTCGGACCCCGAGCAGCGCAAGATCGCCAGCCACCGGCTGATCGCGAAGATGCCGACGATCGCCGCGATGGCGTACAAGTATTCGGTCGGTCAGCCGTTCCTCTATCCCGACAACTCGTTAAGCTACACGGGCAATTTCCTGCGCATGACCTTCGGCGTGCCGGCGGAGCAGTATGAAGTCGTCCCGGCGGTCGAGAAAGCGATGGACCGCATCTTCATTCTCCACGCCGACCACGAGCAGAACGCGTCGACCTCGACCGTACGGCTCGCCGGATCGTCGGGCGCCAACCCCTTCGCTTGCATCGCGGCCGGTATTGCCTGCCTGTGGGGTCCCGCGCACGGCAGTGCGAACGAAGCGGCGCTGAACATGCTTCGCGAAATCGGCACGCCCGACAAGATTCCGCACTACATCGAGCGCGCGAAGGACAAGAACGATCCCTTCCGCCTGATGGGCTTCGGTCACCGCGTCTACAAGAACTACGATCCGCGCGCGACGGTCATGCAGAAGACCGTTCGCGAAGTGTTCGACGCGCTGAAAGTAAACGATCCGCTGTTCGAGACGGCCCTGCGGCTCGAGGAAATGGCGCTCAGCGACGACTACTTCAAAGAGAAGAAGCTGTTTCCCAACGTCGATTTCTACTCGGGTGTCATCCTCTCGGCGATCGGATTCCCGACGACGATGTTCACTGCCCTGTTCGCGCTCGCCCGCACGGTCGGCTGGGTCGCCCAGTGGAACGAGATGATCTCCGATCCCGGCCAAGTCATCGGTCGCCCTCGCCAGCTCTACACCGGGCCGACCGCGCGCGACTACGTGCCGGTCGAAAAGCGCTAGCCGATGGCTGCCCTGCGCGCGGTTCTGATGGTGGTCGGCCTTTTGCTGGCCGTGTTCGGGACGTTCTTTGCGCTACAAGGAGCAGGCGTGATCATGTGGCCCGCGGAAAGCTTCATGCTCGCGAACCGCAACTGGGTGACCAACGGCCTCGTCATCGCCGCCTTCGGACTGCTGCTGGTGTGGCTGTCGCGCAGGGTCCGCCCGCGCGGCTGAGCTCAGTCCGCGGCGGGCAGGTCGAGCGTAAATCGCGCGCCTTCGCCTGGCGTACTCTCTACGGTCAGATCGCCATGCATCGCTCGCGCTAGCTTGCGCGAGATATAAAGGCCCAGGCCCGAGCCGCCGTCTCCCCCGCGTCCCAGACGCTCGAATTTGTCGAACACGCTGGAGAGCTTGTCGGCGGGGATTCCGGGACCTTCATCGCGCACCACCGCCCGCGCCCGGTCGCCCTCGCGAGCAACCTCGATATGCACGGTCGTGCCGCCGGGAGAATAGGCGATCGCGTTGCCGATCAGGTTGAGAAGTACCTGCAGAACACGGCGGAACTCGCCTGTCGCGGGAACCGAGATCCCGTCGTCTGGCGCGACAAGCGTGGTCCCTCGCTCGCGTGCGCGTACGCCAAGGATACCGACAGCACGGCGTGCGACGTCGGCAAGGTCGATTCGGTCGGGAGCCGTGCGAAAGTCGTCGGCCTCGACAATCTCGAGGTCCGACAGATCGTCGATCAGCGAAAGCAGGTGCTGGCCGGCAGCCGCGATGTCAGCAGCGTAGCTGCTGTATTCTTCGGCGAGCGGCCCCGCGAGGCGCGAGCGGATCGTCTCGGCGTTAGCGATGATCCGCGCGATCGGCTGGCGCAACACGGGTGTCAATTCCCGCCCGAACGATGGAGTGGCGCGCGAGGGCTCCTCGGAAGCCAAAATTGCTGCGGGCAACGGCGCATCCGCCACCAGCAGGAGTTCGAAACCCGCGCTGCCGGGATCGGGACGCCCCAGCGGCACCAGCGTTACCGTCCAGCCGCGTTTAGAGCCCGGGATGACGCAGCGCGTCCCGTCGAGCAGCCGCCAATGGAGCGGCGGACGATGCGCGAGCTCGGGCAATTCAACGAACTCGGTCCAGGGCTTCCCCGGGTTCTCCCGCATCGCGCGGGCGAGGCCGGCCAGGTCCGATGCAGACGTGTCGAAGGCCAGGACACCCTGGTCTGGCGCAAGCCGCGCGGTAAGCTCGGCAACAGCGCGGTCGATCGCGATCCTGAGGGCCGATGCCTCGTCTTCCGAAGGCGCGGGACGCGGGCTGGTCGACCAGGCTCCCACCGCGATCGAGCAACCCCCGGCTTCACCCTCGCTTTCGGGCTCGATCTCGACCCATGCACGGACGGTGTCTTCTCCGTCGAGCGCCTCGATCGTGCGCGCCAGCCTAAGCCCCAGCCGACGCGACTTGCGGACGAGTTCGAGCAAGGCGGGCACCGCCACCGTGCCGGGCAATTCTCCGCCGCAACGGCGGTGAAGTCCTGCCAAAGGCTCGTCGGCTTCGATCAGCCTGTCGGCCGCATCGGTGCGTGCACGAGCAAGGACGACACCCTGGGAGGCCATGTCAGGCCACCGAGCTCCGCCCGGACGCGCCGAGCATGGCGGCAGCCCGGTCGGCGCGAAGCAGATCGAACCCCTCGGGCAGCGATACGTCTGGATGCAGGTGCAGGAACTGTTCCTCGACTTCGCGAGGCTTGAGCCCGGCGGCGCGCAGCGAAAGCGCCAGGCGCGCAAGTTGCTTGTCGTTTGTCGCGACGACCGCGAGGTCCCTGTCGAAGCGGGACGACGAAGCGATGGCGCTGAGAAACAGCGCAACGCCGGAATGGCCTACGGAAAGTGCGGCCCGGGCCCCCGGCCCCATTCCGGTGACGAGGCGCGACAACAGGCCGATCCGGCTTGCGCTTTCGCTGTAATCGCGGCGGAAGGATTGGACCGCGCGCTCCACGCTCGCTCGCTCCCCCTCGTCCGCCAGCTGGATCCACTTCGCGAGGACGGCATCGAACAGGTCGGCCGGCAGCTCGCCGATCGGAAGCTCCATACGGCGCTGGCTCTGGACGAAACGGGCCTGCGCAGCCAGCGCCGCCATCGCGGTCGCGGCGGTCGCTCCGTCTTCGGATGCGATCAAGGCCTGCAGAAGCGGGGAAAGAACCGGGTCGATCGCCGAGCGCTTTTCCAGACGCGCGGAAAGCTGCGACTCCATCGCGAGCGCGTGACAGTGCGAGACCAGCCGCGCATCGGTAAGCAGGGATTGCGTCAGGCCTTCGCATTGGCGCTCGGCAACGCCGTGCGGATCGGGCGAGGTGTCCTGCTCGGCCTTCGCGACGAGCAGCTGGCGCGCCACATCCCACACCATTCCGCGCACGCGGCTGACAATCTCGTCGCTGAACAGCGAATGGTCGTGATTGGCGAGCAAATGGCCCAGTACAGGCCCAATCGTGCCGATCACGACGTCCCCATGCGCCAGCTCATCGCGCAGGACCGCTTCTACGGGCGCTTCGCTCGACTGCATCATCACTGCTTCACTCATGAACCGGCCATAGCGGGCCGTGGTTAAACCTGCGTTAGCTTCGTGGGCGGGGCCAGAAAATACGTGCCGCTAGCGCTGCAAGGCCTACCGCGGCCATCGCAGGCACGAACCCCTGGCCCACTGCCGCCAGGAAAAGTACTGAAAAGACGAGGATACGATCGCCCAGCGGCCGGATGGGCTTTTGCGCGCCCTCCTCGCGAGCCAGCCTGATGGCTCCGACAAGGACAAGGGCCACGAACGGCGCATGCCATCCGGCAAATTCCTGCGGACTGGCGGCGACGGCGACGAGAGACAGGTCGAGCGCGGCATCACGCAGTTCGATGTATCGCCGGCGCGGCTCTTTGCCCGCGCCTGCCCGCGCAAACCGCCCCAGCCGTTCGCCCACCTCGCTCGCCAGCGTTCCAAAGGCCAGCGCGGCCAGGCCGCCGACCGTCATGCCGAGATATCCGGCGATCCCGCCCGCAACGGCAAGGGTCGCTCCGCCAATGGCAATGGACGGCGCCACCGCGGGTCGATCGGCTGTTCGAGGGAGAACGGACCGGGCCAGAAAGTGCGCGAGCATCTCGCCCGGGCGGTCGATCGCGGGGGTTGGGACATGGCGGGATTGCCAGGCCATTTCCATTCTCTGCGCCGCGCCGCTGTCTCCCAGAAGTGCCCACCGCCCCTCGTCGAGCCAGCGCTCGGGCACCTCTACACAGCGCCCTCCGCGCTGGAGCGCAATGCGCAACAGGCCCGCAATGGGATCGGCGTCAGGCGGTAACAGGGTCAGCGCCTCGACAGCATCGCCACGCGTCGCCAGCACTCCGCCCCAGGCACGGTCGCGGTCGATCCGTTCGAAACCGCGTTCGACCGCGCCTTCGGCCGGGAGCGACGCAATCCCCGCCCTCGCCCCGAGCGCCTGGTTGAGCCATTCCCTGTCGGGCAGGATGCCGGGCGCAAAAACGAACAGGGTGTCGGCTGCACTGATCAGACCAGACAAAGCACGGGCGTGGGAAACGGCGCTGAACCGCGCATCCCTGCCCTCGGCTTCGCGCTGAAGGGCTCCCAGGGTCGCTCCGGGACCTTCGGCGAGGCACACGATCCGTTCGCAGCCTAGCGCAAGCGCCGCCTGCAACTGGTGCCATGCGATCGGCCGACCGCCAAGCTTGACGGGTTCCCCGCCCTCATCCGTGATTGCCATCAGCGCGACCCGCACGCGCACACTCCCCGCCAGACGTTGAGCGCGGCAGACTAGGGAGCCGGTATCGGGTTGACTAGGGGGCCGGGGTCAGCCCCCGACGAAGCGTTCGCGGAACAGTTCGATCCGCCGCACGACCGACGGATCGCCGGGTGCGCCGTCCGCCGCTTCGTCGGCAAGATGGATCAGTTCGTCGGCATGGAAGCTGGCGGCCAGCCCCTTGAGGCGCTGGGCAGCGACAGTCCAGTTGCCGTCGCAGCGGGCGCGCTTCAGCAAGTCCAGCTGGCGATCGAGGCTTTCGCGAAAGGCGTCGCGCAGCTCGCGCAGAAGCGCCGGATCCTCCCCGGCAGCCGCGGCTATCGTCGCGTCAAAGGCACCATTCTCGTAAGCCATCGACCCGCTTTTAGCGCGGCGATCATTAAGACTCTGTTGAACATGACTGGAATCGTGTAGATTCTCGGGAATGAGCGGGGGATCTCACATCCGGGCAGTCGGCCCCGGAAGCGGCGCGGATGCGCCTGGCGAAGCTACGCGTTCGGTCGACGAACCGCTGACGCTGGAGGAAGGCTGGGCGGAACAAGGGCCCGTGGAGGAGTACTGGGAGGAGCCGGCCCCGCGCCGCTTCACCGGCTGGCTGGTGCCGACACTCGCTGTGATCGCGGTCGTGGGCTGGACTGCGTTTTTCGCCTGGGCCAACCGCGCTACCCTGGCGAGCGGCGTGACACCCCAAGCCGGAACGCAGCTGGTCGTCGACTGGGCCGTGCCGGTTCTTCTGGTCGTTTCGCTGGTCCTGCTCGCTCTCCGCCTCAGTGTGCGTGAGGCAGGCCGGTTTACGGACGCGGCACTATCGCTTCGCACGGAATCCGCCGCGCTTGAAAGCAGGTTGTCGGTGGTCAACCGCGAGCTCAGCCTCGCGCGTGAATTCCTCGCCGCGCAAAGCCGTGAGCTCGAAACACTCGGACGGATCGCTGCGCAGCGTATTTCGGAACACGCCGACCGGCTCCAGACCCTCGTTCACGACAATGGAGCGCAAGTCGATGCGATCGCCGGCGTCAGTCGCGCCGCGCTCGAGAACATGGAAAAGCTGCGGGACGACCTTCCGGTCATCGCCAACGCCGCGCGCGACGTTTCGAATCAAATTGGGGCGGCGGGAAATACCGCGCATGGCCAGCTCGACAGCCTGGTTGCCGGCTTCACGAGGCTCAACGAGTTTGGTCTCGCCAGCGAGCGCCAGGTCGCTTCGCTGCGAGCGAAGGTCGATGCCGCCATCGCCGGTTTCGAAGCACAGGCGGCACAGCTAGACGATGTAGCGGGCGCGCGTTTCGCCGCGCTGCGCGAGAAGAGCGACGCCTTCCGCGCCGAACTCGACGGGCGCGAGGTCGAAGCGCTCGCCGCCATGCGGCACCGCGCCGACCGCCTGCGCGAGGAGGTCGGGAGCGTTTCCGAGGCTCTCGAGCGCAGCGAGGAAGAGCTGCTCCGCTCGTTGCAAGCACGTATCTCCAGCGTGCGCGAAGGCGCGGATACCGTGTCCGCGAGCCTTGGCGGCGCCGAGCGCGAAGCTATCGATTTGTGGAACCAGCGGATCGAAACGCTCAAGTCCGATCTCGAAGCCGCGATCCGCCACGTCGAATCCGTCGACATGGCGGCCAAGACCGGTGCGCAGCAGCGGCTGGCGATCATCAGTGACGAAGCGAGCCTGGTCGATGCCAAGCTCACCGAATCGCACGGCCTTTTCGTCTCCGAGATCACCAAGCGCCGAAGCGAAGCGACCGACCTTGCGGAAGAGCAGGCTGCAAAGGTCAACGCGCTGCTGGCCGATATCGATGCCGGGATCGCCGGCCGCAGGGAAGATCAGGAAGCCCGCTCGCGCGAATTGCTCGCGCAGAGCGAAGCGGTCGCCGCCCGTCTCGACGAACTGGCCAAGGAGATGGGAGCCGCCGCCGAACAGGGCCGCGAGGCCGAAAACATCCTCACCGCGGCCATCACCGCGCTGGGCGAAAGGCTTGGGTCGAGCCGCGAAGCGCTGCGCGATACCGACCGCATGGTGGCCGAGCTTACCGACGCGAGCGTGCGCCTGCTGGAACTCATTCGGGCAAGTGCCGAACACAGCAAGGCCGATCTTCCGGCGGCATTGTCCGATGCCGAGAGCCGTCTTGCCGAACTCGGCGAGCGAGGCACAGCGCTTGGCCTGATGCTGGCGGGCGCGGGCGACAGGAGCCGCGAGGTTTCGGACTACGTCATCTCGGCGCAGCGGAACAGCACTGCGGCCATGGAAACGCTCGCGGAACTGCAGACGCAAGTCGCGCAAGGAAGCCAAAGCGAAGCCGCGCGCATCGCAGCGCTGCGCGAGCAACTCGCCGCGCTTGCCCGTGACAGCGAGGCTGCCTCCGCCCAGGCGCAGGGTACCTTGCGCGAAGCCATCGCGACCCTTGCGGACGAGGCCCGCTCCGCAGTTGCATCGATCGACGAAGCCGCAAGCGGCCGGATCGAGGCGATCGCTTCCCGCATCGCGGGAGAAACGAACGAGGCCCTGGATCGCGCCCTTCGAGAGCGTGTCGGATCGGCGCTCGCCGAGATCGAAGCGACGGCGGCCAAAGCTGCCGGTGCCGGACGCGAGGCTGCACTCCAGCTGCGCGACCAGCTCGCGAAGGTCAGCGAACTTGCCGCCAACCTCGAAAGCCGCGTGGCGCTCGCCCGGCAGCGCGCAGAAGAGCAGGTCGACGGGGACTTCTCCCGGCGGGTCGCGCTCATCACCGAGAGCCTCAACTCGAACGCGATCGACATCGCCCGCGCCCTTTCGGCGGATGTCACCGACACGGCTTGGGCCAGCTACCTGCGCGGAGACCGGGGCATATTCACCCGCCGCGCGGTGCGCCTGCTCGAACCGGCCGAGGCGCGCGACATCGCGGAACTCTACGATGCGAACGGCGACTTCCGCGAACACGTCAATCGTTACATCCACGATTTCGAGGGCATGCTCCGCACCATGCTGTCGACACGTGACGGCCACGCGATCGGCGTCACCCTGCTGTCGAGCGACATGGGCAAGCTCTACGTGGCGCTGGCGCAGGCGATCGAGCGCCTGCGCGACTGACACTCAGTTCGCGGTCACGATCCCGAAGGTCGCCGGGGTAACCCACCCGTTGACGTGATTCGCCACCCATAGCGCAGTGAGCACTGCGGATAGAACCGTGGCGCGCACCACGATCTTGCGCGGCTGGAAGTTGGCCGGAGCGCTGTCGGCTTGGCCCGGGACCTTCTCGATCCCCAGTTCCTCGTGCGTCTTCACGCCGAACGGCAGAAGGATGAACGCGCAAGCGACCCAGAACAGCACGTAGATCGCCACGACAGAGGTCCAGTTCACGCCGCCTCTCCCGGAACGATGACACGCACCTGCGGGCGCTTGCCGCACCAGCGGCCCGCGGCCCGGCGGGCAGCGAGGCGCGCAGCCTCGACCAGCGAATCACGGTCACGCGCCGCTGGTCCGCGCAGCTTTCCGAGCGCTTGCGCCACGTCGGATTCGGCCTCCGCCACGAAGGCGGCGTAGTCCTCGTCGAGGGGCAGGCCGACCCCTTCGACGAAAATGCCGCCCTTGGCCCCGATCACCACGATCACGACGCCTTCGCGCGCGATGCGGCGGCGCATGACGATCGCGTCGCCATCGGCCGGTGCGATGATGTCGCCATCGAGCACGAGGCGACCGCTGCGGACTTCGGCGAGCTTGCCGGGTTTGCCGGGCGCGAGGCGGACGAGATCGCCGTTCTTCTGCACGACCACCTGGGGAATGCCGCTTGCCTTGCCCAGGCGCGCCTGCTCGGCCATGTGGCGCATCTCGCCGTGGACCGGCACGAGGATCTGCGGCCTGAGCCATCCATAAAGAGCTTCGAGCTCCGGTCGCCCGGGGTGGCCGGAAACGTGGATCATGCTCTGCCGGTCGGTCACCATCACGATCCCGCGTTCGGCGAGGAGGTTCTGGATGCGACCGATGGCGAGCTCGTTGCCGGGGATCTGGCGGCTGGAAAACAGAACGACGTCGCCCGAGGTGAGCTCGATGGGGTGCTGCTCCTCGGCTATGCGCGCGAGCGCCGCCCGCGGCTCGCCCTGCCCTCCGGTGGCGATGATCAGCACCTCGCCGCGCGGCAGGCCCATCGCGTTATCGAAATCCACCGTCTCGGGGAACTCCGCGAGATAGCCTGCGTCCTGTGCCACCTCGATGATGCGATCGAGCGAACGCCCTGCCACGCAAAGCTTACGTCCGGTCGCATCGGCGACCGCGCCGAGGGTGTGCAGGCGCGCGACGTTGCTGGCGAAAGTCGTCACCAGGACGCGGCGACCCGTCCACTTGGCGACCTCCTCGTGCAGCGCACGGTAGACTGCACCTTCCGAACCGCTCTCGGCGGGATTGAATACGTTGGTGGAATCGCAGACCAGCGCAAGGATACCCTCGTCGCCCAGTTCGCACAGCTCCTCCTCGGTCGTCGGCTCGCCGATGATCGGTTCCTCGTCGAGCTTCCAATCGCCGGTATGAAAAACCCGGCCGTAAGGCGTCTCGATCAGCAAGGCGTGGCCCTCTGCGATCGAGTGCGCGAGCGGCACATAGGAGATGCCGAAGGGACCGAGCTGGAACCGTTCGAGATCATCAACCACGACGAGTTCGACCGAATTGGCGATGCCCGCCTCTTCCAGCTTGCGCGTCACGAGATCGGCAGTGAACGGTGTCGCGTAAAGCGGCACGCCCAGCTCCGCGGCGAAGTAAGGAACCGCGCCGATGTGGTCCTCGTGCGCGTGGGTCAGGACGATTCCCTCGAGTGCGCCGGCGCGTTCCTCGATGAATTCGAGATCCGCGAAGACCAGGTCGACGCCCGGGTACTCGTTACCGCTGAAGGTCATCCCGAGGTCGACCATCAGCCAGCGGCCCTGGCAGCCATAGAGATTGACGTTCATGCCGATCTCGCCCGAGCCACCGAGCGCAAGGAACAGCAGTTCGTCCTCTGGTGCGAAGTCCCTTTTCACTTCGTTGCGCGCTCCGCCAGGATTGCCAGCCCGTCCAGCGTGAGATCGGTGTCGACGTGGTCGAAGATGTCGGTGTGTTCGTCGAACAGGATTGCCAGACCACCGGTGGCGACGACCTTGGCCGGACGGCCGATTTCCGCGCGCATTCGGGCGATCAGGCCCTCCATCATGGCGACATAACCCCAGAAGACTCCGATCAGCATCTGGTCTTCGGTGTTGGTGCCAATGACGCTGTGCGATCGCGGCGCCTCGATCGCGATGCGCGGCAGCTTGGCCGTGTTGCCGACGAGGGCGTCCAGCGAGAGGTTGAGCCCCGGGCAGATGATCCCGCCCTTGTATGCACCGGTGAAGTCTACTGCGTCGAAGGTCGTCGCGGTGCCGAAGTCGACGACAATCAGGTCGCCTTCGTACTTGGCATGGGCGGCGATGGTGTTGAGGGCGCGGTCCGTGCCGAGCGACCGGGGCTGGTCGACGTCGACCGAAATGCCCCAGTCTGCCGCCCCTTCTCCCGCGATCAGCGGCGTCATGCCGAAGTACTTCTCGGCCAGGACGGTCAGGTTGTGGATCGCGCGCGGGACCACCGATCCGACGATAAGCTGGGTGATATCCTCCCGCTTGAAACCCTCGATCTCGAGCAACTGGAGCAGCCATACGGCGTACTCGTCGCCGGTACGGCGGGGGTCGGTCGCGATGCGCCAGCGCGCGCGAATTTCGCGCCCGTCGAAAAGCGCGAAGACCACATTGGTGTTGCCGACATCGGCAGCGAGCAGCATGGCGGTGTTCCTTACCCCAGCGAGACGTCGCCGGCGTGGATAGGCCGGGTTGTCCCGTCTTCCAAGCGCAGCAGCAGCGTACCGGTCTCGTCGAGACCGGCGAATGTGCCCGAAACCGTCGATCCGCCCGGTTCCTGCACCGTCAAAGACGCGCCGTGCCGGTGCGCGGCCGCCTGCCAGCGGCGCAGAAGCGGCGCAAGCCCCACGGTGCGCCACCGATCGAGTTCACGGTCGAAAGCGGTTGCCAGCGCCTCGGCGAATTGGTCGCGGTCGGGCGACGGGCCCAGAGTGGACAGGGCGATCGTCTCACGTCCATCAACCTGCGGCGCGGCGGCCAGGTTGACCCCGATGCCGACCACGACCGCGTCACCTTCCCGCTCGAGCAGGATGCCGGCCAGCTTGGCCCGGCCGACAAGCAGATCGTTGGGCCACTTGAGCGACAGCGCGGATGGGTCGGCCAGCATGGGCGCGACCGTTTCATACAGCGCGACCCCGGCCAGCAATGCAAGCGTCGGTGCCGGCGGATCGTGCGGTCCGGGCCAGACGATGGTCGAGCCCATGAAATTGCCGCGACCGTCGAACCAGGTCCGCCCCTGCCGCCCTCGCCCGGCGGTCTGGCGGTCGGCGACGAGCCACTCGCCTTCGGCCACGCGTGCGCCGTCGCGGATCGCGGCGATGAGGTCGGCGTTGGTCGAGCCTGTCTCGGCGACGAAGCGGATCGTTGCCAATTACTCAGGCGGCCAGGAACAGCGCGGCCGAAGCCTTGTCGGCCAGGCCGCCGAGCCATCCGGTCAGCAGGTAGCCGAGCGGCGAAATGAACACGGTGCTGACCACGAGCAGCGCCCAGTGCGCCCAGTCGTTGGGCCCCTTCACCTTGTCCGCCGGCTCGTCGAAGAACATGACCTTGCCGACCTTGAGGTAATAGAACGCGCCGATGACACTCGCGGCGATGGCAATCGTCGCGATGGCGATCATTCCGGCATCGACGGCGGCCTGGAACACGACCAGCTTGCCCCAGAAACCGAACAGCGGCGGGATACCGGCAAGGCTGAGCATGAGCAGCAGAAGGCACCATGCGATCGCCGGGCTGGTACGGCTGAGGCCGGCCATGTCCGTGATCGATTCGACCTGGTTGCCGTCAGCGTCGCGCAGCATCAGCACCGCGACGAAGCTTCCGACCGACATCGCGACGTAGATCGCGAGATAGACGAGCATTGCGCTCGCGCCCTCGGGTGTGGCTGCGGCAAGACCTACAAGGATGAAGCCGACGTTGTTGATCGATGAATAGGCGAGCAGGCGCTTGATGTTGTCCTGTCCGATCGCACCCAATGCACCGACGACGATCGAGGCCAGCGCGGCGAAGGTCACCACCTGGCGCCAGGCGTCGCTCTGGGCCCCGAACGCATCGAGAGATACGCGCATCAGCAGCGCGACGGCCGCGACCTTGGGAGCGGTCGCGAAGAACGTCGTCACCGGGGTCGGCGCGCCCTCGTAGACGTCGGGCGTCCACATATGGAAGGGCACCGCGGCGATCTTGAAAGCAAGACCCGCGAGAACGAAGATCACCCCGAACAGCGCGCCGGTCGACATGCCGCTTTCCAGAACCGCGCGGATCCCCGCGAAGCTGGTCGTGCCGGTGAAGCCGTAAGTCAGGCTCATGCCGTAGAGCAGGATGCCGCTCGCGAGCGCACCCAGCACGAAGTACTTGAGGCCCGCCTCTTCCGAACGCGAATCCACACGCAGGAAAGCCGCAAGGACGTAGGCCGCGAGGCTGTTCATCTCGAGCCCGATGTAGAGCGTCATCAGGTCGCCGGCGGAGACCATGATGCTCATGCCGAGGACTGCGAAGACGATCAGCACGGGGTATTCAGCGCGCATCGCGTTCCAGCGGTCGAAGAACCGCGGGGCGATCATCAGGCTGGCGGCGCCGGCAGCGTAGATCAGCATCTTCGCGAATGCGGCGAACGCGTCGGCGCGCATCTGGCCGAAGAACGCCTCGGTCCCGGCGCCGGCGTTTCCGCCGCACAGGACCGGCGCGGTCAGGGCCGCGGCTGCAACGAGAACCGCGACCGATGCGATCGAGATCGCCTTGCTCGCCTTGTCGCCCATCCACGCTGCGGCGAGCAGCAGGATGAGCCCGCCTACGCTGAGGAGGACCTCGGGCGCGACGAGGCGAAGGGACAGGGAATAGTCCATCAGTGGCCCTCCCCTTCAGCCGCTTCATGGTGCGGCATCGCGTTCGCGGCTTTGGTCCGCACCTGTTCGGGCCGGGCTTCGGCGGGCTTGCTGTCCCCTTCGGGCGCGGCGCGCGAAAGGCGTGCGTCGAGGGCGGCGATGTCCTTGCGCATGGGTGCGAGGAAACTTTCGGGATAGACGCCCATCCACAGCACGGCGGCAGCGATCGGCGCGAGCATGGCCCATTCGCGGGCATTAAGGTCAGGCATGGCCGCGGCGTCGGCGTTCTTCTGCACGCCGAACGCAACGCGCCAGTAGAGATAGAGCATGTAGGCCGCACCCAGGATGATGCCCGTGGTGCAGACCAGCGTGACCCACGTCGACACCTGGTAGATGCCCGCAAGGCTCAGGAATTCGCCGACGAAGCCGCTGGTGCCGGGAAGCCCGATGCTGGCCATCGTGAACAGCATGAAGAACAGCGCGTAGTAGGGCATGTTGATCGAAAGGCCGCCGTAGCGGTCGATTTCGCGCGTGTGCAGCCTATCGTAGATGACGCCGACGCAGAGGAACAGCGCGCCCGATACCAGCCCGTGGCTCAGCATCACGATCATCGCGCCTTCCAGCCCCTGCACGTTGAAGGCGAACAGGCCCACCGTGACGATCGCCATGTGGGCGACCGAGGAATAGGCGATGAGCTTCTTCATGTCGTGCTGGACCAGCGCGATCAGGCTGGTGACGACCACGGCGATCATGCTGAGCGCAAAGATCAGCCAGGCAAGCTGCGCGCTCGCTTCGGGGAACATCGGCAGGCTGAACCGGATGAAGCCGTAGCCGCCCATCTTCAGCAGCACGCCCGCCAGGATCACCGAACCCGCGGTCGGCGCCTGGACGTGTGCGTCGGGCAGCCAGGTGTGCACCGGCCACATCGGCATCTTGACGGCGAAGCTCGCGAAGAACGCCAGCCACAGCCACGTCTGAGCCGCGGGGTCGAAGTCGTACTGCATCAGCGTCGGGATGTCCGTCGTCCCGGCTTCCCCGATCATCCACAGCATCGCGACCAGCATCACGACCGAGCCGAGCAGCGTGTAGAGGAAGAACTTGTAGCTCGCGTAGATGCGGTCCTTGCCGCCCCAGATGCCGATGATGAGGTACATCGGGATCAGGCCGGCTTCGAAGAAGATGTAGAACAGCAGCAGGTCCTGCGCGGCGAACACGCCGATCATCAGCAGTTCCATGAACAGGAACGCCGCCATGTATTCGCCGACGCGCTTCTCGATCGATTCCCAGCTGGCGAGGATGCAGATCGGCATCAGGAATACGCTGAGCACGATCAACAGCAGCGCGATGCCGTCTATCCCGAGCGCATAGCTGAAGCCCGCGAACAGCTCGGCCCGTTCTGTGAACTGCCATTGCGCGCCGCCGATATCGTAATTCACCCAGAGCAGTATGCCGAGAGCGAGGTTCGCCAGCGTGGCAATCAGCGCGACCATGCGCGCGGCCTTCGCTTCGAGGAAGAAGCAAGCGAGCCCCGCCACGAGCGGCACGAGGAGCATCAGCGAAAGGATCGGAAAGCCCCCCATCAGACCAGTACCCAGGTAATCGCGGCGACAAGGCCGATGAGCATCCACAGCGCGTAGGTATTGAGGAAACCCGACTGGAAGCGCTTGGCGCCCACCGTGCCCTGCGCAACCACCCAGGCCGCGCCATCGGGCCCGAAGCGATCGATGACCCCCTCGTCGCCAATCTTCCAGAACTTGCGGCCGAGCCAGAACGCCGGCTTCACGAACACGACGTTATAAAGCTCGTCGAAGTACCATTTGTTGTAGAAGAACCGGTAGACCGGTCCGATCTGCTCGGCGGCGCGGCGCGGCATGTCGGTGTCGCGGATGTAGCCGAGCCAGGCGAACGCGAGGCCGATCAGCATCACGAACGTCGCCGTCAGCTTCACCCAAAGCGGCACGGCGTGCATCGCGTGGATGAGATCCTCGTTGTAGAAGATCGAACCCTGCCAGAAGCCGGCGTCGTCGAGGAAGGCGTGGCTGAATACCCAGCCCGCGAACACCGCGCCCAGGCTCAGGACGCCGAGCGGGATCAGCATCGAGAGCGGGCTCTCGTGCGGATGATAGCCTGCGGTGCCATCGCCATGCGCGGCATGGTCATGCGCATGGTCATGGCCGGCGTCCTCGTCCGAGGGATGATCGTGATGGTGCCCGTGAACCGCGTGCTGGATGTGCTCGCTGCCCGCCCAGCGCGGCTTGCCGAAGAACGTGAGGAACACGAGCCGCCACGAATAGAAGCTGGTCAAAAGCGCCGCGATCGCGCCGAGCCAGAAGGCGAAGTGGGCCATCTCGGTCCCGCGGCCCCATGCCGCCTCGAGGATGGCGTCCTTCGAGTGGAAGCCGGCAAAGCCCGCGTGCAACCAGTAGATACCCACGCCCGTGATGGCGAGCGTACCGGCGGTCATGGCCCAGAAAGTCAGCGGGATGTGCTTACGCAGGCCGCCGTAATAGCGCATGTCCTGCTCGTGGTGCATCGCGTGGATCACGCTGCCAGCGCCGAGGAACAGCAGCGCCTTGAAGAAGGCGTGCGTGAACAGGTGGAACATCGCCGCGCCATAGGCGCCGACGCCTGCGGCGAAGAACATGTAGCCTAGCTGCGAGCAGGTCGAATAGGCGATGACCCGCTTGATGTCCCACTGCGTGGTGCCGACGGTCGCCGCGAACAGGCAGGTCGCCGCACCGATGAAGGTCACGAACATCAGCGCGATCGGAGCCGCCTCGAACATAGGCGACAGGCGGCAGACCATGAATACGCCCGCGGTGACCATCGTCGCGGCGTGGATCAGCGCGGACACGGGGGTGGGGCCCTCCATCGCGTCGGGGAGCCAGGTGTGCAGGCCCAGCTGCGCCGATTTGCCCATCGCGCCGATGAACAGGAGGATGCAGAGCACATCCATCGTGTCGACGCGGTAGCCGAGGAACCCGATCGTCGCCCCCGCCATGCCGGGTGCCGCAGCGAGGATTTCGCTGATCGAGACCGTGCCGAACACCAGGTACGTGCCGAAGATGCCGAGCATGAAGCCGAGGTCGCCCACGCGGTTGACCACGAAGGCCTTGATCGCTGCGGCGTTCGCGCTGGGCTTCCTGAACCAGAACCCGATGAGGAGGTAACTGGCGAGGCCGACGCCCTCCCATCCGAAGAACATCTGGACCAGGTTGTCCGCCGTCACCAGCATCAGCATCGCGAAGGTGAAGAGGCTAAGGTAGGCGAAGAACCGCGGCTGGTCCGGGTCCTCTTCCATGTACCCCCAGCTGTAGAGGTGGACGAGCGCCGAAACGGTGGTGATGACCACCAGCATGACCGCGGTCAGCGTGTCGACGCGCAGTGCCCAGTCGAAGCTCATCGCGCCCGACTGGACCCACTGGAGAACCGGCACGACGGTCGGCTCGTAAGTCCCGCCGACGAAGCCGAGGAAGATCGGCCAGCTCAAGGCGCACGACAGGAAGAGCGCGCCGGTGGTGATCGACTTGACCACCGTATTGCCGAGCATGCGGTTGCCCAGCCCGCCGATCACGGCAGCCAGCAAGGGTCCGAAGACGATGATCAGGATCGGATGCACGGGTCCGCCTATCCCTTGAGCCGGTCGACGCTGTCGACCGCGATGGTACCGCGGCCGCGGAAATAGATGACGAGGATCGCCAGACCGATCGCAGCCTCACCGGCAGCAACGGTCAGCACGAACATGGCGAAGATCTGCCCCGTCAGGTCGCCGAGGAAGGCGCTGAATGCGACGAGGTTGATGTTCACCGCCAGCAGGATGAGCTCGATCGACATGAGGATGACGATCACGTTCTTGCGGTTCACGAAGATGCCGAGCACCCCCAGCACGAACAGCACCGTGCCCACGACGACGTAGTGTTCGAGGCCGATCACAGTTGCACCCCTTGGCCCACTTCGGGCTTCACGTTGCGGGTCGCGTCGCCGGGACGCCGCCGGATCTGGTGCGAAATGTCCTGCGGGCGGGTGTCCTTGCGCTCGCGCAGGGTCAGCACGATCGCGCCGACCATTGCCACGAGCAGGATGATGCCCGCGCTTTCGAACAGGAAGAGGTATTGCCCATAGAGAACCTGGCCGATCGCGGCGATGTTGCTTTCCGCCATGGGCGCGACCTGGTCGGCGGTGCCGGTGGCAAGCTCGATCTTGCCGGCCTGGTAGGCACCGATCCCGAACACGAGTTCGGCCAGCAGCACCAGCGCGATCAGCAGGCCGAGCGGGAAGTTCCTGACGAATCCGGCACGCAGGGAAGCGAAGTCGATGTCGAGCATCATGACCACGAACAGGAACAGCACCGCGACCGCGCCGACGTAGACGATTACCAGCAGCATCGCGATGAATTCAGCGCCGACGAGCACCATCAGGCCCGCCGCGTTGAAGAACGCGAGGATCAGCCACAGCACCGAATGCACCGGGTTGCGCGCGGTGATCACGAGCACCGCGGAGGCGATCGTGAGCGCGGCGAAAAGGTAGAAGGCGGCGGTCTGGATCATCGTTGCGCGCGGCCCCTATCGGTAGGGCGCATCGGCTTCAAGGTTCGCGGCCAGCGCCCGCTCCCACTTGTCCCCGTTGGCCAGCAGTTTCGCCTTGTCGTAGAGCAGTTCCTCGCGCGTTTCGGTCGCGTATTCGAAGTTCGGCCCCTCGACGATCGCATCCACGGGGCAGGCTTCCTGGCAGAAGCCGCAGTAGATGCACTTGGTCATGTCGATGTCGTAGCGGGTGGTGCGACGGCTGCCGTCCTCGCGCGGCTCGGCCTCGATCGTGATCGCCTGCGCCGGGCACACGGCCTCGCACAGCTTGCACGCGATGCAGCGCTCCTCGCCGTTGGGATACCGGCGCAGCGCATGCTCGCCGCGGAAGCGCGGGCTGAGCGGGTTCTTCTCGAACGGGTAGTTGACCGTCGCCTTGGGCTTGAAGAAGTACTTCAGCGTGAGGGCGTGCGCCTTCACGAACTCCCACAGAGTGAACGACTTGATGAGATGGGCGATGGTCATCCGTACCTCGTGAACATGAGCCAGCCCGACGTAAGGACCACGAACAGCAGCGAGATCGGCAGGAACACCTTCCATCCGAGCCGCATGAGCTGGTCGTAGCGGTACCGCGGCACGGTCGCCTTGATCCACGCAAAGATGAAGAACATCAGCGCGATCTTGAGCAGCAGCCAGACGAACCCCGGGATCACGTAGAGGAATTCCAGCTCTAGCGGCGGGAGCCAGCCTCCGAAGAACAGCACGGCGTTCAGCGTGCACATCAGCAGCACGTTGGCGTATTCGCCGAGCCAGTAGAGCGCGAAGCTCATCGAGCTGTATTCGGTCTGGTATCCGGCGACGAGCTCGCTCTCAGCCTCGGTCAGGTCGAACGGCGCGCGCGCCGTTTCGGCAAGGCTGCTGATCAGGAACATGACCCACATCGGAAACAGCAGCAGGTTGAACACGTAGCCGTTGACGATCCCCAGCCCGTGACCGCGCTGCGCCTCGACAATGGCGTTCATGTTGAACGAGTTGGCGTAGAGCACCACGCAGATCAGGATGAAGCCGATCGAGACCTCGTACGAGATCATCTGCGCCGCGGCACGCATCGCGGAGAAGAAAGGGTACTTCGAGTTCGACGCCCACCCGGCGATCACCACGCCGTAGACGCCGAGGCTGCTGATCGCGAGGACGTAGAGCAGGCCGACGTTGATATCCGCCAGCACCGCGCCCGAATTGAACGGGATCACCGCCCACGCCATCAGCGCGACGGTGAAGGTGATGATCGGCGCGATCAGGAACAGGCCCTTGTTCGCGGCCGAGGGGATGATGGTTTCCTGCAGGAATACCTTGAGGCCGTCCGCGAAGGACTGGAGAACGCCCCACGGCCCCACCACGTTCGGCCCCCGCCGCAGCGCGAACGCCGCCCACAGCTTGCGTTCGACGTAGATAATGATCGCCACCGCCAGCATCAGCGGCAGCGCGATGAGCAAGATGCCGCTGAGGGTGGCGAGGAACCACGACCACTCATAGGTCAGTCCGAGATTGGTCTGGAAGAACTCGGTCATTCCGCGGCCTCCCGCACGTCATCGCCATGCAGCAATTCGGCCGAGCATTCCTGCATCACCACGCTCGCGCGGGCGATGGGGTTGGTGAGGTAGAAGTCCTTGATCGGATAGGCGATCGCGCCGCTCGCCTTGCCCTTCCCGGCTTTCGGCAGCGCGCCGTAATCGGCCAGACCCTCGACGCCCAGCGCCGGCACTTCGGTGATCATCGCGGCCTGGAGCTCGGCGAAGCTGTCGAACCCGACGGTGACGCCCAGCGCATCGGCCAGCGCGCGCAGGATCGTCCAGTCCTCGCGCGCGTCGCCCGGGGCGAACACGGCCTTCTCGGCGAACTGCACCCGCCCCTCGGTGTTGACGTAGGTCCCGTCCTTTTCGCTGTAGGCGGCGGCGGGGAGGATGATGTCCGCCGCGTGCGCGCCCTTGTCGCCGTGGTGGCCGATGTAGACCTTCAGGCTATCGGCGAACGCGGACCAGTCGACTTCGTCCGCACCCAATGCCAGCACCACCTTGGGCGCGGCCTTGGCGATGTCGGCGATGCCGCCCTTCTGCGCGTAACCGAGCATCAGCCCGCCCATGCGCGAAGCCGCCATGTGGAGCACGTTGAACCCGTTCCACCCGTCACGCTGGACTGGCAGCGCCAGCGCAGCATCGAGCGCGCCCTTGGCCAGCCCCGCCCCGCCGACGATCACCGCGGGCCGCTCGGCCTTGGCAAGCGCCTCGGTCACATGCCCCGGCAGGTCGTGCAGCAGCGCCGCGTCGTCACCGAGGAATTCGGCCGGATAGGTCGTGTCCCAGCGGGGGCCGACGACGAAGACCTTCGCCCCGCGCTTGGCCGCCTTGCGCAGCCGCACGTTGACCAGCGGCGCTTCCCAGCGGACCATGCTGCCGACGATCAGAATCGCATCCGCGGTCTCGATTCCCGCGAAGGTCGAATTGAAGTTGACCGCCGCGAGATTGCCGGTGGGATAGCTCATCCCGGTCTGGCGTCCCTCGAGCAGGGTCGAGCCGAGCGCATTCACCAGCCTCTTTGCCGCGAACATCGTCTCGCAATCGACCAGGTCGCCCGCGATGGCCGCTATGCTGGCCCCCGGCTTGGCCTTGGCGATCGCCTTGAACGCCTCGTCCCAGCTCGCGGCCTGCAGCTTGCCCTTGCTGCGGATCCACACCTTGTCGAGGCGGCGACGGGTCAGACCGTCGACCATGTAGCGGCCCTTGTCGCTGAGCCATTCCTCGTTGACGTCGTCGTTGTTGCGCGGAAGCGCGCGCATGACCTCGCGCCCGCGGCTGTCGAGGCGGATGTTCGCGCCGACCGCGTCGCTGACGTCGATCGACAGCGTCTTCTTGAGCTCCCACGGCCGCGCCTCGAACGCATAGGGACGCGAGGTGAGCGCACCGACCGGGCACAGGTCGATCACGTTCGCCGAAAGCTCGTGCTTGCACGCCTCTTCGAGATAGGTCGTAATCTGCATCTGCTCGCCGCGATAGAGCGCGCCGATTTCGTCCACGCCCGCGATCTCTTCGGAGAATCGCACGCAGCGGGTGCAGTGGATGCAGCGGGTCATCACCGTCTTGATGAGCGGGCCCATGTATTTCTCGGTCACCGCGCGCTTGTTCTCGTCGTAGCGCGAGGCTCCGCGGCCGTAGGCGACCGACTGGTCCTGCAGGTCGCACTCGCCGCCCTGGTCGCAGATCGGGCAATCGAGCGGGTGGTTGATGAGGAGGAACTCCATCACCCCTTCGCGCGCCAGCTTGACCATCTCGCTGTCGGTGCGGATTTCCTGGCCTTCTGTAGCCGGCAACGCACACGACGCCTGCGGCTTGGGCGGCCCGGGCTTCACCTCGACCAGGCACATGCGGCAGTTGCCCGCGATCGAAAGCCGCTCGTGATAGCAGAAGCGCGGGATTTCCTTCCCCGCAAGCTCGCACGCCTGCAGGACGGTCGCCCCATCGGGGACCTCGATCTGCTCGCCGTCTACGGTGACCTTGGGCATTGCTACCTTTTATCGAAGGCGCGATCGCGCTGGTCGGCGCGACCGGATTCCGGACGGGGAGCGCACGCCGCGCCCCGGGTTCAGGGGGGCACTTAGAAAACCACCTTGCGAGAGTAAATGGTTCAATTGCCCAGCCAGCGAATTGGCACGCTTTCGCGGGGACTGGCGGCTACCTTGAACGTGTCCGGCGTCGGCCCGAACCCGATCATGGTGATGACGTGAACCGAATCCTCAAGCGCGAAACGGCGGCGCAATGCGTTGTCATCGTGATAGCCCATGCTCCAGTTCAGCATGCAACCACCCAGCCCTTCGGCCTGCAGCGCTTGCAACAGGGCCATTGCAAAGATGCCGCCGTCCACGAAAGCCTGCTGCCGCTCGCCCACGTGATTGAAACGGGTCACGTCTGCAACGACAATGAAAAGGCCGCCGATCAGGTGGCCGAACCCCGCATTGCCATTCTGGTACGACAGCGCGGCATCGATCGTCTCCCGGTCGTTGCAGGCGTAAACCTTGCCCGACTGGCGGTTGCATACCGAAGGGCAGCGCTGCGCAATCCGCACGACGCGCTCGATCTGTTCACGGGGCACCAGTTCTCCCGTGAAATGCCGGACGCTGCGACGCGCCTGCAGGAAGCGGACGGCATCTTCGCGCGGTATGGGAAAGAGATCGTCTCGCGTCAGCTGGACGGAACCGGCCCGGCGATCGGGGTCGAGGGCCACCGGATCCTGGCCCAGAATTCGTTCGACTTCGTCGACGGCTATCCCGTCGCGCGCCATTTCGAAGCGGTATTCCCGCAACACGTCGCGGACGACAAGTGTCACGTCGTCGTGGCCGTACGCGTCCTCGTACGCGCGCAGCTTGGTCACGAGGCTGGTCGCGACATCACGCCCGAAGCCGGCCCGACGGTCCGGCATGGACAGCCCTTTTTCCAGCTTGTGGTAGACAAAAGTCAGGCGGGCGCGAAGCTGGCTGCGCAGGTGAGGCTCGCGGACCGCCGACGACCATTTGTAGAAACGATACGTGTCGCGAACGGCGTTGTACGATAAGGCGAAAATGCCCTTGAGATGGCGCGCGATACGTTTCAGCATCCCGCGTTCGCCTCAGCCTGGATCGCGTTTCCCGCCAACCTCATCATTTCACTCTCCAGAGGTCCCCGGCCGGTACGCGGTTGGGGACGGAAGCCCGTGCTCCTGCGCATAACCCGTCGCTCTGCGTGACCTGCTCGAAGGAGACGGATTCCCATGTCAGGCGAGAGCATTCGCCAGGAACTCGGTTGCGTCCGCACGCAACTCCTCGAGACGCGCGCGGACGGCGACATAATCGATAGGCTGTTTCATGAGCTCGGCAACCTTGCCGATGTCCGCGTGCTCGACGAGCCGATCTTCCAGTCCCAGCAACCCGAGAACGTTGACGAAGCGATCTTCTCCGCCCCTCTTGTTCGCCAGGCTCACAAAGGGCTTCTCGTTCAAGATCGACAGGGCAGTACCGTGGAAGCTGTCGGTGAAGACGTACTTCGCCGCACGGAAATACCCCACCCAGTCGTTGATGGTGATATCGTCCCCTCCCAAACTGAGGCGCAGGAACTTCGTGCGGCTGACGCCCGGCAGCTCGGCGCCGAGCCTCGTCAGGTCTTCGATGGACGTATCGTTCAGCCCCAGGATGTAGTTCAGGAAGGTTCCCTCCGCGTCGGAAGGGACCGTGGCGATGTCGTCATAGAAAGCCCGGTCCACGAGCATCGCGGGGTCGATCATGACCTTCGCATCGTCGTACGCGAAGTGGCGCGCACAAATCTCGATACCGCTCGCCTCGCGAACCGAGACCGCGTGGAAATCGGCCAGCAGGGGGGCGATCCGCCCATCGAGATCGGGCCGCTCCCAGACTGCCTTGCCGAAGGACGCAGCATAGGCGATGCGCTTGCTGCGGCGCGGATCGACGAAGTTCAGCCAGTAGGCCAGCGGTGTTTGGTCCCCATGATATTCGGGGCGCCAGACCTGGTCGCTACCGACGATCACCGCGTCCAGATCATGTTCCGAGACGGCCTTCCGCAAGTCGGAAACGGTCCGCAGCGGACGGGACCGCACCGACATGTTGTTCTGGATGAAGGGCCGATGCTTGCCCGACCTCCGGGCCATGGTGCGGAACCCCTTGATGTCGAGAAACGGCAGGTTCTCGGCGATCAGCCGCGCCAGTTGCTTGTGCGGCTTCCGGTCGCGGCGCCGTTCCAGGAATACCGGCTGATGCCCCTGGTCCGACAGCACACGATACAGCGCGGCCGCCTGCAGGATGCCCCCGTAATTCACATAGAGCGGCAAAGTCAGGATGCCGACTTTTCGGGGAACCGTCACTGCCTTAATTCCCTCACACGATTGCGCATCTTGCCGCGGCTTGGCGGGCGGATGCGCACCGCCGCGCGGACCATAGCCGTGGCCTGGTCAATCCGCCTTCTGGAGCGGGCCGTTCACGCGCAGGAGCGCTTCCGCAAGCCGGACGCGGATGGTGCTCGGCCCGATCGTCAACGCCCGCGCGCCTGCAGCACGGATCCCCCGGTGCGAACTTCGATTTCCCGACCGCCTACGGTAGCCTTGGGCATCAGGAGGACTTGCTGCTTTCCACGGAACGGAACGCGGCCGTGGCGAGCATCGCCCGCAACCCGGCCGGATTGATCGACAGCGGCTTGCTCGCTTCCGCCGCCTTGGCGCAAAGACCCATGATCGCGGAGACTTTTTGCAGGGCCGCATTTTCCTCGGCACTGTCGCGTGCAGTTGCGAACAGGTCGGCGACGTCGTTGGGCGCCGAGCGCACAGTGCAGATCGCGACCTTGTCGGTGAACGAGAACGACGGTGTCGCCGGGCCCGCCGCGGCGCGCGCCAGCCGTGCGACCGGAGCCTCGCCCGGCTGCTCGAGCAGGGCTTCCGCCATCTCGCCCGCGAACAGCAGTCCGCCCGCGCGCAGTGTGCCGCGGAAGCGGATGCAGTCCTTGCTTTCCTGCGACAGCATCTGCATCGCCCGGCCATATGCCGGCGCCTTGAAATCGATAGTCAGGACGCGTGTGGCCTCGCCAGCGTGCGAACGCGCGATGCATCCCGCCCACTGCTCCAGCGCCACGCGCGACACCCTATCGTTGGCGCGCGCGTCCATGCGGTCATGCTCGGCGCGCTCGAGGGTTTTTTCGACCGACACGTC
This sequence comes from Tsuneonella dongtanensis, assembly GCF_001698205.1. Lineage (NCBI taxonomy): Bacteria > Pseudomonadati > Pseudomonadota > Alphaproteobacteria > Sphingomonadales > Erythrobacteraceae > Tsuneonella > Tsuneonella dongtanensis. The sequence continues at coordinate 2,252,830 of NZ_CP016591.1, forward strand.
GTTGCGCGCGGCGATGTCGTCGCGGTCGTTCTCGTTCGACGACTGCGCGAGCGCCGGGCCGGCAAGCATAAGCGCGGCGGAAAATATCAGGAGGCGATTCACGGCGTGTTCCCATAAGTCCGCAGGGTTGCGAGCGCGACGAGGCCGCGAAGCTGGGCTGCAGTGATCCGGATGGAATCCTTCGCCGCGCACGGCTTCAGGGTCGCGCTCAGATCAAAGGCTGCATCGCGCTCGTCGTCGCTGAGCCATTTGGTGGCGAGCAGCGCCTCCGACTTCGCCTTGTCGGCGCGGACCGCGCAATCGGCCATCGCCAGCGCCGGGTCGGCGGGATTGGCCGACGCAACCAGCGAACCGAGACCGGCCGGGACGCCATCCTTGATCGCCAGTTCGGCCAGGGCGCCAGAGAGCAGAAGCGGCTCGAAAGTCGCCATGTCCGGATCTTCGACGCAGCCGCTCCACTTGACCAGCTTGGTCATCGCGCGACGATATTCGGGCGAACCGATCGTCAGGCCGAGCAGTTTCTGCGCCTTCACAGGGTCCTTGGCCGCAATGCACTGGGCGAAGTCGCGCGTTTCCACGCGCAGGTCTTCGGTCACGTCGCTCGCATACTGCGCCGACGCGGGCGCGGCACTTACCGCCGCCGCCACCAATGCCAGGATCGACAGTCGATTGATCATCGCACGCCTCCCTTCCGCATTACTCAGCCGCTTCGGCCATGTTGCCGGCCTCGGCGATACGCCGTTCGATTTCGGGCCGGAAGTGCTTGATCAGGCCCTGGATCGGCCAGGCTGCGGCGTCGCCCAGCGCGCAGATGGTGTGGCCCTCGACCTGCTTGGTGACCTGCTGGAGCATGTCGATTTCCTCGACGTGCGCGTCGCCGGTGCGCAGGCGCTCCATCACCCGCCACATCCAGCCCACGCCTTCGCGGCACGGGGTGCACTGGCCGCAGCTCTCGTGCTTGTAGAAATAGCTGATGCGGCTGATCGCGCGGACGATGTCGGTGGACTTGTCCATCACGATCGCCGCCGCCGTGCCGAGGCCGCTGCCGACTTCCTTCAGCCCGTCGAAGTCCATCGGGCAGTCCCAGATCTGGTCCGCCGGGACCAGCGGGACCGAGGAGCCGCCGGGGATCACCGCCAGCAGGTTGTCGCGCCCGCCGATGATGCCGCCGCAGTGCTTCTCGATCAGCTCGCCGAAAGGGATGCTCATCGCTTCCTCGACGACGCAGGGCTTGTTCACGTGCCCGCTGATCTGGAACAGCTTGGTGCCAGCGTTGTTGGGGCGCCCGAAGCTCGCGAACCACGAAGCGCCGCGCCGCAGGATCGTCGGGACAACCGCGATCGACTCGACGTTGTTGACCGTCGTCGGACAACCGTAGAGCCCCGCGCCGGCCGGGAACGGCGGCTTGAGGCGCGGCTGGCCCTTCTTGCCTTCGAGGCTTTCGATCATCGCGGTCTCTTCGCCGCAGATGTAGGCGCCTGCGCCGCGGTGGACGAACACGTCGAAATCGTAACCCGACCCGGCCGCGTTCTTGCCCAGCAGCCCCGCGTCATAGGCCTCGGCGACCGCCTTGAAGAGCGTCTCGGCCTCGCGGATGAACTCGCCGCGGATGTAGATGTAGGCGGCGCGCGCGCGCATGGCGTAGCCGGCGATCAGTGCGCCTTCGATCAGCTTGTGCGGATCGTGGCGGATGATCTCGCGGTCCTTGCACGAACCGGGCTCGGATTCGTCGGCGTTGATGACGAGGAAGCTCGGCCGGCCATCCTTGCTCTCCTTCGGCATGAACGACCACTTCATGCCGGTCGGGAAGCCCGCGCCGCCGCGCCCGCGCAGGCCGGACGCCTTGATCTCGTCGATGATCGCGTCCTGGCCGACGCCCATCAGCGCCTTGGTATTGTCCCAGTCGCCGCGATGCTGCGCCGCCTTCAGGCCCCAGTCCTGGTAGCCGTAAAGGTTGGTGAAGATGCGGTCCTTGTCAGCGAGCATTGTCGCTTCTCCGCTTCGATTGTCCGAGGATGATGGCAGCCGCCGCGCAAATCATGGCTGCGGGAGCAAACAGCCGCGTTTCCTCTCCGAGGCCGAATTTCTGCCAGGCGGCGAGGCCGAACAGGAACACCCCGATCAGGAGAAAGATGAGCCCGAGCGTGCGCCCGGCCTCGGGGCTTTTCCAGTCGCTCATCCCATCCCTCCCTGCGAGAGGAAATAGGCGGCGGCAACGAGGATCAGGATGATCGCGCCGAATTTCACAATACCCATCAGGACCTTCCACGCGAGGAAGATCAGCACGAGCGCGACGATGATCGTGACGATGCTCACCATTCACCCCGATAGTCGTGGTTCTCGCCGACCATCGCGGTCAGGCTGCTGAGCGCGCCGACCGGCTCCACCGTGTGCCGCTCGGGGTCCTGCGTGCCTTCCTTGGGCGTCTCGCCGCGTTCGAGCGCATCGAGCACCGCGTCGAGGCGTTCGGGGGTCAGGTCCTCGTAGTTCGCGTCGTTGATCTGGACCATCGGGGCGCTGGCGCAGTTGCCCATGCATTCGACCTCGGTCAGCGTCCACAGACCGTCGTCAGTGGTGTGGCCTTTGCTCATCCCGCGCTTCTTGCACGCGGCCATGATGTCGTCCGATCCGCGCAGCATGCACGGCGTGGTGCCGCAGACCTGCACGTGGAAGCGGCCGACCGGCGCGATGTTGTACATCGTGTAGAACGTCGCGACCTCGAGCACGCGGATCACCGGCATGTCGAGTTCGCGGGCGACGAATTCCATCACCGGCAGCGGCAGCCAGCCCTGCGTGCTCGTCTCCGCGCCGACCTGCCGCTGGGCGAGGTCGAGCAGCGGCATCACCGCCGAGCGCTGGCGTCCCTCGGGATAGCGCGCGAGGATCTCCTTCGCCTTGTCCGCATTCTCGGCGGTCCAGGCGAACGAACCCCACCGCTCGCGCAGTTCGGGCGTATCGGGGGCGGGTGCGCGGTCAGCCATCAGATAGCTTCCAGTTTTGCACGGGTAAGGACTGACGGGTGGGATCCGGTATTGGGCTCGCCTTCACGGTCCATAAGCATGACATGGCATTCGCCATCGGCGAAAGGTTGGTGTTCGACTCCCTTGGGGACGACGAGAAACTCGCCCGGTCCCAACACCCGCACCCCATTGCGAAACCTGATCCCAAGTTCGCCCGATACGACAAGGAACAACTCGTCGGTATCGGCATGGCTATGCCAGGTGAAATCGCCCTGCAGCTTGACCACGCGGATTTCGTTTCCGTTGTAGTTGCCGATAATCCGCGGATTATAATGATCGGAAAACTGAGCAAGCTTATCCGCAAGCGATACAGGTTCGCAGAAGGTCACCGGTCGCACTCCCCGAACACCACGTCGATCGCGCCGAGGATGGCGGTTGCGTCGGGGAGCATGTGGCCCTTGGACATGAAGTCCATCGCCTGCAGGTGGCTGAACGCGGTCGGGCGGATCTTACAGCGGTAGGGTTTGTTCGACCCGTCCGACACGAGGTAGACCCCAAACTCGCCTTTGGGACTCTCGGTCGCCACGTAGACTTCGCCAGCGGGGACATGGAAGCCTTCGGTGTAGAGCTTGAAGTGGTGGATCAGCGCTTCCATCGACTGCTTCATTTCGGCGCGCTTGGGCGGGACCACCTTGCGGTCGTCGCTCGCGATCGGGCCTTCGGGCATCTCGGCGAGGCACTGCTTCATGATGCGCGCGGACTGGCGCACTTCCTCGACCCGGACCATGAACCGATCGTAGCAATCGCCGCGCGTGCCGACGGGGATTTCGAAGTCCATGCGGTCGTAGACGTCGTAGGGCTGGCTCTTGCGCAGGTCCCACGGCACGCCCGCGGCGCGGATCATCGGGCCCGAGAAGCCCCAGGCGACCGCGTCGTCCTTGCTCACCACGGCGATGTCGACGTTGCGCTGCTTGAAGATGCGGTTATCGACGACGAGCTTCAGGCCGTCCTCGAACAGCGGGATCAGCCGCGTGTCGATCCAGTCGGCGAGGTCGACGAGCAGCTTGACCGGCACGTCCTGGTGCACGCCGCCGGGCCGGAACCAGGCCATGTGCATCCGCGCGCCGCTGACGCGCTCGAAGAAGTTGAGGCAATCCTCGCGCGCTTCGTAGAGCCACAGACCCGGGGTCAGCGCGCCGACGTCGAGGATGTGGTGCGCCATGTTGAGCAGGTGGTTCGAGATGCGCGTCAGCTCGGCGAACAGCACCCTGAGGTACTGGGCGCGCAGCGGCACCTCGATGTTCAGCAGCTTTTCGAGCGCCAGCACATAGGAGTGCTCCATCGCCAGCGGCGACGCGTAGTCGAGCCGGTCGAAATAGGGCAGAGCCTGCAGGTAGGTTTTGTGCTCGATCAGCTTCTCGGTGCCGCGGTGGAGCAGCCCGATATGCGGATCGATCCGCTCGATGATCTCGCCGTCGAGCTCCATCACCATGCGCAGCACGCCGTGTGCCGCGGGGTGCTGGGGTCCGAAGTTGATGGTGTAGTTGGTGATGACCTCGTCGCCGGTGGTCGGCGACTGTTCGAGTTGCATCGTCATGCCGTGCAGCTCCACGTTCCGGGCGAGAACGTCGTCTCGCCCTGGGGGCCCGCGACCTTGAGGCCGGCGGTCCATTCGTTGCGACCGTCCTTGGCCTGGGGAGCGCCGTCCGCGCGCAGGACGCTGACGGTGTAGCCCGCGCCGGTAAGCGTCGGCCCGCTTTCGACGACTTGCGGCCCGCCCGCGGCGCTGCCGGGCAGAACGACCTGCTGGCCATCGATCACGAGCACCCCCTGACCCTTGGCATCGGCGCCCTCGTCCGCGCCGACCACGAGCAGCGAGCGGCCCTGGTAGACGAACGAGCAGCCGCCCGCGATCTTGCCGAGCACCTTCGGCGCATCGGCGGTGAGCGGGGTGAGCTGTGCCGCGCCGGTGGCCGCCACGACGGGCTGCGCGTTCACTTCCGCGACCGACGGCACCGCGCCGGCAGAGGGCGCCACGCCCGCGCGCTGCGCGAAGTCCTCGGCGCTCTCGCCCTTGGGCTCATCGGCCTGCGAGCAAGCGGCGAGCAGCGCGATCGCGGAGATGACGGCAAGCCGCCTCATGCATCGCCTTTCGGCTTGCGGGGCGCACGCTTCTTGGGCTCGGTCGAGGCCTTGGTGTCGGCCGACTTGCCCTTGCGCGGCGCGCGTGACGGGCGGTCCTCGGTCGGCGCGGGCGCGCCCGCGGCCTTCTTGCGGCTGGCCTTCTCGGCGGGGGGACCGGCGGAAACTTCCTCGGCCGCCTTGGCATCCGTCTTGGCGCCCGCACCGGTCTGCGAGGGCTTCTCGGTGGTCTTGGGCTCGTCGACCGGCGGGGTCGCCGCCTTCTCGTCGCCCGGCAAAACGTAGTCGGCGCCTTCCCACGGGCTCATGAAGTCGAACTGGCGCAGGTCCTGCGGCAACTCGACAGGCTCGTAGACGACGCGCTTCTCGTCTTCCGAGTAGCGCAGCTCGGTATAACCGGTGAGCGGGAAGTCCTTGCGGAAGGGATGGCCCTCGAAGCCGTAATCGGTGAGGATGCGGCGCAAGTCCGTGTTGCCGGCGAAGATCACGCCGTACATGTCGAACACCTCGCGCTCGAGCCAGCCGGCGTTGGGCCACAACGTGGTCACGGTCGGTACGGGGGTGCTCTCGCTGGCGGTGCACTTGACGATGATGCGGTGGTTCTTCGTCAGGCTGAGGAGCATGTAGACGACCTCGAACCGCTCGTCGCGGCTCGGGTAGTCGACCCCGGCGATCTCCATCAGTTGCTGATAATCGTGCTCGTCGCGCAGGGTGCGCAGGACGGTCTCGACATCGTCGCGCGCCACGGTCAGCACGATCTCGCCGTGCTCCTCGTGCGCGGCAACAACCGACTGGCCGAGCGCCTTCGACAGCGCGGCCTGCACGCCCTCGTTCGAGGCATATCGCGGTGCGGGGTGCAGAACGCTCACCGCTCGACCGTCCCCACCCGGCGGATCTTCCGCTGCAATTGCATGATGCCGTAGAGCAGCGCCTCGGCCGTCGGCGGACAGCCGGGCACGTAGATGTCGACGGGCACGATCCGGTCGCACCCGCGCACCACGCTGTAGCTGTAGTGGTAGTAGCCGCCGCCGTTGGCGCAACTGCCCATGCTGATGACGTACTTCGGCTCCGACATCTGGTCGTAGACCTTGCGCAGCGCCGGGGCCATTTTGTTGCACAACGTGCCCGCCACGATCATCACGTCCGACTGGCGCGGCGACGCGCGCGGGGCGATGCCGAAGCGTTCGAAATCGTAGCGCGGCATGTAGCCGTGGATCATCTCGACCGCGCAGCAGGCGAGGCCGAACGTCATCGGCCACAGCGAGCCGGTGCGCGCCCACTGGAACAGCTCCTCCGTCGACGTGACGAGGAAACCCTTGTCCTCAACCTCGGCGGTCAGCGAGCGGTGGAAATCGGCGTCCGGCGGCACGACTGCGCCGCCCGGTGCCGGTTGGATCACTCCCATTCCAGCGCTCCCTTCTTCCATGCGTAGGCAAGGCCGACCGCGAGTTCGCCGAGGAACACCATCATCGTGATCCAGCCCGGCCAGCCGGTCATGTCGAGGCTGACCGCCCAGGGAAACAAAAACGCCGCTTCGAGGTCGAAGATGATGAACAGGATCGCCACGAGGTAGAAGCGCACGTCGAACTGGCTGCGCGAATCCTCGAAGGCCGGGAAGCCGCACTCGTACTCGCTGAGCTTCTCGGCCGTCGGATTGTGTGCCCCGGTCAGCCGCGCGACGCCCATCGGCAGGAACACGAAGAGCGCGGAAAGACCGAGCGCAATCCCGAGAAAGATCAGGATCGGCAGGTATTGCGAAAGATCGACCAAGCGTCCGTACTCGATTGCGTGCGGGTTCGTGGGCGCCCTAGTCCGCGAGGGTCCGGCGCGCAAGGCCGCTAGCCGGGGTTTTTGGGAACAGCCATGCCCTTTTTCGCAACCCCGAGCCTCCGCACTTCGGTCGGCAGGGGCGGTTTGCCCTCGACGGCCGTTCCGCCGACACCGAAGCGGTCCCATTGGCCGGTCCCGATGTAGAGCAGGCTATCCCCCGCAATCGATCCCGCGCCCGGTTCGGTCCAATCCGGATTCGCCTGTTCGAGCACACGCGACGAGACGATCGAACGGCCGTCCGCCGCAAGCCGATGCGCGACGATACGCATCGGACGGGCGCCGTTCTGGATCGCGATCAGCTCCCCGCCATGAAACCAGAGACCGTCGGTCCCGTCGACGAAGGGCGAATTCGGCGCGGGCAGCCGATCGATCGCGCCCGTCCGCAGGTCGACCACCGCAAGGCCGTAGGAGTAATCGCTTACGTAGAGGAAGCGACCGTTCCCGCTCACCGCCATGCCCTGCGGCGAGCGGAAAGTACCCGGCACCACGATCATCCGCAGGTGCCCGGTATTAGGGCGGCTGTCGTAGATCGCTCCCATCAGCGGATCCGCGGCGAAAAGCGTACCGTCCGGTCCGATGGCGATGTCGGACGGCGTAGCTCCCGCCGGAGCGACCTTGTTCGACACCTTTCCGGATCGCGGGTCGTATCCGATCAAGCCCCTATAAGCGGTGTCCGGATCGGGCGTCGGCTCGTACGCGCCCGAGGCAATCCAGATCGTGCCGTCGGGTGCCTGCACCATGCCCGAGAGGCTGCCCGTCGCCCCCAGGTCCACTTCCTCCCAACCGCCCTTTCCGTCCTGGCGAAACAATCCGCGCGAGACGATCGAACTGGCGTAGAGCCGCCCGGTCTGGCGTTCGCGAAGGACGCTCTCGGGCAACAGCACGCTGGCCGGCACTGTCGCCTCCACGGCGCTGCCGACGCGAACCTCGTTCGGCATGATCGACAGCATGAAGAGCTTGTTGGATCCCTGGTCGGCGAAGAACTGGCGCAACTGCGCCTCGCCCGCCTGACTGAAGCGATAGCCGCGGCTGGTTATCGCTTCTACCAGGTCATGCGCCTTGTCGCCCCGCCGTTCGCGAACATATGCCGAAAGGAGGCGGACCTGCACCGACCCGCTATCCGGGAATGCGCGTGCAAGCTCCTCCAGCTCGGCGACCTCGGCCAGACGTCCGGTCGCGGCATCGACCTTGCGCCAGGTGCCTGTTGTGACGTCCGCCGGTTCGACGAGGGTGTCGACCGGCGGTGGCGGCATGGTCGCGCATCCGCCCACCCCTAGCGCGGCAGCGAGGGCGAGCGCCCTCATTTCATCATCGTCTTGATCGCCTTGTCCGTTGCGCTGCCATAGGGCGGCTTGAACCCGCCGAGCTTGGCTACGTCGATCTTGGGCTGGGTGTAGACGCTGCGCGCATGGCTGAATTCGCGGAAGCCTTCGACCCCGTGGTAGCTGCCGATGCCGCTCGGTCCGACGCCGCCGAAGGGCAGGTCCTCCATCGAGACATGGAAGACGACGTCGTTGACGGTGACCCCACCGCTGATCGTGCGCGTGAGCACCTTCTCGCGCTCGCCGCCGTCCTCGCCGAAGTAATACAGGCCGAGCGGACGATCGTTCTTGTTCACGTAGTCGATCGCCTCGTCGATCGCCTTGTAGGTCTTCACCGGCAGGACCGGCCCGAAGATCTCTTCTTGCATCGCGGCCATGTCGTCGGTGACGTTGCGCAGGATCGTCAGGGGCATCTTGCGGGTGTTCGAGTTGCCGAAGTCCTCGTCGGCAGGATTGACCTCGATGACATCGGCGCCCTTCTCGCGCGCGTCTGCCACGAGGCCCTTCAGCCTGTCGAAGTGCCGGTCGGACACGACGCTGGCGTAATCGTCGTTGGCCAGCAGCGTAGGATACATGTCGCGCGCGCCCAGTTCGACCGCGGCGACCGCGCCTTCTTCCATGTCCTCGGGCACATAGAGGTAGTCAGGCGCAAGGCAGATCTGACCGGCGTTCATCATCTTGCCCATCGCGATGCGCTCGCCCGCCTTCTTGAGGTCCGCGCTGCGGCCAAGGAACACGGGGCTCTTGCCGCCGAGTTCCAGCGTGACGGGGACGAGATTGCGGGCTGCGGCTTCCATCACCTTGCGCCCCGTCGCCGTGGAACCGGTGAAGACCAGGTGATCGAACGGCAGGCTCGAGAATGCGTGGGCCACTTCGGGACCGCCGGTGACCACCGCGCACTCATCGTCGGAGAAGCGCTTGGCGACCAATTCGGCCATGACGTCGCTGGTGCGCTCGGTGAACTCGCTGGGCTTGATCATCGCACGGTTGCCCGCGGCAAACACCTGCATGAGCGGCCCGAAGCTGAGGTTGACCGGAAAATTCCACGGGCTGAGGATGCCGATCACGCCCTTCGGTTCGTAGCGCAGCTCCGCCTTCGCCCCCAGCAGGCCGAGCGGAAACTGGACCTTGCGGCGCTCTGGCCTGGACCATTTTGCCATGTTCTTCAGGCAATAATGCCCGAACCCCACCGTGCTCGCGATATCGGTGATCATCGACTGCTGAATGCTGCGGCTGCCGAAATCGGCGCTCATCGCCTTGCAGAGTTCATCGGCGTTTTCCTTCAGCAGCGCCATCGCGCGCTCGATCCGGTCGCGGCGGGCATCGAGCGGTTCGGGTCGCGCGGCGGTGAAGGCATCGCGCTGCTTCTCGAGCAAGGCCTCGAGTTCGGTCTTGCGGTTGTCGGCCATGCTGCTTCTCCGGACGGGTTTCGGTTTGCGACGGGTTTCTGCGATAACGCGACGCTTGGCAAGGGCGGCGCACTCGGCACTTTCCTACAAGCCGAACCCTGTGCGATAAGTCCCGCCTTGCGGTTCTTCGCCTCTGCGCGGCTCGAACGGGATTTGCCGATATTGCGGCAAGGGTGCGACAGTGGGGACGGATTTGGGTGTAGCCTTTGTGTCGCTTTCCAGCCCCCGCTCCTCAGACGATTGCCATTGCCGCAGTGCAGCATTAAGCCGAAGCCCAATCCGAATTTGAAAGGTCAACCATGCCCACCTTCTCCGCAGCCGATCCGGTCGTCATCCTTTCCTACGCGCGCACGCCGATGGGCGGGATGCAGGGCGCACTCGCGGACGTTTCGGCGACCGATCTCGGCGCCACCGCAGTGAAGGCAGCCGTTGAGCGCGCGGGCGTTTCGGGTGAGGACATCGAGCGGATCTACATGGGCTGCGTGCTGCCCGCCGGTCTTGGCCAGGCCCCTGCCCGCCAGGCGGCGCTCAAGGCGGGCCTGCCGAAGTCGGTCCAGGCGACCACGGTCAACAAGGTCTGCGGCAGCGGCATGCAGACGATCATCATGGCCTCCGAAGCGCTCGCCAGCGGCAGCATGGATGTCGCGATCGCCGGCGGCATGGAGAGCATGACCAACGCGCCGTACCTCTTGAAGAAGCACCGTTCCGGCGCGCGCATCGGGCACGACACCGCCTACGATCACATGTTCCTCGACGGACTGGAAGATGCCTACGACGCGGGCCGCGCAATGGGGACTTTCGCACAGGACACCGCCAACGAGTACCAGCTCACCCGCGAGAACATGGACGACTACTCGGTCGAGTCGCTTCGCCGCGCGAACGAGGCGATCACCAGCGGCGCCTTCGCTGACGAGATCGTCCCCGTCGTCGTCTCGGGCCGCAAGGGCGACGTGACCGTCGATACCGACGAACAGCCGCCCAAGGGCAACCCCGAAAAGCTGCGCACGCTGCGCGCTGCCTTCGCCAAGGACGGCACGATCACCGCCGCCTCGTCCAGCTCCATCTCCGATGGCGCCGCCGCGGTGGTGCTGGCGCGAGAGAGCGTCGCCTCGGCCAAGGGCGCGACGCCGGTCGCCAGGATCGTCGCGATGGCCGCGCACGCGCAGGAGCCCAAGGATTTCACCGTCGCCCCGGTCGGCGCGATCAACAAGGTGCTCGACAAGGCCGGGTGGACCGTCGCTGACGTCGACCTGTTCGAGGTCAACGAAGCCTTCGCCTGTGTCGCGATGTTCGCGATGAAGGACCTCGGCATCCCGCACGACAAGGTCAACGTGAACGGCGGCGCGACCGCGCTGGGCCATCCCATCGGGGCGAGTGGAACCCGGATCGTCGTGACCCTGCTCAACGCCCTCAAGCAGAAGGGCCTGAAGCGCGGCGTCGCTTCGCTGTGCATCGGCGGCGGTGAGGCGACGGCGGTGGCGGTGGAGCTCGTCTGAAAACGCCCCGGTGAAACAGTTTGCGGCGGGAATAAGACAGGCGTAGCCTTCCGGTCCCTTGGAGGGAGATGGAAGCCATGAAGAAAATCGTTCTGATTGCGTCAATCGCCGCGCTTGCCGCCTGTTCGCAGCAAGCCGAAGAAGCACCTGCACCTGCCGAAACGGCGGTCGCTGAAGCGCCCGCTCCGGCTGCGGAGCCCGTGATGGGCACCTACCAGGTCAAGTATGCCGACGGTTCGATGGGCGAAGTGACGATGAACGCCGACGGTACCTGGATGGGCAAGGACGGCAAGGGTGTCGAGAACAAGGGCACGTACGTGGCGAAGGACGGCAAGACCTGCTTCGATCCGGAAGGCGACGCGCCCGAGATGTGCTGGAAGGACGAGGCTCCGGGTGCCGACGGCACCTTCACCTCGACCGCGGACGACGGCACGGTCGTGACGGTCACGCCGCCCGCCCCGGCCGAAGCCACGACCTGATCAGCGCCAGCGCAAGAACGAAGGGCGGCGGGAAACTGCCGCCCTTTGTGCGTCTATCGACCGGGCACACACGACTGTGCTAGACGCTCCCGTGGGTCGCTCACAGGGAGACACGTCCATGAGATCGATCCTCATTCTTTCGGCAGCCGCCATCGCGCTTGCCGGATGCTCGCAAGAAGCCGCCGAGCCGGCGCCTGCCGAGCCTGCCGAAGAAGTCGCCCCCGCGCCTGCTGCCGCAGCCGGACCGGTCGTCGGCACCGAATACGATGCGACCTATGAGGACGGGACGAAGGTGAAGTTCACCGTCAACGCGGACGGCACCTACACCGCATCGGGGCCGGACGGCGACGTCAAGGGCGCGCACTCGGTGGAAGACGGTAAGCATTGCTTCGATCCCGAAGGCGACGGCGAGAACCTCGGCAAGATGTGCTGGACTGCAGAGGCCGCCGACGCGACCGGCACTTTCAAGGCGACCAGCGACGCCGGTGTGACGGCGACCAGCGTTCCGGTTACCGGCTGACGTAAAAGGGCGGGCCGGTCGCTGTGGCCGGCCCCGCCTTTCCGATCAGGGAGCGCCCGCGCCCCACAGGCGGTCGGCGCGCATGAAGCCTCTGCGACCGTCCGCGTTCACCTTGCACCAGCCCGACTCGCACTCGCCCAGCGCGACGACGACGCCTGGCTCCGCGTTCCATTTGACCTTGGCGCTGTCCGATCCGCCGGTACGTATTGCGGCAAGGCCATCGCCGACGACCAGCCCGCCGCGCTCGGCACTCAGCAGGTTCGCCGTGACCCAGCCCTCGTCGCCGGCGGGGTCTCTCACAAGGCGCCAGCCTTCGTGCACCCGGATGACCTTGAGAGGCAAACCTTCCCGCTTGTAGACCCAGCGAATCGGGAAGTCGCGGCCCGGTCCGGCTCGCATGTTCAGCGTCTCGGCCTTGATGGTTGCCCAGTAGGGCACCTCGCGATCCTGCGAGACGGCAGGGGTTGCAAGAAGTGCCGCGGCAAGAAACAGGAAAAATCGCATGTCGACTTCGCGTTAGCGCGTTCCCCTTCCTGCGCGCAAGCGACCGGCGCTTGACCGCCCCGCCCCGTTCCCCCTAGCCGAACATCCATGAACGACCGCCCTGCCCCGCGCCGGACCGCCAAGCCCAACGTGGTGGTGACGCGTCACCTGCTGCCGTCGGTTGAAGCGCGCATGAGCGAGCTTTTCGAAACCGCGCTCAATCTCGATGACGTGCCGATGAGCCGCGACCGACTCGAAAGAGCGATGCAGACGGCAGACGTCCTGGTCCCGACCGTGACAGACCGGATCGACGCCGACCTGATCGCGGCGGCCGGACCGCAGCTTGGCCTGATTGCCAGTTTCGGTGCGGGGGTCGATCACATCGATCTGGCTGCCGCCCGTGCCCGGAAGATCATCGTCACGAACACCCCGGGCGTGTTCACCGACGATACCGCCGACCTGACGATGGCGCTGATCATCGGTGTACCGCGTCGCCTGCGTGAAGGGACCTCGCTGATTCGCCGCGGCGAATGGACTGGCTGGGCGCCCGGCGCGCTGCTCGGCCGCAAGCTTTCGGGGAAGGTCTTGGGCATCGTCGGCATGGGGCGTATCGGCCAGGCCGTCGCCTTCCGCGCCCGCGCCTTCGGCCTCGACATCCGCTATCACAACCGCCACCGCTTGCCCGAGGCGGTCGAGACGATGTTCGGTGCGACCTGGGTCGAAAGCCTCGACGACCTTCTCGCGCAGTCCGATATCGTCACTCTCCATTGCCCTTCGAGTCCCGGGGCCAAAGGAATGATCGACGCAGCCCGCATTGCGGCGATGAAGCCGGGGGCGATCCTGATCAACACGGCGCGTGCGGACCTTGTCGATTACGACGCCATGATAGGCGCGCTCGAAAGCGGCCATCTCGGCGGCGCGGGTCTCGATGTCTTTCCCGAAGAGCCACGCGTGGACGAGCGTATCGTCGCTCTTCCGAATGTAATCGCCCAGCCCCACATCGGCAGCGCCACGATCGAGGGTCGCGAGCAGGCGGGCGAGAAAGTCATCGCCAACATCCGCTTCTGGGCCGACGGCCATCGTCCACCCGACCAAGTGCTGGAAGGGCTCGTCTAGCGGCGCTTGCCTGACGAGCGCAGTCCGGTATTCGCTCTTGTAATGAACGACTTCGCTTCCACGATCGAGGCCCTGGAACATCGCTGGATGCGCGCGTGGATCAACCGCGACCGCAAGGACATGAAGGCGCTGGCGGACCGCGACCTGGTCATACTGTTCGGATCCGCACACCCGGCCATCCTCGATCGAGCCAGTTGGCTCGACGCCGCCGAAACCCGCTTGCGCTGCACGGGGTATCGATACGGGAGCATCTACACGCGCCGCCAGGGCAAGTCGGCAATCTTCGCCGCCCCCATCGAACTTGAATCGACGGTGGATGGCAGACCGGTGCTCGACAACACATTCGTCGTATCGATCTGGCGCCGCACGGCGGTGCGGCGCAGATGGTTACTCATCGAGCGGGTCTTCGCGGGCCAGGATACGGATGCGGACCTGCCCCGCGACGTCAGGTCGATGCAGCTATGGCGATAATCTCCGGGGGTATCAGTCCCCGGTGAGAATCCGCTCTACCAGTTCCTTCACCGTCGGCGTGAAATTGTTCGAATAGAACGGATCCTGCTTGAAGCGGTAAGCCGAATGGCCCGCGAAGGCGAGGTTGTCGTCGGGATCTCCGCCATGCGCGATGTCCTGCAACGTCTTCTGGATGCAGAAGCTGCGCGGGTCGGCCAAGCGGCCGGTGGTGTGATCGTCGTGGTCTTTCCAGCTCGAGAACTGGCAGTGCGACAGGCAGCCCATGCAGCCCTGCTGGTCGGCACGGATCTGATCTGCGCTTTCGGGAGTGACGAAGACGACCGTATCGTCGGGCGTCTTGAGCGCTTCGGTAAAGCCCTCGTGCATCCACGCCAGCGCCTTGCGCTGATCTCCGGGATGAACCCAGAAATACTTTGCCTTGCCGTGATCGGACAGCGGGATCGTGCCCTCTTCCTGCTCGCGCTTGAAAATCGGGATCTGCCGTTCCGAGCGATGCATCAGGTCGTACAGGAACGGGGTCTTCACCGCGCTGGAATAGAAGCCCGTGGGGGAGAACTGGTGGAGCAGCACGTCGCCCGGCTCGACCGTGCGCAGCATGTCCTTCCAGACCTGCGGAATTGGGCTCTCCTCGGTCAGCAGCGGCCGAGTACCGAACTGGAACATGATCTTGCCAAGTTCGGGATTGTCGATCCAGTCGTTCCATTCGCGCAGGAACCACACGCCGCCCGCCATGACGATCGCGGTATCCTCGGACACACCCTCGGCGCGCATCGTTTCGCGCAATGCCTTGACCCGCGGATAGGGGTCTTCGGGCTTGCGCGGGTCCTCGGCATTCGAGAGGCCGTTGTGCCCACCGGCCAGCCAGGGGTCTTCATAGACCACCGCCGCCAAGAGATCGGGCACCTTGGAATAGCTGCGCTTCCACAGCGCGCGGAATGCGCGGGCAGAGCTGACGATCGGCAGGTAGTACACGCTGTGCCGCGCGGCGATCTCGGCCAGCTTGTATGGCATACCCGCCCCGCAGGTGACGCCGGTGATCAGACCGGGGCAGTTTTCCAGAACGCCTTCCAGCACCTGCTGCGCGCCGCCCTGTTCCCACAGCACATTGATGTTGATCGCGCCCTTGCCATCGGCGATCTCGTAAGCGCGCTTTACCTGCTCGGTGGCGCCGTCGATCGCGTAGCGGACGAGCTGTTCGAAACGCTCCTTGCGGGTCGCTTGCGGATAGACCTGCGGAATCGGGTTGCCGTCCTCGTCGTAGCTGTCCGCGTTCACCGCGCTGACGGTCCCGATCCCGCCCGCGGCGGCCCAGGCGCCCGAGCTTGCGTGGTTGGTCGCGGACACGCCCTTGCCGCCCTCGACGAGCGGCCAGACTTCGCGTTCGCCGTAAAGAATCGGCTGCAACCCCTTGAATGTCATTACGGTGTATCGCTCCCCCGGGAGGTTCAGTGCGTCCCGCCGCTCGTATTCGCGGCGTCGCGCCGGCAAGGCTTGATAGCAGCCGGTTCGGGCCTCTTATCGGCTCGTTTGAACTGTGCATAGTACCCGGCCAGTTCGGGCGCATCCTTGAACGCGTCCAGCTGGAACCCGACTCGCTCGAATTCGCAGCTGAGCAGCAGCGGATCGATGCCGTGTTCATTGGTCGGACGATCGACGTCGACAACGATCACGCGGCCATTTTCGCGGAGCGACGGCCACAGGCGCCAGAGGAACGCGTAGGGTTCCTGCACCTCGTGATACATGTGAACCAGGAAAACGCGGTCGAAGCTGTTTTCGGGCAGTTTGGGATCGTCTGCGGTGCCAAGTTTGAGCGAGACGTTGTCGAGCCGTTCGCGCTCAACGCGCTGGCCCAGGCGATTGAGGACATCCCGGTCGATATCGCCCGCCAGAACCCGGCCACGCCTGCCGACCTTCTCGGCGAGCCGCACCGTGTAATATCCTTCGCCCGCGCCGATGTCGGCCACCGTCATCCCGGGCTTGATATCGGCAAGGTCCATGACCTTCGCCGCCTCGCCCACGCTGTCGCGCTGCGTTTCGTTCGAGAACTGGTTGCCACTGAGGTCCGAGACCGGCCGGTGCGCCCGCGGAAAGTCGCGCGCGGTATCCGGTCGTTCACCGTTATCGGATGCCGACCAGCTGCAGGCTCCAAGCGAAAGCAGAACAAAAAGAAGCGCCGGACGGCGCATCAGTCGGCATCCTCCACTTCGACCGTCTCGCCCGTCACCCGCTGGGCCAGTGCGGCCGATATGAAGGGGTCGAGCGCACCGTCGAGAACGTCGTCCGGCGTCGGCGAGGTGTGGCCGGTGCGCAGGTCCTTCACCATCTGGTACGGCTGCAGGACGTAGCTGCGGATCTGGTGCCCCCAGCCAATGTCGGTCTTCGAGGCGTGCTCTGCCGAGGCGGCCTCTTCGCGCGCCCTCATCTCGGCCTCGTAGAGACGGGCCTTCAGCATATTCATCGCGATGTCGCGGTTCTTGTGCTGGCTGCGGTCCTGCTGGCTGGCGACGATGATGCCGCTCGGCACGTGGGTGATGCGGACCGCGGAGTCGGTCGTGTTGACGTGCTGCCCGCCCGCGCCCGACGCGCGGTAGGTATCGATCTTGAGATCGGCCGGGTTGATGTCGATCTCGAAACTGTCGTCGATCACCGGATAGACCCAGACCGAACTGAAGCTCGTGTGACGCCGCGCGCTGCTGTCGTAGGGACTGATCCGCACGAGCCGGTGCACACCGCTTTCGGTTTTCGCGTAGCCATAGGCGTTCTCGCCCTTGATCAGCAGCGTCGCGCTCTTGATCCCCGCCTGGTCGCCCGAATGATAGTCGACCAGATCGACCTTGAACCCCCGACGCTCCGCCCAGCGGGTATACATCCGCTGGAGCATCTCGGCCCAGTCCTGGCTTTCGGTGCCCCCCGCGCCCGCATGGATTTCGAGGTAGGTGTCATTGGCGTCCGCCTCGCCGGAGAGAAGCGCCTGGACCTTGTCGGCATCGGCGCGCTGGGCCAGCTTGGCGAGCGTGGCGAGGCCTTCGGCCTCAATCTCTCCATCGCCTTCGGCTTCGCCCATTTCGACGAATTCGACCGCATCCGCCATCTCGGAGGATATCTCGTTCACCGTCCCGATCGCGCTGTCGAGCCGGCGTCGCTCGCGCATGACGGCTTCCGCTTCCTTGGGATCGTCCCAAAGCTTCGGATCCTCGACGCGAGCGTTGAGCTCGTCGAGCCGGCGCAGGGCGCGCTCCCAGTCAAGCGACTGGCGCACCAGTGCCAGCGCGGCTTCGATACGTTCGATATGGGCCTGCCCTTCGGCACGCATGAATTCATTTCTCCAACAGGGATCGGCCGCCGCTTAGCCGACGGATGCAGGTGGCGAAAGAGCGCGAATTCAGCTCTTCTTCTTCGCCTTCAGCTTCTTCACGGCGTCGAGCGTGAGGCGAACATGATCCTTGTAGTCCAGATCCTCATGCACAAAGACGACATTGCCCTTCTGGTCGATCACATAGCTGGTTCGGCTGGTGACGCCCGTGCTCTTGCCTTCGCGCTTCAGGTCCACGTCGTATGCCTTGACGATAGTGGGCGTCGCGCTCCCGACCGCGAACTTGTTGCGGCATGCCTCGACCGAAAACAGCTTCAGCGTGTTGATGTCGTCGTTGGACATCCCGATCACCGTTGCTCCGAACTTTGCAAACTCCGGCGACGCCTCTGCAAAGGCGTTCGCTTCCAGTGTGCACCCGTGCGTGAACGCCTTGGGATAGAAATAGAGGACCACCGGCCCCTTGGCCAATGCGCTGCGAAGGTTGAATCCGAACGCCTTGCCTGCCTTTGCAGCCTGTGTGGTGAAGACCGGCGCCTTGGCACCCGTGGGCAAACCCGCTGCTGCGGGGGTCGTCATCAAAGCCACCGCAGCGGCGAGCCAAGTCAGCCTTTTCATCCGTTCATCCTTCTCCGAGGCGGTTAATATAGGCCACCTTGCTCTTCCACGAAATCCCCTGGTCGCTCCTCGCGTTCACGGGTCGTCGCCTCCCGGGCGGAGGCCTGCCTGCCGCGCCTGATCATCTCGAGGATTTCATTGCGCTTGGCGGCAATCTCGTCCTGCCGGGTAGCCCGCGGCGGCTCGGTGTCGGGCTTGAATGCCTCCCAGATCACCGACGCCTTGGGATCGTTGGTCGGCCACGCGTCGAACACGCGCTTGCCGCTCTGGCGATCGACCCGGACCATGCGAACGCCGGCCGGCGCGACGAACGGATCGTCAGACCAGCGCTTGCGCGTCGCCTTGACGAAATCCATCATCATCGGACCGGCCGTATTGCCGCCCTGAACCCACCCCCCAAGGTTCCGCGGCTTGTCGAAACCGATATACATACCCGCGACAAGGTCGGGACTGCCGCCCACGAACCAGGCATTGGTCGGCCCCGTCGTCGTCCCCGTCTTGCCGAACAGGGGCAGTTCGAGCGCGCGAAGGCGCACCGCGGTTCCGCGCTGGACCACGCCTTCAAGCATGTGGACGACCTGATAGGCGGTGCGCGGGTCCATGACCTGCCGGCCGGTTGGGGCCAGGCGCGGCATCGCCTTCCCGTCCCATTCGGCCATGTTGCAGCCACTGCACTCGCGCCTGTCCGCCCGCCAGATGACCTTGCCGCGCCGGTCCTGCACGAAATCGATCATTGTGGGCGTATGGAGGCGCCCGAAGTTCGCGAGTGCGGAATAGGCGTTGACCATCTTCATGACAGTCGTGTCGCCCGCACCGAGCGCGAACGCAGGATAGTTCTCGTACTTGCCGATTCCCATCTTCTCGAAGGTGCGGGTCACGTTGGGCATGCCCGCCTCCATGGCGATGTGCACCGTCATCAGGTTGCGGCTCTGCTCGAGGCCCCAGCGCATGGTGTGCACACCGCCACCGCCGCCGCCGAAGTTCCGGAAGCACTTCTCGCCGAGCGCGGCCCCCTGGTAGAAGCAGTAGGCCTGGTCGGGGACCTCGCTCGCCGGCGTCATACCCTGATCGAGACCGGTCGCGTAAACGAACGGCTTGATCGTCGAACCCGGCTGGCGGAGCGCTTGGGTCGCGCGGTTGAAATCGCTCAGGCGGCTGTCGAACCCGCCCTGCATCGCAAGCACGCGCCCGCTGGCGGGTTCCTGAACCAGGAACCCTCCCGAGACCTCGGGCACCGTACGCACTGCATAGGAATTTCCGCTGGGCGCCGCAGCCACAACATGACCTGCGCGCAGACCGTCGGGCAAACCCGTCAGCGGCGCCGTATCGCCGTCGCTGAAGCCGATCGTCGCACTGTTGCCGTTGCGCGCCGTGACGACGCCGACTCGCCAGTCCTTGTAATTGATGCCGAGCGGCGAGGCGGCGAGTTGCGACTGCCACGTGTCGTCCGACACGTCGATCGTCGCGAGCGGGCCCGACCACCCCTTGCCGGCGCTGTAACGCAGGATCCCGCCCCGCAACGCATCGCGCGCAGCTGTCTGCAGCTCTGGATCGAGCGAAGTACGGACCCACAGCCCGCCGGCATAGACACTGTTCTTCCCGTCCTCGGCCGTCTCGCCGAAACGAGCCATCAGTTCGCGGCGCGTTTCCTCTAGGAAATACCCCGCATCGACCACTGGGACCGTTGATCGCGCGGGCTTGAGGCCCAAGGGCGCCGCCTTCGCCTGCGCGCCCTCCGCCGCGGTGATGAAATCGTTCGAGACCATCTGGTCGATTACGAAGTTGCGTCGGCTTATCGCGAGAGCCTCGTTCTTCTTGCGGCCATACCTCTCCGGCGCCTTCGGCAAGATCGCGAGGAACGCCATTTCGTGCAGATCGAGATCGCCGACGTCCTTGTCGAAATAGGCGCGGCTCGCGGCCTGCACGCCGAAACTCCTGCGGCCGAGCGGAATCTCGTTGAGGTAGAGCTCCAGAATCTGCGGCTTGGTCAGAACGCCCTCAATCCGCCGCGCCAGGATCATTTCCTTGAGCTTGCGGGTCACCGAGTATTCGTCGCCGAGGAGGATGTTCTTGGCCACCTGCTGGGTGATCGTCGAGCCGCCGACCGCCCGCTCACCGGAGCCCATCTTCGTCGCATAATCGACGACAGCGCCCAGCGTACCCGTGATGTCGACGCCTCCGTGCGTGAAGAAGGTCTTGTCCTCGGCGGCAAGAAACGATTCGACGAGCTTCTTCGGGAAGTCGGCGTACTGAAGTTGGACCCTGCGTTCGCGGGCATAGGAATGGACGATTTCGCCATCGTAACCGCGAACTATCGTCGGCAGCGGCGGCTCGTAATCCACCAGGGTCTCGGCATCCGGCAGGCCGCTCGCCAGGAACATCCATCCGGCAATGAAGACGACAAGACCGGCGCCGCCGAGACTTGCGACCCAACGGAACCAGCGCTTTTCGCGCCAGTTCTCCTTGAACCAGGCGGCAATCCCGTGCGCATCGCGGCGAATGCGGTAGCGAAAGTGTTCGAGAGTCGTCGTGTCGGCCATCTGCGAAGCGGCCTTAGCACGGCGATTCCGCGCCGCGCCAGTGGCTTGGTCAGCCTGTGCCCGCAGCCCTGGCGAAATATATGCGAACCGCACGGGCGAGCACGCGCGCAAATGCAGCCCGGCCCTCAGGTGATGCCATGCGCCGCGCTTCGTCAGGGTCGGTAATGAAACCCGCCTCGTAGAGCACCCCCGGCACGTCCGGCGCTCGCAGCACGGCCAGGGCAGCGGAGCGGCGGGGTTGGGGATGGAATTGCAGCACTCCCTGCCCTTCGCGGGCGATGAGCCGGGCGAATTCCGCGCTGTCAGACTGGGTGCGACGCTGGGACAGCTCGACAAGGATCGTGCCCACCGCGTCGCTCTGACCGTCGAGCGCTACTCCATTGATCGTGTCGGCGCTGTTCTCGCGTGCGGCGAAGCGGGCGGCGGCCTGGCTCGATGCTTCGTCCGACAGCGTGTAGATGCTGGCACCGGTCACCCCGTCGACGCCCCCTGAAGAATCGGCATGGATCGACAGAAACAGGTCCGCATCCAGCGCGCGGGCGATCGCGAACCTTTCACCGAGCACAAGGAAGCGATCGTCCTCTCGGGTCAGCGCCACGCGAATTCCCCCTTCGCGGACCAGTTCGTCCCGCAGGGCCGTGGCCAGCCCGAGGACGATGTCCTTTTCGCGCAGGCCGTCAGCACTCGCTCCGGGATCGTGCCCCCCGTGCCCCGCGTCGATCACGATCAGCGGGCGAGACTTGTCCTGCGGGCCCAGTACGCGCGGCAAGTCGGCCGGCTCGCCGCCGGGCGGCAGTTCGAAATGCAGGACGTAATCGCGGCCGAGCACCGGCACCGGCAGCGTGCGACCGAACGCGTACAACGCGCCCAGGACGACCACGGGTGCGAGGTAGATCGCCAGGAGTTGGGCGCGCAGCGACATTGCTGCCGGAGGTTAGGGTCCTGTCGCGCAAGCGCAATATGGTTGCCGATAGAAACCCACGGTGCTAGCAACCCCGGCAACCGGGCCAACTGCCCAGAAAGCCTCGACTGCGCAAAGTCGCGCTGTCGCTTGCAGGGGCGGTCCGGCTTTCTTTTTCCCGGGTTTTTTCCGGTTCGACGACCAGGTTGACGCAAGCGATGAGCCTTCCCTCCCCGCAGTCCCCGACACCGCCATCGAGCGGTTCACGGGGCCTTTCGGGCCGGACAGCGCACCCGTTGCGCACGCGCATGCTTGCAGACACATCACTCCGGCCCGGCGCGAATGCGCGCATGGGCCGGTTCGCTTTCGCCATCGGACTTCACTCCTCCGGCGGCGGTTCACCCACAGATTGCGCACCCCGAACCAGGCCCGGTCCCGACCGGCCCGCCGCGGTACGCGCACGGAGAAATTACAATGGCAACGCGCATGCTTATCGATGCGCGCCACCCGGAAGAAACCCGGGTGGCGGTACTGCAGGGTAACCGGATCGAGGAATTCGATTTCGAATCTGCCGAACACAAGCAGATCAAGGGCAATATATATCTCGCGAAAGTGACCCGGGTCGAACCGTCGCTCCAGGCGGCGTTCGTGGATTTCGGCGGCAATCGCCACGGCTTCCTGGCTTTCGGCGAGATCCATCCCGACTATTACCAGATCCCGCGTGAGGACCGCGAGCGCCTGCTCGCCGAGGAAGCGGAAGCCGCCGAGGAAGAGGCGAAGCTCCGCGCCGAGGAGGAAGAGGAAGGCCACTCCCCCGGCGACGAATACGACGCCGACGACGAAACCGGCGAATCGCTGGTCGAGGAAATTGCCGAGGACGGCGTCGAAGAGATCGACACGTCCGAAAAGGATGACGTCGCCACCATCGAGGGCGGCCATCTCGAGAACGGCGACGACGACGGCGACGAGGAAAATGGCGACGACGACGCCGCGAGCGACGAGAGCGGAGACGATCGTCCCCGTGGTCGCGGTCGCGGACGCCGCCAGGGCAAGGGCGGCAAGGACAACCGCGGCAGCCGGGCCAAGCAGGTCGACGAAGTGCGCGCCAAGCGCATGGCTCTGCGTCGCCGCTACAAGATCCAGGACGTCATCCAGCGCCGCCAGGTCCTGCTCGTCCAGGTCGTGAAGGAAGAGCGCGGCAACAAGGGCGCCGCGCTGACCACCTACCTCAGCCTCGCGGGCCGCTATTGCGTGCTCATGCCGAATTCGAGCCACGGCGGCGGCATCAGCCGCAAGATCAGTTCGGCAGCCGACCGCAAGCGGCTGAAGACGATCGTCAGCGACCTGTCGCTGCCCAAGTCGATGGGCCTCATCGTCCGCACCGCAGGCCTCCAGCGTACGAAGCCCGAGATCAAGCGCGACTTCGACTACCTTGCCCGCCTTTGGGACGAAATCCGCGAAAACACGCTGAAGTCGACCGCGCCCGCGCTGATCCATTCGGACAGCGACCTGATCAAGCGCGCCATCCGCGACATCTACAACAAGGAGATCGAGGAGGTCGTCGTCGAGGGCGAGGCTGGCTACAAGTCGGCCAAGGAGTTCATGAAGCTCCTGATGCCGAGCCACGCGCGCAGGGTTAAAGCCTACTCCGACCCCGTCCCGCTGTTCCAGCGCTACGGCGCCGAGGACCAGCTGCGCGCGATGTACGACCCCGTCGTCCAGCTCAAGTCGGGCGGCTACCTCGTGATCAACCCGACCGAGGCGCTCGTCTCGATCGACATCAACTCCGGCCGCTCGACCAAGGAACACGGTATCGAGCAGACCGCGCTCGCCACCAACCTCGAAGCGGCGCGGGAAATCGCCCGCCAGCTGCGCCTGCGCGACATGGCCGGCCTCGTCGTCATCGACTTCATCGACATGGAATATTCCTCGAATATCCGGAAGGTCGAGAAGGCGATGAAGGAGGCGCTGAAGAACGATCGCGCCCGCATCCAGGTCGGACGCATCTCGGGCTTCGGCCTCATGGAGATGAGCCGCCAACGCCTGCGCACCGGTGTGCTCGAAGCGACGACGCGCGAATGCCCGCACTGCGACGGCACGGGCCTCGTCCGCACCGCCTCGTCGGCGGGCCTCTCCGCGCTCCGCCTGATCGAGGACGAGGCAGCCAAGGGCAAGGGAACGCAGATTTCGCTCTATGCTTCCACCGAGGCGGCGATCTATCTCCTCAATGCCAAGCGTGGCGATCTCGCCGAGATCGAGGACCGCTACGGCGTCAACGTGGAGGTCCTTCCCGAAGGCGAGGATGAAGGCGCCAAGATGCGCGTGGCCAGCAGCGGCCCCCGCCCCACTGCCGCTCCCAAGTTCGCCCCGATCGTCGAGGAAATCGATGACGAGCCGATCGAGGACGATGAGGACGAGATCGAGGAAGACGAGGACGTCGAAGAGCGTGAGCGTCGCCAGCGCCGCGACGGCGATGACGATCGCGGCGGACGTAAGCGTCGCCGCCGCCGTGGTGGACGCAACCGCCGCGATCGCGAGGATGGCGACGCCGCCCCTCGTTCCGACGAGGATTCCGACGACGACGACGACGAAGGTAACGAGGAGCGCGATGCCGCGGCGTCGGATCGCGACGACGAAGACCGGCCGAAGAAGCGCCGCCGTCGTGGAGGTCGTCGCCGGCGCGGTCGTGGCAAGGGCGAGAGCGACGAGACCGTGAGCTCGGCCGACGCCGACGCGCTGGCCGAGGCCGTGGGCGATACCGTCGACGAAAGCATCTCGGTCGTCGCGGGGCCCGAGGACACGCCGCAGACCGCGGAAGCCGCGGCCGAAGCCGCCCCGAAGAAGCGCACCCGCCGCAAGAAGGCCGATACCGAAGCCGCAGCCGAGCCGGAAGTGGCCGTCGCAGAGGCTCCGACCGAAGAAGCTCCGGTTAAGCCCAAGCGGACTCGCAAGAAGAAGGCCGAAGCCGAGGCTCCTGCCCCCGAAGCCGCTGTCGAAGCGGATGCGGCCGAACCGGCTGCGGAGGCCGCTCCGGCAAAGCCGAAGCGCACGCGGGCCAAGAAGGCTGCTCCCGAAGCACCCCAGTCCGAGGATGCGAAGGAAACGGTTGCGGCGAACGACGCCAACGGCACGCCTGAAGCCGAGGACAAGCCTGCCAAGCGCGGCGGCTGGTGGTCGCGCACATTCGGCGAATGAACGACTGATCCGCCGCCGTGCCTGTCTGTGACGGGCGCGGCGGCGGAGGTCGGCGCTTAGCAACCGCTGTTAAAGCGCGCTCTTGCGGGCGATCCCCCACTCCATCCAGCCCAGGATACGCGGCGTCTTGGGAAGATAGCCCTGCCCTAGGGGCTCGACCGCCAGTCCTCCGCCTCGCAGCGCGGAGCCTATCTGCCGTGTCAGGTGGCATCCCCCGGCGAGCGGCTTCCAGGCGGGCTCGATCCGCTGCTGCCAGCGGACAACGCCGGGATCGGGTGCGCGGCCATGCTCGAGAAACAGCAGGTTGCCGTCCGGCTTCAGCACCCGGCGCATCTCCGCGATGGCCGCAGCGTGGTCGGCGACGGAGCACAGAGTATAGGTGCAGACTACCGTGTCGAAAGTCGATGCGGGAAACGGAATGTCCTCGGCAACGCCTTCGCGGATGTCCCCTGACCAACCGCGTTCTCCCGCCATCCGCCGGGCACCTTCGAGCAGTTCGCGACTGGGATCGATCCCGGCAAATGCCAGTACTTTGTCTCGATCGTAATACGGCTGGTTGAGTCCCCCGCCGCAGCCGATCTCCAGCACGCTGCCTTGCGCCAGGGGCACGACCTTCACCCGCAGCCGCGCGATCGCTTTCTGGCCGCACGCACAGGTGACCACCCGCGGCATGATTTGCGCATCGTACCAGCGCTTGAGCCCCATCGGGCGTTACTCCGACCTGGCGACCCGGGCGATCATTCTAGCGCTGGCGAACAGGCACGCAATCGGGCAAGGCGCGGGGCCGATGACCGCGCCGATCGCCACGCTCGTCCTTGCCGGATCCCGCCCCGGCCAGGACCCTCTGCTCGATGGTACGGACCTGTCCACCAAGGCGCTCTTGCCGATCGCCGGTAGGCCGATGCTGGCGTGGGTGCTCGCCGCGCTGGACGCCTCGCCGTCGGTCGGTGCGATAACGGTCGTTGCGCAGGACACCGCCCCACTCGCAGCCGATGCGGCGATAGCGGCAGCCGCTCAGGTACAATGGCGGGATTCGGCCGGGTCCATAGCCGACGCGGTCCAGCTCGCCCTGGCAAATGCATCGGGACCGCTGTTCGTCACCACTGCGGACAATGTCCTGCTGACTCGGGGCATGATCGAGCAGTTCCTGGCGGAGGGAAGCTCGTCCGACGTCGCCGTGGGTCTTGTCGAACGTCAGCGGGTCGCCGCGGCCGGCCATTCGACGACCCGGACCTGGCTCAGGTTCCGGGGCGGTGCGTGGTCGGGCGCGAACCTTTTTCGCCTAGATGGCCCGAAGGTGACGCCGCTCATCGACTTCTGGCGCGGGCTCGAGCAGGACCGCAAGAAGGGCCTCAAACTCATCGGCGCGTTCGGTCCGGGCCTTCTTCTGGGAGCCGCCTTGCGGCTGATCGACATTCAAACCTTTGCAAACCGGGTCGCGGCCCGGTTCGGGCTGTTGGGGAAGGTCGTTTCGATGGACGCCGCGGAAGCCTGCATCGACGCAGACAAGCCCTCGGATTTGCCGGTGATCGAAGCGATCATGGCTCGTCGCGCATCGTCCGCAGCACGCGATTGACGGCAATAGCCATTCCAGCGGACGACAAGGCCATGCCGATGGGAACCGCCCAACTGGCGATCATGACACCCTCAGACACAAACAGCAGGAATGCCGCGGCGAGTGCGCCGATCGAAACGGCGCGCGCCGCAACGGCTTTGATCGCATGCCCAGTCGACAGGAGCAAAGGTTCGAATGAAACCGCGGCCAGTTCGAACGACGAGGCAATGACCAGTGGTAGCAGTATGGGCGCACCCTTGGCAAATTGCTCCCCACCCACGAGCACCAGCAGCCATTGCCCGGCCACAACCGCCAGCAGTGTAACGATTGCGCCCCCGCTGGCGGCCATGATACTCACCTGTTGGACCAACTTGCCAAAGTCGCCCCTGTCATCACGCGCGGTCGCCCTGGCGAATTCGGGAAGAACGGCCCGGGCGATGAGCTGGGCGAAGCGGCTGATGCCTTGCGCAAGCTGGTCCGCGAGACGGTATAACCCGGCCGCACTCGTGCCCAGAAAGTAACCGACCGCGAGCAAAGGCCCTTGCTTGAACAGTGCGTCAAGCGCGGCACTTGCGAACGTCATCGCGAAGAAGCTACGGATTCCGGGGTTCTCAACCAAGGCTTCGGACCACCGCCCGAAATTGCCGAAACGAAGGGCCTGGGGCGCCACTTTCCGCGCAGCAACCCAATAGAGAAAGCCCGAAACAAGATCGAAAAAGGCCCATGCCAGCAGGAAGCGCGCCACGCTTGGTCCCGTCAGCACTATCGCGCCTGCGGCAATGAGGCGCCCCGCCGGAACGATCGCCTCAACGTAGCTGCCAATGTCGAACCGGTCGAGCCCGCGCACGACACCCGTTGGCGTTGTCATTCGCGAGATTAGCAATGCGCAAACGAACCAGAACGCCATGACCGTGTATTCAGGGTTAAGCGAAAGCGCATCGCCGAACCCGAAGAAGACCACGACCGCCACGAGACAGCCCAGAGCTACCCCCAAGAGATCGATGCTGGCGCAAAACCAAACCAGCCTGCCGAACTGATCCCATTGTCGGTCGTGTACAGGCGCAGCACCATATCGTACAATGGTTTGCCATGTCTGGAAGCTTGTCAGCGCGACTAGCGCTTGCGCGGTCCCGAAGATGAGGGAAAAATGGCCGAAGTCCTTAAGCCCAAGAGACCGCGAAAGGAGAGCAAGGTAGACAAGGCTGCAGATCGCACCGAAGCCCTTGCCGCCGATAAGCCACGCTACGTTTCGCATTATGCTGTTCAAACCGTTGCGCCGATCGGCAGGCCGGGTCGCTTCGCTCATGGCACCAGCCTGTAGCGCGCGCGCGAAGAACTGCAATGGCAAGGGAGGGGCGAACGGCAGGTCGTCGGTTGTCTGCAGTTACGCGGTCCTCTAGCGCACTCTCCGATGCGACGTGCACTCTTCTTATTCAATCACGACTCGGCGCACCAGGTAGCACATCTTGCCCCTGTCGCTGCCGCGCTCGCCCGACACCATCGGGACGTTCAAACAGTGATCGCGTATGCCAATGATCCCATCCGCGCTCGCCTCACCCAATTGATCGACGACGTGGCGGCGCAGCGGATCGAGTGGTGCGAACTTCGCCTGCCAAGCGTTGTTCGCGCACTGGCCACCGGTCTCGACCGGCTGTTTCCAGCGTCGCGACTGTTTCGCCTCTACACGAACCGCAAAGCGTTCGCTTCCGCTGATGTCATCGTATCCCCCGAGCGGACTTGCCTACACGTGATGCGCTTCATCCCTACCGATCGGATGCCGCGCTTCGCTATTCTGCCCCATGGAGCGGGTGACAGGAGCGTATCGTATCATCCCGATTTTGCCCGCTTTGATCGTGTCTTCGTGGCAGGCACCAAGGTCGTCGATCAGCTTGTTGCACACGGTGTGGCGCCCGAGAGTATCACGGTTGTCGGTTATCCCAAATTCGACACTATCGAGTTATCCGCGCGACCCGACTTCTTTGGAAACGGACGCCCGACATTCGTCTACAATCCGCACTTCGACCCCTATCTGTCGAGTTGGTATGATGTCGGCCCGGACCTACTGCGCTGGTTCGCCAGTCCGGACGGCCAAAGGTTCAACCTGATTTTCGCACCACACGTGATGCTGTTTCGCAAGGAGCTTCACGTCTCCCCCGAGTATCGGATCGCGCGCCAACGGCCCCAAGTTCCGGAAGTGGCGGACCGGGCAGCCAACATTCGCATCGACGTTGCATCGTCGAAATTGTTCGACATGTCGTACATGCTGGGGGCTGACGCGTATATCGGCGACGTATCGAGCCAAGTATACGAATTCCTTACTCGCCCGCGACCGACTTTCTTCATCGACGCCCGGTCCCGGCGGCAGCGAGGCGAAGACGAATGGCTTGTGTTCCGAAAGGCAGGCCCGGTCGTTCGAACGGTCATGGATCTCGTTGCAGTACTGCCCAATTTCGCCGAGATCGGCAAAGCGTATCGTGCCGTGCAGCGCGAGCTTTTCGAGTATACTTTCAGCGTAGAATCACAGCCTGCATCGGTCCGAGCTGCCGCTGCGATACGCGACTGGGTCAGCGGGCTGCCGGAACGACAGTCCAGCCCTTGAGCAGTGCTCTTGCTGTCGAGCGATCGCTTGTTGAAACGAAGATGGGTTCGTCGGCCAAAGCAAAAGTCGGTGCATCGGCGAAGCTATCCGACACGACCCGAATTCGCGCATTCTCTTTTTCCAGGCCTTCCTGTTCCATCCAAGTGAGAATCCGCTCGCGCTTGACCAGTCCGTAGCAATTGCCGCCAGGTATGCCTTGTCCGTCCCAGCGGGTGGCGATTACCTCCTCGATGCCGACGGCCCGGGCGAAATACCAAGCGTAGAACTCAAAAGCAGCAGTGGCCATGACGATGCGCGCGCCAGCGCGACGGTCATTCTCAATCATCTGGACAACGTTACTCTGCAAGCCACTGCGCGCGATCCGGTGCGATGCGAAGCGCGCGCTCACACGGTCCAATTTGTCCAGAGGCACCGTCCCGATCAACAACCGCATGCCCAATCGCTTGAGCGTAGTGCGGTCGTACAGTCCGAAACGATATCCGATCATCAGCACGATCCACACCGGTGCGAGGGCCACGCGCCAAGTAGTCAGGGCACTAGCGGCATAGATTAGAAAAGGGGTGAACGTGGGTCGCCGCGTGATGGTCCGGTCAAGGTCGTAGATTGCGATGCGCATGTCCGCAGCCGATTACGAGGACGCAACGACTGATGCAACGCCTGCCCTTGCCCTCGCCGGTCGAAGCGTTAGATGGGGAGGCAAGCTTCCGCTCGAGGACCCTCGCGATCATGGCCACCTTTACCCTGCCGAAAAACTCGAAGATCACCGGCAAGGGCCGCTCGCACCCGGCCTCGGGCGCGACGCGCAAGAAGAGCTTCAAGATCTACCGCTTCGATCCGGACAGCGGCGAGAACCCCCGTTACGACACGTTTGAGATCGACCTCGACGAGTGCGGGCCGATGGTCCTCGACGCGCTCATCAAGATCAAGAACGAGATCGACCCGACCCTCACCTTCCGCCGCTCGTGCCGCGAGGGGATCTGCGGCTCTTGCTCGATGAATATCGATGGCAAGAACGGCCTTGCCTGCACCACCGCGATCGAGGACCTCAAGGGCGAAGTGCGCATAACGCCGCTTCCCGCGATGCAGGTCATCAAGGACCTCGTGCCCGACTTCACCCATTTCTATGCCCAGTACGCCAGCATCCGCCCGTGGCTTCAGACCGTGAGCCCGACGCCCAGCGGCAAGGAACGCCTTCAGTCGCCCGAGCAGCGCGAGAAGCTCGACGGGCTCTACGAGTGCATCCTGTGCGCGTGCTGCTCGACCGCCTGCCCCAGCTACTGGTGGAACAGCGACAAGTTCCTGGGGCCGGCGATCCTGCTGCAGGCGTATCGCTGGCTGGCCGACAGCCGCGACGAGATGACTGGCGAGCGGCTCGACGCGCTGGAAGACCCGTTCCGTCTCTACCGCTGCCACACGATCATGAACTGCTCGAACGTGTGTCCGAAGGGGCTCAGCCCCGCACGCGCGATCGCCGAGATCAAGAAGATGCAGGCCGAACGGCATATCTGACGTGTCGTCGAGCGAAGACGAACGCTTCTTTCGCTACCGCCCACTCGAAGACCATCCTGGCTGGTACACCTGGAACATCCTTGACGAGACGCGCTTCAACCACGCCGTGATGGGTCCGCTGATACTTCGGATCGAGGGCGACAAGTGCCGCGTTCGCATGCAGCCGGAACGCAAGCATTCGAACCTGCAGGATATGATCCACGGCGGGGTGACCCTTTCGCTGATTGATGTCTCCATGTTCGCCGGCATGCGCACGTTGACTGACAACGAGGGCGCACGGGCAGTGACGCTGGAACTCTCGACGCAATTCATCGGGGCTGGCGCAATGGACAAGCCGCTCGATTCGGTCGTTGAAGTCCTCAAGGAGACCCGGCGCACCGTCTTCATGCGCGGCATCGTCGAGCAGGATGATGTTCTAATCGCATCCTTCTCGGGGCTGGTGCGCAAGGCCGCAGGCTGATGGCTGGCCTGCTTGCCCGGTACGAGCGGCTGATCGCAGCGGGCGAATTGCGCGCCGACCCCGACCAGCGACGCGCCGCCGAGCGACTGGCTTCACTCGAGAAGGAGCTCGAGGCCGACAAGCCCGGCGGCCTGTTTTCGCAGTGGTTCGCCCGCAAGAACGAGACACCGCGCGGGGTCTACTTGTGGGGCGGTGTCGGGCGCGGCAAGTCCATGCTGATGGACCTGTTCGTCGACACCCTCGCCATCGCCGAAAAGCGCCGCGTGCACTTCCACGCCTTCATGCTCGAGGTCGATCGCATGCTGCGCGACGAGCGGGCCAAGGAAGCGGGCGATCCCGTTGCGCCGGTGGCGGCACGCATCGCGGCCGATGTGCGCTGCCTCGCGTTCGACGAGATGGTCGTCACCAACACCGCCGACGCCGCGATCATGGGCCGCCTGTTCACCGCCCTGATCGTCGACGAAGGGGTGACGGTCGTGACCACCAGCAACCGCCCTCCGCGCGACCTCTACAAGGACGGGCTCAATCGATCGCTATTCCTGCCGTTCATCGAGCTGGTCGAAAGCCGCCTCGACGTCATCCCGCTCGACGGGCCGGTCGACTACAGGCTGGACCGGCTGGCCGGGATGGACTCATGGCACAGTCCCTTGGGCGATGATGCAACCGCCCAGGTGCGAGAGGCGTTCTTCCGCCTCACCGACTATCGTCCGGAAGACGCAGCCAACGTGCCGACCGGAGAGCTCGACCTCGGCGGCGGGCGTACCCTGCACGTGCCCAAGAGCCTCAAGGGCGTCGCGGTATTCAGCTTCAAGCGCCTGTGCGGAGAAAACAGGGGTGCGGCCGACTATCTCGAAATCGCCCGTGCCTACCATACCGTGGTGCTGGTCGGCGTACCCGCGATGGGGCCCGACAACCGGAACGAGGCCATTCGGTTCACCAAGCTGATCGACGCTCTCTACGAACACAAGGTGAAGCTGTTCGTCACCGCCGCGGCGGAGCCTGAAGCGCTCTACCCCGCCGGAGACGGCGCGTTCGAATTCGCCCGCACCGTGAGCCGGCTGGAGGAAATGCAGAGCGCCGACTACATGGCCTTGGGACACGGCGCAGAGGGTTGAACCCGGGCGCGCAGGCCCCACATTCCTTTCATTCCGGCGGCAACACCCCGCCGATGTGGACTATCCAGATGATCGATATCCGTCCGCGCGACAGTCTCGCGCATCGCAACCACGGCTGGCTCGACACCCGTTTCCACTTCAGCTTTGCCGACTACCACGATCCGGCACGTATGGGCTGGGGCGCACTGCGCGTGTGGAACGACGATCACATCGCTGCCAAGAGCGGGTTTCCGCCCCACCCCCACCGGGACATGGAGATCGTCACGTTCGTGCATTCGGGTGCGATCAGCCACCAGGACTCGCTCGGCAATCGCGGCCGCACCGTCGCGGGCGACGTGCAGGTCATGAGTGCGGGCACCGGCATCACCCACGCCGAATACAACCTCGAGGACGAGGCGACGACGCTGTTCCAGCTCTGGATCATCCCCGATCGCGCGGGCGAGAAGCCCAGCTGGGGCACGCGCGAATTCCCGCGTGGCGACCGTTCGGGCGCGTGGACCGTGCTGGCCAGCGGCACTCCCGAGGCCGACGATGCGCTGCCGATCCGGGCCGACGCCAAGGTCATGGCGGCAACGCTGAAGGCCGGCGAGACGGTTCGCTTCGAAGCCGATCCCTCGCGGCACCAGTACCTGGTCGCGGTCGACGGGCGCTACCGCGTCAACGGCAACGATGCCGGCGCGCGTGACGGGGTCGCCATCACCGGCGAACGGGTCATCGAGGTCGAGGCGATCGAGGACGCCGAACTGGTACTCGTAGACAGCCGCTAGGCGATCTTCAGGACCGCCAGCGAGCGGTCGAGCATCAGAAGTTGCCAGAGCAGCCGTGAATGGTCGGAGCGCCCTGAAATGTGCGCTTCGGCCAGTCCGGCTATGCGATCGCCATCGAACCACCCGGTACGCGCCAGCGTCGCCCCGCGTCCGATCCGCCGCGCCTCACCGGCCAGCGGTCCGCGCAGCCATTGCGCGATCGGGGTGACGAAGCCTTGCTTCGGTCGATAGAGTACGTCGCGCGGCAGGTAGCGTTCCATGGCGTGCTTGAGCAGCCACTTGCCCTGCCCACCCCTGATCCGAAGATTTTGCGGCAGGCCCGCGGCGAACTCGATCAACCGGTGGTCGAGCAACGGCTCGCGCGCCTCCAGGCTCACCGCCATGCTAGTCCGATCAACCTTGGTGAGAATGTCACCGGGGAGCCAGAACTTGAGGTCGGCGTACTGCGCGCGGTCGAGACCCGATCGTGCCGGCGCGGAACGCATCAGGTCGATCAGGGGCCGCTCGGCCCTGTAATCGCCCAGTTCCCGCCGGAAGCCATCGGAATAGAGGCTTGCCCTCAGCTCCGGCGCAACGACCGCGAGTGCGCGCGCGTAGCCTTCCTCTCCGCTTGCACCGAGCGACTGGAAGGTGGTCTTGGCGCGCAGGGGACGGGGTGCCCAGTCGGCCTTGGGCCAGAGAGCGCCGAGCGCCCCGAATACGGGTCCGCGAAGGCGCGCGGGCAGGACCAGACGGGCGCGCTCCTCGGCCGCGTGAAAGCGATGCCTGCGGTATCCGGCGAAGGCCTCGTCGGCGCCGTCTCCCGACAACGCTACTGTCACGGTCTCACGGGCGAGCTGGCAGACCCGCCAGGTCGGCAGGGCCGAGGCATCGGCGAAAGGCTCGTCGAACATCGCGGCAAGGCGATCGATCTCTGAAAAATCGTCGCTCGCGACCACTCGTTCGCGGTGGTCGGTGCTGAATTTCGTCGCCACTTGGCGTGCATAATTCGTCTCGTCGACAGACGATTCATCGAAACCGATCGAGCAGGTGCGGACCGGGTCGCGGCTGGCCTCTGCCATCAGCGCAACGACGCTCGAGCTGTCGACCCCGCCCGACAGGAAGGCGCCGAGCGGAACGTCGGATACCATCCGGCTCGTCACAGCTTCGCGCAAGTGGAACAGCAGTTCAGCTTCGAGGTCGGCAGCACTTTCCCGGCGGCGCTCGGCGAAGCTGACGTCCCACCAGCGGGTCGGCGCCGCTGGAGGCGCGCCGTGCCTGAGCAGACGGTAGTGGCCTGCGGGCAACTTCTCGACGCCTTTCAGGATCGAGCGGTGGTCCGGCACGTAGCCCCAGGCGAGATAGTCTTCTACCGCGAGCGGATCGACCTCGCGGCGCAGGAGAGGATGCGCGAGCAGTCCTTTCAGCTCCGATGCAAAGGCAAGGCTGCCGTCGCTGAGCATCGCCGTGAAGAGCGGCTTCACCCCCAACCGGTCGCGCGCGAGGAACAGCGTCCGCGCGTCGAGGTCGTATAACGCGAAGGCGAACATGCCGTGCAGCCGCGAAAGGCAGTCCGGCCCCCATTTCTGCCATGCGGCAAGGATCGTCTCGGTATCCCCATCGGTGTGAAAGCGCGCTCCCGCGTTCTCAAGTTCGCGGCGCAACTCCTTGAAATTGTATATTTCGCCGTTGAACACGATCATCGCGCGGCCGTCCGTGGAGGCCATCGGCTGCGGCGATCCGGTCAGGTCGATGATCGACAGGCGCCGGTGCCCAAGTGCAACTCCGGGGGCGCTCCATACCCCCTCCCCGTCCGGCCCGCGATGCGCGAGGGCGTCGGTCATCGCCCTCACCCGCGCCGGATCGACCGGCTTGGGCGTGCCGCAATGAAATATGCCCGCAATCCCGCACATGGGCGGCGTGCCTAGACGAGCGCGCCGAGCGCGGCAAAGGCCATTGCAAGGAAGGCAATACCCGCCATCGCCGCGGCATTCGACATCGCAAATTGATCGAGCCGCACAATAGGTTCAACCTCGACCTGGGCGGCGGAGAATCCGGCCTCGCCCGGTTCGCGGTCGAAGTATCGCCAAGCCACCCCTAGTACCATCACGATCACGATCGCGAAGAAGACCCAGCCATAGACGATATGGTCGAAACTCCCGGCTCGTTCCGCACCGACCCACTGTGCGACGTAGATCGTCCCCCAGGCGCGCAGCCCGTTGGCGAGGATCGAGACCAGGGCCGCGCCTGCCACCAGCAGGATGCGCGGGCGCCAGCGGGTGAACCCGGTCCAACCGGCAAGCACTGCCAGCGCGATCATCGCGACGAGGAACTTCACGCCGGAGCATTCCTCGGCCACGACGAACTTGCCGCCGGGGGTGTCGATGGTCAGCCCGTCGGCCAATAGCGGGATCCCGGACAACTGGGTCAGGGCAATCGTGATCCGGGCCGTCAGATGCTGCAAGGCGGGGATCAGTTCGTCGCCGAACGGCACCAAGAATGCCGAGTAGGCGAGCGGGAGTGCCATGACGAGCGCCGCACGCAGGCCGACCAGGCCCAGAACCGCGCCCTGAAAAGCCATCAGCGCGCCAGCTTGGGCGACAAGGTTGATGTCGGCGGCCCGGCCGGCAAGGCATACGAGCAGTCCCGCTCCAAGCCAGGCGAGGCCCGGGCTCCAGGACCGGGGCGCCAGCTGTGCCAGTTCGTCGCGCCGCAGCCAGACCAGCCATGCGAGGATGGGCGGCACCAGCAGCACATGGTTGTAGGTGTCGATGTTCCACCACTGGTGCGCCATCGCGCGCCACTCGGGGAACGTGACGATGAAGAGCACTGCCCAGGCCGCTGCGATGCGCAGAGCCACTGCTGTCCACGGAGGGAGACCGGCTAGCGCAGGGGCAACGGCGAGGTCACGCCGCATCGCGGGCTACCCCTAGGCTGCGGACCAGGCCCGAAAGCGGGGCGAGCGCGGCCTGCCAGCTCTTCTCGGCCACCACGAACCGCCGTGCTGCCGCGGACATCGCCAAGGCGCGGGGCCCGTCGGCAAGCAGCAACTGCGCGGCCTCCGCGATGCGCACGTCGTCGCTGGCGACGGCATAGGTCACCCCGTCCCGCCCGCCGATCCCGGTCTCGGCCTCCGGAGACATGACCACCGGCCGTGCCATGGCCATCGCCTCGAGGACCTTGTTCTGGACACCTCGCGCGATCGAGAGCGGCGCAAGCACGATGTCCGCCGCGGCGAGGAACGGGCGCACGTCGGGCACTTCGCCCCAGACTCGTGTGCCATGGATGCCGTCGAGCGCGCGCACTTCCGCACTGGGCGCGCGGCCCACGACGTGGAAGCAGGCGTGCGGGTGCCAGCCACGGACCAGCGGCATGATCGAGCGGGCCGCCCTGATCACCGCCGCGACGTTGGGCGCGTAATCCATCTGTCCCGTAAAGACGAAGTGCGGCCCCGCCTCCGCCACGAGCGCCGTGTGCGGCTCGGTTGCCTGCGGGTCGAAGAAATCGGTGTCGATACCGTTGCCGACGGCCATGATCCGGGCATCGTCGCTGCCGATGCGCGAGCGCAACAGGGCCGCCTCTTCCACGCTGACGAGCAGCGTGGCGTCGGACCGCTTCACGAGGCGTGTTTCTTCCTGCGCGAGCAGGCGCCCTTCCCGCGCGTCGATCCACCCGCGCGGGCCGGAGCGCTCGGCGGCATACGAATCGAATTTCGCGGAATCGACGTCGCACAGGTCGACGATCACGCGCCCCGCGAAACCATCCGGCACGTACTGTCCCATCTGGCCCGAGAATACGAAGATCGTTTCGATCGGCCGGGTCGTGAGCAGGCGCGCGATCCACCGGCGCAATTCAGCACTGTCGAACGCGGTCAGGCTCACCGGCTTGCCGCTGGCGATGGCGCGCACACCTGCGAGCGGCAGGTTCATCGGCCTGCGGGCGAGGCAATGGGATGCCGCGACCTCCGCGAGCAGCGGCTCGGCAGCGAAATCGGCCTCGGTTTCGCCCAGCGTCGCGACGTGAACCGGTCCGAGCGCCGCCAGCGCCTTCAGCAGATGGTGCGAACGGATCTTGTCCCCGCGGTCCGGCGGGAACGGGATCCGGTGCGCGATGAAAAGCGTCTCGCCCATCACGCGAGACCGCGTGCGATCGGCGGACCCAGCCGGTTGGCGACGGCGAGCGGCAGGCGCTTCCAAAGCGCGATCTTCGCCGAATAGGCGTCGCTCGTCGGATCGACATCGCGGGCTTCGTGCTCCGGCGCCGTCCACGTGGAATAGGCCAGCGGCTGCGGCTCGAAGCCCCAGTTCTTCTTGTAGGCGAACGCCCCGCTGCCGGTCTTCGAGCGCCCGAAGTCGAACGTGCGGCACCCCCGCTCCCGCGCGTGCCGCATCAGTTCGAAGTACATGCGCTCGTTGGCGCGGGTCGCGCGCGCGACGAATGTGCCGCCGCCCCAGTAGGGCATGACCACGCCGTCGTGGTAAAGGCTGAGGACGCTGGCAACCGGCTCGCCATCGAGCCGAAGGGTGAGGATGTCCGCATCGAGCGCGTCGAGAACGGCATCGAACAGCGAACGCGGAAAGACCGGGGTGCCGAGGTTGCGGACGCTTTGCGCGTAGACCGCGTAATGCGCCGCGCGATCGCGCTCCGCGCTTCCGATTTCGACCGCGAAGTCACGCTCCAGCCCCTTGCGCACCTCGGCGCGTTGCTTGCGCGGGATGGCCAGCAGTTGCGTTTCGTCGTCCGGAGCCAGCCGCGCGGCGAAGCCGGCATGGCTGTCGCTCCGCACCGTCCAGTCGGTCGGGGCCTCGCCGCCCCGCAGTTCGACCGAAGCGCAGGCCCGGCGGACGGCAAGTTCCTCGGCCGCGCGGCACAGCCTGCGTGCGATCGTTGTCGAGGTGGCAAGCGGACCCCCGGCAACGGCAAAGCCGCTCGAAACCAGGGCGCGCGGGAACAGGGGTGAATGGACCTCGGTCAGCGGCAGCCAGCCGGTCAGCCCGGCATGGTTTTCAGCCACCAGGCCAAGGGCACGCTGGCGGGTCCCCCGCTCTATGGCGCACAGCCATGCGGGTCTCTGGAACGGCGTGCCGCCCAGTTCCGCGACAAACCGCTCGATGCGTGCCGCCTCGCGCGCATCGCGCAAGTCTGCCAGCGCGATCGTCTCGGCTGCGAGGAACGGGGCATTCATGCCGCAAGGCTCGTCGCGCGCGAGGCCTCCCGGTGCGCGAGCATGTCCATCCGGCCCCAATCGAACTCGTGGACCAGAGCGCGCAGCTTGTCGGCCATGCGGTCGAGGTTGGTGTAATGCCGCAGCTTCGATCGCATCGGCGCATTCGGGACGCGCGGCTGGTCCGGGTCGACTTCCCACGGATGAAAATAGAACACCGCCGGCCGACGCTCGGTGCGATTGACCTGCCGGATCGCCCAGCGGCTGAAAGCATAGGGTAGCACGCGGAAAAAGCCGCCCCCGCCTGCGGCGACGCGCTTGCCACCGAGCATCGCCGTGGTCACCGGGATCTCGACCAGATCGCTCCACGGCAGCGGATTGAACGCGAACCGGGGGGCGTCGCGCCAGCCGTAATGATCATGCGTCACGGGTGCGACCGATGAGCTGTAGGCATAGCCCTGCTCGGCAAGCTCCATGTAGGCCCATGGCGTGCGCTGGTCGATCGAGAAGCTCGGCGCCCGGTAGCCGGTCACCTGCACGCCGGTAATGTCCTCGAGGACTTTGCGCGCCTTCGCGATATCGGCTCCGAAACCGGCGCGGTCGAGAGTGTGGACCCGCGCGTGATCCCAGCCATGGCTTGCGATCTCGTGCCCCGCATCGGCGATCCGGCGCATGAGCTCCGTGTTGCGCTGCGCCACCCAGCCCAGCGTAAAGAACGTCGCTTTGGCTTCCGCCTCGGCGAAAAGGTCGAGCACCCGCAGGACATTGTCGGACACGCGCAGCGGCAGACGGTCCCACGAGCCGCGCGAGATCACGTCCTCGAATGCGCCGACCTGGAACCAGTCCTCGACGTCGACCGAGAGGCCGTTGATGATCTTGCGGGGAGGAACGGTCAGCACCGCCATGTCGGCAATGCTCCCTTCAGGCCGCAGCGCGCGGCGCGTCGCCCTCGAGCCAGTCGATCAGCAGCGACAGGACATGGCGCACTGCCTTGTCCTGTTCCGCCACCCGCTCCTCCAGCGCGGAAAGTCGGTCGCTCCAGCGATCTTCGAGCGGAGCCTGACCGAGCTCGGAAACCGCCTGCTTCAGTTCGGCGATCTCTGCGTCGCGCTCGGCTAGGAGAGCCTCGACCCTGGCGCGCGGAGCGGGGGGCGGCACGAAGGCGTGCTTGATCGGGCCGGGCGCAGGCGCCGCCTCGATCCTGGCCAGCGGCTTGGGAGCGGCCATCGGGAACGCGCTTTCGTCCTGCATCTCCTTGCGGATCGACGACAGCATGACCGAATCGATGCGCGTGCGCTGTTCGACCGCGCCGAGCAGGAGGAGCCGGCTCATCACCTGGTTCACGCGGCGGGGTATGCCCCCGGTCGCATCGTGAAGTTCGGCGAACACGCGCTGGTCGAACGCCGGGTTGCCCTGCCACCCCACGCACTGGAGGCGGTGGGTCACGTACGGCTCGATCTCCTCACGCTCCATCGCTTCGAGGTGATGCGCGGCGATGACGCGCTGGCGCAGCTGTTCGAGCTGGTCGTGCTCGGCCAGCACCTGCTTGAACTCGGGCTGGCCCAGCAGCAACGTCTGGAGCAACGGATGCGCGCCGAGCTGGAAGTTCGACAGCATCCGCAGTTCCTCGAGCGCCTCGACGCTGAGGTTCTGCGATTCGTCGACCACCAGCAGGCAGCGCCGACCGGCGCGCGCCTCGTCCTGCAGGAATGCCTCGATCGCGCCGAGGGCGGCCGCCTTGTCGTGCGCCTCCACCTCGATGCCGAACGCCTGCGCGGCGACGTGGACCATTTCCTCGCCGTCGAGGTTGCTGGTGACGATCTGTCCGACGGTCAGCTGGCTCGGGTCGATCTTGCGCATGAGGTGCGCGACGAGGGTGGATTTGCCCGCCCCCACCTCGCCGGTGATGACGATGAAGCCCTCGCCTTGCGCGAGCCCGTATCCGAGATAGCTCAGCGCCTTCCGGTGCGTGATGCTTTCGAAGTAGAAATTCGGATCGGGCGTCAGCTGGAATGGCCGGGCCGTGAGACCGTAGAAATCGTCGAACATCGTCTTCTCTCGCTATCCGTTCCGGTCGTCAGAAATCGTACCGCAGACCAAGGAGGGCCGCGGCGGTGGAAAGGTCGGGGCCGGCATCGCTGTCGAGGCGGTCCACGCTGACCGCGGCGTTCGCCGACAAGCCTTCGATGAGGTAGCGCCGATAGGCAGCGGCGGCGCCGAGCACGGTCGCGTCGCCCGCGCCCGCAAAGCCGCTGGTGAACCACTGCGCGCGCGAATTGACCGTGAAGCTGTCGCGGGCGCTGAGCTGTCCGCTGATGCTCGCGGCGATCCAGTAGCTTTCGTCGACCACGCCGTTGGCGGCTGCAAGGACCGTGCCCGGCGCGCCGATGAACTTGCGGCGATCGTAGCCTGCGCCGAAGCCGCCGGTCATCCGGCCCACCTGCCGCGAGTAGTTGAACGCGACACCCCGCCCGCGGAACACCGCCGAGCGGACCGAACCGAGCACGCCGGTCAGGCAATTGCCGCCCTCGACACTGCTGACGCATCCGTCGAGATCGCCCGTCACCGGGTTGCGGATCGCGGCAAAGTCGGTCGGAAGGGAAGCGAGCGCGTTGGTGAGCTGGCCGCCGAAGCCGGTGATCCCGTCGTATACCGACAGGTTGACCGAGCTGCGGCTGTCCGGCGCCCAGGCGAAGCTGCCGTAGTACGTCGTCGAATCGTAACGCTTGCCGACATGCGCCTCGGCCGCGGTGCGGCTCGATGGGCGCCAGACGACGCCGACGTCCCAGATGAGACCCGAAACGTCGTAGGCGATTTGCCGCGGCCCCGCCTTGTCGGTCACGAGGCGCCCGTCGGCGCCGATGACCGGGTTTCCGCCCGCATCGCGCACCGCGTCGCGGTTGGATATCTCGACATCCTCGTAGCCCACGCCGCCGACAAGCGCGAGGCTCGGCCCGAGTGGCACGGTGACGTCGGCGCGCACATGCGCGTCGCGCACGCGGCTGTCGAGGTTGGAGGTGTCTTCCTGGTAAACCCCGCCGCCGACGCCGATGCCGACCGGAAGCGGTGCGCCGGGCCGCAGGCCGACATGCGCGTTGGCACTGTGCACGGTGCTCTCGTCGAACACGTCGACCCGCGCCGCGCCGGGGGCGACCACGATCGCGTCCGGTGCCTCGGCGCGGGTGTATCCGAACCGGTAGTTCGCATTGACTTCCGCGTCGCCCGCGCTCGTGTGCAGGTTGGGTCCGGCATAGATCGAATAGATCCTGCTTTCGGAAGGATCGGATCGCGGCGCGGTGAGCGTCGCACCGCCGTTGCCGTCGACCCGCGTGCGGGTCGCCAATGCACCGGCCTCGACCGTCAGCGCGCGCGGAACCACGCTCGCGTAGCCGCGCGCGATACCGCTGAGCGTGGAGCTGTCGGAGACCGTGTCGTCGTAGCCGAAGGTCCGCTCGTAGCGGACCGATGCCGAGCCGCCGTTGTTCCGGCCCTGGACGCTCACGTCCACCCCGGCCGCGACCTGGGTATAGGTCACCGTATCGTCGCCCGGAGAGAGCTCGGCCGCGAAGACCTGGTTCGCCTCGATGTAGGGATCGACGCGCACGGTCTTGCGGCTTTCGCCGCGCTGCGCTTCCTGCGCCTGCGCCGGCATGGCGACAATCGTCGCGGCCCCGGCCAGCAGGATGAGCTTGCGGTTCACGGACCTACCCCCCGTACCCGTAATAGTTCCCGAACTTGCGTCCGCTCGGGCTGAAATGCGCCGCGTTGAGCAGCAGCTTGATGTCGGGGCACGCGCCGAGAAGCTGGACAGCATCCTCGAGCGCGCTGCGGCCGGTGCGGTCGGCCCGGCAGACGAGCAGTGCCTGCCCGACGTGCTTGGCAAGTTCGGCCGCGGGCGACGCGGCGAGCGCCGGCGGGCTGTCGAACACGACCATCCGCCCAGGCGCGCCGCGCGTCAGGCGGTCGAGTACTTCCGCAGTGCGCGCACTCGCGAGGAATTCGCTATCGGCATGGGTCTGGCTGCCCGCCGGAAGCACGAACAGCCCCGGAATGTCGGTCGCGATCACCAGATCCTCGACCTTGATAGCCGGGTTGGCGAGTGCATCCATCAGGCCCGGCCCCGTGGGGAGA
Source organism: Tsuneonella dongtanensis (assembly GCF_001698205.1). Lineage (NCBI taxonomy): Bacteria > Pseudomonadati > Pseudomonadota > Alphaproteobacteria > Sphingomonadales > Erythrobacteraceae > Tsuneonella > Tsuneonella dongtanensis. The sequence continues at coordinate 2,294,901 of NZ_CP016591.1, forward strand.
CCGAGCGTCGCAAGGACCGAAGGCTTGCCGAAGTCGGCATCCACCAAGAGCACCTCGCCGTCGCGCTCGCCGGCCATCGCGATGGCCAGGTTGACCGCGCAGAAGGTCTTGCCCTCGCCCGGATGAGGCGAGCAGACGAGGACGCGGCGCGCGGCTGCATCGCCCGCGGCCTGCGCCGCGGCGATCACCTGCCGCTTCACGATGCGGAATTCCTCCAGCAGCGCGGTCGTGGCGGCGTCCGGGACGATCACGCCATTGTGCAGGAGCACCTCGCGGTCGATCGTGTGGCGCGGCCCGGAAAAGCGCACCGGCTGTTCGACGATCGTGGGAGCGACGATGCTTCGCTGCGGCGCGGACACCGGCAAGCTCGGCTCCGGCGCCGGCATCGACACTGGCACCGGTTCGACAGCGTCGGCCTCGGGTTCATCGCGCTTCACCGCCTTGGCGCGCTTCATCTGCGGTTCGTCGAGGCGAACCGGCATCTTCGCCGGACTGAACGGGTCGAGCCCGAACGCGCCGCTGGCCCGTTCGAGGAGCGAGCTTTCGCGAGTGCCTTCGCTGCCGGGTTCGCCGGGGAGTGGAATCTTGCTCTGATCGGTCATCCTGCCAGCCCCCTCACGCGACCATGCCGCGCTGGAGGAACTCGATCCCCAGCAGGAGCACGAAAAGTCCGGCGAGCGCACCGCTTCCGGCGTAGAACAACTTCATCCGCTTGGCCTGCAACGCCTTGGCGCGCTCGGTCAGCGTCTCGGAAATGGTGCCCAGCACCGGCAGGTCGAGCGCACGCTCGAGCCCCGCGGCGGTCGAGAACGTCGACTTGAGCTGGGTCAGCCCGAATGCCGTGCCGACACCCGCGGCTATCCCGGCAAGCAGCACCCCGAACAGCAGCAGCGGCCGATTGGGAGAGGCCGGCTGGCGCGGCGTGGTCGGCGGGTCGACGACATCGAACTTGAAGCTCGAACGCTCGCTTTCGACCTGCCCGCGCAGGCGCATCTCCTCGCGGTTCTGGAGGAGCTCGTCGTATTTCTTCTTGAGGACTTCATAATCGCGGCTGATGCGGTTGGCTTCGGCCGAGACTGCGGGTTCGCTGGCCTGGTCTGCCATCGCGCCGCTGATCTCTGCCTGCAGCGCGGCCTTGCGCGCGAGCAGCGCCTGCACGTTGGCTTCTCGCTCGGCCTTGATCGAAACGAGCGAGCTGTAGGCCGGGTTCGGCGTTCCCGCCTGCGCCGCACCGCCCCCGCTGCGCTGGAGCAGCGTGATCTGGCGCTTGAGCGCGACGATGTCGGGATGGCTGTCGGTCAGTCCGCGCGCCTGCAGTCCGGCAAGTTGCGCCTGCGCCTGGCCGAGCGCACTGCCGTCGCCGCCGCCGCCCGCGAGCGTGCGAGGCGTACCGGCGAGCTGCCCGCTGATCGCGGCCAGCGCGCTCTGCGCCGCGGCAAGGTCGGCCTCCACGCCGCGCAGTTCCTGGCGCGTGCCCGAAAGGCGCCCCGCGATCGCGGTCGATCCGCCGACGAGTTCCGGATGCTCGGCTTCGAAGGCGGACAGCTTCACTTCCGCCGCCTCGAGTTCGGCCTTCCGCTCCTCCAGCTGCTGGTCGAGGAACACGACCGTGTCGGCCACCTCTCCGCGGTTGCCGGCGATGTTCTCTTCGCGGAATATGTCGATCAGCTTCTGGACGACGGTCTGCGCGAGCCGGGCATTCTCGGCGTCCGAAAGCTTGCGCTTGCCGACCTTGGCCGTGATCGTGAACAGGTTGTCCTCGACGCTCTCGACCTTGACGTCCTCCATCAGGCTGGCGACCGCCTTTTCCATCTCGCGCTGGCTGGCGATGTCCTTGCCGAGATCGGTGCTGCGCACGACTTTCTCGAGGTTCACCGCGCCCGCGAGCGTCTTCTTGACCCGCTGGATCTCGTCCGCGCCGCCGTTGGCGATCTTGAGCTGGTCCGACAGCACGTCGTCGAGCTGGACGTAGATGCGCGCCTTCGATTCGTACGAATTCGGGATCAGCGCCACGGCGATCCAGCCGAGCATGCATACGCCCCAGGCGACGCCGAGCACGAGCCAGCGCCGGGCCCAGGCGGAATGGGCGGCCGCGCGCAGTTCTTCGAAGACCTCGTTCATGTGCGGTCAGGCCCTCAGAACATGCTTTCGGGAATGATGATGACGTCGCCCGGCTGGAGCATGACGTTGGCCTCGCTCTCGCCGCGCTTGAGCAGGTCGCCGAGGCGCAGCCCGTATTCGCGCTGGCGGCCGACCTGCTTGTCGAAGCGGATCAGCTTGGCCTTGTTGCCGGCGGCGAATTCGCTGAGGCCGCCGACCGCAATCATCGCGTCGAGAACGGTCATGTTGGCGCGGAAGGGGATGCTCGCCGGCTTTTCGGTCGCACCGATGATGCGAACCTGCTGGCTGAACGTGCCGGCGAAATTGGTCACGATCACGCTGACCAGCGGCTCCTCGATGTACTGCGACAGCTGGAGACGGATGTCCTCCGACAGCATCGCCGGGGTCTTGCCGACCGCAGGCATGTCGCTGACGAGCGGGGTGGTGATGCGCCCGTCGGGCCGCACCTGGATCTTGTCAGCCGACAGTTCGGGATTGCGCCACACGCTGACGGTCAGTTCGTCGAGCGGGCCGATCACGTAATCCTCGCCCGGGCCTTCCTGCATGGCGACGAACGAGGCCGGCGGAAGCTGGCTGCCACCGCCGTTCGTGGCGCATCCGCTGAGCGTCAGCGCGGCGAGCGCGGTGCTCGCGAGGAAACGGGTAGAAAGGTTGGCAAGCATCGATGCATCCTCGAATTCGCGGGTGCGCCGATGCGATGTCGCAGCCGGGAGCGACCCGGCGCACCGCACAAGCGCGTGTACCAGCCCGCTTCCTCGCCGAAATTGGTGAACATACCGTTAGGCTTGAAGTGCCCTCTGGAGGGCGGTCCCGCGTCGGGACAACACGAGGAGAATGGTTAAACCAGCATCTCGCGCGCCGACCCCTGGCCGAGGAAATTCGCCGGGGACGCGCTTGCGCCATAGGCGCCGGCACAGAAGACCGCGACCAGATCGCCCACGTCGGCCCGCGGCAGCATGGCCTTGTCGGCCAGCCGGTCGAGCGGAGTGCACAGGCACCCTACGACGTTAGCTTCCTCGTCAGCTTCAACACCAAACCGGGTGGCGATCGCGACCGGGTAGTTCCGCCGCACGACGGTGCCGAAATTGCCCGATGCGGCCAGCTGGTGATGCAGTCCGCCGTCGGTGACGAGATAGGTTTCGCCGTGGCTTACCTTCCGGTCGACGACCTCGCAGAGGTAAACCCCCGCCTCGCCGACGAGGTACCGGCCCAGTTCGATACAGAGCTGCGTGGTCTCGAGCGTTTCGGGCAGCGTGGCGAACCTCCTCGACAACTCTTCGCCCACGTAATCAAGATCGACGGGGGCATCGCCGGCGAAATAGGGAATACCCAGGCCGCCGCCCATGTTGAGCTTGGGCAGCGGGCCGTGGCCGATCTCGCGCGCAAGCCGGTCGGCGAGATCGAGGACGTTGCCCTGCGTCTCTGCGATCGCCTCGGCATCGAGCGCCTGGCTGCCAGTGAAGATGTGCAGGCCGCGCCAGTCGGCCCCCGCCGCGATCACTTCGCGGGCCAGCGCGGGGACCCGCTCCGCGTCGATTCCGAAAGGCTTGGCGCCCCCGCCCATTTTCATGCCCGAGCCGCGCAGCTCGAAGTCCGGGTTGACGCGGATCGCGATGCGCGGAGCCGCCCCGAGCCGGCTGCCGATGGCCAGCGCGCGGCGGGCCTCGTTCTCGCTTTCGCAGTTGAGGGTGACGCCCGCAGCAATCGCCGCTTCCAGTTCCGCATCGCGCTTGCCCGGACCCGCGAAGCTGACCAGCGCGGGATCGATCCCGGCATCGGTCACCATCGCCAGTTCGCCGCCGGACGCGATGTCGAACCCGTCGACGAGGCCCGCCATGTGCTCGATGACCGGGCGAAACGGGTTGGCCTTTACCGCGAAGTGGATCGCCAGCCGTTCGGGCATCGCCGCGCGCAGTTCGGCCATCCGCGCATCGAGATGGGCCTTGGAATAGACGAACAGCGGCGTGCCGCCGGCCTCGGCGACCAGCTCCCGCGCGGTCTTGCCTCCGATCGCGAGTTCGCCGTCGCGGCTCTCGTAGCCCGTCGGAATGGGCCCAAGCGGCTTCACGCGGCCAGCTCCGCGGCGAGCGCGTTGCGGTCGAGCTTTCCATTCGGGTTGCGCGGCATCTGGGCATATGGGCGGATGGTGCGCGGCTGCATGAAGTTCGGCAGAGCCGCTGCCAGCGCCTTGCGCAAGCCCTCCTCATCGAAATCGCCGGCGGGCCGCACCGCAAGGCACACCGCCTGGCCGAGCCGCGGATCGGACACGCCGACCGCTACGGCTTCCGCGACCATGCCGGTGGCGACAGCCGCATCCTCGACCTCCTGCGGGCTGATGCGGTTGCCCGCGCTCTTGATCATCGCGTCGCGCCGCCCGACGAAATAGAGCAGGCCGTCGCCCTCGCGCCGCACCCGGTCGCCCGACCACACGGCCATACCGCCATAGCTCGAAGCCCGCGGAGCCGGTTTGAACCGCTCGGCCGTGCGCGCCTCGTCGTTCCAGTAGCCGAGCGCGACCAACGGGCCGGCGTGGACCAGTTCGCCTTCCTCGCCGTCGGCGGCGATGTCGCCGTGGTCCCCCACCACGAGAATCTCGGCGAAGGGAATCGCCTTGCCCATCGAGGTCGGGTGGCTGTCGACCAGCGACGGGTCGAGAAAGGTCGAGCGGAACGCCTCCGTCAGGCCGTACATCGGGAAAATGCGTGCCTGCGGGAAGGTGCGCCGGAGCGCCCGGACCAGCGGTTCGGTCAGCGCGCCGCCGCTGTTGGTCAGGCGGCGCATCGAGCCGGTCGCCTCTTCCGGCCAGTCGATCTCGGTTAGTTGGACCCACAGGGGCGGTACGGCGGCAAGGGTCGTGACCCCGTGCTTCGCACACGCCTTCACCACGTCGCGCGCGACGAGGTAGTCGAGCGGGACGACACATCCCCCGGCGTACCACGTGCTGAGGAGCTGGTTCTGGCCATAGTCGAAGCTCAGCGGCAGCACGCCGAGCGTTACGTCGTCCGCCGCCATGTCGAGGTAATGCGCCACGCTGACCGCGCCGAGCCACATGTTCGCATGGCTCAGCACCACCCCCTTGGCCTTCCCGGTCGATCCGCTGGTGTAGAGAATGGCGGCGATCTCGTCGGGATCGTGCTCCGACGGTCCGAGCGGATCGTGAGCCTCGACCTCTGCCCACAAATCCTCTTCGGCGAGCACGGCGCAGTGTTCGGGCACATCGCCCTCGACGAGACTTGCGAGCCGCGCCGCTGTTCCGATGAGCAGCACCGCGCCGCTGTCGGACAGGATATGCGCGACCTGCATCCGCTTGAGCAGCGGATTGATCGGGACATGCACCATCCCGGCCCGCGCACAGGCGAGCGGCAGCAGGCAGCTCGACTCGCCCTTGGCCGCCCAACTCGCGATCCGATCGCCCTTTGCAGCGCGGCCCGTCAGCCACGCGGCAAGCTGACCGACACGGGTTCTTAAGTCCTCATGGTTAAGCGTGCGGCCGCGCAAGACCAGCGCCGGCGCGGTCCCCCTGCCCCTTTCGGCAAGGTGATCGAGCGGCCGGGGCCGGGGATCGAGCGTAAGGGGCATGGTTACTCCGAGGGACAACAGCACTTTGGTCGCGGTCAGCTATCACGACACGGTTAACGTCTTGCAAGCCGCAGGTGCGCCTTGGGAGGGCCCGTTCGATCGCGCCGAGTGGTTCGAGCTGCTCGCCGATGCGGGATTGCCGCCGCTCGTGGCCCGATGCGGCGACGCCACGCTGATGCTGACCAGGGCGAACGGCCGGATCGAGCCGATGCGCAACTGGTACGCCTTCACGTGGCGTGCGCGCGGCGACAATCCGGTCCTGCTAGCCGCCGTTGCCCGATCGCTCCGCGCACATAGCCACCGCGTAACACTCTGGCCTGTGCCCGACGAGGACGGCAGCGCGACCCGGCTTGCAGCCGCCTTCCGCACCGCGGGCTGGCATGTCGCGGTCGACCGGTGCGACCACAACCACGTTATGCCCGTGAACGGGCGCAGCTTCTCGGAGTACTGGGCAGGACGGCCCGGCCAGATGCGCACCACCCTCAAGCGGAAGGCGAAGAAGGTCGCGGTCGAGATTCACGACCGATTCGACGCAGTCGCCTGGTCCGAATACGAGGCAATCTACGCGGAAAGCTGGAAGCCCGGGGAAGGCGATCCCGATCTTCTGCGCGCCTTCGCCCAGGCCGAGGGAGCGGCCGGTCGCTTGCGCCTCGGCATTGCCCGCGCCGAGGACCAAGCAGTCGCCGCGCAGTTCTGGACGGTCGAGAACGGCACAGCCTACATCCACAAGCTCGCACACCGCGAAAGCGCCAAACCGCTCTCGGCCGGAACGACGCTCACGGCGGCACTCTTCGAACGGGTCATCGACGTCGACAAGGTGGAGCTGGTCGATTTCGGCACCGGCGACGATCCATACAAGCGTGACTGGATGGAGGTCGATCGGCCGCGTTTCCGGATCGATTGCCTCGACCCTCGCCAAGCGGCGGCCTGGCCCGCCCTTGCCAAGCGCGCCCTGCGCGTGCTTGCACCCGGGGCATCCGCTCGCTAGGGCGCGGCGCGTTTACGTGAGGGGGATCAGCCCGGATGACTGACGGCCACCATCTCGCCCCCAGCCGGGCATCGATCGACGCGAAGCTGCGGGCGATCATTGCCGACGTTCTCGGGCTCGACGCAGAGCGCGTCGCCGGCTTCGACGCCGACACCGGCCTGTTCGGGCACCTGCCCGAACTCGATTCGATGGCGGTCGCGGGCTTGCTTACCGAGATGGAAGACCGTCTCGACATCGTGATCGACGATGACGACGTCGATGGCGAGATGCTCGAGACCTATGGCGGCCTGCTGGCTTTTGCCGAGGGCAAAGCCGTAACGACGTGACCTCCTTCGAATTCAGGGACTGGGCGTGCCCTGCCCCCGACGGCGGGAGGCACGACGAACAGGCGCTGGTATTCGACCGCAACCGACCGCACCGGCTGCTCGTCCTGCCTGCATGGTTCGACGAAGCGAACAAGCTCCGCCGGCAGACGGTCGAGGTCATGCGGCGCCTTGACGCGTCCGGCATCGACTGCGTTCTGCCCGACCTGCCGGGGTGCAACGAGAGCAAGGCGAAATTGCCCGAACAGACGCTTGAGGTCTGGCGGGATGGCGCTGCCGCCGCGGCCGCGCATTTCCGGGCGACGCACCTGCTGACAATCCGCGCGGGCGCGCTGCTTGCGCCGGCGGGCCTGCCCGGTTGGCGATATGCGCCCACCGGGGGGCGGCAGGTTCTGCGCGCCATGCTGCGCGCCAGGACCATTGCTTCCAGGGAAGCGGGCAATGCCGAACGCACTGAAGACCTGCAGGACATCGGCCGGACGGACGGGATCGAGCTGGCCGGATGGACCATCGGCGCCGCGATGTTCCGCGCGCTCGAGACGGCCGAACCCGATGGCGTGCTGACCGAGATCGAACAATCGGCGCTGGGCGGCCCCGGCCTCTGGCTTCGCGCCGAACCCGACGAGGACGCGGCCCAGGCCGATGCGCTCGCAGCGGTCGTCGCGATGGGGATGCTGGCCGCATGAGCCGGCTTCACCTGACGTTCGCCTGCGGCGGGGCGACGCTTGCGGGCACGCTCGACACGGCACCGGGGACCAGCGGACTGCTGATCGTGAGTGGCGGCAACGAAGTGCGCTCAGGCGCCTTTTCGGGGCAGGCCAGGCTCGCCGCAGCGATCGCGGCAGCAGGCTTTCCCGTATTTAGATTCGACCGCCGGGGTATCGGCGACAGCGAGGGCGAGAACCGCGGTTTCCGCAAAAGCGGCAACGACATTCGCGCGGCGATCGAGGCGTTTCGGGCGATGGTCCCGGCAATGAACCGCGTGGTCGCGTTCGGCAATTGCGACGCGGCCAGCGCGCTGATGCTGATGCAGGGCGACATGTGCGACGGGCTCGTCCTGTCGAACCCCTGGACGATCGAGCAGGACGACGGCGCGATGCCGGCCGAGGCGATCCGCTCGCGCTATCTCGAGAAACTCAGAAACCCGCGCGAACTCGTGCGACTGGTGACGGGCGAAGTGAACTTGCGAAAGCTGGCAAGGGGACTGGTGAAGGCGGCCGGCCCGAAGGCGCAGGCCACTTCGCTTGCGCAGGACATGGCGCGAGGGCTCGATGCCTCGACCAAGCCCTACCGCTTCCTGCTCGCCGAAGCGGACCGCACCGCCCAGGCCTTCCGCGCGAGCTACCCGATCGAACCGGACGCAGACGTCCGGATCTGCGAGGGCGCCAGTCACGCCTATGCCGAACCGCATGCCCGCGAATGGCTGCGCAAGGAATTGCTGGCCGCGCTCAGGGGCGCCTAGCGCACGAACAGGCTCGCGAGTTCGACATGCGTCGACCAGCGGAACTGCCCCACCGGGCGCAATTCCGCGAGCCGAAAGCCCGCGTCGGCAAGGGTGCGCGCATCCTTCGCCCAGCTGGCCGGATTGCAGCTGACGTACACCACCCGTTCCACCGCGCTTTCGGCGATACGCGCCGCCTGCTCGCGGGCCCCGGCGCGCGGGGGATCGAGCAAGACCCCGGCGAACCGGTCCAGCTCGTTTGACTGAAGCGGGTTGCGAAAGAGGTCGCGGTGATGCGCTTCGACGGGCAGTTTGCCCCGCGCCGCGGCGGCGCGGCAGGCAAGGTGCGCATCGCGCGCAGCCTCGAAGGCCGATACCGGAGCATCGAGGGCGAAGGCGAACGTGCCGAGGCCCGCGAACAGGTCCGCGACCGGATCGGCACCGGCAAGCCACTCGCGTGCGGCGGCGACAAGCGCGGCCTCGCCATCCGCCGTCGCCTGGAGGAAAGCGCCCGGCGGCAGCGCCACCGGCGTTCGCCCGAGCGTGACCGTGAGCGGCTGCGGCTCCCACACGGCTTGCGCTCCGTAACCCATGTCGATCGTCAGGCGGGCAAGGCCATTGTCTTGCGCGAACGCGAGCGCGGCCTCGGTCGCTTCGAGACCCTCCATGGCGAAGCCCCTGATGCCGCAATCGACACCCTGATCGGCCAGCGTCAGCTCGACGTCGACCGACCAGCGCCCCCGCTGATGGCCGAGCAGGCGGCGCAGCGGGGCGACCAGCGCGAAGAGTTCCGGGCGCAGGACGTGGCATTCGGCCAGGTCCACGATCCGGTGCGAGCCTGCCTCGCGAAAGCCGATGGCGACCTTGGCGCCCAAGGGTTGCGCGTGGAGCGAAGCCCTCCGACGGCTGCGCGGGGGCGACAGGTGGGTTTCACCGAGGATTTCAGGCTCCAGTTCCTGCGACCGCGCGGCGTAGAGGACCCGGTCGCGCACGAAAGACGCCAGCGCGACGTCATCGACATGCTGGAGCTGGCAACCGCCACACTTGCCGAAGTGGCGGCAGGGCGGAGTGGCATGATGCGGTCCCGCCTCCACCGAGCCGTCCGGCAGCACGACGTCACCCGGTGCAGCCAGCGGAACATGACGTCCGCTCGGCGTTATCCCGTCGCCCTTCGCGGCGATCCGCACGATGGGTTCGGAAACGCTCACAGGAATCGCGCGTAAGCCGATGATATTGCGGACACCATATCGTCTGCGGTCAGTGCAGGCCCCGCCATCCGGCCCGCCTCGGAATGCAGCCAGACGGCTTCTCCGGCAGCCTTGAACGGATCGCCGGAGATGGCGAGGCGGCTCGCCGCCAACCCGGCAAGGACGTCACCGGTCCCCGCGCTGGCGAGCCACGACGGCGCCGGCGGAAAGTAGGCAAGCCGTCCGTCCGCCGAGGCAAGGATTGTGTCGGGCCCCTTGGCGAGGATCGTGATCCCGGTTCGGCCCGCCAGGGCGCGGGCGCGGGCGACCTTGCCCTCGCCCTCGATACCGAAAGTCTCACACAACCGCGCGAGTTCGCCGGCGTGCGGGGTCGCGAGGATACGCGCCGGATCGACGCCTTCGAGCGCGTCGTCGTCGAGCAGGTGCAGCGCGTCGGCATCGAGCACAGTGGGCACGCCCCGCGCGAGAGCCGCCTCGAGACGTTCCCGCGCCGCATCGTCGCGGCCCAGCCCGGGACCGACCAGAAGGGCCGACCAGCGCGCGTCGGCGAGCACCTCGTCGAGATCGCCGTGATCGACAACCAGGGCGGCGGGCGCGGCCGGGTGCGAGACGGGGGACAGCAGTTTCACGTAACCCGCCCCGCCCCGCATGGCGGACTCCGCCGCCAGCAGGGCAGCACCCGGCATCGCGCCGGCGACCACTCCGACGAGACCGCGGGTGTACTTGTGGGCATCGCGCGCAGGCGCGGAGACGCGTGGCCGCGGATAGACGGACGCAGCGCTCGCCGACGCCTCAACCCCGATATCGACCAGCCTACTTTCGCCGAGGCGGGACAGGGCCGGAATCAGGAAGTGCGCCGGCTTCCAGGCCCCGAGCGCCAGAGTCAGGTCGAACCGCGGCACGCGGCCGAGAAGCGCACCGTCGTCGGTCGCCACCCCGCTCGGCAAGTCGATCGCGACGGAGTACGCGTGATGTGCAGCAAGCTCTGCGAGCAACGCCTCGTGCTCTTCGGAAAGCGGGCGGGTCAGTCCCGATCCAAACAGGCAGTCGACGAAAACGCCGCCATGAGCCCCGGCGGCATCCTGCGCGACACGCCCCTGCCAGCGATCGCGCGCGGTGCGGGCCGCTGCCGTCCCCGGCTCGGCCGGCGCGATCACGACCACGGCAAGGCCACGGGCCCGCAACGTTTCCGCGATCACGTAGCCGTCGCCGCCGTTGTTGCCGGGACCGCACAGCACGGTGACCGGGCGACCGGCCGCGACCCGCCAGACCCACTCGGCGGCACCGCGCCCTGCCCGCAGCATCAGTTCGTCGACCGATGTGCCCGCATCGATCAACGCATCTTCGGCGGCGCGCATTTCGGCCGCGGTCAGGACCTGGTCAGGACTGGACATCGAGCGTGGCCGGAAAACGATAGCGATCAGCGCCGACGGTGACCTGCAGCACCCGGGGCTCGCCGACCAGTTCGTTGATCGCTTCCTCGGCGCCGTCGATCGCGATCATGCCGCCGCGGTTCTCGGCAATGCGCAAGCGGCGGAACTTGCCGTCCGGATGACGTACGACGAACTCGGGCCCCTGCTCGCCCGCGACTTTCTCGACCAGGCAGTCGCGCCCGAAATCGGAGGCTTCTCCGATGGCGCATGCAATGGGCGTGGCGTCGGCCGCCGCCTGAGGTTGGGGTTCGCCGCGGCTGCAAGCCGACAGCGCCACAAAACCCACAACGGGCAGAATGCGTATCAACGGTAGAGTCGGCTGACGTCGCGCACCGCCCCGCGCGCGGCGCTGGTGGTCATCGCGGCGTAGGCCTGGAGCGCCGAAGAGACCACCCGCGGGCGCGGCTTGGCGGGGAACCAGCCGGCATTGTCCTGCTCGATCCTGCGGCGGGCGAGTTCCTCGTCCGGCACCACGAGCTGGATGCTGCGATTGGGAATGTCGATCTCGATCCAGTCGCCATCGCGCACGAGACCGATGGTACCGCCCTCGGCCGCTTCGGGGCTGCAATGCCCGATCGAGAGCCCGCTCGTGCCGCCCGAGAAGCGCCCGTCGGTCACCAGCGCGCAAGCCGCGCCAAGCCCCTTCGATTTCAGGTAGCTCGTGGGATAGAGCATTTCCTGCATCCCCGGTCCGCCGCGCGGCCCCTCGTAGCGGATCACCACGACGTCGCCCGACACGACCTGGTCGGTCAGGATGGCCGCCACGGCCGCGTCCTGGCTCTCGAAGACCTTGGCCGGCCCGCCGAAGCTGACGATGCTCTCGTCGACACCCGCCGTCTTCACGATGCAGCCGTCCTTGGCGAGGTTGCCGTAGAGCACCGCGAGCCCGCCGTCCTGGCTGAATGCATGGTCCCGGGACCGGATCACGCCGCTCGCGCGGTCGGTATCGAGGCTTTCCCAGCGCTTGTCCTGGCTGAAGGCGGTCTGGGTGGGCACGCCGCCGGGCGCTGCGCGGTAGAAATCCTGCACCTTGGGATTGTTGGTCAGGCGCACATCCCAGTCGGCGAGCGCGTCGCCCATAGTCGGCGAATGCACCGTCGGCAGCGCGGTGTGGAGCAATCCGGCGCGGTCGAGTTCGCCCAGGATCGCCATGATACCGCCGGCGCGGTGGACGTCTTCCATGTGGACGTCGCTCTTCGCAGGGGCGACCTTGCACAGGCACGGCACTTCGCGGCTGAGCCGGTCGATGTCGGCCATCGTGAAGTCCACACCGGCTTCGTGGGCTGCCGCGAGAAGGTGGAGCACAGTGTTGGTCGACCCGCCCATGGCGATGTCGAGGCTCATGGCGTTCTCGAACGCCTCGAAGCTGGCGACATTGCGGGGAAGCACGCTCTCGTCACCCTCGCCGTAATAGCGATTGCACAGCGCCACCACGAGGCGCCCCGCGCGCTCGAACAGGCCCTGCCGGTCGGCATGAGTGGCGAGGACCGAGCCGTTGCCGGGCAGCGACAGGCCCAGCGCCTCGGTCAGGCAGTTCATCGAGTTGGCGGTGAACATGCCCGAGCAGCTGCCGCAGGTCGGGCAGGCCGAACGCTCGATCTCGGCGACCTCCTCGTCGGTGAACTTCTCGTCCGCCGCGGCAACCATCGCGTCGACGAGGTCGAGCGCGACTTCCATGCCCTTCACCACGACCTTGCCCGCTTCCATCGGCCCGCCGCTGACGAACACCGTCGGCACGTTGATGCGCATCGCGGCCATGAGCATGCCGGGGGTGATCTTGTCGCAGTTGGAGATGCACACCATCGCATCGGCGCAGTGGGCGTTGACCATGTACTCGACGCTGTCGGCGATCAGTTCGCGGCTGGGCAGCGAATAGAGCATCCCGTCGTGCCCCATCGCGATGCCATCATCGACCGCTATGGTGTTGAATTCCTTGGCTACTCCGCCCGCAGCCTCGATCTGGCGGGCGACCAGCTGGCCAAGGTCCTTGAGGTGAACGTGGCCGGGCACGAACTGGGTGAAGCTGTTGACCACTGCGACAATGGGCTTGCCGAAATCGCCGTCCTTCATGCCCGTCGCGCGCCAGAGGCCGCGGGCGCCGGCCATATTACGGCCGTGAGTGGAAGTCTTCGAACGGAGATCGGGCATTGTCTGGTCCTTGGCTGTCGGGGCCGACCTAGGCGAACCGCCGCGCCAAACCCAACGCCTTTTCCTTACGCCGCCTCAAGCATGAGTGCCACCCGGCCCGCGACATCGGCGATCAGCGCGGCCCAGCGCGCCTGGCCCGCTTCGGTATCGATCTGGTCCTGCCGCACCTCGATGCCGAGGTATGCACGGCCGTGCGCCTCTGCATGGCGGTTCATCGTCGCGTTGAGGTCCCGGCCCGAATAGGGCTCGTTGTCGCCGACGGTGAGCCCCGCCTCGCCGAACAGGCGGATGCCGTGGCGGGCGGCGCGGTCGTCGGTGTTGTAGAGAATGCCGACCTCCCACGGGCGGCTGGCGGGCGCGCTCTTGAGCGCCGGGGTGAAGCTGTGCAGCGAGATGACCAGTCCCGGATCGGCATGGTCGAGCCAATCGGCGAGCGCATGGTGGTAGGGGCGGTGAAATCGGTCGAGCCGCCGCTCCAGGTCCGCGCCGATGTTGCCGGGGATCGTGTGCCCGTCGCTGCTGGCGGGCACGACCCGCGGATCGTCCTCGTCGCGGTTGAGATCGCAGACCAGGCGGCTCACGCAGGCGACATGCGCGGGGACGCCATGACGTCGCGCCATGCGCTCCGCGACGCCTTCGACGCCGATGTCGATGGCGATGTGGTCGTTCATGAGCGCGGGTTCGATGCCGAGGACGATGTCGTCGGGGACGAAGTTCGATGCGTGATCGGCGATGAGCACGATCCCGCGCCTGCGCGGCTCGGGCCCGATGTGGCGCCAGGGCTGCCATTCGCTGATCATGGGCGCAGGTTTCCGCTCATCTGCCACCAGCCGGGATGATCGCGCGCGATCCGCTCCGCCGCCTCGTCGCGCGTCTGCTCGTCGGCGTAAAGCGCAAAACAGGTCGCGCCCGAACCCGACATGCGGGCGAGAGCCGCGCCCTCGCGCAGCGCCGAAAGGACCTCGGCGATCTGCGGGACCAACGCGATTGCGGGCGCTTCGAGGTCGTTGCGCCCATCCGCGGCGATCTTCGAGGCTGGCCCATCGGGCAGCGGCCCGCGATCCTCTCCGTCCCATCCGGCGAACACCGGCCCGGTCGCGAGCGGCAGGCGCGGATTCACGAGGATGACAGGAGTGCCCTCCAGATCGTTGTCAACACTCGACAATTCGGTGCCGGTTCCGTGGCCGAGACACATCCGGCTCTCGACGCAGGCAGGCACATCGGCGCCGAGCGATGCGGCCCGCTCGCGCCAGTCGTCTGGAAGCCCGTGCATCGCCTCGACGATCCGGAACACCGCCCCCGCATCCGCCGACCCGCCCCCGAGCCCCGCGGCGACTGGCAGGTTCTTCTCGAGCGCGATCGCCAACCCGCCTGTCCGGGGCAGTTTGCCGAGCGCCTTGGAGACAATATTGCCAAACGGATCAGCCAGTTGCGGGGCGAACTCGCCGATAACTGTTAGCTCGTCCCGCTCTGCCGCGCGCGCGGTCAGCCCGTCCCCTGCATCGACGAACGCGAACAAAGTCTCGAGCTCGTGATACCCGTCCCCCCGCCGCCGCCGGACATGCAGCGCAAGGTTGATCTTGGCGAATGCGGTTTCGTTCACCCGTCCTCCCCCACCGGGGGAGGGGGACCATCCGCAGGATGGTGGAGGGGCACAATCCTCTGGCGAGACATCGCGGCAGCCCGCTGCTCACAAACCTCGACGACTCTCGCGACAACTGCCTCCACATCATCCAGCACAACCCGGGCAGGAACCCGCAAAGTCGCGATATGCTGCGACCGCAACCACTCCGATCTCCGAGCGTCGCGCGCAGCAGCACGTGCGCTGTCATGGGCGAACCCGTCGATCTCGATCGCCAGTCTCACTGATGCGCAGTAGAAATCGAGCACATACTGCCCAGCTGGGTGTTGGCGACGGAATTTAAACCCGCCGGGACGATCCCGCAGGACATTCCACAGCTTGATTTCCGGCGGCGACATCTCGGCGCGTAGCTTGCGCGCGCGGCGGACAGTCTCGCTAGGTCCCGCCATCGGCACGTGCCCCTCCACCACACTGCGTGTGGTCCCCCTCCCCGTTCCGGGGAGGATGCTCCCGCCGACGCCGGACATGCAGCGCAAGGTTGATCTTGGCGAATGCGGTTTCGTGCATGCTTACGCTCTACATTTCTCCGTGATACGAATTCTATTGATCGTCACAAAGCTCGGCCCTTCGATACCCAGCTATCCATCGATCGATGATGGACTTGGGAGGCGGACCGACCTTCAGTATTTTGGAAGCGTAGAACTCTTTCGGATAGGCACCGAGATGCCCAAATCTATCCGCCGACAGCGTGACCCAGCCTTCCACTCGGATGGACGCGAACCCGATTCCGTCTAGTTCATCCAATATGCATGAATCGAGATAGCGGTTATCCAATTGCTTCCTAAGCGCGTTGCCACACCCGGTTGCGGGGCAATTGAACCAAGCTCTTAGATCGTCGCGCTCAAAAAAACTGCCGGAATTCCTGGGAAAATTTGCGCTGGAAAAATTGGAAGCTTCGAATCCGGTAATTAGCACACCATCATAAACCGCCTTCGGTGCAAGGACCACACAGCCAAGATCATCGGCCTTCACTTCCGCGGGCCGGGAAAGGTTTGGGAGTCCTGCATCGCAGATCGCCGAATACGCTGCAGTGCGATCAAATTTCGACCAAACGTACAGGCTGCCGAACCCAAGGAAGAGTGCTCCGATTCCTACGGGAGCGAGCCGCTTCATGACTCACATATTCGGATAGTTCGGCCCGCCGCCACCTTCGGGGGTGACCCAGGTGATGTTCTGGTTGGGGTCCTTGATGTCGCAAGTCTTGCAGTGGACGCAGTTCTGCGAGTTGATCTGGTATTTCGGCGCGCCGGTGGCCTCGTCGACCAGCCATTCGTAGACGCCCGCCGGACAGTAGAACTGCGAGGGGCCGCCGTAGACGCCAAGCTCGCTGCGCTTCTGCAGATCCATGTCCTTGACCTTGAGGTGGACCGGCTGGTCCTCGGCATGGTTGGTGTAGCTGAAGCTGACGCTGGTCAGGCGGTCGAAGCTGATCACCCCGTCGGGCTTGGGATAGGCGATCTTCGGGAACAGGTCGGCGCGACCGGTCAGCTCGTAGTCGGGCTCGTGCTTCATCGCCGGGATGATCGGCAGCTTGAGATAGCGCAGCCACATGTCGAGGCCGGCGATCACGGTGCCGATGTCGCCGCCGAACTTGGCGACCGCGGGCTGCGCGTTCTGCACCAGCTTGAGCTCGGTCGCGATCCAGCTGTCGCGGACCGCCGCGTCGTAGTCCATCAGCGCGGTCTTTTCCTCGCCCCGACCAATGGCCGCCACGATGCTCTCGGCGGCGAGCATGCCGCTCTTCATCGCAGTGTGGCTGCCCTTGATGCGCGGCACGTTCACGAACCCGGCCGCGCAGCCAATCAGCGCGCCGCCGGGAAACGCGAGCTTCGGCACGCTCTGCCAGCCGCCCTCGTTGATCGCCCGCGCCCCATAGGCCACGCGCTTGCCGCCCTCGAGGTATTCGCGGATCGCCGGGTGCTGCTTCCAGCGCTGGAATTCTTGGAACGGGCTGACCCACGGGTTGCGGTAGTCGAGCGCGGTGACGAACCCGAGCGCGACCTGGCCGTTCGCCTGGTGGTAGAGGAACCCGCCGCCCCAGCTCTCGCTTTCGGAAAGGGGCCAGCCCTGGGTGTGGATCACCCGGCCGGGAACGTGCTTGTCGGGATCGATGTCCCACAGTTCCTTGATACCAAGCCCGTAGACCTGCGGCTGGCAATCCGCCTCGAGGTCGAACCTGGCCTTCATCTGCTTGGTCAGGTTGCCGCGCGCGCCTTCGGCGAGGAGCGTGTACTTGGCGTGGATCTCCATGCCGGGCTGATAATCGGGCTTGTGCGAACCATCCGCCGCCACGCCCATGTCCTGCGTGACGACACCGCTGACGATTCCATCCTCGGAAATGATGATTTCAGCCGCCGGGAAGCCGGGGAAAATCATCACCCCCAACGCTTCGGCCTGCTCCGCCAGCCAGCGGCACATGTTGCCGAGGCTGCCGGTGTAGCACCCGTCGTTCGACATGAAGGGCGGCATCATCAGGTGCGGCAGGCTCGTCTTGCCATTCTTCGAGAGCACCCAGTGCCAGTTGTCGGTGACCGGGGTCTGCGCCATCGGGCAGCTATCGCGCCACTCGGGCAGAAGCTCGTCGAGCGCCTTCGGATCGACCACCGCGCCCGACAGGATGTGCGCCCCGATCTCGCTGCCCTTTTCGAGCACCACGACCTCGAGTGCATCGTTGAGCTGCTTCAGCCGGATCGCCGCGGCCAGGCCCGCCGGGCCTCCACCGACGATCACCACGTCGCACGGCATCGATTCGCGTTCGCTCATTGCCTGTCGGCTCCCCGTTGGAATGTCGGGGAAACGCTTGATTGCAGCGCGGGGGCAGGTCAAGACCCATGTCCCGTGGACAAGCCTGCTTCCCATCCCCTGGCCAGTGATATTGCCGCCGTGCTCGACTGGTGGCGCGAAGCGGGCGTCGACGCGGTGTTTCGCGACGATCCGCACGCGTGGCTGACCGATCCCGACGCAGCAGCAGAGGAGCCAATAGAGGCTCCCCAGCGGCGGATCGCCGACGAGGTGCCGCCCATCGCGCTCGAGCCGACCATCGGCGGCCCCCGCGAAAGCTGGCCGACCGATCTCGCGGCTTTCCAGCGTTGGTGGCTTGCCGAACCGTCGCTCGACGAAGGCGGCCTATCCCCGCGCATTGCACCCGCCGGGGAAGCGGGAGCGGACCTCATGGTCCTTGTCGCCATGCCCGAGGAGATGGACCGGGAAACGCTGCTGTCCGGCCCGCATGGCAAGCTGCTCGACGGGTTCCTGCGCGCGGCCGGGCTGCCTGGCGAAAAGGTCTACAAGGCCGCGGTCCTCCCCCGGCACACCCCGCTTGCCGACTGGGCACAGATCGAGCGACAGGGCATGGGCGAACTCCTCGCCCACCACGTCGCCCTCGTGCGCCCGAAGCGACTGTTGGTCTTCGGACGGAACATCCTGCCGCTTTGCGGGCACGATCCAGCGCAAGGCGCTCAAAAGTTACGTTCCTTTAACCATGAAGGCGGCAGGGTTCCTTCGCTGTTTGCAGCCGGGCTCGAACGGTTGCTCGGTAACGGGCAGCTCCGGGCGCGTCTCTGGCAGCACTGGCTGGATTGGACGGAAAGCGACACATGGCGCGAAGCCGACGGATAGCTGTACTCATCGCGAGCGCATTGGCCTGCACTTTTGCCTCGCCCGCTCTCGCCAATTCCAGCGCCGCCGAATATTTCCGCAACCGCGCCAATTCGACCAACGTCCCCGAGCTGCTGAGCAAGTCGGAGCGCGACTGGTACAAGTCGCTGTTCTCGGCGATCGACGCCAAGGACTGGACCCGCGTCGACGCGATGTTCGCCGAGAAGGCGGACGGGCCGCTGCACCAGGTCGCGCGCGCAGAATATTTCCTCGATGCCGCGAGCCCGAAAGTCGAACTGCCGGCGATCGAGGCCTGGCTGTCGCAGGGCACTAGCCTGCCGCAAGCAGAGCAGATCGCCAATCTCGGCCTCAAGCGCGGTCTCACCGCGATGCCCGGCCTGCCTGCCGAGCAACGCCTCGTCCCGCAGGGCTACGCCCCGCGCCGCGTTCTTCCCTCGGCGGTCGACGACGGAACGATGCCTGCGACGGTCAAGGCGGCCATCCTGGAGCGGATCAAGAACGACGACCCGTCCGGCGCTCGCGTACTACTCGACGGTGTCGACGCTTCCCTGTCGAGCGCAGCCCGGGCCGAATGGCGCCAGCGCGTCGCCTGGAGCTATTACATCGAGAATCAGGATGCCGCCGCCCTGGCGATGGCGAACACGGTCCGCGAAGGCGGCAGCGGCGCCTGGGTGGGCGAAGGCGACTGGGCCGCCGGCCTTGCGGCGTGGCGCCTGAACGACTGCGCAGGCGCGGCCGATGCTTTCCAGCGGGCGGCGCTCTCAGCGCAGAATCCCGAGCTCAATGCCGCCGCCTATTACTGGGCGAGCCGTGCGAACGTGCGTTGCCGCCAGCCCGAAAAGGCCGCCGAGCAACTGCGCGGCGCGGCCCGGATGGACGAGACGCTTTACGGCATGCTGGCACGCGAAGCCCTGGGGCAGGAGCTTCCGGGCGGAAAGCGCACCGCGGACTTCGATCTCGGCGACTGGCAACGGCTGCGCGATCAGCCCAACGTCCGCACGGCGGTTGCCCTTTCGGAAATCGGCCGCGATGCCCTTGCCGACGAAGTGCTGCGCCACGAGGCCCGGATCGGCCCGGCGAGCGAATACGACGCCCTGAGCCGCCTTGCGCGCGAACTCGGTCTGCCGTCGACCCAGTTGTGGATGTCGGCCAATGCTCCGCGCGGAGCCCGGGCGGAATACGCACTGCGATATCCGGCGCCGCGCTGGCAGCCTTCGAACGGCTGGAAGGTCGACCCGGCGCTGGCCTTTGCGCACGCGCTGCAGGAATCACGCTTTCAGGCCGGCGCCGTCAGCCCCGCAGGCGCGCGCGGGCTGATGCAGATCATGCCTGCAGCGGCGAAAGACCACTCGGGCAGCCTTGGTTACAGCGGCAGCCCGAGCGATCTTAACAAGCCCGAGGTCAATCTGGCGTTTGGCCAGCGACACCTTTCGATGCTGCGCGACAGCGCGGCGACCGGCGGGCTGCTTCCCAAGATCATGGCGGCCTACAACGCAGGTCTCAGCCCGATCACCCGCTGGAACAGCGAGATCAACGACCAGGGCGATCCGCTGCTCTACATGGAAAGCATCCCCTATTGGGAAACGCGCGGCTACGTCGGCATCGTGATGCGCAACTACTGGATGTACGAGCGGCAGGCAGGCGTCGGTTCCGAAAGTCGCAAGGCGCTGGCGCAGGGAATGTGGCCGACCTTCCCCGAGCTTTCGGGTGCGCGAGCAGTTCGCCTGAGCAGCAACCGCTGATGGCGGTCGATCCCGACCGGCCGTTCAGGCCGATCAATATCGCCGTACTGACCGTTTCCGACACCCGCACTGTCGCCGACGATACCAGCGGCGACATCCTTGCCGAGCGTGTGCGGTCCGCCGGCCACAAGCTGGTCGCTCGTGCCATCGAAAAGGACGATGCGACCATCCTCGCCAATCGCCTCAATACGTGGATCGACGACCCCCAGGTCGATGCCATCGTGACGACCGGCGGGACCGGCCTGACCGGCCGCGACGTGACGCCGGAGGCGCTCGACCGCGTGAAGGACAAGGAGATCCCCGGCTTCGGCGAGCTGTTCCGCATGATCAGCTATCGATCGATCGGCACCAGCACTGTCCAGAGCCGCGCGATGGCGGTCGTCGCGCGCGGAACCTACATCTTCGCGCTGCCCGGCTCCAACGGCGCGGTGAAGGATGGCTGGGACGGCATCCTCGCCGAGCAACTCGACAGCCGCAACCGCCCCTGCAACTTCGTGGACCTTATGCCGAGGTTGCAGGAATCCTGATGGCGGCGCGGCCGAGCAACCGGTTCGTGCGCAAGGCCATTCGCGAGGTAATGGAGCCGCAACTCTCGGCTTGCGGCTTCTCCGGACCGTATCCCGAGTTCAAGCGGACCTGGAGGGACGAATTGCATTTCGTCTGGTTCTCGACAGCCAAATACGGCGGATCGTTCGCGTTCCAGGGAGCGCGTGCGCCGCGCGGTCCGTTCAAACACTGGGACGGAAAGATCATTCCCGAAACGGAATTGCGGTTCGCTCACACCAACTTCGATGATCGCGCATCGGTTGAACGAATGATCGACTTGTGCCTGCTCGACCGGTCGGTCGTGTCCCGGAGCGTCGGCGGTTTCGAGTATGCGCACTTTGTCCACGATGAAGGGTCATGTCGCGCGCTCGTGCAAGAGGCCGCTTCGGCCTTGCCCCGTTTGATCCGCTGGCTCGAAACGCGCGAACCGGGCCCCGGCATTTCGGCTCCCGGCCACAGGCTCCGCAGCGCTTACTCCAAACAACTGAGCTGGCACATGGCCTGTGGCATGGTCGGTGCGTTCGACATCCGTGGGGTCAGGCCCGAGGTTCCGGGCCGCGACACTACCGAACTATCGCAGGCCGCCCCCGAATACTCTGGCTCCGCGTAGCTGGATCACCCGGGTTGTTCCATGTATGTTCTCATGCATGGAACGGCGACTCGCTCCGGAAATCGCTGGCCGCGGCGCTCAGGGTTCGGCGGTGCCGACGCGTTTCGGCCTGGCAACGCGCGAGATCGACGGCGACTGGCGCGACCATATGGAGGCGCTCGACGGGCCACCGGTGAAGCTGCGCACTACCGTCACCGAAGAGAATCCCAAGACGATCCTCAGCTTCAACACGTCCCCCGACATCCCGTTCGACCGCTCGATCAACGCCTATCGCGGGTGTGAGCATGGGTGCGTCTATTGCTTTGCGCGGCCAACCCATGCGTACCACGACCTTTCACCCGGACTGGACTTCGAAACGAAGCTGTTCGCCAAGCCCGACGCGGCGCGGTTGCTGCGCGAAACGCTGGCGAAGCCGCGCTACCGGCCGAAACCGATAGCGATGGGGACCAACACGGACCCCTACCAACCGATCGAGCGGCGCTATCGCATCACCCGGCAGGTTCTTGAGGTGTGCCTCGACGCGCGCCATCCGGTGACGATCACGACCAAGTCCGACCGGGTCATCGACGATCTCGATATCCTCGCCGAGATGGCCAGGCGGCGTCTTGTCGCGGTTTGCGTATCGGTCACGACGCTCGATCCGAAGCTGTCGGGGAAGCTCGAGCCACGCGCCGCCGCCCCCGCCAAGCGCCTTGCCGCCCTTGGGAGGCTGGTCGAGGCCGGGGTGCCGGCACATTGTTCGGTCGCGCCGATTATCCCCGCCATCACCGACGGTTTCATGGAGGACATCGTCGCCCGCGCAGCTGCCTTGGGAGTCCGCTCGGCAGGCTGGATTCCGCTCCGCCTGCCGCACGAGGTGGCGCCGCTGTTCCTCGAGTGGCTCTCGGTCCACTTTCCCGAGCGGGGCGACAAGGTGATGGGGATCGTCCGCTCGATCCGCGGCGGCAGGGACAACGATCCGGATTTCTTCACCCGCATGAAACCCTCGGGGGTCTGGGCGGACCTCTTCCGCGCACGTTTCGCCCTCGCCTGCAAAAGGGCCGGGATCGGCAAGGAACGGTTCGAGCTCGACTGCACGAAATTCCGGCCACCGGAAACAGGCGGCCAGATGCGACTCCTTTAGTGCGTTAATCCAATTTTCGGCTCGCAAAGCTAGGAAATCGCGGCACCTTTTCCGGAGTCGCAACTCATGAAGAACCTGTCTTCCGCCCTTCTCCTGGGGGCATCCGTCCTGCTCGCTTCGTGTGGAGGCGGGTCCGGCGAATCGACGGGTCCAGTGGCCGTCACGCCCGCGCCCTCGCCCTCGCCTAGCCCCTCTCCATCGCCCACACCGACCCCCGCTGCGACCTACAAGCCGGTGTACGATTTCTCGGCCGACTTCCGATATGCACTCATTGCGGCGGCGGTCGAGCGGGTCGGAACGATCTCGGCCGGACAATTCGTCCAGTCGAGCGAGGGTCGATCGGTCGATGCGCGCGCCGTGGACCAGTTCCTGTCATGGAACCGGGCGAGCGAAATGATCGCGCTCGACTACGGCGGGGCGGTGTCCAGCTTCGGCCCGAACCTGCTGGCGAGCGAGACGGTCGGCGGGCGCCAGTGGCGACTCCTGCAGAACACACCCTACGTCGATGAAACGCTTACCGTGTCGGCGACGACATCGACCGCCAGCCTGGTATCGAGCGAATCAATCCTGCTCGTGCGACAGGCGCGCGATTACGATGTCAGCGATGGTACAGGACGACGCGTGAAGGCAGACCGCTACGCCATCGGAGGCGCAACGACGATCGCAGGCGACCTCCCTTCCAGCGGGCAGGTCGGGTACCGTTTTACGGCGATCTCGACATCGCCAACTCGCGACGGAGCGGGCGGGTTCGGAACGACGGCCGATGCAGTGTTCGATTTTGGCGCGACAAACTTCGTGCTCGACCTGCCGCTCGTCCAGGGTTCGACGGTGGGTGGCAATCAGCCTGTGCGGATCAACGTACGGCTGCGCGGCACCTACGTGCCCTCGACCGGTCGTTTCGAGGGCACCGCCGAAAGCCCCGATTCCGATTACACGGGGACGTTCGCGGGTGCGATGTTCGGCCCCCGCGCGCGGCAGATCGGGATCGTCTTCGTGATCGGGAGCCCGACCCGGCAGAGCGTCGTCGGGTCGCTCACCGGGTTGCGAAGTTAACCCGGCTCGTTGGTCCGGTGGTCGACCCTTGCCTCATTGGCCGGGGCGACTACCATGCACCCGATGCCAAGCTGCCGGATCATCATGGTGCGCGGCACGGGGGCCGTGTCGGAGGACTGGGGCGAGTTCGACTTCGTCGCCCTGCCCTCGCCCGCCGATCGCCTTCAGGTGATCCGGGACGGGACCGAAAATTACGCGACGGTGCTGTCGGTTCACCACCAGCCTTCCCCCGTGGGCAGCGGTCATCCACCGATTGCAGAGGTCGTGGCGAAATGGACCGGATCGGGCGCGAAGCTCCGATAACGTCGACGGGTCAGCCGAGCGCGCGCTGCATGTAGAGGGTGTCGAGTGTCCGCCCGAACTTGCGGCCCACGCCGCGCATCCGGCCGGCTTCCTCGAACCCCGCTTTCATATGGAGCGCGACGCTCGCCGGTTCGGCACCGCCGATGACCGCGATCATCTGCTCGAACCCGCAATGGTGTGCGGCATCGATCAGTGCGGCCAACAGGCTTGTGCCGACGCCCTGGCCCACCCGGTCGGGAGCGATGTAGATGCTGTCCTCGCACGTGTGCGCGTAGGCGGGTCGGTCGCGAAACTGGCTGGCGTAGGCGTAGCCCGTCACCGCGCCTTCCGACATCGCCACGAGGAAGGGCCACCCGCGCGAAACGATCGCACCGATCTTCTCGGTCCAGAAATGTACCGGAGGCGGCTCGGTGTCGAAGCTCGCGGTGCCGTGCAGCACGTGGTGTGCGTAAATCGCGGCAACGGCCTCCGCATCGTCCGGCGTGGCGGTGCGGATGGCCGTCGTCGTCATCGGATCATGCGGCGGTGAGGAACATGTCCTCGTCGAGCGCCATCATCGCCTCGGCACCCGCCTCGATCTTCCGGCGCAGCGCACCGCAGTCGGGACCGAAACGCTCGAAGAAATAGCGCGCGGTGGTCAGCTTGGCCTCGTAGAAGGCCTTTTCGCTCGTGCCCTCCGCCAGCCGCGCGGCCGCGACCTTCGCCATCTTGAGCCACATCCAGCCGAGCGTGACCACGCCCATTATGGTCATGTAGTGATGCGCGCCCGCGCCGAGGTTGTTCGGGTTCGCCATCGCGTTCTGCATGAACCACATCGTCGCGGCCTTCTGTTCGCCGACCGCCTTCGCCAGCGCATCGGCGAGAGGCTTGAGTTCGCCCTCGGCACCGGCCACTTCCTCGTCGACCTGGGCGAAGAAGGCCTGGATCGCCGCGCCGCCCTTGTGCGCGAGCTTGCGCCCGCAAAGGTCCATCGCCTGGATGCCGTTTGTCCCTTCGTAGATCATCGCGATGCGGGCATCGCGGACGTATTGCTCCATGCCCCACTCGACGATGTAGCCGTGCCCGCCGAAGACCTGCTGCATATCGGTCGCGACGGCATAGCCCTTGTCGGTGCCGTAGCCCTTGATCACCGGGGTCAGGAGACCGAGCAGGTCGTCGGCCAGCGTGCGCTCCTCCTCCGTTTCCGCCTTGTGGGTCAGGTCGACCTGAAGCGAAGCGTAGAGGTAAAGGGCGCGCATGCCCTCGGTGAAAGCCTTGGCGTCCATCAGCATGCGCCGCACGTCGGGGTGGACGATGATGCTGTCGGCCTTCTGGTCGGGCTCGGCCGGGCCGGTCAGCGCGCGGCCCTGACGGCGGTCGCGCGCATAGGCGACGGCGTTTTGATAGGCGATCTCCGCCTGCGAGAGGCCCTGAATGCCTACACCGAGGCGCGCGGCGTTCATCATCACGAACATGGCCGCGAGGCCGCGCATTTCCTCGCCGACGAGCCAGCCCTTCGCACCGTCATAGTTCATGACGCAGGTCGAGTTGCCGTGAATGCCCATCTTGTGCTCGATCGAACCGCACTGGACCGCGTTGCGCTCACCCAGCGAGCCGTCGTCGTTGACGAGGATCTTGGGCACTACGAACAGGCTGATGCCCTTGCTGCTCTCGGGAGCGCCCGGCGTCTTCGCGAGCACCAGATGGATGATGTTCTCGGTCAGGTCGTGCTCGCCGGCCGAGATGAAGATCTTGGTCCCGGTGATCGAGTAGCTTCCGTCGGCCTGCGGTTCGGCCTTCGTGCGGATGAGGCCGAGATCGGTTCCGCAGTGCGGCTCGGTCAGGTTCATCGTGCCGAGCCACTTGTTGGCGATCATGTTGGAGACATAGGTCTCCTTCAGCTTGTCGCTGCCGAAGGCGAGCAGCGCATTGACCGCGCCGTTGGTGAGTCCGGGATACATCCCGAACGACTGGTTGGCCGACGAGACGTACTCCTCGAGCACGAAGCCGAGGACGTGCGGCATGTCCTGCCCGCCGAAATCGGCCGGCGCGGCGAGCGTCGACCAGCCCGCTTCGACGTACTGGTTGAACGCTTCCTTGAAGCCCGTCGGAGTGGTGACCGACCCGTCGGGATGCCGGGTGCAACCCTCGCTGTCGCCCACCTGGTTGAGCGGGGCGATCACTTCCGCGCAGAACTTCCCGCACTCGTCGATCACGGTGTCGATCAGGTCCGGAGTCGCACTCTCGAAGCCGGGCCGGTTGCCATAGCTCGGAAGGTCCAGAACCTCGTTGACGACGAACTTCGTATCGCGGGTCGGGGCGTTGTAGATGGGCATGAAAGGTCCTCGTTATCCTTCGTCGACGACGCGCTCGACGTGCGCGACGAACTCGGTGAGCTCGGTGATGGCCGAATCGATGTCATCGCGCTGGCGTTTCAGCTTGGCGATGTGCGCGCGGCACTTTTCGATGGTGAAGCGGCGTTGCTCGACGCGCCCGTCGCCGAGATCGTACAGGTCGATCATCTCGCGAATGTCGCCGAGACTGAATCCGACGTTCTTGGCGCGCATGATCCATGCGAGCCTGGCGCGGTCGCGCTTCGAGTAGATCCGGGCCAGACCGACACGACGCGGAGCGATCAGGCCCTCGTCTTCGTAGAAGCGCAGCGCCCGGGCGGTGCAGCCGAATTCCTCGGTAAGGTCCGAAATCGAGAACTGTTCGCGCTCGAGCAGGTCGGGGCGATCGATGTGCGCGCCCTGATGGGCGGAATCGGGCTTGCGGGCGGGTTCGACCATGCCCGCCGGATAGCCCTTACTTTACGTTTGCGTCAAGTATTGACGGACCGGAGAACGTCGCCGTCAAGCTCGCGGTAGAAGCAACTTATCGCCCCCGTGTGACAGGCCGGGCCTGTTGGTCGGCATTCGAGCACCAGCGCGTCCTGGTCGCAGTCGACGAGAATGCGCTCCACGCGCAGCGTATTTCCCGAAGACTCGCCCTTCATCCACAGACGACCGCGCGAGCGGGAATGGAAATGGGCCAAGCCCGTCTCGCGCGTCTTCGACAATGCTTCCTTGTCCATGTGCGCGAGCATGAGGATCGCGCCGCTATCGCCATCGACCACGATCGCGGTGAGCAGCCCGGTGGCGTCGAACTTGGGCGTGAAAGGCGCTTCGGGCGCTTCGGAGGGTTTGTCGGGTGTTTGTTGCACGATAACAACAGCCCTCTTTCAAAATCCGCCTTCGCGCAAGATGTCGCTTTGATGAACGCAGCATCAATGAGACACATCGCCTCGCAGTCCGAAGGGGCAGCGAACCGGAACGCCGGTGCCGAAGAGCGCCAGGTTCAGGGACCGCCGAAGGAAGTAACGCGCATTCCGCGACTCCGGAAGCAGACGATGAGGGATCGGACCCAGGCTGCCGAAGGGGGTGGTAGCCGAAAGTCCAAATAATTTCGTCACGGTGCGCCCGGGGTCTCGGCCCCGGGCGTTTCGTTTATGGCCCGGGACCCGTCTACTTCGTCGAGCACCCGGGCGAAGCACGCCACCACCACCTTTGCCGCGCCCGCCCGCTTGAGCGCCGCTACACATGCGTCGCTCGTCGCGCCGCTGGTAAGCACGTCGTCGACAAGGATGACCTGCGCACCCTTTAGGCTTTCGGCGCGTCGCGGATCGACGGTTATGGCACCCGAGAGTGTCCTCTTGCGCGCCTTGCGGCCGAGACCGCCCAGCGCCGGCGTTCGTTTCGTCCGCATGAGGCCGTCGACGATCAGTGTCGCCCCGGTCATCGCCGCGACCTCCCTTCCCAACAAGGCAGCCTGGTTGAACCCGCGCGTCCACAGCCTCCAGCGATGCAGCGGAACCGGGACGACGATCCACTCGCCTTCGAGCTTCGGCAGGCGGGCGACGATCAGCCGCGCCAGCATCGGCGCCAGCGCGATCCGCCGACCGTGCTTGAATGCAAGCACCAGCTTGCGCGACCCCTCGCCATAAAGCGTTCCCGCGGCGATCCCGTCGTGGCGCGGCGGGTCGGCGATGCATGGCCCGCAGACCGCGCCCTCACCGGGGTCGATTTCGCCGAAAGGGCGGCGGCACCGCGCGCAGGAAGGCTCACCCGGTATGCGCAACTCGCTCCAGCACGCGGCGCAGAGTCCGGTCTGGGCACCGATGGCCGCACCGCACAACGGACATCGCGGAGGGTATACGAGGTCGACCAGCGGGGCGATTCCCTCGCGCAAGGTCCCGGCCACGCTCACCCTTGCCACCGCGCGCTTGCAGGAGCAGGGACGGTCCGATGGTTCGCGACCTGCCACCCGAGATATTCAGCGCTCGGCGCATGACAGCGCGGGCGGAGCGAGCCCGAATGCTCCAGCAGCGCAGCGGAGCGGCGGACTGGCTCGCCGATGCGCTGGTCGAGGACGCGCTCGAGCGGATCGAGTTCATGCGGCTCGAACCGGATCGCGCCCTCGTCCTGGGGACCGGCGCCGGCGAACTCGGCAAGATGCTCGAGCGAAAGGGAGTCCGCGTGACGGTGGCGGAGCCGGGTTCGCTCGACCTGGAAGCGCCCTACCCCGTCGGCGGCTTCGGACTGATTGCCAGCCTCGGCGCGCTCGACACGGTGAACGACCTTCCCGGAGCACTGATCCACCAGCGCAACGCGCTGGGCCCGGGCGGCGTGATGATCGCCAACCTCGTCGGCGCGGGGAGCTTGCCGCGGCTGCGCGCTGCCCTGCTCGCCGCCGATGGCGAACGCCCCGCGGCGCGGCTGCATCCGGCGGTCGATGCCCGCTCGGGTGCCGCCCTGCTCCAGCGCGCGGGTTTCTCGCGGCAGGTCGCCGACAGCTGGACGCTCCGCCTGCGCTTTGGCTCGCTCGATACGCTCGTCGCCGATTTGCGCACCCAAGGGCTGACAAGTGCCCTGGCGGATGTCACTCCGCCAGTCACCAAGGCCGGGCTCGAGCGCGCCCGCACGGCGTTTCTCGATGATGCCGACCGGCACGGCCGGGTCGTGGAAACTCTCGAAATCCTGACGCTTACCGGTTGGAGGGATTAGGCTGGCTGGCACGACTAGCTGCGCAGCGCTGCCTGCGCCGCGGCCAGCCTTGCGATCGGCACCCGATAGGGGCTCGCCGACACGTAATCGAGCCCGACTTCCTCGCAGAACACGATGCTCGCCGGGTCGCCGCCGTGCTCGCCGCAGATGCCGAGCTTGATGTCCGGACGGGTCGCCCTGCCCCGCTCCGCCGCCAGCCGGACCAGCTGGCCAACCCCGTCGATGTCGAGGCTGACGAACGGGTCGCGCGGGAAGATTCCCCGCTCGACATAGGCCGACAGGAAGCGCCCTGCGTCGTCGCGCGAGACGCCCAGCGTGGTCTGCGTCAGGTCGTTGGTGCCGAAGCTGAAGAAGCGCGCCTCCTCGGCGATCTCGCCCGCCATCAGCGCGGCGCGCGGCAGTTCGATCATCGTCCCGACGAGGTAGTCGAGCGTGCGGCCCTTCTCGGCAAAGACGTCCTGCGCGGTGCGGTCGACGAGCGCGCGCAGCAGCTCGAGTTCGCGGCGACTGGCGACCAGCGGGATCATCACTTCGGGGATCGGCGCTTCTCCGCCTTCCGCCGCGACATCGCACGCGGCTTCGAAGATCGCGCGCGCCTGCATCTCGTAGATTTCGGGATAGGTGATACCGAGCCGGCAGCCGCGATGGCCGAGCATCGGATTGAACTCGTGTAGCTCCCCAGCGCGGCGCTTGAGGTGGTCGGCACCGTAGCCGGTCGCTTCGGCCAGCTCCTCGAAGTCGGCATCCTCGTGCGGCAGGAACTCGTGCAGCGGCGGGTCGAGCAGCCGGATGGTGCAAGGCAACCCGCTCATCACGCGGAAGATCTCGGCGAAGTCCGAGCGCTGTTCGGGCAGCAGCAGGGCCAGCGCCTTGCGCCGCCCGCGTTCGTCCTCGGCCAGGATCATCTGGCGCACGGCGCTGATCCGGCGCGCGTCGAAGAACATGTGCTCGGTCCGGCAGAGGCCGATCCCCTCGGCACCGAACTGGACCGCCATGCGGCAATCATCGGGCGTTTCGGCGTTGGTGCGGACCTTCATCCGGCGATGCCGATCGGCCCACTCCATCAGCGTGCCGAAGTCGCCCACCAGCTCGGGCTCGATCGTCGCCACTTCGCCCGCCATGACCTGCCCGGTCGAACCGTCGAGCGTGAGCACGTCGCCTTCCGCCATGTCGCGGTTGCCGATCCTGAGCGTGCGGCTCTTCATGTCGATCGACACGGCAGAGGCGCCCGAGACGCAGCACCGGCCCATCCCGCGGGCCACCACGGCCGCGTGGCTCGTCATCCCGCCGCGCGCGGTGAGGATGCCCTGCGCGGCGTGCATCCCGTGGATGTCCTCGGGGCTGGTCTCTACCCGCACGAGGATGACCTTCTCGCCCCGCGCGACCCATTGTTCGGCCGTGTCGGCGTCGAGCACGATCTTGCCCGAGGCCGCGCCGGGCGAGGCGGGGAGCCCGGTGGTCAGCACGTCGCGATGCGCCTCGGGATCGAGCGTCGGGTGCAGGAGCTGGTCGAGCGCCATCGGATCGACCCGCAGGATCGCGGTCTGCTCGTCGATCAGGCCCTCGCCCGCCATGTCGACCGCCATCTTGAGCGCGGCCTTGGCGGTGCGCTTGCCGCTGCGGGTCTGGAGCATCCACAGCTTGCCGCGCTCCACGGTGAACTCGATGTCCTGCATGTCGCGGTAGTGCGCCTCGAGCAGGTCGAACACGCGGGCGAGCTCCGCGTAGGCCTCGGGCATTGCCTCTTCCATGGCTAACGGCTTGGCGTTCGCCCGTTCGCGCGCGGCTTTCGTGAGGTACTGCGGGGTGCGGATCCCGGCGACGACGTCCTCGCCCTGCGCGTTCACCAGCCATTCGCCGTAGTAGGCCCGCTCGCCGGTCGCCGGGTCGCGGGTGAAGGCGACGCCGGTGGCCGATGTGTCGCCCATGTTGCCGAAGACCATCGCCTGCACGTTGACCGCGGTCCCCCAGCCGGAGGGGATATCGTTCAGGCGCCGATAGACCTTTGCCCGGTCCGAATCCCACGAATCGAACACCGCGCGGATCGCGCCCCAGAGCTGCTCGTGCACGTCCTGCGGGAACGGTCGGCCGAGTTCGTCCTCGGCGATCTTGCGGTATTCGGCGACCAGGGCCTGCCAGTCGTCGGCCTCCATCTCGGTATCGGAGTAGAGGCCCTTGTCCTCCTTGGCGATCTCCAGCGCTTCCTCGAACAGCCCGTGATCGAGCCCGAGGACGACGTCGGAGTACATCTGGATGAAACGGCGGTAGCTGTCCCAGGCGAAGCGGGGATCGCCGCTCACCGCCGCGAGGCCCTGCACCGTCTCGTCGTTGAGGCCGAGGTTGAGGACGGTGTCCATCATGCCCGGCATCGAGACCCGCGCGCCCGAGCGGACCGAGACCAGAAGCGGATCGGCCGGATCGCCGAACGTCTTGCCCACCGACCGTTCGATGTGGCCGATGGCATCGGAGACCGCGGCCTTCAGGCTCTCGGGAAACTCGCCGCCGTGCTCAAGGTAGCGGACGCATTCCTCGGTCGTGATCGTGAAGCCGGGGGGCACGGGAAGGCCGATGTCGGCCATCTCCGCCAGGTTCGCGCCCTTGCCGCCGACGATCGTCTTGTCCTTGGCGCGGGGATCGTCGAGGGGCGCGCCGCCGCCGAATGGGTAGACCGTCTTCATCATCGCTCCCTGTCATCCGGGCGGGTGGACGTGCCGGAAAGCGACACGAAAGCGACACCCAAATCCTATCCCTCGATACGCGAGAAATCCGCAACATTGTGCACGGCCGCGCGGAACCGTGCCAGCAGGTCCAGCCGCGCGGCCCGCCTGGCCGGGTCGGCATCGTTCACCGTCACACTGTCAAAGAACCGGTCGATCGGGGCGCGCAAGCTGGCGAGCGCGGCCATCGCGGCGGCGAAATCCTCCGTCCCGATGGCGGCGGCAGCGCGCGGCTCGGCCGCGTCGAGCGCATCGATCAACGCCTTTTCCTCAGGTTCGGGCGTGTAGGAAAGTGTTTTCTTTTCAGCGCTCCGCGCCGCGTAGATCGCGCGCATCTGCGGATCGTCGACGTTTTCCATCGGGTCTTCGTCGGCGTTGTCGGGAATGCGCGTTTCGGCGGGCTGCCAATCCTCTTTCTTGAGGATGTTCGCCGCGCGCTTGTACCCGGCGAGCAGGTTCGCGCCGTCCTCGGTGCCCATGAACGCCTGCAGCGCATGGACCCGGGCGAGCAGGCGGACGAGGTCGTCCTCGCCCCCGAGCGCGAACACCGCGTCGATCAGGTCGTGGCGGACGCCCGCCTCGCGCTGCTGGACCTTGAGGCGGTCGCTTACGAACGACATCACTCGTGCTCGTGTTTTTTCGCGGGCTACAAGAAAGTACTCGGATCTGCCCTCTGCTTCTTTTTCACTTGAGGGCGGAACAAAACCTTCGTGGTCAAATGGCAAATCAGAGAAATAAGTGTCGAGCTTCGGGTCCGATTCGTCGAAAGTGAAATCGTGTTGAAATGCAAACCAAGGGTCGGTGACCTGGTAAGGCGTCGTTGCGACCGCGAAGCGTTCGAATAACATTTCGCCAATCATACTTACCACTTGCTCGAGCGGCACTCTAAGTTCGTTCATGTCGATTAACGAGCTTACGCCGAGGAATGCCCGCCTTAAGGCAAACGGGTCTTTTGAACCCGTTGGCAATTCGTCAACAGCAAACATGGAAATAGCGGTATCCAGCTTGTCCGCCAGACTCACCGCCACCGTCACCGGTGCGGTCGGCACCTCGTCGCCCTGCCCGACCGGCTTGTAGTGATCGCGGATGGCGTCGGCGACGGCGTCGGGCAGGCCCTCGGCGCGGGCGTAGTAGCCGCCCATCAGGCCCTGCAGTTCGGGGAACTCGCCGACCATTTCGGTGACGAGGTCGGCCTTGGCGAGCCGCGCGGCCTGTTCGGCGAGGTCGGCTAGCGCAGCGCGATCCTCCCCCACCGGGGGAGGGGGACCATCCGCAGGATGGTGGAGGGGCACAAGCGGATTGGCGGAACCTTGCGAGGTCTCGCCAGCGGCGGGTGCCCCTCCACCCCGAGCTTCGCTCGCGGTCCCCCTCCCCGTTCCGGGGAGGATGATGCCTTCCTCGACCAGCCAGCGGGCCAGCTTCGCCACCCGCTCGACCTTGTCGGCGACGGTGCCGAGCTTTTCGTGGAAGGTGATCCGCTCCAGCTTCTTCGCGTGGTCCTCAAGCGAAGTCTTGCGGTCCTGCTCCCAGAAGAAGCGCGCATCGGATAGCCGCGCCGCGAGGACCTTGCGGTTGCCGTCGACGATCGCCGCGCCGCCGTCCGCCGCCTCGATGTTGGCGGTGCAGACGAAGGCGTTGGCGAGCTTGCCCGCGCTGTCGTTGCAGACAAAATACTTCTGGTTGGTCCGCGCGGTGAGCTGGATCACCTCGGGCGGGACGTCGAGGAAGGCCTCATCGAAGCGGCCGAGCAGCGGCACCGGCCATTCGGTGAGGCCGGCGTTCTCGATCACCAGCCCCTCGTCCTCGACCAGCGTGAGGCTGGCACCATTCGCAGCAGCCTTAGCGCCCCACCTGATCTCGTCTTCGCGTAGTCCCTGATTTACGATCACTTGCGCGTCGAACAGCCTACGCTCGTACTCGCCAGCATTGTCGATTTCGATCATCCCATTTTCATTCAGGACGGTCGGGTTCTTGTCTTTGAATATCTCGATCGGCAGTCCAAAATTGCGGGACTTCGGATCGCGCTTGCGGATTTTCTGGAAGCGATGGCCCGCGGTTTCGCGACCAGCTCTCATCCCATGAACTTCGCACTCTACGACCTCGTCCCCGAGCAGAGCGACGATGCCCGACAGCGGGCGTATCCAGCGCAGGCTCTCGGTCGACAGCGAGGCTTCGCCCCAGCGCATCGACTTGGGCCACGGGAACGCCCGGACGATCGCCGGGATCACCTCTGCCAGAACTTCGCGCGTGGCGCGGCCCGGCTTGTCGATCACCGCGAAATACGTGTTGCGACCCTTCACGTCGCGCAATTCGAGGCTCTCGCGGGTCACGCCCGCCTTGCGGCAGAACCCGTCGATGGCGGCATCGGGCGCGCCTTCGGGCGGGCCCTTGGCTTCCTCGCTGACCGCCTCGGTCGCCTCCGGCAGACCCTTCGCGACCAGCGCGAGACGGCGCGGCGTCGACCACACCGTGACCTCGCCCACCGCGACGCCAGCCGCGTCCATCTCGGCACGGAACAGCCGCTCGAGATCGGCGCGCGCGCCGGCCTGCATCCGCGCCGGAATTTCCTCGGAGAGGAGTTCGAGGAGGAAGTCGGCGCCGCTCACAGCGACCACTCCGGGTACTTCGCCTGCCATTCGGGCGTCATCTTGGCGGCGTAGGCCTCGCAAGAGGACCGCGCGAGGTCGCGCACCTGGCCCATGTAGCTTGCGCGCTCCTGCACGCTGATCACGCCGCGCGCCTGGAGCAGGTTGAACACATGGCTCGCCTCGATCGCCTGCTCGTAGGCGGCGATGGGCACGTCGTTGGCGAGGCAGTTGCGGCATTCCGCCACGGCCTTTTTGAACAGGTCGAACAGCGCCTCGGTATCGGCGACCTCGAAGTTCCACTTCGACATCTGGCGCTCGTTCTCGAGGAACACGTCGCCGTAGGTCGTGCCGCGACCGTTAAAGTCGAGGTCGTACACGTTGTCGACGCCCTGGATGTACATCGCGAGGCGCTCAAGCCCGTAGGTCAGCTCGCCCGCCACCGGCTTGCAGTCGAACCCGCCCATCTGCTGGAAATAGGTGAACTGGGTCACCTCCATCCCGTCGCACCAGACTTCCCAGCCCAGCCCCCACGCGCCGAGCGTGGGGCTTTCCCAGTCGTCCTCGACGAAACGGATGTCGTGCTTCAGCGGATCGATCCCGATCCTGCCCAGCGATTCCAGGTAGAGCTCCTGCAGGTTCGCCGGGCTCGGCTTCATGATCACCTGGTACTGGTAATAGTGCTGCAGGCGGTTGGGGTTTTCGCCATAGCGACCGTCGGTCGGGCGGCGGCTCGGCTGGACGAACGCGGCGTTCCACGGCTCGGGCCCCAGCGCGCGCAGCGTGGTGGCCGGGTGAAACGTCCCCGCCCCCATCCGCATGTCGTAGGGCTGGAGGACGACGCACCCCTGCCCGCTCCAGAAATCGTGGAGGTTGAGAATCATGTCCTGGAAGGATTTCGACGGGTCGCGGCTCATGTTGCAGCGCGCAATGGCGGAGGCGCGCGGGAGCGTCAACCGCGCGGGCATCCGCACGACGCATGGAAAGTAGTCCGAACTTTTTGTCAGGTAGTGTTGACATAGTCAGCGAATCGCGACATTATGTCATGCATACCTTACAACGGAGATCGTCATGCTGCTGGGTTCTATAGTACCTCGGTCGATCCGCCAGTCGCGATGGACGCGGCGCATTGCGGGGGTCGGCCTGGCATGGCTCGCGCTCGAGTTGGCGCTCGCCCTGGGCGCCGCGTTCTGGCTCTTCGGCTGAGCGCATGCAGAACCGGCTCAAGGTCCTGCGCGCCGAGCGCAACTGGAGCCAGGCCGAATTGGCGGGGCGTCTCGACGTTTCGCGCCAGGCCGTGAATGCAATCGAGACGGGCAAGCACGACCCTTCGCTCGGACTCGCCTTTCGGATCGCACGCCTGTTCTCGTTGCCGATCGAGGAGATTTTCGATGAGCATGACTGAAGAGAGCGGGGAAGCTCGGCTGCGGCGACGCCGGCTGGCATTCTGGCGTTTCTCGCTGCTCGGTGGCGCCATCGCGGTCGTCGCGGCGTTAGGACTGGCGCACCTCGCCAACGCCGCTGCGACCGGCACCGCATCCGTCGTCCTGACGCTGCTGGCGATCGCGCTCGGCGTATCGGCCTACACATGGTTCAGCGTCGCCTATTTCCGGCGCGTGGACGAACTCGACCTCGTCGACAATCTCTGGGCCTCGCACTTTGCGACCACGGCGCTGGCCATCGGCTATCCGGCGTGGCTGTTGCTGGAACGCGCCGGGCTGGCTCCACAGGCGCAAGCGAGTAGCATGTGGATGGCAACCTTCGGCGCCCTTCTCATCGCATACGCAATCCGCAAATTCATCAACCGCTGATATCGGTCCATCGACCGCTCGGCATCACGAAAGTCCGATTATGACCATTGCTCGATACTCCCGCGCCATCCTCACCGCAGGCGCAGCACTGACCCTGCTCGCCGGTTGCGCGACCGCCCACGCGGAGGTGCCCACCCCGGCCGCCAGTTCGACCGCCGCCCCTGCGACGGTCGGCCCGGCGCTCTGGAAGGTGTCCGACGAGGACACGACGATCTATCTGTTCGGCACGGTCCATGTCCTGCCCGAAGGCGGCACCTGGTTCGACGACCGGATTGCCGGCGCCCTTGCCGCGTCGGGATCGATCGTCACCGAACTGCCCCAGAGTGCGCTGACCGACCCGTCCGCGCAGACCACGATCATGGGCCTCGCCATGTTGCCCGCCGACAAGTCGCTCCGCGCGATGCTGTCGGACGAACAGCGCACGACCTACGAGGCCGCATTGGGCAAGCTGAAGATCCCGCCGCAGTCGTTCGACCGGTTCGAGCCCTGGTTCGCGGCGATGACGCTGTCGATGCTGCCGCTGCTCCAGAACGGCTACAAGGTCGACAGCGGGGTCGAGAAGGTGCTCGAGAGCAAGGCCGGCCCGAACATGAAGCGCGACGCGGTCGAGACCCTGGAAGGCCAGCTCAAGCTCTTCGACGAGCTTCCGGTCGACGCGCAAGCCGCCTACCTCGCCAGCGTTTCGGCGAAGATCGACGAGGTCGTCCCCGGCCTCAACGATATGGTCGCCGCGTGGGAAAAAGGCGATGCCGACAAGCTTGCCGAGCTGATGAACGAGGCGATGAAGGACGATCCGGCGCTCGCCGACCGCCTGCTCTATGCGCGCAACCGCAACTGGGCGCAGTGGATCGACGACCGGCTCGACCAGCCCGGGACCGTGTTCATGGCGGTCGGCGCCGGACATTTGGCCGGCTCGGAGAGCGTGCAGGCGGCGCTGGCGGCGCGCGGGATCCAGAGCGTGCGGGTCCAGTGACCCGCCTGCTCGCCGGCCTGCTGGCCCTGTTCGCCCTGGCGGCGTGCGGAAAGGCCGATACAGAACCCGAATTGCCCCCACCCGACCCGGCGTTGTGGGAGATCACCCTGGCCAGCGGAGAAAAAGCCGGTTGGCTGTTCGGCACGATCCATTCGCTCCCCGAAGGAGCCAAGTGGCGCACGCCGGCGATCGACCAGGCTATCGTCGACGCGGATCTGCTGGTGGTCGAGGTCAAGGACCTCGACGATTCGCGTAAGCTCGCCGCCACGTTTACCCGGCTTTCGCACGCACCCGACGGCCTGCCTCCCTTGGCCGAGCGCGTGCCCACCGCGCTCCGCGAGCGGCTGCGCGCGCTGATTGCCAAGGGCGGTTACCGCGAGGCCGACTTCAAGGCGACCGAGACCTGGGCCGCCGCCCTGACCCTCGCCCAGCTGGCAGACGATTCGATCGGCGAGAACGGGGTGGATCGCGCCCTGGTACGCGATTTCAAGGCCCGCCGGGTCGAGGAACTCGAGGGTATCGAGGGCCAGTTCCGGATTTTCGACACCCTGCCCGAAGCCGACCAGCGCGATCTCCTGGGCGCTGTCGTCGAGGAAGACACGATGACCGCGCCCGACACGGCCAAGCTCGCGAAGCTGTGGCTTGCGGGCGACATGGAAGCGATCGCCCGCGAAGGCGACGAGGGAATGCTCGCCGACCCCGAATTGCGCGAAGCCCTGCTGACCCGGCGCAATCGCGACTGGGCCGAAGCGATCGGCGCGATCCTTGCCAAGGGTGAGAGGCCGCTGGTGGCGGTCGGTGCCGCGCACATGGCCCCGCCCGCAGGCCTCCCCGAATTGCTCGCCGCGAAGGGCTATACCGTCCGCCGCGTCCGCTGAGCTTGCTTTCCCGGCCGTTCCCGTCTAACGGCCCGCGCTCCGGCGTCATGGTCATCCCTGGAGGCGTGGCGGACCGGATATTCAAACGCATTCGAAAGGCACTACGATGAGCGAAGCTCTGACCCTGCCGGCCGAGGCGCGCGAACGGGCTGGCAAGGGAGCCTCCCGTCATCTGCGCCGCGAAGGCCGTGTCCCCGCCGTGATCTACGGCGGCAAGGAAGAACCCACCCAGATCCACGTCGAGGCGAAGGAGCTGATGCGCCAGCTCGGCACCGGCCACTTCATGAACTCGATCGTCATGATCGACATCGGTGGCAAGTCCGTGCGCACGCTTCCCAAGGACGTGGCGTTCCACCCCGTCAGCGACCGGCCGATCCACGTCGACTTCCTGCGCCTCGCGAAGGACGCGAAGGTCGAGGTCATGGTCCCCGTGGTCTTCCTCAACGAGGAGAAGAGCCCGGGCCTCAAGAAGGGCGGCGTGCTGAACATCGTCCGTCACGAACTCGACCTGATCTGCGAATCGGACAAGATCCCCGACCAGATCGAGATCGACGTGACCGGCAAGGACGTCGGCGATTCGATCCACATCAGCGAAGTGTCGCTGCCGGCCGGTTCGATCAGCGCGATTACCGACCGCGACTTCACCATTGCGACGCTGGTCGCCCCGTCGGCGCTGAAGAAGGCCGAAGGTGCCGAAGCGGCCGCCGGTGACGTGCCCGCCACCGAGCAGAACGCCGACGCGGACGAAGAGACCGACGGCGAAGGCGAAGGCGAGGAAGCGGCGACCGAGGAGTAAACCTCCGCTCGCGGCCTTTGCCGAGACAAGCAGACGCCGGTCCAGCAATGGGCCGGCGTCTTGCTTTTCGGGGGAGAGGAATTCTCGCATGCGGCGCGTACTGGTCATCGGATCGCCCGGTGCGGGCAAGTCGACCTTCGCGCGCGCGCTGGCGGCGCGGACCGGCCTGCCGCTCGTCCATCTGGATGCCGAGTTCCACCTGCCGGGCTGGGTCGATCGCGATCCGGACGAGTGGCGCGCCAAGCTCGACGGCATTCTCGCGCGCGATTCCTGGATCATCGACGGCAACTACGGCGGGAGCATGGACCGGCGACTGGCGCGAGCGGACACGGCGATCCTGCTCGATTATCCCACTCCGCTGTGCCTGTGGCGGGTCATAAAGCGCGTGACGACGCTCAATGGTCAGGTTCGCCCGGATGCTGCTCCGGGATGCCCCGAGCGGATCGACTGGGCCTTCCTGTGGTACGTCGCGGCATTCCGCAACGCGAAGAGCCCCGCGCTCGAGCGTTGCCTGGAACGCTTTCCCGGCACCGTGATCCGCTTTCGCAAGCCTGCCGAGGCGCAGGCCTTTCTCGACCGGCTGCCTTAGGCTAGGCGCGCGCCATGCAAGTCTGGGCAGGCCTCGGAAACCCCGGTCCGCAATACGCGATGCACCGGCATAACGTCGGGTTCATGGCGCTCGACGCCATCGCCGAAGTGCACGGATTCGGCCCGGTGCAGAAGAAGTTCTCCGGCTGGGTACAGGAAGGACGGATCGGTACGCACAAGGTCCTGCTGCTCAAGCCGGCCACCTTCATGAACGAAAGCGGCCGCGCCGTTGGCGAGGCGCTGCGGTTCTACAAGCTGGGCGTGGAGGCCTTGACCGTCTTTCACGACGAGCTCGACCTTGCCCCCTTCAAGGTCAAGGTCCGGGTCGGAGGGGGGCTCGCCGGACACAACGGTTTGCGCTCGATCGACAAGCACCTCGGCCCTGAATTCAGGCGCGTACGCATCGGCATCGGCCATCCAGGCCACAAGGACCGGGTGACGGGGCACGTCCTGGGCAATTACGCCAAGGCAGAGATCGACGATCTCGCCGACATGCTCGGCGCGATCGCTGGCGAGGCGGAATGGCTCGCGACAGGCGACGACGCCCGCTTCATGAGCGACATCGCACTGCGGATGCGCGATGGCTGACGACGACGCGGAGGCAATCCCTCGCTCGAAGGTCTCTATCGCACTCGGTTTCCAAGCGGCCGTTTTCGTCGGACTGGGCGCTGCCTGCTGGCACTTTTCGGGTCGAGACCTAAGCCAGTTCGTATCGGGCGGTCCCATCGACCTCGCGGTCGGGGTGGGTTTCGGGCTGGCGATGATCGCCTTGGCCGCGGTGGTCTTTCGGTTGTCGCCGACCTTCCTCGAGACGACGACGCGACTGCAGTCGAAGACCGCGCGCCTGATCGGCCCCGAACGATCATGGCCGTTCTTCGTATGGATTTCGATCTGTGCGGGAATCGGCGAGGAAGCCTTTTTTCGCGGCGGTCTCCTGCCGGTGATTGGCGATGCGTTTGGCACCCCCGTCGCGGTCGTCGCGACCGCGCTCGCCTTCGCTCTGTTCCATATGGCCAAGCCGCCTATCGCGGCGCTGCTGTTCGCGATCGGGATCGTGTTCGGTGCTGTCTACTGGCTCACGGGCAGCCTGCTCACCGTGATCGTCGGCCACGTCGTCTATGATATCTGGGCAATCGAGACGCTGCGGCGCGAAGCCGAACGCCTCGGCCTA
Organism: Tsuneonella dongtanensis; assembly: GCF_001698205.1. NCBI lineage: Bacteria > Pseudomonadati > Pseudomonadota > Alphaproteobacteria > Sphingomonadales > Erythrobacteraceae > Tsuneonella > Tsuneonella dongtanensis. The sequence goes on from NZ_CP016591.1 coordinate 2,335,322, forward strand.
TATGACACTCCGGAAACCCTCGCAGCGAGCTAGAGCTCGACCGACGCGCCCGGATTCGGCGTCCAGCCGAGTGCGCCCATGCAGTCGATGAAGAAATCGCGCTTGTCAGCCGCGTCCGCGATCGACTCGGTGAGCTCCAAGCAGCTTTTCTCGGCCTGGTCGAACGGCGTCGCCGCGCCCCCCGTCCAGTCGCTGGAATTGGTCGTCTCGCACCCCGACAGGAGCACGGCGACTGCGATGATAGGAACTGCGCGACCCATTGGCGGCTGAGTGGACCACGCACGCTTGGCGCGCAAGCCGGTTGGCGATACCGTTCAGCCGCAGAGGAGACACGAGATGCCGATCGACCGCCGCCACCTTCTTGCCGGAGCCGCTGCCACCGGGGCTTTTGCCGCCGCCGCCCGAGCCACGGACAGCCGCGCCTCGCCCATGCTGACGGGCAAGTCGATCCTGATCACCGGCGCGTCATCCGGTTTCGGGCGGGCCACCGCCGAGCATTGCGCGCGCCTGGGCGCCAAGGTCTTCGCCACGATGCGCAACGTGCCCCGTCCCGAGGCCGAGGAACTTCGCAAGCTGGCGCGGGACGAAAAACTCGACCTGACCGTGCTCGAGCTCGACGTGCTCGACGAGGATATGGTGAACCGCGCGGTTGCCGAAGCCGAGCGACAGGCCGGTGGCGGGCTCGACGTGCTGGTCAACAACGCCGGGATCGGGATCACCGGTCCGGTCGAGGTCCAGGACATGGAGGCGACCCGCCTTGCCTTCGACACCAACGTCTTCGGCTATCATCGGCTCGCCCGAGCGGTCCTGCCGGGCATGCGCGCCCGCAAGAGCGGTCTGATATTCGCCATTTCGAGCCAGCTCGGCCGCGTCATAGCGCCCTTTGCCGGGCACTACTCGGCGACCAAGTTCGCGGTGGAGGCGATGTTCGAGCAGCTCGCCTACGAAGTCGCCCCGCACGGGATCGAGGTCTCGATCATCGAACCTGGTGGCTACCCGACGAAGGTCTGGGTCAATCGCAACCGGTATTCGGCGGAGCTGAAAGCCCGGACAAACGAGCGGCACGCCGCTGGCTATCCCGGAGTGGTCGCCCGCATGGGCAGCGAAGACGGCTCGGGCCGAACGGCCGACGTCATGGACATTCCCCGGGCCATTGCCGAGATCGCCGCCATGCCCGCGGGATCGCGTCCCCTTCGCAGGCCGGTGAGCGGCGGCTCCATCCCCCAGACCGAGATCAACGAAGTTTCGAAGAAGGCCCAGCTCGCCATGCTGGGCCGCTCGCCGATGGCGGAATGGGTGCGCGGCGTGCTCGACTAGGGCGCGGGCATCATCGCCGTCGCCAGCGACAGGAAAATGCCCATGCTGGCAACGTCGCTGGCGGTGGTAAGGAATATGCTCGACGCGGTCGCCGGGTCGGCACCGAGCCGCTTCAGCGTCAGCGGAATCAGCGCACCGGCGATGCCCGCCACGCTGCACGCGATGATCATCGCAAGAAACACGACGGCCGCCAGCGTGAAGGGCTGCTGCTCGCCGGTGATCGTCGCATAGACGAACATTCCCGCGCCTGCCGTCAGGCCCACGAGACCGCCGTTGAGGAAGCCCAGCATGCCTTCCTTGCGCACCAGGTCCCGCTCCATTCCGGGCTTGACGTCGCCCAGCGTCATGCCCCGGAGCGCGACGGCCAGCGCCTGGCATCCGGTATTGCCGGTTTGCCCCGCCATCACCGGAAGAAACACCGCAAGGATCACGAGCCGGCTCAGTGTATCCTCGAACGCGCCGACCACGGCGGCGGCGACGAAGGCGGTCAGCAAGTTGATCTGCAGCCACGGGTGCCGCAGTTTAAGGCTGCGCGTGAGCGAAGTGCCCATGCGCTCTTCCTTGTCGACGCCGACCATCGAGCCCGATTGGGCCGAGATCTCCACCGCCCGGTTCGCGAAGAGGTCCGAACCGCGTACGAGCCCGACCAGACGTCCTCCCTCGCCCACGACCGGATAGACCGGAAAGTGCTTGTGCAGCGCCAGTTTTAGCGCCTCGGTCAGCGGCAGCGAGGCGTCGAGCGCGAACGGATCGGCGATCATGATGGCCTCGAGCGCGGTGTCCGGCTCGGCCAGCAGCATTTCGCGCATGACGACGAGGCCGAGCAGCCTGCCCCCGTCGTCGACGACGTAGATGTAGGTGATGAAGGCTGACTTGACCTGCTCGCGCAGTGCCTCGGTCGCTTCGCGGACGGTCACCTTCGGGCCGAACAACCCGACGGGCGGATTCATGAGGTCGGCCACGCTTTTTTCGCGACCGGTCGAAGGCGCCGATTCCGGCAGTTGCGCAAAGTCCTCGCCGTCCAGTGCTGCCGCCGCGGTCGCGCTCATCCGACTACCCCTTGCGCACGAATTTCGGTGCGCGAAACGAGACTTACCGCAACGGTGCAAAGGCGCAACACGGGAAATCGCCTTCCGGGGTGGCGCGCGACAATCTCGCCCGCTAAGGCGCGCGGCGCACCCTTCACGAGGACGATATCACGATGGGATTCCGCTGCGGAATCGTCGGACTGCCCAATGTCGGCAAGTCGACCCTGTTCAACGCCCTGACCGAAACCCAGGCCGCGCAGGCGGCGAATTATCCGTTCTGCACGATCGAACCCAACGTGGGCCAGGTCGCCGTGCCCGACGAGCGGCTGGACAGTCTGGCGGCGATCGCCGGCAGTGCGAAGGTCATCCCGACCCAGCTCGGCTTCGTCGACATCGCGGGCCTTGTGAAGGGGGCGAGCAAGGGCGAAGGGCTCGGCAACCAGTTCCTCGGCAACATCCGCGAAGTCGACGCCATCGTCCATGTGCTGCGCTGCTTCGAGGACGACGACATCCAGCACGTCGCCAACAAGGTCGATCCGATCGCCGATGCCGAGGTGGTCGAGACCGAGTTAATGCTTGCCGACCTCGAGAGCCTCGAGAAGCGCGTGCCCGCGGCGCAAAAGCGCGCGACGGGCGGCGACAAGGAGGCGAAGGTCATGGCGAGCGTGCTCGGCCAGGCGCTGGAACTGCTCCGCGAGGGCAAGCCCGCCCGGCTGACCGAGCCCAACGGCGAGGACGAGGCCAGGGTTTTCGCGCAGGCGCAGCTCCTGACGGCGAAGCCGGTGCTCTACGTTTGCAACGTCGCCGAAGAGGAAGCTTCGGAGGGCAATGCGCTGAGCGCCCAGGTATTCGAAAAGGCCAAGGCGGAAGGTGCCGAGGCGGTCGTCGTGTCGGCTGCGATCGAGAGCGAGCTCGTCTCCATGCCGGTCGAGGAACGCGCCGAGTACCTCGAGGCGCTCGGCCTTACCGAAAGCGGCCTGAGCCGGGTGATCCGGGCTGGCTACAAGCTGCTGGGCCTCAAGACGTTCTTCACAGCAGGCCCCAAGGAGGCGCGGGCGTGGACCTTCCCCGCGGGAGCGAAGGCCCCGCAGGCGGCCGGCGAGATCCACACCGACTTCGAGCGCGGCTTCATCCGTGCCGAAACCATCGCGTTCGACGATTACGTCGCGCTCGGCGGCGAAGCCGGCGCCAAGGAAGCCGGCAAGCTGCGCCAGGAAGGCAAGGAATACGTCGTCCAGGACGGCGACGTGATGATGTTCAAGTTCAACGTCTGACTACCTCGGGCACCTTCTCCCGCCTCGTCCGTTGGGCGCGAAAGGGAGTTTGCGGCATGGTCGATAAGTCAGAGAAATTCAGCTGGTTCGTGCGCCTGGGATACGCCGCGCGCGGCGTGGTCTACATCCTGCTCGGCTACATCGCGCTCTCGACCGTCGGCAAGGCCGACGACGGGCAGGCAGCGGTCTTCGACATGATGCAGGACGTGCCCTTCGGCACGCCGCTCCTTTACCTCATCGCACTCGGCCTGCTCGCCTACGCGGCCTTCAAGGCAATCGACGCGGCGACCGATATCGAGAATCACGGTGACGATGCGAAGGGCAAGGCAAAGCGCATCGGTGCGGCCGCAAGCGCGATCGCGCACACACTCCTGGCCTGGACCGCCTACCAGTTCGCGAGCGGCACGAAGCAGCAGTCCGAAGGCGCCGGTGGACAGAGCCAGGAAACGGCGAGCACCTTGTTGTCATGGGACCTCGGTGCGCTGGCGCTCGGCATTGTCGGCGTTGGCTTCATCGTCGGTGCTGCGATGCAGGCGAAGTCGGCCTGGACTGCCAGCTTCATGAAGCACATCGGCGGCGGCGCTCCGCGACATGTGAAACCCATCGGGCGAGCCGGTCATGCGGCACGCGCGATCGTGTTTCTCCTCATCGGATGGTCGCTGGTGAAAAGCGCGTGGCTTTCGCAGTCCAGCGAGGTGAAGGGCCTGGGCGAAGCGATCGTGGCACTCAGCGGCAGCGGTATTTACTCGCTGGTGGCGATCGGCCTGATCTTTTTCGGCGTGTTCAGCCTGATCACGTCGCGCTACCGGATCATTCCCGACATCCAGAAGGGCGATCTCAAGCCGCACCTCTGACTTTCCCGGCGTCGTCATTCGATTAATGAGGCCCCTGACATTTCGTAGGGGGATTCGGCTTGCAGTATTTCGAGGACATCCCGGTCGGCCGCACGAACAGCTTCGGGCGGTACGAGGTCACGCGCGAAGAGGTGCTGGACTTCGCCAGCAAGTACGATCCGCAAGGGTTCCACCTCGACGACGAGGCGGCAGCGAAGACCCACTTCGGCCGCATCTCGGCGAGCGGATGGCACACGTGCGCCATGACGATGGCGATGCTGGTCGAGAACATGCAGAACAACCGGCAGGCCGGTCTCGGATCGCCCGGGATCGACAACCTGCGCTGGATGAAGCCGGTTTTTCCCGGCGACGTCCTTCGGTGCGAAACCACCGTCATCGAGAAGCGTCGCAGCCGTTCGAGGCCCGAAATGGGCATCTTCAAGTCGCAGATTCGCGTATTCAACCAGAACGACGAGCCGGTGCTGGAGATGGTCTCCAACGGCCTCGTGCAGGTGCGCGACCCTGACGCCCCGATAGCGGACGGCTAGATCAACTCCCGCACTGGGCGATACCGTTGGCCTGGTAGACTATCTGGTCGCGGTCGTTCTTGAGCACGAACCGCGCTGGGAAGTTGACCGTCTCGATACCGTCCTGTTCCCCTTCCTCCGAGGCCAGGTCGAGCGTGAAGGACCATGCGCCCGCCGTGTATTTTCCCTTCGCGCCCAGCGGCAGGTCGCCGCTGCCCGCATCGGGGGCGAAGGTTTCCATTTCGCCGTCGATCTTCATGAAGCCGCGCGCAGGTTGCGCCAGGACGATCGCCGCCATGCTGCCCTCGGGCGCGAAATTGCAGCCGGCACCGAACAGGTCGTAACGCTCGATGTCGGGGTAGAGGATCTTGTCGGGCGTCACCGGTACCGGAGGTGCTTCCTGCGCCGCCTTGACCGCGGCTACGTCGGCATCGTCCATCCGCTGCTGCTCCGCTGCGCTGGGCTCCCGCTCGCCGCAACCCGCCGCCAGCACCGCCAGCGCCATGACCCAGACTGACCGCATCAATGCCTCCCGAAGAGCTTCTCGACGTCTTCCATGCGGAGCTTCACCCACGTCGGGCGGCCGTGGTTGCACTGTCCGGACCGCGGCGTGCGTTCCATTTCGCGCAGCAGGGCATTCATCTCCGCCACGGACAACGTGCGTCCCGCCCGAACGCTCCCGTGGCAGGCCATCGTCGCGAGAACGAGGTCGAGCTTTTCGCCGAGCAGCAGGCTTTCGCCGTGCTTCGCGATGTCATCGGCTATATCGCGCAGCAGCCTGTCCGGATCGGCTCCTGACAGCGCATGGGGCACGCTGCGCACGAGCATGGCGCCAGGGCCGAACCGTTCGATCGCCAGCCCGAGGTCCGCGAGCCTATCGGCCGCTCCTTCGAGCCGGTCGCAGTCGACTTCGTCCATCTCGACCACGTCGGGGATGAGCAGCGCTTGCGCCCGCGCGGTCGCCTCGCCCGCGCCCGCGGCCTTCAGACGTTCAAGTACGAGCCGCTCGTGGGCGGCATGCTGGTCGACGATGATCAGCCCATCGGATGCCTCGGCCACGATGTAGGTCTGCGCCACTTGCCCGCGCGCGATGCCGAGCGGGTAATCCTCGGCCGACTCCGGCAGCGGCGCGGCCTCTTCCGCCCTCCCTTGTGGACGGTCCAGCACATCGCCTTCATAGGCGCGCCACGCCTGCGAGGCTTCGCGCACGCTTGTCGAAGGTCGCGACCAGTCGCGGCCGGAGAAAATCGACGCGAGTGCGGGCGCGACCTCTCGCACCGGTTCGCTCTGCCACCGCCCCATCGCCGCGGCATCGGGCGCCTGTGCGCTGCGCCGGTCTCCGCTCGCCAGCGATTGGCGCAAGGCCGAAACGATGAAGCCGCGCACGCCCCCGGCGTCGCGAAACCTGACCTCGGTCTTGGCAGGATGGACGTTGACGTCGACGTCTTCGGGCGGAATGTCGAGGAACAGCGCAAGCACCGCGTGGCGGTCGCGCGCGAGCATGTCGGAATAGGCACCGCGCACCGCGCCGACGAGCAGCCGGTCCTTCACCGGTCGTCCGTTGACGAAGAGGTACTGGTGGTCGGCGACCCCGCGGTTGTACGTCGGCAGGCCCGCAATCCCGCCGAGCCGCATACCGTCCCTCTGCTGGTCGATCGCGACGCCGTTGTCCTTGAGCTCGCGGGCCACGACCTGTGCGACCCTGTCGGTGAGATCCTGCGCGGGCTGCAGCGAAAGGACCGTCCGCCCTGCGTGATCGAGCGTGAACCCGATCTCGGGCCGGGCCATCGCCAGCCGCTTCACCACGTCGAGGCAGGCAGCATACTCGCTGCGCGCCGAGCGCAGGAACTTGCGCCGCGCCGGGACCTTCGCGAACAGGTTCTCGACACGCACGCGGGTACCCGGAGGAAGGGCGGCCGGCCCATCTTCGATCACCATCCCGTGATCGACCACGCGCCGCCAGCCTTGTTCGGCCCCCCGCACCCGGCTCTCGAGCGTGAACTTCGCAACGCTTGCGATGCTCGGCAGCGCCTCTCCGCGAAAGCCCAGCGTGGCGACGAGTTCGATGCTTTCGTCCGGCAACTTGGAAGTCGCGTGCCGCTCGAGCGCCAGCGCCATCTCGGGAGGCGCCATGCCGCACCCGTCGTCGGTTACTTCGATCCGGTCGAGACCACCTTCGTCCAGTACGACAGCAATGCGCGTCGCCCCCGCGTCGATCGCATTCTCGACAAGTTCCTTGAGCGCCGCCGCCGGTCGCTCGACCACCTCGCCTGCGGCGATGCGGTTGACGAGGCTTTCCGGAAGGCGGCGGATTTCGGCCATTAACCGCACCTAGCGACCAAACGTCAGAAATTCGAGGCGATCCGTTCAGATTGCCGGGGACGGGCGGAGAAAATTTTTGGCCTTTTGGGGAGTGTTTCGATAAGGGACGCCCATCCCCCGTCACTCCCGGGTCGTGACGCCGCAGGATTCTGCGGCAAGGGCCTGAAATTTCATACGGAATGCGCAACGCAATGGGCTTTTTCTCGAATCTTCTGAAATTCGGCTCGCAGAACATGGCGATCGACCTCGGCACAGCCAATACGCTGGTCTACGTCGAGGGTCAGGGCATCATCCTCAACGAACCCTCGGTCGTCGCGATCGAGACGCAGAACGGCATCAAGCGCGTCAAGGCGGTGGGTGACGACGCGAAGATGATGATGGGCAAGACGCCCGACAACATCGAGGCGATCCGCCCGCTGCGCGACGGCGTCATCGCTGACATCGAAATTGCCGAAGAGATGATCAAGCACTTCATCCGCAAGGTCCACGGCAAGAAGAGCCTGCTGCGCTACCCGGAAATCGTGATCTGCGTGCCCTCGGGCTCGACCTCGGTCGAACGCCGCGCGATCCGCGATGCCGCCTCGAACGCAGGCGCATCGCAGGTCTACCTGATCCTCGAGCCGATGGCCGCGGCGATCGGGGCCGACATGCCCGTGACCGAGCCGGTCGGCAGCATGGTCGTCGACATCGGCGGCGGCACGACCGAGGTCGCGGTGCTTTCGCTGCGCGGTCTCGCCTACACGACCTCGGTCCGCACCGGTGGCGACAAGATGGACGAGGCGATCGTCAGTTACGTGCGCCGACACCACAACCTCCTGATCGGCGAAGCGACCGCCGAGCGGATCAAGAAGGACTATGGCATCGCGCGTCCGCCCGAGGACGGGATTGGCGAAGTGATCACGATCAAGGGCCGCGACCTCGTCAACGGCGTGCCCAAGGAAATCCAGATCAACCAGGGCCACATCGCCGAAGCGCTCAGCGAACCGATCGGTGCGATCGTCGAGGGCGTTCGCATCGCGCTCGAGAACACCGCGCCGGAGCTGGCGGCCGACATCGTCGACCAGGGCATCGTGCTGACCGGCGGAGGCGCGCTGATCAGCGGGCTCGACGATCATTTGCGCGAAGAGACCGGCCTCCCCGTCTCGATCGCGGAAGATCCGCTGTCGTGCGTTGCCATCGGTACCGGCCGCGCCATGGAAGATCCGGTCTACCGCGGCGTCTTGATGACCGCCTGACCTGAAGGGTAAGTTGAGATGGCGCCGCCTTCTTCACGGCGCTCCGGGCATTCGCGCAGGGCGCAATACGGACAGTTCACGGGCTATGTGCTCGCCGCGATCGGCGCTGCGCTGGGCGCGGTGCTGCTCGGCGTATCGCTGTGGCGTCCCACTTCGTTCAACGGTCTGCGCACCTCGGCTTCGGACGCGGTCGCGCCGGTCGGCGAAGCGAATGCCGCCGTGCGGACGGGCGGTCAAAGCTGGATCGATGCGATCGGCGGCTACTTCGCGGCCGGCAGCCAGAACGCCGAGCTGCGCAAGGAAGTCGAACTCGCCCGCATTCGGCTGAAGGAAGCCGACGCGGTTCGCACCGAAAATGCGCGACTCAAGGCACTGCTGGGTTTCCGCGAATCGGAAATCAAGCCGGTCGCGGTGGCGCGGCTCGTCGGTTCGACCGCAGCCAGCACCAGGCGCTTCGCCTATCTCGGCGCGGGACGCGAACAGGGCGTGGGTGTCGGCATGCCGGTGCGCAGCCCTCGCGGCGTGGTCGGCCGCGTCCTGGAAGTGGGTGACGACAGCGCGCGCGTCCTTCTCCTGGCCGACACCGAAAGCGTCATCCCGGTTCGCCGCTCGAAGGACGAGGTCGTGGCATTCGCCGAGGGGCGCGGTGACGGCAAGCTGCGCATTCGCCTCATCAACCTCGGCATCAACCCGCTCAAGAAGGGCGACGTGTTCGTGACCAGCGGCGCGGGCGGCTATTACCGTCCCGGCATTGCCGTCGCGATCGTGCAGCAGGTGACGGCCGACGGCGGCGTCGCGGCGGTCATCGCCGATCCCGCGGCGACGGACTTCGTTTCCGTCGAGCCGATCTGGCAGCCGCGCGCCGTCGAAGCGGCGCGGACCCCGGTAAGCGAGGCTGTCGGCGAACAGGCTGGCGCCGAATGATCGGCGAACTCTCCAGCCGCGCACGGCGCGACCGATACGGATCCAAGATCAACCGCACGCATTCGCCGATCCGGGCCTATGTCGTGCCGTGGGCTTCGATCATGATCGGATCGCTGCTGCCGGTTTTCTTCCTTGCGAGCGCCGTACCGCTCGTGCCGCCGCTCGGCTTCCTCATGCTTGTATCGTGGCGGCTGGTCAGGCCCGGCCTGCTGCCCGTCTGGGCCGGGTTCCCGCTGGGCCTGTTCGACGACATGTTCAGCGGACAGCCATTCGGCAGTGCGATCATGCTGTGGTCGGCCACCATGATCGCAATCGAAATTCTCGAGACCCGGTTCCCCTGGCGGGGCTTTTTCCAGGACTGGGCGGTTTCCGGCCTGCTGGCGTGTGGTTACCTCGTCGTCGCCGCCCTGTTCTCTGGCGGCCAGATCGGGGCGATGATGCTGGCCGTGCTCGTACCGCAGGCGGTCTTTACCCTCGCGCTCATACCCGTCCTCGCCCGCTTCGTCGCCGGACTCGACCGCTTCCGGCTGGCGCGTGTGCGAGGGGTCGACTGATGGCGCTGCGCCGCCGCCGCGCCCGTCGCGCCAAAGCCATCGTGAGCCCGGCCACGCTGGGCGCCGCATTCGAGCGACGCTCGTTCGTCATCGGCACATTCCAAGCCGGTATCGGTGTGCTGCTGGCGGCGAGGATGAGCTACCTGTCCATCTTCGAGAACGAGAAATACCGGCTCGAGGCAGAGAGCAACCGCGTCAACCTTTCCTTGATCCCGCCGCGGCGCGGCTGGATACTCGATCGCAACGGCGCGCCGCTCGCGTCCAACAAGGCCGACTTCCGCGTCGACATCATCCCCGACCGGATGCCCGATCCCAAGGGCCAGATTGCCACGCTCGCGCCGATCCTGGGCCTGACGCCCGAGCGCATCCGCGATCTCCACGACAAGATCGACGGGGCGCACGGTTTCCAGCCGATCGAGGTTGCCAGCGGCCTCAACTATGAGCAGTTCGCTGCGATCAGCGTCCGCCTGCCGGACCTGCCCGGGGTGGTCCCGCAACGGGGCTTCTCGCGCTTCTATCCGACCGGACCGGCAGTAGGTCACCTGATTGGCTTCGTTGGCCCCGCGAACGCCGAGGAGTACGAGAAGGACCGCAATCCGATCCTGATCACGCCGGGCTACAAGATCGGCAAGGACGGCGTCGAAAAGCAGTTCGAGCAGCGGCTGCGCGGCGTGCCCGGCGCGCGGCGCGTCGAAGTGACCGCGTCGGGCCGGATGGTCCGCGACCTTGCCACGCGCGAGGACGTCCAGGGCAAGCCGGTGCAGCTTACGATCGACGGGCCGCTCCAGGATTATGCGGCGCGGCGCATCGGGCTCGAATCGGGCTCGGTCGTGGTCATGGATTGCGCGACCGGCGACCTGCTCTGCATGGCCTCGATGCCCAGCTTCGATCCCAACAGCTTTTCCGACGGGATCGGCCGGGTCGAATATTCGATGCTCAGCCAGGACGAGCGGGTGCCGTTGCGCAACAAGGTGCTGAAAGGCCTGTATCCGCCCGGCTCCACGGTAAAGCCCATGGTCGCCATGGCCTTCCTCGAAGCAGGGTTGGACCCTTCCGCATCGGTGGGATGCGCAGGCGGGCTTCGCGTGGGCAACCGCGTGTTCCACTGCTGGAACCGCCGCGGCCACGGTACGGTCGACATGGCCAAGGCGATCTACCAGTCATGCGACGTCTATTTCTATCACTTCGCGCAGAAGCTCGGGATGGACGTAATTTCCCCGATGGCGAAGCGCTGCGGCATGGGCCAGGAATTCCCCCTGCCGGTCATCAGCCAGTTCTACGGAACGGTCCCCGATCCCGCGTGGAAGCTCAAGAAGTACGGGCAGGAGTGGCAGCCATTCGATACGGTGAACGCGACGATCGGCCAGGGTTACATGCTCGCCAATCCGCTACAGCTGGCGGTCATGGCGGGACGTTTGGCCACGGGGCGCAAGCTGCTTCCGCGGATGGTGCTCGACCCGAAGCAGCCGCAACCGCCGTCGATGAATTTCCACGGCAATCACGTCGAAGTCATCCAGCAGGCGATGAGCGATGTGGTCAACGGCCCCGGTACCGCCGGTCGTGCCAAGCTGCCCATCGACAATGTCCTGATGGCCGGCAAGACAGGGACCGCACAGGTGGTCGGCCTCAACATCTCTTCCGGCAAGGGCGGCATCTGGAAGTATCGCGACCACGGGTTGTTCATATTCTTCGCACCGTTCGACAAGCCGCGTTACGCAGGTGCGGTGGTGATCGAGCATGGCGGGGGGTCGGGCGCTGCCTATCCCATCGCGCGCGACGTGATGACCTTCATGTTCGATCCCCAGAAGGGGATGGAGGCCCTCTACGCGCTGGAAAAGGAGTGGGGCGGCACCGCGCAGCAGCGGCTCGAAAGGCGCTATGCCACGTTCGCCGCAGCAGCGGGCGAGAATATCGGGCGGGCTCCGCGCCGGGTGGAAGACGTGTTCGCGCGCGTCGATGCAGAATCGCGCGCCGCGCAGACCCGGCCCCAGCCCCTCGAAACCGAAGCTTTCACGCCCCCGCCGGAGCCGGTCGGCCCGCAACCCGCGGCGACCACCGCGCCGCAGCCTGAACCATCGCCGTCGATCGGGCCCGAAGCCCCGGAGCCGCGATGAACTCGGTCATCCCTGCACCGATCGCCAGGCAGCCCTGGGCCATGCTGGCCCCGCTGATCCTGCTCACCCTTTTCGGTGCGGCGGTGCTGTTTTCTGCGGCAGGCGGCAAGGTCCAGCCCTTTGCGCTGTCTCACCTGATCCGCTTCGCCGTGTTCCTCACGATGGCCAGCGTGATGACCCTGTTCAGCCGGGATTTCGTCCGAATGCTTGCCTATCCGGCTTTCGGGATCATCCTCGTCATGTTGATCGGGGTGGAAGCGATCGGGTTCGTCGGCGGCGGCAGCCAGCGATGGCTCGACCTCGGGATCATCGTTCTTCAGCCATCCGAGCTGATGAAGCCCGCGGTCGTCCTCGCGCTGGCGCGCTTCTATGGCGACTTGCCCTCGGGCATGGTGCCGACGTGGCGCTCGGTCGTGCCCGCAGGGGTGATGATCGCCTTTCCGATGATCCTCGTTCTCGCGCAGCCGGATCTCGGCACCGCGCTCGCGATCGGGTTCGGTGGGGCGATCGTCATGTTCCTCGCCGGTTTGCCGCTCAAGTGGTTCGTAGGCGCGGGCGTGGCGGGGGCTGCCCTTGCACCCGTGGCCTTTTTCTTCGGCCTGAAGCCGTATCAGCAGAAGCGGGTGTTCACGTTCCTCGATCCCGAAAGCGATCCGCTTGGTGACGGTTACCACATCACCCAGTCCAAGATCGCGATCGGCTCGGGCGGGTTGTCCGGCAAAGGATTCAACGAGGGGTCGCAGAGCCACCTCAACTATCTTCCCGAACCGCATACTGACTTCGTCTTCGCGACGATGGCCGAGGAGTGGGGCCTGATCGGCGGGCTGTTCGTGCTCGCCTGCTTTTTCCTCATCCTGCGATGGGGCTGGAGCGTGGCATTGGCTTCGCAGGATCGCTTCGCGCGCCTCCTTGCCGGCGGCATGGTGGCGACCATCTTCTTCTACGTTTGCATCAACCTGATGATGGTCATGGGCCTCGCTCCGGTGGTCGGCATCCCCCTGCCGTTCATGAGCCACGGCGGCAGCTCCATGATGACCAACATGATCTGCCTGGGCACGCTGATGATGGTGCACCGCTGGAACCGCAAGGCCGGACGGAGAGGCCTCGGCTAAAGCCCTTGGCAAGCGCGATTGGGACGCTATATGCGCCTCTCCCGACGATTCGGGGCCGCGCAAAAACGCCGCCTCAAAGCTGACGGTACGGACGCATAGCTCAGTTGGTAGAGCAGCTGACTCTTAATCAGCGGGTCCTAGGTTCGAGCCCTAGTGCGTCCACCATCCTCTTCAGAACAGCGCGGAGCGGATCCAGTCGAGCGCATCGTCTTGCGAGGCGAGCGCGGCGCGCCCCAGCTTCTGCGCCCAAAACGTCTCACCGCCGCCGTCCGTCCGCCATGCATGCAGCCGCCGGGTGAATAGCTGAAGGTCGTATTCGGCGCTGATGCCGATCGCTCCGTGAACGGCATGGGCCGTGTTGGCGATCAGGGGCGCATACGTGGCCGCAACCGTCTTGGCGAGAGCGGCCTGTTCGCCCGAAGGCCAATCGCCCTGCGCGGCAAGGTCGACCGCCAGTCGCACGGCAACGACATATTCGGCCATGACAGCGAGTTGCTGCTGAATGGCCTGCTGGCGCCCGATCGGCTTGCCGAACTGGACCCGCTGGGCCGCGTGATCGACGCTCATCGCAAGCACCCGGTCGGCCGCCCCCGAGATGGCAGCGGCAAGAAGCAGCGCACGCGCCGGCCCGCTCTCCCGCCCTGACCGATCGATCATCGTTTGGGCAATGCCCAGCGGGGCGCCGCGCTGCCCGATCGCGCGCCAGAGCGGCACCACGTCCGCCAGCGACAGTCCGCCGGGCACAAGCGCATCGAGAAAGCCCGACGCCTCGACCTCCGACAGCTCTGCGGCCCAGTCTGCCCCTCCATCGATCGCGCGGACCCGCTGGAGCGGGAACAGCCGGTCGAGCATCGCCTCGAAGGGTGCCAGGACCTCGCTCATCGCAGGCCCATTCCTCGCGCGATAATCCCGCGCAGGATTTCGCGCGTACCCCCGCGCAGCGAGAAGCTGGGCGCCACGAGGGTGAGGTAGCGCAAGGCGGCGACCAGGTCGGGAGAGACCGCTTCGCCGTGGTGCGCTGCAAGATCGTCGGCGATCGCCAGAGGAAGCTCCTGCTCGAACGACGTTCCAAGGTCCTTGACGATCGATGCCTCGACCACCGGGCTCTCGCCTGCCGCCAACCGTCCGGTGCACGCCAGAGACATGGCCCGCAGGGCCGCCAATCGCGCAACGAGACCACCCACGAGGGCTGCGGTCGCATCATCTGTCCGCCGTGCTGCCCGCAAGTGAGCGATCCACGCATCGAGCACCACATGGCTCGAGTAGATCCGCTCGGGTCCGCTGCGTTCGAACGCGAGTTCGGCGGTCACCTGGCTCCAGCCCTGTCCTTCGGCCCCGACGAGAGCCTCATGAGACAACGCGACGTTGTCGAAGAACACCTCGTTGAAATGTTCGTCGCCAGCCAGGTCCGTGATCGGGCGGATCGTGACGCCGGGGGACCTGAGCGGCACGATGAGCTGTGAGAGTCCGGCGTGACGGTCTTCCGGTCCTCCCGAAGTCCTCACCAGCGCGATCATGTAATCGACGTGGTGCGCTCCCGTCGTCCAGAGCTTCTGGCCGTTGAGCACCCACCCGCTATCGGTCTTCTCCGCCCGCGTCCGGACAGCGGCGAGATCGGACCCGGCGCCGGGCTCGCTCATGCCGATGCAGAACAATGCTTCGCCCCGGCAGATCCGCGGCAAGTAGTCGCGCCGCTGGTCCTCGGTCCCGTAATTGAGGATCAGGGGCGCGCTCTGGCGATCGGCGATCCAGTGGGCCGCCACCGGCGCTCCCGCAGCAAGCAACTCCTCAACGACCACGAACCTGGCAAAGGGTCCCCGCCCTCCGCCGCCGTATTCACGGGGGAGCGTGAGCCCGAGCAGTCCCGCCGCACCTAGCGTGCGACTGAACGCAGGGTCGAAGCCCATCCACGATCGCGCCCGCTGTTCGAGGCTCATCGAGGCGACTGCCTCGCGGGCAAGCGCACGGACATGCGGACGAAGGGCTTCGTCTTCCGGCGGGATTGCGGCGAGGCTCAGACTGTCGAACATCTGACCCCTGTGTGCTGCAGTCCGCCTCTCGCTGCAATCCCGCGCATTGCGGCACGGTAACGCGCTGGGTAATGCCGGGCCATGAGCAATTTCCTCAAGATCGAGCGCGAAGGCGCGGTGCTGACCGTCACGATGGATCGGCCGGAAGACCGCAACGCCATCACCGACCCGGACCAGAGCGCGGAATTCGTAGCTTTGGCGGACAACCTCGCGCGCGACCGATCGGTCCGTGCGATGGTGCTGACCGGTGCAGGCAAGTCGTTCTGTGCCGGCGGCAACGTCAAGTCGATGCGCGACAAGACCGGGCTGTTCGCCGGCTCCCCGTTCGACCAGAGGACCCACTACCGCACCACCGTGCAGACGATCGGCAAGGCGTTGTGGGAGCTCGAGGTGCCGGTCGTCGCGGCGATCAACGGGCATGCGATCGGCTTGGGCCTCGACATCACCCTGATGTGCGACGTGCGGGTGATGGCGGAGGACGCCCTGGTCGCCGAGAGCTACGTGAAACTCGGCATCATTCCCGGAGGCGGCGGAGCGTGGCTTCTGCCGCGCGTGGTCGGGTTGTCGAATGCCAGCCGGATGACGTTGACGGGGGAAACGATCGATGCGGCGACAGCGCTGCGATACGGCCTCGCTAGCGAGGTGGTGCCGACAGCGCAGGTCTTGCCGCGTGCGCAGGAGCTTGCTCATGCAATCGCAGCCAATCCGGGGCACGCGACCCGCATGGCAAAACGCATGATGCGCGAGGGGATGGACCAGAAGTTGCCGACCCATCTGGAAATGGCGGCAGCCTATCAGGCGCTGTCGCACCATACCGAAGACCATGTGGAGGCGATCGATGCCTTCCTCGCCAAGCGCCAGCCGGAGTTTCGCGACCGGTGAGCGGCGCCCTCGACGGTATCCGTGTCCTCGATCTTTCGCGCGTCCTCGCCGGGCCGTGGAGCACCCAGGTGCTTGGCGACCTTGGGGCTGAGGTGATCAAGGTCGAGCAACCGGGCGCGGGGGACGATACCCGCGCGTGGGGCCCGCCTTTCCTGCCTGATTCGCAGGACTCGGCGTATTTCTCGTGCGCCAACCGCAACAAGCGTTCGATCGCGATCGACATCGCATCGCAGGAGGGCGCGGACCTCATTCGCCGTCTCGCCGCGGTGTCCGACGTGTTGGTCGAGAATTTCCGGGTTGGCGGGCTGGCGAAGTACGGCCTCGACTACGACGACCTGCGCGCAATCAAGCCAGACCTCGTGTGGTGTTCGATCACCGGGTTCGGGCAGACCGGCCCCGAGAAGGACCGCGGTGGATACGATTTCCTGATCCAGGGCATGAGCGGGTTGATGAGCGTGACCGGCGCGGCGGACGGGCCACCGACGAAGGTGGGGGTGCCGATCAGCGACCTCACCACCGGGCTCTACGCCGCGATCTCGATCCTCGCGGCGCTGCGTCATCGGGACCGCACCGGAGAAGGCCAGCGGATCGACCTCGCATTGCTCGATGCGCAGGTCGCGCTGATGAGCAACCAGGCGGCCAACTGGCTCAACGGGGGGTCCGAGCCGCGACGGCTGGGCAACCAGCATCCCAACATCGTTCCGTACCAGGTCTTTGCCTGCGCCGATGGCGACATCCTGATCGCCACCGCGAACGATCGCCAGTTCGGGAAGCTGTGCCGCGTGCTTGGGCTCGACGCATTGGCCGGAGACGAGCGGTTCGCGGCCATGAAAGACCGGGGTGCGAACCGCGACGCCCTCCTCGCGGAGCTTGAGCCGGTCATCGGCGGCTGGCAGTCGGAGGCGCTTGTGACCGCGTTGAACGATGCAGGCGTACCGAGCGGCCGCGTGAACACGGTGCCCGAAGCTTTGGCCCATCCACAGGTCGCCGCACGGGGTCTTGTCGGATCGCTCGAGCGGGCGGACGGCAGCGAGGTCGGGTTCGTCGGCTTCCCGGCACTTCTGTCAAGAACCCCTGCAACGTACCGCGCCGCCCCCCCTCGTGCGGGAGAGAACGGCGATGACGTGCTGCACGATGTGCTCGGAATCACCGAAAGCGAGGTGGCCAGCCTCCGCGAGGCGGGCGTGGTTGCCTAGGACAGCGGTTCTTGATCCGGAATCCGGATCGCTCGGTCGATCATGTCCGGCCGGGTCAACTCGGCATCGAAGCGCTGGCGCTGCGGGCTGATGAACCGGTCCGAATAATGATGGGCTGCCAGAATTCCGGCATCCGGACGTTCCTCGATCTCGAATTCCATCAGGCGACTCCTCTCGCCCCGTGAAACGGAGGCAGTCTTGCCGAGTTCCGGAAATTTGCGACGAGTTGCAGAGACTTGCGATCAGTCGAGGCTCAAATGTGCAGCGCCCGTCCGTAGGCGGCGAGCACGCTTTCGTGCATCGATTCAGAGATGGTGGGATGCGGGAACACAGTGTTCATCAGCTCGGCCTCGGTCGTCTCGAGCGTCTTGCCGATGACGTAGCCCTGGATCATCTCGGTGACCTCCGCGCCGACCATGTGTGCGCCAAGCAGTTCGCCCGTCTTCGCGTCGAACACGGTCTTCACGAAGCCTTCGGCCTCGCCCAGCGCGATGGCCTTGCCGTTGCCGATAAAGGGGAAGGTGCCGGCCTTGACCTCGTAGCCCGCCTCTTTGGCCTTCGCCTCGGTCATGCCGACGCTGGCGATCTGCGGGTGGCAATAGGTGCACCCCGGGATGTTGTTGCGGTCGAGCGGGTGCGGGTGGACGTCCTTATTGCCCAATTCCTTGGCGATCGCTTCTGCCGCGGTGACGCCCTCGTGGCTCGCCTTGTGCGCCAGCCACGGGCCGGGGGTGCAGTCGCCGATCGCCCAGAGGCCCTTCGACTTCGTGCGGCCGTAGGGATCGATCTGGATGAACCCGCGGTCTAGGTCGGCGAGCTTTTCCAGCCCCACGTCCTCGGTGTTCGGGACGATGCCCACCGCGACGATGCAGTGGGTGAAGTCGCTCTCCGCGACCTTGCCCGCCTTGTCCTTGATCTTCGCCTTCACACCGGTGGCGGAGACCTTGATATCCTCCACGCCCGCGCCGGTCATGATCGTCATGCCCTGCTTGGTCAGGCTCTTTTCGAGGAAGGCGGAGACGTCCTTGTCCTCGACCGGCACGATCCGGTCGAGCATTTCCACGACCGTCACCTCGCAGCCCATGTCGTTGTAGAAGCTGGCGAATTCGATACCGATCGCGCCGCTGCCGATCACCAGCAGCTTCTTCGGCATTTCGGGCGGGGTCATCGCGGTGCGATAGGTCCACACCCGCTTCCCGTCGGCCTTGGCAAACGGCAGGTCGCGCGCGCGGGCGCCGGTGGCGACGATGATATGCTTGGCGGTGAGCTTCTCCTCACCCTTCTCGCCCTTCACGGTCAACGAAGTCGGGCCGGTCAGCGTGCCCTCGCCCATATGCACCGCGATCTTGTTCTTCTTCATCAGGTGCGTAACGCCCTGGTTGAGCTGCTTGGCGACGCCGCGGCTGCGCTTGACCACCGCCTCGAGGTCCGCCTCGATCGTGCCGGCGATCTTCAGGCCGTAGTCCTTGGCGTGCTGGGCATAGTGCAGGATCTCGGCAGAGCGCAGCAGCGCCTTGGTCGGGATGCAGCCCCAGTTGAGGCAGATCCCGCCGAGCAGCTCACGCTCCACGATCGCGGTCTTGAGGCCGAGCTGCGCGCAGCGGATCGCCGCGACATAGCCGCCGGGGCCGCTGCCGAGCACGATGACGTCGTATTGGGTGTCAGCCATGGGAAACCTGTCTGTGAGTGGGGCCCGTGTCACAACGAAACGGGGTCGATTCTGAAAACGCGCCAGCGGCCTTCCACCCTCGGTGGAACGGGGCGAGAGGGGTGTCTCGGTTGTCACCTTCCGTACGAGCGTACAGGGTCGGGGTCTTTCCCCTCCCATTCGTCACAAAGATGCTTCGATCGCTCGTCATCGGCGCGATGATCGCACATTGGTGGGCGTGTAGGAAAATGCGAACTGGCACCGGGATCATCCCGCCACCATTTCGAGATTGTCCGAGCGGATCCAGCCGGACTTGCAGGTTCCGGCGTAGGGTTGGACCGCGGCGACCGGTGAGCCGGTGCCGCAATCGGGGCTATCCGGCTTGGCGGGGTCGAAAACGATTCCGAGCCACACGTTCTCGTCGCTGAAATCGCATTGCGCGACCATGTGCCCGCTAGCGAGCTGCGCGACTTCGCGCGCAGCCCCCTCGGGTGCGGCGCGGACGATCGCCTTGTCGCCCGCTTCACCAGGCACGAGCCTGACCTTGCTAACGGTTCCGCAGGCGTCCATCTCAGGCCCGTCTTGGCCGATCATGACCGGCCGCTCCGGGAAGCCTTGCGGCGCGGTCGCCGGGGACTGCAAGATCGCCGGTTCTTCACCGGCTTCCCTTTCAGGCACCTCCGCGCTCGGTGAACAGGCCGCAAGCAGCAGCAACGCCCCCGCGCCGAGCGCCATGCGGATCACCGGCCGCCCGCCGAACACCACGGCGCAGGGGTTGGTGTCCGCCGGCATGGCGGTGACGCGGATGAGGGGGGAGCGGCTAGGCATCTATCCGACCAGCGAAATCCAATTCGATATCTTGATGCTCGCCTGCGACGTAGCGTGCACGCCACGTCGCGGCGCTCGAGCCTACCGGATTAAAGCCGTCCGTTACACGACCGTCCTTGCCAGTTGCCATCCGCTCAAAGTCGACCGGGATGCCATCCACCAGCAACGAAATCGTGCCGCCGGGATGAATGCTTCCAAGTGCGTTCCGAAGCGGCCCCGCCTCGATGTGCTTCAGCCAGAGGCACTGATCTGCGAGCTTTGCGCGCGCCATCAAGCCACCAGCCCCAGCGGTGCCTCCACCAGCGCCTTGAACGCCTGCATCAGTTCGGCCCCGTCGGCGCCGTCGATGGCGCGGTGGTCGAAGCTGCCGGTGGCGCTCATCACGGTGGCGACGGCGAGCGCGTCGTTGACCACGTAAGGGCGCTTCTCGCCCGCGCCGATCGCCATGATCATGCCCTGCGGCGGGTTGATCACCGCCTCGAACTGCTTGATCCCGTACATGCCCATATTGGACAGACTGGCGGTGCCGCCCTGGAATTCCTCCAGCTTGAGCTTGCCCTCCTTGGCGCGGCCGGCGAGGTCCTTCATCTCGGTGCTGATCGCGCTCACCGACTTCGCGCCCGCGTCCTTGACGATCGGGGTGATGAGGCCGGTCGGCACCGACACCGCGACCGAGATGTCGGCGCGGCTGAAGGTCAGCAGCGCGTCGCCCGCGAACTGCACGTTGCACTTGGGCACCTGGATGAGCGCCTTGGCGAGCGCCTTGATCATCAGGTCGTTGACGCTGAGCTTCACGCCTTGCGGTTCGAGCGCCGCGTTGAGGTCAGAACGCAACTTGAGCAGCGCGTCGAGGCGCACGTCGACCGTGAGGTAGATGTGCGGCACTTGCTGCTTCGATTCGGTCAGGCGGCGCGCGATGGTCTTGCGCATGCCCGAGAGCTTTTCCGAGGTGTGCGGAATGCCGAAGTCCTGCGCAGCGGCGGGCTTTGCCGCGAGCGGTGGCGCTTGGCCTTCGACAGGCTCAGGCTGAGCGGATGTTTTTGCAGCACCGGGCTGCGCACCCTCGACGTCGGCCTTCACGATGCGGCCGCCCGGGCCCGAGCCCTTCACGCCCTTGAGGTCGATGCCCTTCTGCTCGGCGATCCGCTTGGCGAGCGGGGAGGCGATGATCCTGTCACCACCATCCGCTCGTGCTGAGCTTGTCGAAGCACCTTTCGCAACTGTCGCCCCACGGCCTTCGACAGGCTCAGGCTGAGCGGGTGTAGGTGCGGGGGTCGAAGCCGGTGCGGGCGCCGGGGTCGGTGTGGGCGCACTAGCCGCCGCGCTCGCATCCTCGCCCTCACCCGCCAGCAACGCGATCACGGTGCCGACCTTCACGCCCTCGGTACCTTCGGCCACTTCGATCTTGGCGATCGTGCCCTCGTCGACCGCTTCGAACTCCATCGTCGCCTTGTCGGTCTCGATTTCGGCCATCACGTCGCCGGCACTGACCGTGTCGCCCTCCTTGACCAGCCAGCGGGCGAGCGTGCCCTCTTCCATCGTCGGCGAAAGGGCGGGCATCTTGATCGGCGTCGGCATGGCGGTCCTTCGCGAGGGGGAGGAATGTCCTGCCCGCTTTGGCAAAGCCGTAGCGTCACGGCAAGCGGCTTGCCCTGAATACGTTTTCCGCCGATACCGGCGCCCTCGCGGGGGTGGGACAATGCGCGTCTATCTGGTGATCATGGACGAGACCGACGAGGCGCTGCGGGCGCTGCGGTTCGCCAGTCGTCGTGCGATGAAGACCGGGGGCGCGGTGCACATCCTGGCCCTTGTCCAGCGCGAGAACTTCAACGCCTTCGGCGCGATCCAGGCGACGATCGAACAGGAAGCCCGCGACCGGGCGGAGATGGTCGCATCGAGCGCCGCCGGGTCGATCTTCGCCGAGAGTGGGAAGATGCCGGTGATCTCGGTTCGCACCGGCGATGCGCAGAGCGTCATCAGCGCCTACCTCGAGGAGCACCCCGAGGTCGCCGCGCTCGTCCTCGGCGCCGCCGCGGAAGGCGGGCCGGGCCCGCTGGTCACCCACTTTTCGGCGCACGCGGGCCAGCTTGCCTGCCCGCTATTCGTGGTCCCCGGCAGCCTTACCGACGAGGACATCGACCGGTTGAGTTAGGCGGAAGCGGGGACTGCCGAGAGCGCCTTCAGCCCGCGCCATTCGAGCATTGCGAACGACTCGACCGCAATGGCCTGTGCGACAAGCACGACATGACCAAGCGTGGTGAGTGCGCTCCAGTTGGCCAGCCATACGCCGACACTGGCAAGGACCCAGGCAAGATTGCCGACGACGATCGCAGTGAGCAACCCCTTCGACGGGGCGAAGGCCTGCTGGGTGAAGAGCAGGACGCAAGGCACGCAAATCCATCCGGCGATGGCGACTATCGTCGGCGAGAGCCCGGTGAGCGCGACCATCGGGCCGTTGAGACCAAGGCACAGGATCACGAACAGCGCTGCACTGGCGGCGTCCATCAGAAGGGTCTGCTTGAGGGTGGGCATTGCTGATCTCCGGTTGTTCCGCGTGCAGCATCCCCGGAACCGTGCGGCTGGTCGATTACGTCGGAGGTAATGGAACCCGTAGCTCTCGCCGGCTAGGCGATGCGGCCAAGGAGACCTGCCGATGGACATCGCACCCGTGGGAGAACAACTGCGCGAATGGCGCACGCGGAGGCGGATGAGCCAGATGGACCTCGCGCTCGACAGCGAAATCTCCACCCGGCACCTGAGCTTCATCGAAACAGGGCGCGCCAAGCCCAGTGCCGAGATGCTCGACAGGCTCGCCGATACGCTCCAGGTCCCGCACCGCGCGCGCAACGCCCTCCTGTTGGCGGCCGGATACGCGCCCGTTTACCGCGAGCGCGACCTTGCGGAGGACGAGATGGCGGCGATGCGCGCCATCGTCGACCACGTCCTTGCCGGGCATGAGCCTTATCCCGCTCTGGCAGTCGACCGACACTGGAACATGATCGCCGCCAACGCCTCGGTCGCGATCCTGACCGAACAGGTAGCGCCTGAATTGTTGACCCCTCCCGCCAACGTACTGAGGATCGCGCTCCACCCTGACGGCCTTGCGCCGCAGATCGTCAACTACGGCGAGTGGCGCGCGCATATCCTCCACCGGTTGGATCTGCAGATAGAGGCCAGTGCCGATCCCGCGCTCGCCGAACTCCGGGAAGAGCTGGCGTCCTACGACCGGCAGGCGAACGATAACGAAACGACCGGGCCAAGCGCGATCGCGGTGCCGCTGGTGCTCGACACGACCGTGGGACGCATTTCCTTCGTCTCGACGGTCACGATCTTCGGCACGCCGGTCGACATCACGCTGAGCGAACTGGCGATCGAAGCGTTCTATCCGGCCGACCGTGAATCGGCGGAATTGCTGCGCAAGATCGGCGGCTAGCGCCCCCGGCCCTGGTGACGGATGTTGCCGGGGCGCCCGCGCTTGCCCTGCAGGTGCTTCGGCTTGGGCCTGTCCTTGGGCGGCGGCCGGTTGCCGCGCGGCTCGATCCGGCCCTCGGCATTCGGCAGCTCGAACTTCAGCGCGCCGGTGAGCGGGTT
Organism: Tsuneonella dongtanensis; assembly: GCF_001698205.1. Classification (NCBI taxonomy): domain Bacteria; kingdom Pseudomonadati; phylum Pseudomonadota; class Alphaproteobacteria; order Sphingomonadales; family Erythrobacteraceae; genus Tsuneonella; species Tsuneonella dongtanensis. Next base: position 2,358,737 of record NZ_CP016591.1, read on the forward strand.
CGCTTCGGCAAGCCGCAGTTCGAGCTTGTCGCCGGGCGCGTAGGTCGTGCCGCTGTCCTTGCCAACGAGCCGCTGGGCCGCCTCGTCGTAGGTGAAGTATTCGCTGCCGAGGGTCGAAACAGGGATCAGACCGTCGCCGCCGAGGCCGACGATGGTGGCGAAGAAGCCGAAGCTCTGCACTCCGGTGATGCGGGTCGGGAAAACCTCGCCAACGCGCCCGGCGAGCCAGGCGGCGACGTAACGGTCGATCGTCTCGCGCTCGGCCTCCATCGCGCGGCGTTCCGCCTGGCTGATTGCTTCGGACACCTTCGACAGGTCGGCGCGGTCGCGATCCGACAGGCCGGTCGATTCCGGCAGGCTGCCCTTCGGCTTCGGCTGTTCGAGCTTGTAGGCATCGACCAGCGCGCGGTGCACGAGCAGGTCGGCATAGCGCCGGATGGGCGACGTGAAGTGCGCGTAGCTGCCCAGCGCAAGGCCGAAGTGCCCCGCATTGGCCGGGCCGTAATACGCCTGCGTCTGGCTGCGCAGGACGGCTTCCATGACCTGCGCCTTCTCGCTGTCGTCGACAATGTCCTTGAGCAGGCGATTGAACAGACCGGGCGTGATCACCTGCCCCAGCGCGAGGCTGTGGCCGAAGGTCTTCATGTAATCGCGCAGCGCGACGAGCTTCTCGCGCCCCGGCGCTTCGTGGACGCGGTAGACGACGGGTGCGGTCTTCGCCTCGAGCGCCTTGGCCGCAGCGACGTTGGCGGCGATCATGAAGTCCTCGACCACGCGGTGCGCATCGAGCCGTTCGCGGATCGCGATCTCGCTGATCTTGCCGTGCTCGTCGAGCCTGACCTGCCGCTCGGGGAGTTCGAGTTCGAGCGGATCGCGTGCCGCCCGTGCGGCCGCGAGCAGCTTCCACGCGCCCCACAGATGCGACAGGAATTCGCGCGGAGCATCGCCGTCGATTTCGGCCTGGGCGTCCTCATAGGCGATGTTGTGCGCAATGCGGACCAGCGCGCGGGTGAAGCGGAACTTGGTGACCTTCCCCTCGGGCGAAATGCGCAGGTGGCACGCCATCGCCGCGCGGTCCTCGCCTTCCTTCAGGGAGCAGACGTCGGCGCTCAGCACCTCGGGCAGCATGGGCACCACGCGATCGGGGAAATAGACCGAGTTGCCGCGCTTGCGCGCTTCGCGGTCGAGCTGGCCGCCTGGGCGGACGTAGAACGACACGTCCGCGATCGCGACGACGGCGCGGTATCCGCCCTCCCCGTCGGGTTCGGCCCAGATCGCGTCGTCGTGGTCGCGCGCGTCGGCCGGATCGATCGCGACGATCGGCAGGTCGCGCAGGTCCTCGCGATGTTCGGCCGACAGCGGCAATTGCGCGGCACGCTCTGCTTCGGCGATCGTCTCTTCGCCGAAGACGTGCGGAATGCCGTGCTTGGCGATGGCGATCAGGCTGAAGGCCTTGGGTGCAAGCGGATCGCCGAGGACCTCGACGACATTGACGCCCGAGCGCGGCGACTTGCCCGCCGGCTCGGCGAGCACGAGCTGCCCCTCTTCCGCCCCGCCCAGGTCGGCGATCGGGCTCGACGTACGCACCCGCTTGTCGACCGGCGCAAGCCAGCCCTTGCCGGTCCGGTCGAGCTCGACCACCCCCATCAGCCCGTCGGTCCGCGCGGGCAGCTTCTTCATCGGATGCGCGGTCCAGCCGCGCCCGGTTTCCTCGGTCCGCGCAAGGATGCGGTCGCCGACCTTGAGCGCGGGAAACTTCGCGTTGCCGCGGCCCTTCCTGCCTTCGATCACCCGCAGCCGCGGCGGCGGAGTGGCGTCGTCGGGCGACCAGGCGTCGGGAATGGCATAGGGTTCGCCGTCCTCGATCTCTGCGATGCGCAGCACGGTGACCTTGGGCACGCCGCCCATGCGGTGATAGGCGGTCTTCTTACCGTCGATCAGGCCTTCCTCGGCCATGTCCTTGAGCAGCGCCTTCAGCGCGATCTTTTCCTGCCCCTTCAACCCGAAAGCCTTGGCGATCTCGCGCTTGCCGGCGATCGTCGGACTCGACTGGAGGAATTCGAGGATCTGCGCCCGGGTGGGCGTCCCGGATCTGTGGTTCTTCTTCATTGGGCCCCGATATGGGGGGCGCCGCCCGTGCGCGCAAGCGACGAGGGCCCGACTCCACTCGACGACGGCGGTTGGCAAGCGCGCCGTGTCTTCCTAGTTCGGCAAGGCTGCCCTTTGACGGGGCTATTGGGGACTTACCGATGAAGAACGCCTTTGCCAGCGGCCTGCTGATTGCCACCGCCCTCGCCACTCCGGCCATCGCCCACGCCCAGTCGGCGACTGCATTCGTCGGTCCGCTGTCCGCCGATGCCCCCGATGCAGCGACCCTTAATGCCCGCTGCGACAAGCTCTTCGCCGAGGCCAAGCGCCGGTTCGCGGCGCTTGAGGCCATGCCGGGCCCGCACACGGTCGAAAGCGCGCTGAAAGCCTATGACGAGCTCTCGGCGCTCATCAATGCCGCCGGCGCGGAGTTCTACAGCTATGGCCAGTCGGCCGGTACCGAGGACATGCGCAAGGCCGGGGTCGACTGCGCCAACCGCTTCGACGCGCTCGACACCGACATCGGTCTGTCGCGGCCCGTCTATGACAGGCTGAAAGCCATCCCCGCGGTGACCGGCGACCCCGTCACGGCGTACTACCTCAAGCGGACGCTCGAAGGGTACGAGCGCAGCGGCGTCAATCTCGACGACGCCAAGCGGGCGCAGGTCAAGGCGTTGCAGGACGAGCTGACCAAGCTGGGCAGCGAGTTCGACCAGAACATCCCGGCCGCGCGCGGATCGATCAGGGCATTGCCGAGCGAGCTTGCGGGACTTCCCGCGGACTGGATCGCATCCCATCAGCCAGGGCCCGACGGTCTCGTCACCATCACGACCGACACGCCGGATTACCAGCCGGTCATGGCATATGCCGAGAATGATGCGCTGCGTGAGAAGCTGGCGCGCGTCTACGCCTCGCGCGCCTATCCGCAAAACAGCGAACTGCTGGGCAAGATCTTCACCAAGCGGCAGGAACTCGCCACGCTTCTGGGCCGCCCCAACTATGCCTCGCTGATCCTCGAAAGCCGGATGCTGACGACTCCCGAGCAGGTCATCGCGCACATGGCCGACCTCGATGCCGCCGCCACCCCGGCCATGCAGAAAGACCTGGCGGAACTGCGGGCCGCGCTGGCCGAAATCCGGCCCGGGCAGGAGCTCACCCCGTTCAACCTGGGCATCGCCCGCCAGCACGCACTCAAGACGCGCTACGACCTGGATTCACAGGAAGTGCGCAAGTACTTCACCTTCGACAACGTGCAGCGCGGCATCTTCGACCTGACCGAAGACTTGTTCGGGTTCGAGATCAGGCCGTGGGAAACCGCCAAGTGGCATCCCGACGTCGAGACGTTCGAGATCGTCGACGGCGGCCAGGTGATCGGCCGCTTCTACCTCGATTCGCACCCGCGCGACGGGAAGTACAAGCACGCGAACCACATCGCGCTGCGCAAGGGGATCGCGGGTGACGCGATCCCGGTCTCGGTGCTGACGATGAACCTGCCGAAGGGCGGGTACGACACCGGCCTGATGGAGCACCGCGACGTGGAGACCTATCTCCACGAATTCGGCCACCTCATCCATTCCATCCTTGGCGGCAACCAGCGGTGGATGGGCCAGAGCGGCGTGGCCAACGAACGCGATTTCACCGAGGCGCCTTCGCAGATGCTCGAGGAATGGGTCTACGACTACGACACGCTGGCGAAGTTCGCCCGCAACGAAACTGGCGAAGTGATCCCCCGTGCACTGGTGGACAAGATGGTCGCCGCAAGGTTCTTCGGACAGGGCATCAACGAGAAGACCCAGCTCGGGTATTCGAACGCGTCGCTACGATATCATCTCGGTGCGCCGAGCGACCCCTCGGCAACCGGCATCTCGGCTGCATACAAGGCCTATGTATCGCCGTTCGCGCCGATCCCGCCTGCCGAAAACACCCACCCGGAAGCCGCTTTCGGTCACCTCAACGGCTATAGCGCAGGGTACTACACCTATGGCTGGTCGCGCGTGATCGCGGCGGACCTGTTCTCGCGCTTCAAGGCAGCCGGCCTGCGCGATCCGAAGACCGCGCAGGATTATCGCCGCCTGGTGATCGGGCCGGGGGGCAGCAAGCCGGCCGCAGAGCTGATCGAGGATTTTCTCGGGCGGCCGGTCAGTGCCGAGGCGCTCAAGGAAAAACTCGCCGGCGGGCAGAAGTAGGCCGTCAGTCGGAAGCCAGCGGGGCGAAGGCGCCGCCGGGCACCGCGCTGGCGACCGGGCTGCACGTTCCCACGGCCGCGCAGGCGCTGACGCCGAAGATCCAGTCGTCGCCCCGCACGCCTTCGAGCTTGGCGCTCGTGGCGACGACCTGCGCGATCACCGGCTCATCGCCCCAGCCGGCCGCATCGGTTGGGCGCTGCCAGATCGCGTAGTGCGCCGCGCCGGGGACTTCGTCCCACTTGAGCGTGGTAAAGGTCTGGACGGCAGCCTCGGCCGTCGGCTTGGGCGGCATCGGTAAGCGCGCCAGCTTGTCCAGCGCGCGGACATTGAGGGTGGTGACCTTGGCGAGATAGCCGAAGTCCATCTCTCCCACCGTGTCGCCGTAGAAGACGCCGTTCTCGGTCCTGAGGTCCTGGTGCTGGTGATCGTAGTCCTCCACCGCGACCGAAAAGCGGATCGCCGGGTAGCCCTTTTCGAGGAACGGGAGGTGATCGCCTCCGCGCCCCATCCGGTCGGCGCGCCAGATCGGGCGGACTTCGAGCGCGGCGTCGTCGATGGTGTCGAGCCAGCGCGAAAGGTTGCGGCTGGGGCTGTCGTTCTCGCCCGCAAAGCGCCGCTGGGCGGCGCGGGTCTTGTCGTCCAGATCGGCGCGCGGACCTTCCGAGAACACGCGAACGTGGTTCGGCTGGCAGTACCCGTCCGACCCGCACGAATTGCCCACGATGTCGTTGTTGAGCACGGCCTTGACGGTCCAGCCCTGCTCCGCGGCATAGTCGGCGAGAAGGCGCCCGCCATGCAGACCCTGTTCCTCGCCCGATAGCAATGCATAGACGATCGTCGTCGGGTACTTGCGCTGCGACAGGACACGGGCAGCCTCGATGACCAGTGCAGTCCCGCTGGCGTCGTCGTTGGCGCCGGGCGCGTCGGACGTGAAATCCATCACGTCGCTCACCCGGCTGTCGATGTGGCCTTGCACGATGACGACTTCGTTGGGCCGCTCGGTCCCGCGCTGGATGGCAACTACGTTGACGAGCCGCGTCGGCGTGGGGATCCGGTCGCCCGTCACCATGCGTTCGGGCAGGACAATCTCGAGACAGTTCGCGCAGGCCTTGCTTGTCTTGCGGAATTCCCCCTCGCCCCAGCGCCGCGCCGCGCCGATGCCGCGCGTCGGATGATCCTGCACCGACATCGTGTGCCGCGTGCCGAATGCGACGAGCCGCTCGACATCTGCCTTGAGGCGCGCCTCGGAAACGCTCCCTTGCGGATCGTCAGCGACGGCGGGAGCGGCTGCAAGCAGGGCCGCAAGGGCCAGAAATCGTGTGCGCATGGGGCCTTGTCGGACAGCCTCGCGCGCTTGGCAAGCCGTCAGTCTGCGGGGGGCGGGCCCCACCGGTTCTCCGACTTCGAAGGCACCAGGCCGAACCCGGCGACGACCAGCAGCGGTATCCAGCTGACGAGACCCCGTAGCCCCGCGTCGCGCTGCAGGTCAGCAAGGTCTTCAGCCGATCGCGCGTTGAGCGCAGCCTGAAGCAGTTCCTCGATCTGGCCGAGCTGCTCGATCTGAAACCACAGGTTGAGCGCGACCGCCGCGAGCGGGACCAGGACGATGAGGCCGGGGAAACCGCCGTCGTGCAGACGGCGAACGAAGGCAGCCGCCATCATCGCGCAGTTGAACAGCGACATGGCGACGCCGGCCCAGATCATAGTGGGCATGTTCGGCAGCATTTCCCTGAGCACCAAAGCCTCGATCGCGGTCGTATCGTCGGCTCCGGTGCCCTGTATGGCCGCACCGACTGCGCTGGCGGTAAACGTCGCGCTCAATCCGATGCTGACGACGATGTTGATGAGTGCGATCGCCAGCACCCACAGCCAGAACGTCCGGCGTCCCTCTCGCCCTGCGAAACTCGCAAGGTTCGCCAGGTGATACGTGATCGAGTTGCCCATTGGTCCCCTCCCCGTCAGGCGCCGAGCGCTAGTAGGCGCGCGCGACCAATACCCGCTCGATTGCCGGATTCCCCGTGAAAATGCACGTGCCATCCGCGGCAGCGGCACCGATCGGTACGTTGCGCAGCGTCAGCTTGAGCGACTTGAGCTTTTCGGTCACGGCATCCAGCGCAGCCCCGGTGGGTTTGGACCATTGCACCTCGAGCCAGCCGGGGTTCTTCACTCCGTCGGCGAAATGCGCCTCAAGCTCGCCAATGTCGGTGACGCCACGCGTGATCCGGCTGTCGCGCACAGCTGCCGCATCCGCCAGCAGGCTTGCCTGCATGGCTTCGAGCATGCCGGGGATCGAGGCTGCGGCCACGTCGAGCGAGGGCGCGGTGAAGGCGGGCTTGCCGTTCTCCGCCCACAGCGCATCGCGGCGCAGCAGGCTGACCTTACCTTCGGCCATATCGCGGCCGCCGACCTCGACGATCAGCGGGGCACCCTTGCGGACCCAGTCCCAGCGCTTGGCCGCGGCCTTGCCGGGCTTGCTGTCGAGCAACACCCGCACCGGCTCCCGCAGCGCGTTGCTGGCGGCGAGCTTCGCGCGGAGTCCCTCGCAGTACTCGATGAGCGCTGCATCGCCGTCGTCCTCGCGCAGCATCGGCACGATCACGACCTGCCACGGGGCGATAGCGGGCGGGACCTTCAGCCCGTCGTCGTCGCCGTGGACCATGATCACGCCGCCGATCATGCGCGTCGATACGCCCCAGCTCGTCGTGTGGGCGAGTTGCTGGCCGCCATCGCGATCCTGGAACTTGATCCCGCTCGCTTCGGCAAAGTTGGTGCCCAAGTAGTGGCTGGTGCCGGCCTGCAGCGCCTTGCCGTCCTGCATCATCGCCTCGATCGACCACGTTTCGACCGCGCCGGGGAAGCGCTCGTTCTCGGGTTTCTCGCCGGCGATCACCGGCAGCGCGAGGTCTTCCTCGGCGCAGGCGCGATAGACCTCGAGCATCCGCAGGGTGTGCTCCTTCGCCTCTGCGGCGGTTTCGTGCGCGGTATGGCCTTCCTGCCAGAGGAATTCGCTGGTGCGAAGGAACATGCGCGTGCGCATTTCCCAGCGCATGACGTTGGCCCACTGATTGAGCTTGAGCGGAAGGTCGCGCCACGACTGAACCCAGCGCGCCATCGCGTCGCCGATGATCGTCTCAGATGTCGGACGGATCACGAGCGGCTCTTCCAGCTTCGCCTCGGGATCAGGCATCAGCCCGCCCTTGCCGTCGGCGACGAGGCGATGGTGCGTGACGACCGCCATCTCCTTGGCGAACCCGTCGACGTGCTCGGCCTCGCGTGCGAAATTGCGCAAGGGAATAAGCAGCGGGAAATAGGCGTTATCGTGCCCGGTCGCCTTGATGCGGTCGTCGAGCAGGCGCTGGATGCGTTCCCAGATGCCATAGCCCCACGGTTTGATTACCATGCAGCCGCGCACCCCCGATTCCTCGGCCATGTCGGCGGCCGAGACGACCTCCTGATACCATTGGGCGAAGTCGTCGGCGCGTTTGACCGACAGGGCGTGGCGGATCTGGGACACGGGAATTTCTCTCTAAACTGGGAGGCGGCGCCCTAGCGATGCGCCGCGCTGCCCGCAATCACTGACCCGGCGGGTTACTGGCCGAGGTCGTCGAGCTTTTTCTGCATCGCCGCCATCTGCGCGCGCAATTCGGCTATCTCGTCGGTCTTGGCGGAGGGCGTCGGCGCCGGAGTGGGCTTACCGCCGCCACCACGCTTGGGCATCAGAGCGTCGGTTGCCGCACGCATCATGGCCATGTTGGTCTCGGCGATCTTGCCCAGCGGCGTCCCCCCTGCCCGCGCCATGAACGCTTCGTGGAGCTTGTTCTGGTTGGCCCGGAAGTTCTCCATCATCGCATCGAGATAGCTCGGCACCATCGACTGCATCGAGTTGCCGTACATCGAGATGAGCTGGCGCAGGAAACCGATCGGCAGCATCTGCTCCCCGCCGCTCGATTCCTCTTCCATGATGATCTGGGTCAGGATGGTGTGGGTGATATCGTCGCCGGTCTTGGCGTCGAGCACCTTGAAGTCGACATTGTCGCGGGTCATCTTCGCCAGATCGTCGAGCGTGATGTAGCTCGACGTGCCGGTGTTGTAGAGCCGACGGTTGGCGTATTTCTTGATGACGATCGCGCCGTCGGCGCTGTCCCGCTTGGCCATGGACCCGGTCCCTGTATGGTTGGAACCCCGTCTTAGCACTCGCAGCATTTGCAGTGCAACAAATGCTGCACCTTTTGTGCGCAGCAATATTCAGGCGCGAAGCCGCATCCCCAGTGTCGTCAGGAGTTCGTACTGCGACAGACCCGAACGGTCCGCTTCCGCGGGCAGGTCGAACGGCACATCGACCCAGTCGCCTTCCCCAAGCGATGGCGATGCCGCCAGGTCGACCACAACCATATCCATCGAGACCTTGCCGAGCAGCGGAAGGCGCGCGCCCTCGTGCATCAACGCGTGGTTGGGGCCGCGCGCCCGGAGAAACCCGTCGGCATATCCCAGGGAGACGACCCCTACCCGCATGGCGCTCGGCGCGATGAAAGTGGCGTTGTAACCAACTCCCTCACCGCCAGCGATCCGGCGAACCTGCATGATCGCCGCCTTGGGATGGACGACCTGGCGAATGGCACCCGCGAATTCCGCCCTTGGGACCCCGCCGTAGAGCGCGAGCCCCGGGCGCGTGACGTCGAACGCGAAATCGGCGCCGAGCGCTATGCCTGCACTGTTGGCAAGGCTTCGCCGACGCGCGGGAATGGCTGCGCACGCCTGGGCGAAACGGGCAAGCTGGCGGTCGTTGAGCGCGCTGTCCTCGTCGGCCGAGGCAAGGTGCGACATCAGCGTGTCGATCTCGAGCCCGGCCAGCACCGGGTCGCCCAGCGCATCCATCGGTACGCCCAGGCGATTGATGCCCGTGTCCACCATGAGATCGCAAGGGCCACCGCCGCCAGCTTTCCAGCGCGCCGCCTGGTCGAGGCTGTTGAGTACCGGGCGCACGCCGCACACGCGGGCGAATGCGCAATCCGCTCCGGTCATCGGCCCGTGGAGAACCGCGACCTGCTCCGGCGGCACGAGCGCGGCCAACGCAGGGACCTCGCTCCAGTGGGCAACGTAGAAATCGCGGGCACCGGCTGCGGACAGCGCGGGAACGGCCCTCGCCACGCCGATGCCATAGGCGTCCGCTTTCACTGCCGCGCCCGCGCTGGCGGCGCCCGACATGCGGTCGAGCGTACGCCAGTTGTCCGCCAGGGCGGCACTGTCGAAATCGAGCCGCAGGCTGGGCGGCGGCAGATCGATCATGGGTTGGCCGGCGACACCGGAAGTACGTGATCCGAGGCCTCGAAGTCGCGCGGAGGACCGCCGCGGATGCCCCACCACGCGACCACCAGACCGAAGGCGACGATCCCCCACGTGTACCACAGCCCCGCATAGGCGTTGCCTGTCGTGGCGACGATGTACCCCGCGATCAGCGGCAGGAAGCCGCCGAGATACCCCGCCCCGATGTGGTAGGGGATCGACATCGAACTGTAGCGGATCTGCGGCGGGAACATCTCCGCCAGCAACGCCGCGACCGATCCATAGGTCAGTGCCGAGAGGATGCCGCACGCGAGAAGCAGAGCGACAATCCCGACGAGGTTGGCAAACGGCGGCCGCTGGACGCTGAAATCGTAACCCGCTGCCTCGAGCCATCCCTGGACGGCGGCCTTGCGCGCCGCGTCGTCCATACCGCCATAGACGTGGAGCTGGTTTCCTATCGTGATCGGATTGGCGACGCATTCCGCCGTCGGCGGGCAGGGCTTTGCATCGATCTCGTACGAGACGCCCAGCGCGGTGAGGTCGGCGAGCATGCGTCCGCATTCGCTGGCCTGCTGGCTAGCAAACGGATCGTAAGTGCAATCCGTGCCGGTCACGACGACAGGCGCCTCGCGCGCGCTCTGGGCAAGGCCCGGATTTGCCAGCGCACCGATGCCCCAGAAGATCGGGAAGATGAGGACAAGCGTGGCGATCGCACCGATCACGATCGGCTTCTTGCGGCCCACCTTGTCGGACCATTTGCCGGTCCAGACGTAGAACGCCATCGACAGGCCGCCGGCGATCAGCATGACCCATTCGACCAGCGCCGGGTCCATCTTCATCGGTCCGCGCAGAAAGCCCATTCCGCTGAAGAACGCCGTGTACCAGATCGTCGTCAGGATGCCGGTCACGCCGAACAGCGCGACGAAGATCCGCTTCTTGTTGCCGGGATAGGTGAAGCTCTCGACGAACGGGTTGCCGGCCATCTCGCCCGCTTCCTTCATCGCCTTGAACACCGGGCTTTCGCTCAGCTTCAGGCGCATCCACAGGCTGATGCCGAGGAGGATCAGGCTGAGCAGGAACGGCACGCGCCAGCCCCATGCGTTGAACGCCTCCTCCGGAATCAGGGCTCGGCAGGCGAGCACCACCACGATCGACAACACGAATCCGCCGACCACGCTGGCCTGGATGAAGCTCGTGTAGAAGCCGCGCTTTTCGGGTGGGGCGTGTTCGGCAACGTAAATCGCCGCTCCGCCGTACTCCCCGCCGAGCGCAAGGCCCTGCAGGATGCGCAGGAAGATGACGATCGCGGGGGCTGCGAGCCCGATGGTCGCGGCACTGGGTATCAGCCCCACCCCGGCGGTCGCCACGCCCATCAGCGTGACGGTGACGAGGAACGTGTACTTGCGCCCGAGCTTGTCGCCCAGATAGCCGAAGAGAATCGCGCCGAGCGGCCGGAATCCGAACCCGACGGCAAACCCCGCCCAAACCAGCAATAGCTGCAGCGTCTCGTTATCGGCGGGGAAGAAGGCCTTTCCGATGATCGCCGCCAGCGTGCCGTAAATGAAGAAATCGTACCATTCGAACACCGTCCCCGCGCTAGAGGCGGCGATGACGAGACGAACCTCCTTTGGGCTCGGTTCGTGATATGGCTGAATACCCGTTGCAGCGGCGGTGTCGCTCATGACGGCAGTAGGCTCCCCTTCGATCCTCTGGGGACGGCTCTAGCCGCGCGCCTCCCGCTTGGAAAGCGCGGCCAGCGCGGCATCCCACGCCAGCAGGATCGCCCCATGCCGACCTGGGTATGCGCGCGCCGGCGCGATCGACTCCAGGCCAGGCCAGCCGGGCAGTTCACCGCCATTGGCGAGCCATGCCGCGATAAGATCGCGCTGCCGGGAGATGTCCATTGCTGTTCTGCCCACGGCGCCCTTGGCGAACAGCGCCGCGGCCCCCTGGCCCACAGCGCAGGCCGAAACCCGGACCCCCACAGCATCGATCCGGTCACCCTCGTCCACCTTCAGCGACACGGCCAGCGTATTGCCGCATGTGCGCGAGCGCGCTTCTCCGATGTACGGCATCGCCGGATCGAGGGGATAATGCGCCAGTGAAACCGCGAGTGCGAGCAGGTCGGGAGTATACAGAACTGCGCCGCCGCGCGCACCCGCGGGCGGGGCCGTCACCGGCGGATTTCGGGAATCTTCACCGAGGCGGCCCGGCGGTCCTCGTCGCGGCGCTCGATGAGCTGCACCATGGCATCGGCACTTGCGTTGACCAGCGGATACGTCCGCGCCTGCTTGATCCAGTCGGGGCGCCCGGCGATGCCCCATGCCGCGTCGTAGCCGAGCACAAGCAGTGCAAAGGCGCAGGTCACGACGATGGTGCCCTTGATAGCCCCGAAGCCGAAGCCGAGCACGCGGTCGATGGGCCCGAGAAACGACGTGCGCGTGGTTTCCCCCAACCGCCCCGAAATCAGCTTCATTCCCGCGTAGGGAATCAGCAGCAGCATCGCGAAGGCGACGGTCCCCGCACCGGGCGCGTTGCCGACCTTGGGCAGGAGCCAGTCGTATAGCGGAGTATGCAGGTTGTAGATCGCCAGCACCGCCACGCCCCACGCGAGGAGCGAGAGCAACTCCTGCACGAAACCGCGCAGAAATCCGCCGACGGCTGCCACGCCGACGACCAGAAGCACTATGAGATCAAAACCCGTCATTGCGATCGCGGGGATACCTATGCCGATGCCATTACTCGGTCAACGAGATTGGCCAGCCCCCTTAGGCTGCGATAGTTAAGTCCAGATGAACCCGCATCGACATCGGCCGGACCGTTTCCGGTGCCGAAGCCGAGCTTCGCCGCTTCGCGCAGGCGCAATCCGGCGTGGGCAACCGGCCTGATCTCCCCCGCCAGCGAAACCTCGCCGAACCAGATGGCGTGGGTTTCGAGCGGCTTGTCGGCCAGAGCCGAAATCAGCGCCGCCGCCACCGCGACATCGGCCGCCGGGTCCGACAGGCGGTAGCCGCCCGCCACGTTCAAATAGACCTCCGCCGAGGAAAAATTGAGGCCGCAGCGCGACTCAAGAACCGCGAGCAGCATGGCGAGCCGACCGCTGTCCCACCCGACCACCGCGCGGCGCGGCGTCGCGCCCGACTGCAGCCGCACGATCAGCGCCTGGATCTCGACCAGCACCGGCCGCGTTCCCTCGAGCGCCGGGAACACCGCGCTCCCCGCAAGTGGCTCCTCGCGTCCCGACAGGAACAGGAGCGACGGATTGCCCACTTCCTCCAGCCCCGCCCCGGCCATCGCGAACACGCCGATCTCGTCGACCGCGCCGAAGCGGTTCTTGAGCGCGCGCAGGATTCGGTACTGATGACTGCGTTCGCCTTCGAAGCTCATCACCACGTCGACCATATGCTCAAGCACGCGAGGACCGGCGATACTGCCATCCTTGGTCACATGGCCCACCAGCACCAGCGCGACGCCGTTCTCCTTGGCATAGCGGATCAGTTCGAACGCGCAGCCGCGCACCTGGCTGACAGTGCCCGGCGCCCCCTCGATCGTGTCGGAATGCATGGTCTGGATCGAATCTATCACCATCAGCGACGGCGGCGCCATCGTGCCAAGCGTCGTCAGCAGGTCGCGCACGCTGGTCGACGAGGCGAGCTTGATCGGTGCATCGGCGAGTCCCAGACGCCCGGCGCGCATGCGAACCTGGCCCGCCGCCTCCTCTCCGCTGACGTACACCACCGACAAGCCGCGCTTGGCGACCGCGCCGGCCGACTGGAGCAGCAGGGTGGACTTTCCGATCCCCGGGTCGCCGCCCATCAGCACCGCCGAGCCGGGGACGAGCCCTCCCCCGAGCGCACGGTCGAACTCCGCGAGGCCGGTCGGCAGGCGCACCAGCGGCTCGCTCGGTGCGTTCATGTCCTCGAACGCGATCGCGCGGCCGCCGCTCGACAGATCGTGCTTCATCGAGAACACGGTCGCCGGCGCATCCTCGATCAGCGTGTTCCACTCGGAACAATCAGCGCACTGGCCCTGCCAGCGGCTGCTGACCGACCCGCAATTCTGGCACACGTAGCGGCGCTTGGTCTTGACCATCGATCCGGGCGTAGCCGGAACATTTGTGGAACGCAATTGCCTTCGCCGCGATACGGGCGCACAATCCTCGGATGCGGCAGAAGGAACTCAGGATCGCGCTGGTCTGCTACGGCGGGGTGAGCCTGGCGGTCTACATGCACGGCGTGACCAAGGAACTGTGGCACCTGGCACGCGCAAGCCGGGACCACATCGGCGACGGCGCCCCCGCGGGCGGCGTCCGGTCGGTCTACCGCGCGCTCCTCGCAAGGATCGAGGAACACCACGGCCTGCGCCTTCGCGTGCTGCCCGACATCCTGACCGGGGCCAGCGCAGGAGGCATCAACGCGGTGTTCCTCGCGCAGGCGATCCATTCGGGCGCAAGCCTGGAACCGCTGACCGAGCTCTGGCTCGAGACCGCCGACGTCGATCGCCTGCTCGATCCAGACGCGCGGCCCTGGTCCCGTGCGGCGAAACTCTGGGCGATGCCGCTGGTCTGGTGGCTGCTTCGCCGGCCAGGCAACGCGGTGAGCGAGAGCGTCGCGCCCGAGACGCGAAACGAGGTTCGCCGCAAGGTTTCGCACCTGATCCGCGGGCGCTGGTTCGAGCCGCCCTTTTCCGGCCTGGGGTTTTCCTCCCTCCTCTACGACGGCCTCGCAGCGATGGCGGCCGGGCCGGTGGAGGCGCCGCTCCTCCCGCCCGGCCACCCGATCGACCTGATGGTGACGGCGACCGATTTTCGCGGGCACCTCTCGATGCTGCGGCTCAACAGCCCGCCAGTAGTCGAGGAGAGCGAGCACCGATTGCCGATTTCGTTTCGCACGAAGGTTCCGGCGACCGGGGGCGAACCTTTGGCCGAGCCGCTCGAACTCGTCTTCGCGTCCCGCGCGACCGCGAGCTTTCCGGGGGCCTTCCCACCGATGCGGGTGGCGGAGATCGACGCCCTCGCCGCCTCTCACGGCCGCGAATGGACAGGACGCAGGGAGTTCCTGGAGCGAATCATGCCGGTGCACGTCCGCCTTGGGCACGAGGAACACGCCTCGCTCGTGGACGGCTCGGTACTGATCAATGCGCCCTTCGCGGCGGCGCGCGAAGCGCTCCCGTCGCGTCCGGCCCAGCGAGAGGTCGACCGGCGCTTCGTTTACATAGACCCTACGCCCGATCGCTTCGGACCGGGCGATGAGCGGCACATCCGTCCGGTGGGATTCTTTTCCGCCATCGTCGGCTCAATCTCGGCGATTCCGCGCGAGCAGCCCATCCGGGACAACCTCGAGGCGCTGGAGCATCAGTCGCGGCAGGCCATGAAGCTGCAACGCATCGTCACGGCCTTGCGCCCGCAGGTCGAGGAATCGGTCGAGCGCCTGTTCGGCATGACCCTTTTTCTCGACAAACCCACCCCCAAACGGCTCGCAGCGTGGCGCAACAAGGCACAGAATGCCGCGGCGGAGCGGGCAAGCTATACTTTCCACCCGTATGCGCAGGCGAAAGTAGCGGGGATCGTGGAGACCCTTGCCAGAACGGTTCTCGAAGCCGCGCCCGGCCTCAAGCTCTCCGAGCCCGAACCCATCGCCTTGCGACTGCGCCAGGAACTCGACGCGCGGGGCCTCTCCTCCCTGATCGATCCCGGTGGCGGGGCGAGCGAGGGGGCGATCGCGTTTCTGCGCGCGCACGATCTCGCCTTTCGGATACGCCGCCTGCGGCTGATCGCCCGTCGCCTGTCTCGCGAATGGGAGGCCGACCCGGACATCTCCGATGCGGCGCTGGAGGCGGCCCGCGAAGCGATCTACCGCATCCTCGCGCTCTACTTCTCGCGGGAAGGTGTGCAGGGCCTGGGCGACGACTTCGCCCCCATCGCTGAAAACGTGATGGCGAACCCGGGAGAAGTCCTCGATGCGCTGGCGCACCGCCGCCTGCTGCCGGAAATAGACGCGCAAGCCGAAATCATGCTTGCCGAGGCGCTGGAGGCGATGCCCAAGGAGCTGCGCCGCCGCGTGCTACTGGCGTACCTCGGCTTCCCCTTCTACGACGTCGCGACGCTGCCGCTGCTCCAGAACGAAGGACTGACCGAGTTCGACGCGGTCAAGGTCGACCGCATCAGCCCTGACGATGCCAAGTCGATCCGCGCTGGCGGGACGAGCGACACGCTGCGCGGGACGGAATTCTTCAATTTCGGCGCGTTCTTTAGCCGGGCCTATCGCGAGAACGACTACCTGTGGGGCCGATTGCATGGCGCCGAACGGATGATCGACCTGATCGCCTCGACCGTGGCCGACTTTTCGGACAGCGAAAAGGCCCACTTCAAGCGGCGGGCATTCCTCGCCATTCTCGACGAGGAAGAACCTCGTCTAAAAGCGGGCAAGACGGTCGTGGACGGCATCCGGCGCGAGATCGAGGGCAAGCCCACTGATGAGGCGCCCCGCGCAGGAGCCTAGGGGGCGGACCTAGTGCTTGTGCGCCGGTCCGTGATCGTGCTTCTTGGCCGTCGCTTCTGAATCCAGGCTCGCCCACACGGCCCGCGCGAAAGCCTCGCTGTTCACGAAGGCACCTTCGCGGTCCATCGGCTTGAACGGGTTGGCGGCGAGAAAGGCTTCGAGAGACTGGCCTTTCGCTCTGGCCTGGCGCACGGTGTCGAGGCCTCCCGCGATCCGGTCGCGCCATGCCTTCAGACCCGCCTTGTCCGTCACCGGACCATGCCCGGGTATCACTTTCGTCTTGTCGTCGGTCATCGCCAGGACCTTGTCGAGCGATGCGACCAGATTGACCGCGTTACCGCCCGAGGACACGTCGATGAACGGGAACGGCGCGTCGCTCATCATCAGGTCGCCGGTGTGCACGACGTTTGCCTTGGCCCAATGGAGCACCGTGTCGCCATCGGTATGCCCACCGCCAGTGTTGACCGCATGGATCTGGTCGCCATTGAGATGGAAGGTGATACCGTCGGCATAGGTCACGACGGGAAGCGCAATCGGCGGCGCGGGAGGGATCACCCGGCCAAGGAGCGTGGCGCCTGCAGCCATGCGTACCCGCACGTTATCGTGCGCGAAAATCGTCGCGCCCGTCTTGCCGAGGTTCTCGTTGCCGCCCGTGTGATCGTAGTGCCAGTGCGTGTTGACGACGTATTTCACCGGCGTTCCGCCGAGATCGGCTATCGCCTTTGCAATCTTGGGGGTCAGCGGGGCGAACTGGTCGTCGATCAGCACAGTGCCATCGGGACCGTGGGAGACCCCCATGTTGCCGCCCGCACCGAAAAGCACGGCAACGCCGGGGCCGAGCGGTTCGGCCCTGATCTCGACCTTCGCAGGATCGACCTGCGCTGCGGCTGGCATGGCCAGCAGGACGCTCACGGCAGCGGTGGCAAGTAATTGGAGTATGGTGCGCATGCTCAGTCTCTCCCTGTTGCCCGGAGGTTACCCATTGTCGCCGACGGCCGGAAGAGCCGATCAGCCGTGAGCGTGCAATTCCATGAACGCGCGAGCGGCCTCCGACACGGCAGACCAGGTGTACTCGAACATCTCGGCATCACCGTAATAGGGATCGACGACGCTGGCCCCTTCGCGAAAGGCAACCATGTCGAGCAGCAAGCCGACCCGCGCGGCCGCATCCGGCGGCGCGATGGCGACCAGATCGGCAAGGTTCTGATTATCCATCGCGAATATGTGCGTGAACCGGCGGAAGTCGTCTTCCGTCACCTGCCGTGCCTTCAGGCCGGAGATGTCGATGCCGGCAGCGGCGGCAACCGCTACCGACCGCGGGTCGGGAGGCTTGCCCACGTGCCAGTCGGCGGTTCCGGCGGAGTCGATCTCGAGGTCCAGTCCTGCCTTCCTTGCCTCGGCACGGAACGCGGCTTCAGCGAGCGGAGAGCGACAGATATTGCCGAGGCAGACGAGCAGGACCGCAGGCGACGCGCCGCTCACCCGCCAAACGCATCTTTCAGGCGGTCGAAAAAGCCCTTGCTGTCAGGGCATTCGTCGCCGGTCTCGGTCTCGCGGAACTGCTGAAGGATCTCGCGCTGGACCTTGGAGAGTTTCGTCGGTGTCTCGACAACGATTTCCACTACCATGTCGCCGCGTCCGCGGCCCTGCAGCACCGGCATCCCGGCACCGCGGACGCGCAGCTGCTTTCCGCTCTGGATCCCTGCGGGGATCGAGAGGGCATGGTGATCGCCGCCAAGGTCGGGAATGTCGATACTGTCGCCCAGCGCCGCGGTGGTGAAGCTGATCGGCACGCGGGTGATCAGCGTCGTCCCCTCGCGCTCGAATACCGGGTGCTGGCGGACGTGGACGAAGATGTAGAGGTCGCCCGGCGGCGCGCCGCGCGGTCCGGCCTCACCCTTGCCCGACAGGCGGATGCGGGTGCCGGTATCGACGCCCGGCGGAATCTCGACCTCGAGTGCTTGCGGCTTGTCGACCCGGCCTTCGCCGCCGCAATCGCGGCAGGGGCTTTCGATCACCTCGCCGCGGCCGTGGCAATTCGGGCACGCGCGCTCGACCACGAAAAAGCCCTGTTTGGCGCGAACCTTGCCCATGCCGGAACACAGGTTGCAGCGCCGCGCCGAGGTACCGGGCTTGGCGCCCGATCCTTCGCAGGTGCCGCAGGTCTGACTGACCTCGATCTCGATCTCGCGGCTCTTCCCGTGAAACGCATCGTCGAGGGTGATTTCCATGTCGTAACGCAGGTCCGCACCGCGGCGCGGCTGCTGGCGACCGGCACCGCCGCCGAAGGCGCTGCCGAAAATGGTTTCGAAGATATCGCCGATGTCGCCGAAGTCGGCGCCCGGATGACCGCCGCCGCCCATCCCGCCATTGAACGCGGCATGGCCGTAGCGATCGTAGGCGGCGCGCTTCTGCGGGTCCTTGAGGCACTCGTAGGCGGCCGATACCCCCTTGAACTTGTCCTCGTTCTCCTTGCAGCCCCCGTTCCGGTCCGGGTGAAACTGCATGGCGAGCTTGCGATACGCAGCCTTGATCGTCGCGTCGTCCGCGGTGCGGGACACGCCGAGCACTTCGTAGAAATCGATTTCGGTGGCTGACATTTACCCCGGCCCCAAACTCAGCCGCCACCGGCGCTTGGGGCACCGGTGGCGGACTGGGTTTCCATCTGGCTGATCAGCCCTTGGCGTCTTCGTCGACTTCGGAGAATTCGGCGTCGACCACCTCTTCCTCCGCACCGCCCTCGCTCGAGGCGGCATCCGACGACGCATCGGCAGCCGAAGCCTGTTCCTGGCTGTAGATCGCCTGGCCCATCTTCATGGCGACTTCGGTCAGCGCCTGCGCCTTTGCGGTAATCGCATCGGTGTCGTCGCCTTCGAGCGCTGTCTTGGCCTCGGCGATCGCCGCCTCGACTTCGCCCTTCAGGCCCGCGTCGATCTTGTCGCCGTGTTCCTGGAGCTGCTTCTCGGTCGCGTGGACGAGGCTGTCGGCCTGGTTGCGCGCTTCCGCGGAAGCCCGGCGCTTCTTGTCCTCTTCCGCGAACTTCTCCGCGTCCTGCACCATCTGGTCGATGTCGGCGTCCGACAGGCCGCCCGATGCCTGGATGCGGATCTGCTGCTCCTTGCCGGTGCCCTTGTCCTTGGCCGACACGTTCACGATGCCGTTGGCGTCGATGTCGAAGGTGACCTCGATCTGCGGCACCCCGCGCGGCGCCGGGGGAATGCCGACCAGGTCGAACTGACCCAGCAGCTTGTTGTCCTGCGCCATCTCGCGCTCGCCCTGGAAAACGCGGATGGTCACCGCGTTCTGGTTGTCCTCGGCGGTCGAGTAGGTCTGGCTCTTCTTGGTCGGGATCGTCGTGTTGCGGTCGATCATCTTGGTCATGATGCCGCCCAGCGTCTCGATGCCCAGCGAAAGCGGGGTCACGTCGAGCAGCAGCACGTCCTTGACGTCGCCCTGCAGAACGCCGGCCTGGATCGCCGCGCCCATGGCGACGACCTCGTCCGGGTTCACGCCGGTGTGGGGATCCTTGCCGAAGAACTCCTTCACGACCTCGCGCACCTTCGGCATGCGGGTCATGCCGCCGACGAGCACGACGTCGTCGATCTCGCTGGCCTTGAGGCCGGCATCGGCGAGCGCCTTCTTCATCGGCTCCTTGGTGCGCTCGATCAGGCCCGCGACCATCTTTTCGAGGTCCGAACGGCTGATCGTTTCGACGAGGTGCAGCGGCGTGGTGCTGCCGCCTTCCATGCGCGCCGTGATGAAGGGCAGGTTGATTTCGGTGGTCTGGGCGCTCGAAAGCTCGATCTTCGCCTTCTCGGCGGCTTCCTTGAGCCGCTGGAGAGCCAGCTTGTCGGTCTTGAGGTCCATGTTCTCCTTGGACTTGAACCTGTCCGCGAGCCATTCGACGATGGCAGCGTCGAAGTCCTCACCGCCGAGGAAGGTGTCGCCGTTGGTCGACTTCACCTCGAACACGCCGTCGCCGATCTCGAGGATCGAGACGTCGAACGTGCCGCCGCCGAGGTCGTAGACGGCAATCGTCTTGCCATCGCTCTTCTCGAGGCCATAGGCGAGCGCAGCCGCGGTCGGCTCGTTGATGATGCGCAGCACCTCGAGGCCCGCGATCTGGCCGGCGTCCTTGGTCGCCTGGCGTTGGGCGTCGTTGAAATAGGCGGGCACGGTGATGACGGCCTGGGTCACGGTCTCACCGAGGTAGCTCTCGGCGGTTTCCTTCATCTTCTGGAGAATGAAGGCGCTGATCTGGCTGGGCGAATAGTCCTCGCCGCCGGCCTTGACCCACGCGTCGCCATTCTTGCCCTTGACGATGGTATAGGGAACCAGCTCGGTGTCCTTCTTGGTCACCGGATCGTCGAAGCGGCGGCCGATAAGGCGCTTGACCGCGAACACCGTGTTGTCGGGGTTGGTGACCGCCTGGCGCTTGGCCGGCTGGCCGATCAGCCGCTCACCATCCTTGGTGAAGGCGACGATCGAGGGGGTGGTGCGGGCGCCTTCGGAGTTCTCGATCACCTTGGGCTTGCCGCCGTCCATCACGGCGACGCACGAGTTCGTGGTGCCGAGGTCGATACCGATAACTTTGGCCATGGTTTCCCTATTCGTCTCAAGTCGTTGTTGGACACCGCCAGTCGGGCCCCCCGCAGTACGGCAAGGCCCTTTCGGCGGCTCGGATTGCGCGGGCGATATAGGTGCCAATTTTCTTGGCACAAGGGACCGGGAACGCTACCGAACCGGCCTGTTCCACAGGGGGAAAACGATGATCGCACGTTCGCTGATGGCTCTGGCGCTGGCAGGAGCGGCACTTTCACTCGGATCGTGCGGGGAAACCCCCACCGAGGCACCCGAAGCGGAAGCGGGCATCGCCGGCATGAAGATTTCCAATGCCCGCATGGTCCTCGCGCCGGTCGCGGGCAACCCGGCGGCGATCTACTTCGACCTCGCCTACGACGGCGACCGGTCCGTCGCGCTCAACCGCGCCGAGGTAAAGGGCGCGAAAAGCGCGATGTTCCACGATTATGGCGAGTACGATTTCAAGGTCCAGATGATGGAGATGCTCCCGGTCCCGCTGAAGAAGGGCGACAAGCTCTCCTTCGAGCCCGGCAAGAAGCACCTGATGGCGATGGACGTCGATCCCTCGCTGCAGGCCGGCGGGACCACCGAAGCGACGATCATCGTCTCGGGAGGCGCAAAGCACACGTTCCCGGTAGAGATCCGCGCCGCCGGGGACGAACGCTGACGGCCAGGCTCGACCACCTCGGGATCGAAAGCCACGAAGACGGCACCGCCCCCGCATGTCCGGTCGGCGGCGAGCGGCGGCTGACCGAAGGCGAGGTCGCGCTGGCCCGCAGCGTGTTCGGCTCGGCGATCGACTATGCCAGGGTCACGATCCGCCGCCGCAAGTTCTTCCCGTTCCAGTCGCGCCAGATCACGATGGCACCGCGCGGGCACCTCCACTTCCATCCGCACGGCCAGGGCTACTGCGACGATTTCGCTGCCGCTGACCGGATCCGGCAGGGTCTTTTCATCCACGAGATGACCCACGTCTGGCAGACCCAGGCGCGCGGGGAATGGTACTTGATCCTCCACCGCCATCCGTTCTGCCGCTACGACTACAGCCTCAAGCCCGGCTGGAGCCTCGAACGCTACGGCATCGAACAGCAGGCGCAGATCGTGAAACACGCGTTCTGGCTGAGGAACGGGGTTGCGGTGGCAGGCGTGGCTGACGTCGGCGCGTACGACCTGCTGGTGCGCTTTCCGGGGACCTAGGGAGCAAAAGATTAGCAATTCGTCTCTAGTCGATACTCTCTTTCTGAGGGTCCTCATGATGGCGCGAGTCTTCGAGTTCACTTCCGATGCATTTCCAAGAACCGCTGATGACGACGAACTCGTCAATTCGGACTCCATGCACGGACACACCCTCGCAACATTCTTGATCGACGAGTTATCGAAGCGCGGAATCAGTGCTGAAATCGGATGCGCCGAAGACTGGGGTTGGTACTGTCCGGTTAAGTCGGATGGCCCGGCAGAAACCTGGTTCGGATGCGTAGGGACCGACAACGAATACTTCGTTCAGGTCCAGCCCGAAGGCACCCACGTCCGCCGCTGGTTCCGGAAAGTACCGGTCGGCGAGATGCCTGATCGGGTATTCGAGGCGCTTTTCGAGATCGTATCAAATAGCGGGAAAGTGCTGCGCGGACCAACACGACATTGAGTTTTGCGCTGAAAATCCTGCCACGCGCTTGAGCCACCCGGTTTCAACGGATACTTGTTGGCATATCGATCCGGGCGGCCCAACCCGCGCCCGGCTGACGGTGCACCCAATGGAGCTTTCCGACTACGGTATGAGCCGCGAACGCGGCTACCTTTCGCATTACGAGATCGACGAGATCGCCCTGCCCAGCCTGTTCGACGCGGTGAAGCAGGCCGCCGGAAACCTGTCCGGCCTCCTCTCCACCGGCCGCGTGCGTCACTGGCTGGGCCAGCTCGCCGACCCCGGTCTCGAAGACTGGGCCCGCGAGGCGGCCGAGGAAGAAGTCCGCACCGCCATGGTGCACTACAGCTTCCTCGTGCAGGCCTACGTCTGGGGCGAGCCCCTGCCGCCGGACCACCTTCCGGCAAACCTCGCCCGTCCGATGGTCGCGATCGCTGACCGGCTCGGCCAGGCGCCGCTGCTGCCCTATTCCGCCTATGTGCTCGACAACTGGTACCGGCTCGACAAGGCGGGCCCGATCGCGCTCGACAACATCGTGATGCACCAGCATTTCGTCGGCGGCGACGACGAAAGCTGGTTCGTGCTGGTCCACGTCGCGATCGAGGCCGAGGCGGGCGTGCTGCTCGACAATGCCGCAAAGCTCGTGACGGTTGCCAGGCAGGGCGACGAGGCCGAAGCCGAGCGCCTGCTGATCGAGATGGATGCCGCGTGGGAGCGCATCTACGGCCACTTCGCGCGCATGCCGGAGCGGTGCGACCCCTACATCTATTTCCACCGCGTGCGGCCCTACATCCACGGCTGGGCGAACAATCCGGCACTGAGCGGCGGCGGACTCGTCTACGAAGGCGTCGACCGGTTCGAGATGAAGCCGATGGCCTATCGCGGGCAGACCGGCAGCCAGAGCAGCATCGTCCCGGCCATGGATGCACTGTTCCAGGTCGGCCATTCGGACGATCCGCTCAAGAGCTTCCTCGACGAGCTACACCACTACCGACCTGTGCCGCATCGCAAGTTCATCGAGGACCTCGCGGCGCAATCGACCTTGCGCGATTTCGTCGCGGCGAGCGGCGCGCAAAGCCTGAAGGACGCCTTCAACGCCTGCCTCAACCAGAGCGCCCGCTTCCGCACCCGCCACCTCGAATACGCGGCCAGCTACATCAACAAGCAGGCAGGCAGCATCGCCGGCAACGACCCCGACGTCGGCACCGGCGGAACGCCGTTCATGAAGTACCTCAAGAAACACCGCGACGAGAACGCGGCGCAATTGGTCTGATCGCCAACGGTTCGCGGAGGTCAGCTGTCGCCGGGATCCCATACCAGCGACAGTGCGACCCCCGCGAGCATGGCGGCGGCGCGCTCGTCGCGACCGTTTTTCGGCAGCGCGAGGCGTCGGTCACCGCCGTTGACGAACAACACCGCTTCGTCGCCGGAGCCATAGGTCATGGCATAGCCGAGAGGCTCGCCGGTAGGGAGTGCCAGACCTGGACCCGAATGGAGTGACGTCAGGCGCATCCGCACCTCACCAACCTCGACCCGCCCCGATCGAAGGGTCCGGACATCGTTTGCCACCTCTTCGTGCATCGCGATGCCGCCGATGGCCGCTTCGCCGCGATAGAAACCGCACGTAAGCAAATAAGGACCCGTCAGATAGCTGGACTGGATCGTCGTGCCCCGCGAGACCTGTTCGGTGATCTCGAAAGTCTCGCGCGAATGAGCGCACTCGGCCGACAGACCGTCGAATTCGCCTCCGGCCAGTGTGACTTTCAGGTCTCCGAGCGCCAGTTTCTCACCGTTCACGGCGGTGGCTTTTGCACTGCGTTGAAAGGTTCCGGCAGTCCCCGCGGGCGCAATGGCGAAGTGGCCCGAGCGGCCCCAGCCGGCTCCGTCGATCCGCAAGACTTCACCACGCGCGGCGACCGCGTCGAATCCATCTACCGCGGTGATCGACTGGCAACCTGCGACCGTAAGGCAGGAAACGAGAAGCGCGGAGAATTCTCGTGTCATTTGGTTCCCTCCGGCGCCTGACTACGTCGCGCGGAAAAACCGGGGATGAACGGACCTAAAGCGAAGACAGCGGCGCAAGATTTTTCTTGTCCAGCGTCACCGAACTGTCCTTCAGCGGATACTTCAGCCCCGTTGCGCAGTTGAACAACACGGCCTCGTCGCCTTCGTCGATCCAGCCCTCGGCAACCGCCTTCCGCCAGGCGGCCAGCGTCGCGCCGCCTTCGGGGCAGAGCAGCAGACCGTCCTTCCTGCCGCAGTCGTCGACCGCAGCCAGCGTGTCGGCGTCGTCCACCGCAATGCCGCGGCCGCCGCTTTCGCGCACCGCGCGCAGGATCAGGAAATCGCCCACGGCCTTGGGCACCCGGATGCCCATCGCGATCGTGTCCGCATTTTCCCAGCGCTCGGCGTGCTCGACGCCGTCTTCCCACGCCTTGACGATTGGCGCGCATCCGCTCGCCTGGACGGCGAACATCTTCGGCCTCTCGCTGCCGATCCAGCCGAGTGCCTCGAGCTCGTCGAAGGCCTTCCACATGCCAATAAGGCCAGTGCCGCCGCCGGTGGGGTAGAAAATCGCCTTGGGCAGCCGCCAGCCGAGCTGCGCAGCGAGCTCCAGGCCCATCGTCTTCTTGCCCTCGATCCGATACGGCTCCTTGAGTGTCGAGAAATCGAACCACAGCCCCTCGGCCGCGCCCTTCCCCACGATGGCGCCGCATTCGTCGATCAGGCCATTGACCCGGTAGACCCGCGCACCCTGCGCTGCGATCTCGCGCACGTTGATTTCCGGCGTGTCGTCGGGACACAGCACCACGGTCTCGATCCCGGCACGCGTGGCATAGGCGGCGAGCGCCGCACCGGCGTTCCCGTTGGTTGGCATAGCGATCCGGGTGACGCCGAGTTCCCTGGCCATCGCGACCGCCATCACCAAACCGCGCGCCTTGAACGATCCCGTCGGCAAGCGCCCTTCGTCCTTCACGATGACGTTCGGGGCGGCCGAGTTGGGGATCGGTATGAGCGGGGTCTCGATCTCGCCCAGGCTCACGATGCTGGCGGTCCGGCGCACCGGCAACAGTTCACGCCAGCGCCACAGGTCGGTTGGACGTCCTTCGAGGGTGTCGCGGGACAGAGCCGCGCCCGCCGCCGCAAGGTCGTAGCGCACGAGTAGCGGCCGCCCCGCCGCGGACAGGCCCTGGAGCACATCCGCTGCGTATCGCTCGCCCGTCAGCGAGCATTCGAGGTGGGTGACGAAAGTCGGGCGCTCGCCGTCAAGATTTGCGGTGAGCGCCACGCGCGTCAGGGCTTCTTCGCCACGCCGACCATGGCCGGGCGCAGCAAGCGATCCTTGATCATCCAGCCGCTCTGCATTTCCTGCACCACGGTACCCGGTTCGTGCTCGTCGGAAGGGATTTCCAGCATCGCCTGGTGCTGGTTCGGGTCGAGCGGCAGGCCGGTGGACGCAATGC
Organism: Tsuneonella dongtanensis; assembly: GCF_001698205.1. NCBI lineage: Bacteria > Pseudomonadati > Pseudomonadota > Alphaproteobacteria > Sphingomonadales > Erythrobacteraceae > Tsuneonella > Tsuneonella dongtanensis. The sequence goes on from NZ_CP016591.1 coordinate 2,384,481, forward strand.
GGGTGATGCCGTGCGCGGCAAAGACCTTCTCGACTTCGCGCTGGGTCGCCTCGATCCCCGTCACCATCGCCTTCATCCGCGGGTCGTCGTGGAGATCGGCGGGGATCGCGTCGATCGCGCGGACGAGATTGTCGTAGACGGACAGGATGTCGCGCGCGAAACCGGTCGCGGCATAGGCGCGGGCATCAGCGACGTCCTTTTCCATCCTGCGGCGAACGTTCTGCGTCTCGGCGCGGGCGTAGAGGACGTCCTGCATCGCCTTGTCGAGATCGTTCTTGAGCGCTGCGAGCGCGTCGGACAGACCGTCCTGCGCTTCCGCGCCCTCGGGGTCGTCGATCATGTCGGCGGGGACGCCGTCGAGTTCCTTGGCCTTCGCCTCTTCGGCTGCCTGCTTTTCGTCTTCGATCATGGGTCTTTTTCGTCGTTATCCGATGAGCTTGCCCAGTGAACGGGCCGTGAAATCCACGATGGGGACAACGCGCGCATAATTCAACCGCGTGGGACCGATGACCCCCAGCACGCCCACCACCCTTCCCTCGCGGTCGCGATAGGGTGAGGCGATCACCGAAGATCCCGACAGGGCGAAAAGTCGGTTTTCGCTACCGATGAAAATCCGCGTCGCTTCGGCCGACCGCGCCGATTCGAGCAGCTCGGCGACGGCCTGCTTGCTTTCGAGGTCGTCGAGGAGCTGGCGCACGCGTTCGATGTCGCCGAGCGCGGTCTCGTCGAGCAGGTTCGCGGCGCCGCGCACGATGAGCACGGGGCGCCGCGACGCATCCTCGCTCCAGATTGCGAGCCCGCGCTCGACCAGGTCGCGACTGGCGGCGTCCAATTGCGAACGCCCGCCCGCAAGCTCTGCCTGCATAGCAGTCGCCGCCTCTGCCAGGGTGCGTCCCGCGAGCCGCGCCGTGATGTAGTTGCCGGCCTGCTCCAGCGCCGAGGCCGACGCAGGCGCATCGAGATCGATCACCCGGTTCTCGATTCCCCCGTCCTCGCCCACGAGAACCGCCAGCGCGCGGGTCGGGGCAAGCGGAACAAGCGTGAGTTGCGCGAGCCGCGGTTCGCGCCTGGGCACCATGACCATTCCCGCTGCGCCCGATATGTCCGACAGCAGCGCGCTGGTCGCCTCCAGCGCCGCCTCGATCGGGCCCGGCGCGGAAATGCGCGTCTCGATAGTCCGGCGCTCTTCCGCTGACGGCTCCGCGACCTGCATCATGCCGTCGACGAAGAGCCGGAGTCCCGTTTCGGTCGGCATCCGCCCCGCGCTGGTGTGTGGGGCGGCGAGCAAGCCGAGCGTTTCGAGTTCGTGCAGAACCGAGCGGATCGAGGCGGGGGACAGGTTCAGCCCGCCGCCGCCTTCGCTTTTCGGCCCGGCCAGCGTCTTCGAGCCCACCGGCTGGCCGCTCGCGATATATCCCTCGACGACGAGCCGGAAAACTTCCCGCGCGCGAGTGCTCAGTTCGGTGACGGGATGCGGAGGCATATGCCCCCAATCTAGAGCGCGCCCTTGCGGCGGCAAGGGGCTTGCGCCTAGGCGCTGGGCAACGACTCACAAAGGAACTCCCATGCGACCTTCCGGCCGCGCGCCCGACGAGATGCGCGCCATTTCGATCGAGACCGGATTCACCAAGCACGCCGAAGGCTCTTGCCTCGTCGGGTTCGGCGACACCCGCGTCCTCGTCACCGCTTCGGTCGAGGAGCGCATCCCGCCATGGCTGCGCGGCAAGGGCGAAGGCTGGGTGACCGCCGAGTACTCGATGCTCCCGCGCGCGACACACACCCGCGGCCAGCGCGAGGCGGCCAAGGGCAAGCAGAGCGGGCGGACGCAGGAAATCCAGCGGCTGATCGGCCGGTCCCTGCGGTCGGTGGTCGACCTCAGGAAACTGGGCGAGCGGCAGATCGTGCTCGATTGCGACGTGATCCAGGCCGACGGCGGCACGCGGACCGCGGCGATCAGCGGCGCATGGGTCGCGCTGCGCCTGGCGGTGGACAAGCTGATGGCCGCCGGCGCCATCTCCGACGACCCGATCGAGGCCAAGGTCGCCGCCATCTCGTGCGGCATCTGCTCCGGCACGCCTGTGCTCGACCTCAACTACCACGAGGATTCGTCGGCCGACGCCGATGCGAACTTCGTGCTGATCGAAGGCGGCAAAATCGCCGAGGTCCAGGCGACCGCCGAGGGCGCGACCTATGACGAGGAGGGCCTTCTGCGCCTCCTCCGTCTCGCCCAGATTGGCTGCGCCCAAGTCTTCCGGGCACAGGACGAAGCGACCCGCAAATGACCCGCCGCATCGGCTCGGGCACGCTGGTCATCGCCACGCACAATGCGGGCAAGCTGAAGGAGATCGGCGCGCTGCTGGATCCCTATGGCGTGAAATGCATCAGCGCCGGGTCGCTCGGGCTACCGGAGCCGAAGGAGACCGGGACGACCTTCGTCCAGAACGCGCTGCTCAAGGCACGCGCTGCGGCCGAGGCGTCGGGTCTGGCAGCGCTGGCGGACGACAGCGGGCTTTCTGTCGCCGCGCTCGACGGACGGCCGGGCGTCTATACCGCCGACTGGGCCGAGCGGCAGTGGTTCGAGGGCGATCCGGGCCGCGACTGGTATATGGCGATGGGCAAGGTGGAAGGCATGCTTCAGGCCAAGGGCCCCGGGGCCCCGCGCGACGCCTGGTTCAGCTGCGTTCTCGCAATCGCATGGCCCGACGGAGATACGGCGGTCTACGAGGGCCGGGTCGATGGGTCCCTTACCTGGCCGCCACGCGGAACGCTGGGGTTCGGGTACGACCCGGTCTTCGTGCCGAGCGGTCGCGAAGTCACTTTTGCCGAACTCGACCCGGAGGAAAAGCACCGCATCAGCCACCGCGCCGACGCCTTTGCCAAGCTCGTCGCCGAGCAGTTCGGCTAGATCAGCCGCCGACCCTTTCGCCGAAGGTGTTGCCCGGCGGGTTGTATCGGCACACGAGAAAATCGTTCACCGCGCCCTTTGCAACCGCGCAGCCGACCTCGGTGGTGCGCGGCCAGATGATCTGGGTGTAGTGACCGACGTCCGACCAGTTGCCTGATGAACTGACCTGCGGGAAAGTGCCGGGCCGGAACTTCGACCTTTCCGACAGGAAGCCGCCAATCATGTCTTCGGCGCTGTAGTAGCCCGCCGAACCCATCCAGAGGTTCTCGCCCATGTTGCGCCGCCGCTGGCTGTCGGCATGCTGGAGCGTGCCCTTGCGCGAAAGATGGACCGCCCACTCCTGCGCGTCCTGCGCGAGACGACTGGACCATGACAGGCGCGGCAAGCCCGCGCGGTCGCGCTCCTCGTTGTGTGCGGCAAGCAAGCGGCCGGCGAAATCGCTGCGGCCCTGCGCCAGCGCCGGCGCGTCGAAACCCATGATTGCGAGCACGCCCAATGCAGGCGCGATGAAACGACCCATCCCCATGACGCTTCGGCTATAGCGACGCCGCTTAACCGATTCTGTATCACGCAAGGTAAATGGCGCGCGCACTCTACATCCACTGGCCGTTCTGCCTCAAAAAGTGCCCGTACTGCGACTTCAACTCGCACGTGCGCGACGCGGTGGAGGTCGACGCGTGGCAGACGGGGCTGCTGGCCGACATGCGGCACGAGGCTGCGCTCGCGGGCGGGGAGCCGCTGGAGTCCATCTTCTTCGGCGGCGGAACCCCCAGCCTGATGCCCCCTGCCCTGGTCGGCGCACTGCTCGACGAGGCGGAGAGGCTGTGGGGGTTCGCGCCGGATATCGAGATCACGCTGGAGGCCAATCCATCGTCGGTCGAGGCGGCGGCATTTGCTGGCCTTGCCGCAGCCGGGGTGAACCGGGTCTCGCTCGGGATTCAGTCGCTCGATGACGCGGCGCTGCGGTTCCTCGGCAGACTGCACGATGCGAACGAGGGTCTCCGCGCGCTCGATACTGCCCAACACGTTTTCCGCCGCGTCAACGCGGATTTCATCTATGCCCGCCCCGGACAATCGGCGGAGGCCTGGAGCGAAGAACTCCAGCGCGCGCTGGCGCTCGGGACCGATCACTTATCGCTCTACCAGCTCACGATCGAGCCGGGCACCCGCTTCGCCACCGACGTGCGGCTGGGCGCGTTCGCGCCGCTCGACGACGACCCGGCGGCCGACCTGTTCGCACTGACGCGCGCGATGACGGACGAGGCAGGCCTGCCGGCCTACGAGGTATCGAACCACGCCCGCCCGGGCCACGAGAGCCGCCACAATCTCACCTACTGGCGCTATCGCGATTACGTCGGCATCGGACCCGGTGCACACGGGCGGCGCGGCGGCGTGGCGACGGTGCGGCACAAGAAGCCGGAGAACTGGCTCGACGCGGTAATTCGTGCGGATCACGGCATCGCCGAGGAGCGACAGCTGGGGCTGCGCGAACAGGCATCGGAAGCTCTCCTCATGGGCCTTCGGCTAGCCGAAGGGGTCGACCTCGCGGCGATGCGCGCGCGCTTCGGGATCGAGGAATTGCTCGATCCTGACCGGCTCGCATTCCACCGCGATCTCGGCTTCGTGGAGATCTCGGGCGAGCGAATCCGGGTCACCGAGGCGGGAATGCCCCTGCTCGACGCGCTGCTGGGCGAGCTGGTCCCCGCAGCGCTGGTCGAAGCGTGAGCAAGGCCGCGCTTCTCGAAGCCTGGGGCGGCCACTTGCGCGACGGTCGGCGGCGCAGCCCGCATACCGTACGTGCCTACGTCGCCGCCGCCGACCGGCTGCTGAGTGCGACCGGCCTCGACGATTGGACCTCGCTCGCCGCGCTCGACGGACCGGCCCTGCGCCGTCAGCTTGCCCTGCGGCGCGCGGAAGGGTTGGCGAACGCTTCGGCCGCGCGCGAGCTTTCGGCGCTGAAGGGCTTCGTCGCGTTCGCCCGATCGCAAATGGGCGACGATGCCTCGCCACCCCGCCTGCGCGGGCCTCGGCTCAAGAAAGGCCTCCCGCGCCCCGTCACACCCGACGATGCGGTCAACCTTGCGGACCTCGTGGCGGGCAGCGCTGCCGAAGAGTGGATCGGATCCCGCGACCGCGCGGTCCTCCTGCTCATGTACGGAGCCGGTCTGCGGATTGCCGAAGCGCTGTCGCTCAAGGGCAAGGATATGCCTCTGGGCGAGACGCTGACGGTCACTGGCAAGGGCAGCAAACAGCGCGTCGTGCCGCTGCTGCCCATCGTCCGCGACGGTGTTGCCGACTATGCTGCCAAGTCTCCCTGGCCGCTGGACGCCGACGCTCCGCTGTTTCGCGGCGCAAGGGGCGGGCCGCTCGGGCAGGGAATGGTCCAGAAGGCCATGGCGCGAGCCCGAATTGCGCTGGGCCTGCCCGCCACCGCCACGCCGCACGCGCTGCGGCACAGCTTCGCCACGCATCTGCTCGGCGCCGGGGCGGACCTCAGGAGCCTGCAGGAGCTGCTGGGCCACGCGAGCCTGGGCTCGACGCAGATTTACACCAAGGTCGACGCGGCAACGCTGCTCGACACCTATCGCAAGGCGCATCCGCGCTCGGATTAGTCGTTGGTCGTCGTCCTCAGATGGCGCGGCTTCCACGTCGCCACGCGCCAGGCGTAGGCGGCGATCGCCATGACCACGAGCCCGAGCACGATCCAGCCCATCACGCCGTTGTATTCCTCGAGCCAGCGCGCAAGCACGGTTCCGCCGAACACCAGCAGCGCATTCCAGATCGCCGATCCGGCAAATGTGAAGAAAAGAAACCTGCCCAGAGGCATGTGGGCGAGACCCGCCGGCAACGAGATCATCGTGCGCAGGAAGGGCGAAAAGCGCAGGAAGAACACGACCCACTGGCCATGGTTCTGGAAGAACCGCGTCGCGGCTTCCATGTGCTCCCAGTCGATCGTCAGCCAGCGGCCCCAGCGATCGATGAACGGGCGCGTGCGTTCGTAACCCCACTTGTCGCCGATCCAGTACCAGGCATAGTTGCCGAGCGTCGTGCCGAGCGTTCCCCAGATCATCAGCGGCCAGAACGCCATTTCTCCGCGTGCAACAAGCACGCCGCCGACGCCCATGATGACCTCGCTCGGGACGGGCGGAAACACGTTCTCGAGCGCCATCAGCACGAAGATGCCGAAATAGCCGCCGCGCGCGATTGCCTCGATGATCAGGTCGTGCATGCACTTCTAACGTCGGGACGCTGGAAAGGGTTCTCAAGAGCCTTTTGCCTTGTCGCAAACGCCGCGCTATCCGCCGCCGATGGAATCCGTCGAAAACATCATTGCCGAACTGGCCCAGCTCCACGACCGTGCAGTGGAAAACTTGCGCACGGACATCCTGGCTTACGCGAGGGATGGCGCCCTTCCCGACCCTGCCAAGCGGGTCGACGGCAGTTACGCCTATCCCGAACTCGTCATTCGCTACCACGGCGAACCGCCGGCGAGCACCCGCGGCCTCGCCTATGGTCGCCTCAATTCGGCGGGTACTTATGCAACGACGGTAACGAAGCCGCGCCTGTTCGCGTCCTACCTGGCCGAACAGCTCGAACTCATCGCCGCGGACTACCCCGTCGAGGTAGAAGTGCGTGCATCGCGGCAGGAAATCCCCTTTCCCTATGTGCTCGACGGCGAGGCCGGCTCGGTCCTCGCGGGGATCGAGCCGCAAGTGCTGGCGCGGCATTTTCCCGCGACCGAACTGGCCCTGATCGGCGACGAACTCGCGGACGGGATCGAACTCGGCGGGCCGGACGATACCATCCCGCTCTCGCTGTTCGACGGCCTGCGCACGGATTTCAGCCTTGCCCGGCTGGCCCACTACACGGGCACCAGCACCGAGCACTTCCAGCGCTTCGTCCTGTTCACGAACTACCACCGCTATGTCGACGAGTTCGTCGACTGGGCGGCCGAGCAGCTCGGTTCGGGCGGATACACCGCACTCGCCGGCGCCGGGGGGCTATTCCTGACCGAGCGGATGGCCAATGCGCGGATGCAACTGTCCGACACCGCGTGGCGGCGGCACCAGATGCCCGCTTACCACCTCATCGGCGAGGATCGCTGCGGGATCACCCTGGTCAACATCGGCGTCGGCCCCTCGAACGCAAAGACGATCACCGATCACCTGGCGGTGCTGCGGCCCGAGGCGTGGCTGATGATCGGCCATTGCGGCGGCCTGCGCCCCAGCCAGAAGATCGGCGACTACGTCCTCGCGCATGCGTACCTGCGCGACGACCACGTGCTCGACCCGGTGCTGCCGCCGGAAATCCCCCTGCCCGCCATCGCCGAAGTCCAGCAGGCGCTTTACGGCGCCGCGGAGGAAGTGTCGGGCGCGCACGGTGCCGACCTGAAGCAGCGCATGCGCACAGGCACCGTGGTCACCACCGATGACCGCAACTGGGAACTGCAGTACACCCAGTCCGCCCGCCGCATGAGCCTCAGCCGCGCGGTCGGGGTCGACATGGAGAGCGCGACGATCGCGGGCCAGGGCTACCGGTTCCGGGTACCCTACGGCACGCTGCTATGCGTGAGCGACAAGCCCCTGCATGGAGAGATCAAGCTCCCGGGACAGGCCAACAAGTTCTACGAGGAAGCGATCGCAGCACACCTGCAGATCGGCGTTGCCGCCTGCCGCCGCCTGCGCGAAGAAGGCGACCGGCTGCATTCCCGCAAGCTGCGCGCTTTCAACGAGCCGCCGTTCCGGTGATCCCGGCGGCCTGGATGGCCAGGCCGTCGCCACCGGGTCCGCCCGCAAGCCTGCGCAGTACCCGGCCACTCGCAAAGTCGATCTCCGCAATCGTATCGGTCTGGGTCTCCGCAGCGTAGAGCCGCGTCCCGGACGGATCGAACAGCAGAGTCACCTGCGCAGAGGCCGCTCCTCCCGAGACAGTTATCGTCCGTTCAACCGTGCCCGTTGCGGTGTCGACAACGCTGACGGTCCCGTCGGTGAGGTTCGACGTGACGACCCACCTGCCCGAAGGATGCTCCACGACACGAAGGGGGAAGCGCCCGGTTGTGACAGAGCGCCGGATGGCGAGTGTTTCGGGATCGAGTTCGACCAGCCGGTCCTCTTCGCGCGCGGAAGCCCACAGCCTGCGGCCGTCCGCAGACAGGACGATGCCTTCGGTGCCCTGCCCCGTCTTGACCGACCGCGGCGGGCTTCCTCCCCCGAGATCGATCCGCGTGACCGACTGCGACCCCAGGTTGGCCGTCCAGGCAACGTCGGCAGCGGGCGAAATGACGACCATGTGCGAACCCGTTTCGCCGGTCGGAAACTCGTCGATCTGCGGTGCCGAGCTCAACGGGTCGCGAACCCGGAATATCGACCTTCGCCCTTCGGCGCTGGCGAAAATCTCGCCTTTTGGATGCCACACGATGCCATGCGGCCTTGCGCCTTCGCCCAATACTATCGTCGCAACGGGCGACAGGTCGGCAGCGTTGAGGATCGCTATCGTGCGCCCATCGTAACAGCCGACCGCCAGATGCTGCCCGCCGGGTGACAGGGCTAGCTCGTGCGGAGTGCGGCATGCCGATCCGCGCGACGCCACGGTCCCGTCCGCCAGATCGATCCGGGTGACGCTGCCCACCGTCTTGTTGGCAACAAAGAGGGATCGGAAGGGAGCCCTGTCGCTGTCAGGCGCGGGTCCGGACATGCATGCCGCGCACGAAAGGCACGCCAACAGGACCGAACGGCGAAAGACACCAGAGCCGGCCACGCGCTATTCCCCCCGTTCCTCGGCGAACACGTCGTTGGCGATCGAACCGAAGTTCTGTTCGAAGGCCTTGAGCGTACGCATGAAGTTCTCGCGCGCGATGCCGCTGCCGGTGAACAGGTCGAAATTGACCCATGGGTCGCCATCGTCGTCGAGCCAGAGCGCGGTGAAGCGGTACTTCTTGACGATCGCATTGGTGAGTTCGGGGGTCAGCGGTGTCTTGCGGTCGAGCCCCGCGCGGAACTGGAGCGACTCGCAGCCCTCGTGCGTTTCGGCGGCACAGCCGTAGAAATAGATCGAACCGGGGTATCCGGCGAATGACGTCTTGATGAGCGGGTCGCCGTAACTGTCCTTGTCGAGCTCTGCTGAAAAGCCGCTTTCCCGCAATACGCGCACGATGCCGTCGGGGTTGGACGCGGCAACCGTCTCATCGGCGGCGAATGTCGCCGCGGGCGCGAGCGCCAGCCCGAATGCTATCAAGACACTTGCGCGCATCGCTTTCCCCCGACCTGCCGCCAACGGGGCAGGTGTCGAACGGAAAGCGGTGCGGCGCAAGTGCCCTTGACGAAGTTACCAGCCGGCCTTCTCGCCCTTGTTCTGCTGATCGAGCCACTTCTTGAGCGGCGCGAAGTACTCCAGCATCGGCTTGGCGCTGATCTCGCGGGTGCCGGTGAAGGCCTCCAGCGCGTCGGGCCAGGGCTTCGACGCGCCCATCGCCAGCATGGCATTGAGCTTCTTGCCGACTTCCTTGTTGCCGTAGAACGAACAGCGGTGCAGCGGGCCCTTCCAGCCGGCTTGGTCGCAGGCGGCCTTGTAGAACTGGAACTGCAGGATCCGGGCGAGGAAGTAGCGGGTATACGGCACGTTCGCGGGAATGTGATACTTGGCGCCGGCGTCGAAGGTGTCAGGTCCACGATCGACCGGCGGGACCACGCCCTGGTACTGGCGCTTCATGTCCACCCAGTGCTTGCCGTAGTCGGCCGGCTGCACCTTGCCGCTGAACAGATCCCAGCGATAGCGGTCGATGAGCAGGCCGAACGGCAGGAACGCGACCTTGTCCATCGCCTCGCGCAGCAGAAGGCCAAGGTCCTTGTCCGCGCTCGGCACCATGTCCCTGTCGAGAAGCCCGATCTGGACGAGGTACTCGGGCGTCATCGACAGCGCCACCGCGTCGCCGATCGCTTCGTGGAAGCCGTCGTTAGCGCCGCTGAGGTAGAACACGTTCTGCTTGTTGTAGGCGCGCTGGTAGTAGTTGTGGCCGAGTTCGTGGTGGACGGTGACGAAGTCGTCTCCGTTGACCTTGGTGCACATCTTGATCCGCAGATCGTCGACCTGGTCCACGTTCCACGCGCTGGCATGGCAGATGACCTCGCGGTCGGCGGGCTTCACAAACAGGCTGCGGGTCCAGAACGTGTCCGGGAGCGGATCGAAGCCGAGCGACGAGAAGAAACCCTCGCCCGCCTTGACCATCTTCACCGGGTCGTAGTTCTTGGCCATGAGCAGCTCGGTCGTGTCGTAGCCGATGTCGCCGGCACCTGCGGGGGCTACGATGTCGTAGATATTGCCCCACTCCTGTGCCCACATGTTACCCAGAAGGTCGGCACGGATCGGGCCGGTCCGGGCCTGCACCGCGTCGCCATACTTTTCGTTGAGCTTCGTGCGGGTGTAGGTGTGCAGCGCCTCGTAGAGCGGCTTCGTCTCGAGCCACAGGCGCTCGGTCATCGCCGCGAAGGCGTCGGGGTCCATGTCGTAATTGGACCGCCACAGCGCTCCGGTATCGGCGTAACCGAGTTCGCGCGCGCCCTCGTTCATCAGGGCCACGAACTGGGCATAATCGTCCTTCATCGGCGCCCCGACGTTGTCGTGCCAGCTGACCCACATCTCCTTCAGCTCGTCAGGATTGCGGTTCGTGCCCATCGCGGCCTCGATGTCGCTGCCGCTGATCGGCTGGCCGTTCAGCGTGCCCTTGCCCTTGCCATAGGCACCCTGGTTGCCGCCCTTGAGCTCTGCGACCTGCTCGGCTGCGCCCGCGCGCGTCGGCGCGGGCGTGGTGATCAGCGTCCGCATGCGGTTCAGGATGCGGTCGGTGTCGTAATCGAGGCCCGGCGCCTTTGCGAAAGCAGCGGCCTTCGCCGCATTCTCCACCTGCATCTTGGTGAGGATCGCTTCCTGCTCGGCGTTCAGGGCGGCGGAATCCTGATTGATATACGTCTGGTAGACCCAGCTGGTACGGGAGGTGCGGATGGCCTGGTCGCGATAGGCGGCGGCCGCCTCGTCGACAAAGGCCTTGGCTTCGGCAGCGGTAGGAACACTTTCTTCGTGCGCGACGGCAGGCACGGCAACGGGCGCGACGAGCGCGGCAGCGATCGCCCAGCGGGCGACGGGTGCGAACTTCATTGAAAACCTCTTGGGAAGATTGGCGACCAGGTGATTACGGTTGTTACCGCTTTAGGTGCCCTACCCTGTGCCTCACCTGAATCAAGCGGTCAGAAAGCGGACCAGCTCGTCTCCCAGCATGCTTTCCGTGACCGATCCCATGTGTGTGCCGGGGATCTCGACGTGGATGGCATCGGGAAGCGCCTCGGTCAGCTTCACCGGATCGCCATTGTCGCGGTCCTGCGCACCGCATAGCACCAGCGTGGGCATGGCGATCTTCTCGAGGTCGGCAGGATCGGTGTCGCCGACCGATTCGAGCAGCAGCTTCGCGGCAACGCGGTCGACTTTCTGGGTCTTCATGAATGCGACCGCCATAAATGCGGGATCGCCGTGCTTCACCTCGTCGAACCGCGCGATGGCGTCGAGGAAGAAGGCCGAGCGGCGGTTCCAGCCCGCCAGGCCCTCAAGACCCATGCCCGACAGGACGAGGCGGCGCGGCTCCAGCCCGGCGATGACGCTGCGCGCCGCGGTCCGCGACCCCAGCGAGAAACCGACGAGATCGTAATCGTCGAGGCCAAGCTCCTCCACCAGTGCAAAGGTATCGCGCACGAGCACATCGGGCGGATAGGCGGCCGGGTCGTGCGGCTTGGCGCTTGCCCCGTGTGCGCGGAAGTCCGGCATGATCGCCTCGAATCCCGCGTCGACGAGTTTGGCCGCGTGGCCGAACTTGATCCAGTTGGTGTTCGCTTCGGAAAACAGGCCGTGAAGCAACAACACCGGGCGTCCCGCGCCCATGCGATGCACGGCGACCGGCTGCCCGTCGAAGCCGGGGTGCGTCTCGGTCCGGATTTCGGTCATGCGGCAGTACCCAGTTCGCGCATCCATTCCTCGGGCGTGCGCGGTTGTTCGTCCATCGCCTTGGCGCCCTCGGGGAGCGCGATCCAGGGCTGCTTGCTCGACACCCAGATATGGCCGACCGGGACGACCTCGGCACTGAGATCGAGGGTTCCGCAGCGCAAGGTGGCGAAGCCCGGTCGGCTCGCGTTCTCGCCCCACACCCGCGCGCCGCACTCGTTGCAACCCCACAAGGTCACTTCAGCACCGCTCGGATTGGCGGTCTTGCCGCACTTTTGCGCTCCCGTGACCGCAAGCGCCGCGCGCGACACCATCGTGTGTTCGGCAAATGCGCTGCCGGTGCGCGTCTGGCACAGCGTACAGTGGCACGCGTAGGGCCCGATGCGGAAACCCGGCGAGAGCGTGTAGCGCACCGCGCCGCAGTTGCAGCCGCCCTCGAGCGTGTCGGCGAAGAGATCGTTCATTCGGGGACGTCGCGGCCCACGGAGCGCCACTTCTCGACCAGTTTGGGAATTTCGTCCGTGCGCGTGCGCGGCAGTGAGCTGGTGTCGAGCCACGCCTCGTGCAGGCTTTCCGCGCCGGCGTGACTGGACGGCACGAAGTCCGACGGGTCGTCGAAACTGCCGATGGTCAGGTCCATGTGGTCGCCAGAGCCGGTGAAGCGGAAACCGATCGGCGTTCCGCAATGCGCGCAGAACGGACGTTCCGCGATGGGAGAGCTTGCATAGAAGTCGGGTTCGCCTTCCCATTCCACCTCATCACATCGCGCTTGGACAAAGGCTGCGGCGACGCCCCCGGTCGCGCGCTGGCACATGCGGCAATGGCACAGGTACGCCTTGGCCGGGTCGACCTTGGCCGAATAGCGCACGCGGCCACACTGGCAGCCGCCGGTCTTCGTCTCAATCATGAGAGCATCCTACCGATGGAAAATCGATGCGCAAACCCGATTGCCGGTCATAAGCATACTTATTATATGTGCACGCATGGACAAGAACATGCCGTACCTGCTGACCGATAGTGCCCGGCTGTTGCGGCGAGCCTTCAACGAGCGTGTCCGCAAGACCGGCGCGACCTCGCAGCAGGCGCGGCTCCTGCTCAACATCGAGCGCATGCCCGACCAGAATCAGGCGTACTACGCCGAGAAACTCGAGATCGAGCCGATCACCCTCTGCCGCATGGTGGATCGCATGGAAGAGGCGGGCCTTATCGAACGGCGCGCCGATCCGGGCGATCGCCGGGCGCGCGTCCTCCATCTGACCGAACGGAGCAGGGGCGAGATCGAGCGCATACGTTCCGGCCTCGCGGGCCTGATCGAGACGATGCTCGACGGGTTCGACGATTCCGAGCAGGCCCAGCTTGCCGCCATGCTCGCGCGCATATCGGAGAACCTTTCGGTCCCGGCGGAGGAGCTTGCCGTCAATGGCTGAGGCGGATCCGGTCATCGTGCAGGCGAAGGACGAGGCCGCCGCACCGCCGCCCGCCCCCGCGGCCCGCAAGTTCCGCGGGCTCATCCTCATGCTGTCCCTGCCCATAGCCCTGCTCATCGGCGGCGGGATCTACTGGTGGACCCTCCAGGGCAAGGTTTCGACCGACAACGCTTATGTCCAGCAGGACAAGGTTTCGCTCAGTTCGGAAGTGGGCGGACGTATCGTCGAGGTCGCGGTCAGCGACGGACAGGTCGTGAAAGCGGGCGACCTCCTCTTCCGCATCGATCCCGAGCCCTACCGGCTGCAGATCGCCCAGGCGGATGCCGCCATCGCCATTGCGCAGGCGAATGTGACCGCGCTTGCCGGCTCGGCCGACCTGTCGGGCAGCGACATCGCCGCCGCTCGCGAGGAAATCGCCTTCAACCAGGCCACTCTCAATCGCCAGCAGGCACTGTGGACCCGCGGCTTTACGACCAAAGCCGATCTCGAGGCGGCCCAGCACGCGGTCGCCGAGGCGCGCGCGCGGCTCAGCGCCGCCGAAGCGCGCCGCGCGGCCGCGCAGGCCAAGCTTGCGACCGGCACTCAGGTCCCGGGCGAAAACCCGCAGGTCGCGGCAGGTCGTGCCGAGCGCGCCCTGGCCGAACTCAACCTCTCGCGCACCGAGGTCAGAGCTCCCGTCAGCGGCCGGATCGCGCAGGCCGACCGGCTCCAGCTTGGACAGTCGGTCCTGCAAGGGCTGCCGGTCCTCACCCTCGTCGCCACCGGCAAGAGCTTTGTGGAAGCCAACTTCAAGGAAACCGACCTGGCCGAGATGGCGGTGGGCCAGCCCGCCGAAGTGCGGTTCGACGCCTACCCGGGCCTGGTCGTGAAGGGTCGCGTCGAGTCGATCGGCGCAGGGACCGGATCGGAGTTCTCGGTCCTCCCCGCGCAGAACGCCACGGGCAACTGGGTCAAGGTAACCCAGCGTGTGCCGGTGCGGATCGCGATCGAGGGCAACCCCGGGCGCCAGATGATTGCCGGGCTCTCGACCCACGTCACCGTTTTCACCGACGGCCGCAAGTAATGGCCAGCGCCGCGGCGGCGCCGGGTTCGCGGGCCGGGTCGGCACCGGAAATCGAGGACGTTGCCGCACTGCCATCGCCCAACCAGCCCGCGCTCATCGTCGGGGCGATGACCGCATCGCTGATGTACATGCTCGACAGCACGGTCGCCAACGTGGCGCTGCCGCACATGCAGGCGTCCCTCGGCGCATCGCCGGATACGATCACCTGGGTGCTCACGAGCTATATCCTCGCGACCTCCGTCGCGATGCCGATCACCGGCTGGCTGGCCGACCGGATTGGCGCACGCCGCCTGTTCGTCATCGCAGTCAGCGGCTTCATCCTCGCCTCGATGGCCTGCGGGCTGGCGCAGAACCTCGAGGAAATGGTCAGCTTCCGCGTGCTGCAGGGTGTGTTCGGGGCATTCATCGCGCCGCTCAGCCAGAGTTTCATGCTCGACAGCAGCCGCCCGAGCCGCCAGCCGACGGTCATGGCGATCTGGTCCGCGGGAATCATGATCGGGCCGATCATGGGTCCGATCGTCGGCGGGCTTCTGACCGAAAGCGGCAACTGGCGCTGGGTGTTTTACATCAACGTGCCCGTCGGCGCCCTGTCGATCGCGATGCTGCTGGCAGGCCTGCCGCGAAGGCCGCTGCGCGAGCGCCGCTTCGACCTGGCAGGCTTCGCGATGATCGGCTTTGCCCTCGCCTCGATCCAGCTCCTGCTCGACCGCGGTCCGCAGATCGACTGGTTCGAATCCGCCGAGGCCTGGATCTACGCGGGGGTCGCGATATCGGGCCTCTGGATGGCGGTGATCCGCTTCGCGACCGCACGCCAGCCGCTCGTGCCGCCGTCGCTGTTCATGGATCGCAATTTCGCCATCGCCTTCGTCCTGATGCTGGTCATCGGCGTGGTGATGTTCGCGACCATGGCGCTGCTGCCGCCCCTGCTCCAGCGTAACCTCGGCTACGACGTGGTCGACACCGGCTTCGTGATGGCGCCGCGCGGGATCGGCGTGCTCATCAGCATGCAGCTCAGCGGCCTCCTGCTCAACCGCCAGGTCGATCCGCGATACATGGTGGCGGCCGGGTTTTTGATCAGCGACCTTGCGATGTGGCAGATGATGCACTGGTCGCTTGAGGTGGACCAGTTCCACGTCGTCTGGACGGGCTTCCTGCAAGGACTGGGGCTCGGGCTGGTGTTCATGCCGATGAACCTCACCGCTTTCGGCACCCTGCCGCCGCAGTTGCGGACCGACGGGTCGAGCATGCTCAACCTGGCCCGCAACGTCGGCTCGTCGATCGGGATATCGATCGTGACCGTGCTCTGGGGTGCGAGCGTGCAGACCGTCCACGAGGAACTCGGCGCGACGGTGACCGTCTCCAGCGTGCTCGACGTCGACCTGTCCACCGCCGACAGATATCAGGGACTGGGTGCATCCGCGCTTAGCGCGATCGACATGGAGGTGAACCGGCAAGCCTCGATGATCGGCTACGCCAACGATTTCTACCTGTTGTTCTGGCTAACGCTGGCCACGCTTCCGCTGGTCTTCCTGATGCGCAAGGTCGTCCGGCCGCCGGCGCGGCCCGGCTCCTAGCGCGGTACAAGGCCCTTCTGCTCCATCCGCCAGATCGCCATGGCGATCCGGTCCTGCCCGAAGAACGGCTCACCCTCGAACACCAGCGTCGGGACGCCCCAGTGGCCGGCGTCCTCCAGCGCCTGCTGGTTGGCCGCGATCTCTGCGTCGAGCGCATCGGGTTCGGCCGCGACTTCCGCGTCGAGCTCGGCAAGGTCGAGGCCGGAACGCGCTGCCGCGCCCGCGAGATGGTCACCCTCGTGCCAGTTTTCCGCTCCGCCCCAGATCAGTCTGCCCGCTTCCGCTGCGAACGCCAGTCCCTTGCCGCGCCGCGCCGCAGCCTGGCCCAGCCGGGTCACTCTGCGGATATACGGCTGCTCGGCGGCGATCTCGCGCGTCATCGGGTTTTGCACGATCGGATCGGGCCGCGGTGGGCCGAAAGGTATGCCTTCCATCTGCGCCACGCGAAACATGTCGATAAAGGTGTAGCGCAGCCAGTTCGGGTGGTTGCGCTCGAAGAAATCGGGCTGCCTGATCGCCAGCGGATAGACCGGCCGCAGCGCGATATCGACGGTATGGGATTCGCTCAGCGCCCGGTAGCGACCGATCGCCAGATAGCTGTAAGGGCTGCGAAAGCTGAAGTAGAGGTCCGCGTGCAAGGTCATCCCTTTCTCCTAGCGCGACCCGCTATCCTTCACCAGTATTCCGCCATGATCTCGCCGGCCCAGCCGGGTTCGCGCAATTGTCCGCGCGGCTGGAATCCGCGCATCGCCGGCTTGATGTCGAGCACCGGCGTGCCGTCGATCGCATCGAGCCCGCGGACATGGAGCCGGGTCCCATCGACGGCGACGATCTCGCAAGTCGTCAGCCCGATCCGGTTGGGGCGGTTCTTGCCGCGCTGCGCGAAGATGCCGATGCGCGGCCAATCCTCGCGCCCGCGCGGATGGCGAGCGCCGGTCTCGATCTTGTGGTCGGGGACCTTGTCGAACACGAACACGATTTCGGCATGACTGAACTGGTCGAGCCCGAGCAGGGCATCCGCGTCGAAACGTGCCGGGTCGAGCTCGATCGTGGCCTCGCTCCCGCCCCAGTCGTCGTCGAGCGCCTCCGCGCGCCCTCCGCGGACGTATCCGACCGGTGTCATCGTGAAGTCTGTCATCGCTGCCTCCCGCTGCACGATAGCAGAGGGAGCATGCGGCTATCGGAAGAAACAGTTTACCCCGGCGTAGAGTGCCTGGACCTTTGCTTCTGGACCGGTTCCGGACACGAATCCGTAGATCGTCTGGCCGTCGGCAGCGAGATACTCGAATTCGCCATCGAGCGTGCTTCCCTCGATCAGGCTGGCACTGCGGGTGGCCTGAAGGTCGCGGAAACGAATCCCCGGGCGGATGCCATCGCTGGTGACCGCCTTGGGGTCGGCCTCCGCGAACCAGCCGACCAGCTTGCCGTCGAGGTAGTTGAGCTTGAGCCCGCCGATGTCGGTGAACTCCATCGGACCCGCGCCGCATTCGCCGTTGGCCGATTGCTCTCCGGCAGAGCCCAGTGCAGCGGCAGCGGCACCGTCCACGTCCTGGCGCCGGGTACCGAAAGCAAAGCGCGTCGCCGTCGCCGCGGTACGGCCCAGCGCGACGCCCTCGGCATCGAGTATCGCCGTGCCCGGCCTGGGCTTCTCGGCGGGCGCCGTGGTGGCTTCGGCGGTGGCCGTGCCGGACGACGACGGTGTCTCGACCGTGACGGGTTCGGGCTCGGTCCGGCCGCATGCGGCCAGCGCGGCGGCGAGACCGACAGCGAGCGCGACCCGCACGGCCATCAGCCCTTCTTGAGGCAACGCCGACCGAGCAGCTCGGCGATCTGGACCGCGTTGAGCGCCGCGCCCTTGCGCAGGTTGTCACTGACGCACCAGATGTTGAGCCCGTTCTCGACCGTCGGGTCCTCGCGAACGCGCGATACGAACGTCGCGCCGTCGCCGACGCACTCGACCGGGGTCACGTATCCGCCGTCCTCGCGCTTGTCGATCAGCATCACGCCCGGAGCCTCGCGCAGGATGTCCATCGCTGCTTCCGCCGAAAGCTCGCGCTCGAACTCGATGTTGATCGATTCGGAGTGGCCGACGAACACCGGCACCCGCACGCAGGTCGCAGTGACCTTGATCTTCGGGTCGAGGATCTTCTTCGTCTCGACCACCATCTTCCACTCTTCCTTGGTCGAACCATCGTCGAGGAAGCTGTCGATGTGCGGGATCACGTTGAACGCGATCTGCTTGGTGAACTTGTGGCTTTCGACCTGGTCACCGACGAAGATCGCGCGGCTCTGCGCGAAGAGCTCGTCCATGCCCGCCTTGCCCGCGCCCGAGGTCGACTGGTAGGTGCTGACGACCACGCGCTTGATCCCCGCCGCATCGTGCAGCGGCTTCAGCGCGACCACCATCTGGGCGGTCGAGCAGTTGGGATTGGCGATGATGTTCTTCTTGGCATACTCCTCGATCGCGTCCGGGTTCACCTCGGGCACGATCAGCGGCACGTCGGGGTCCATCCGATAGAAGCTGCTGTTGTCGATCACCACGCAGCCCGCGGCGGCAGCCTTGGGCGCGTATTCCTTGGCGGGGCCGCTACCGGCCGAAAACAGCGCGATGTCCCAGCCCGCCCAGTCGAAATGCTCGATGTTCCTACACTTGAGCATCTTGCCGGTGTCGCCGAATTCGACTTCGGTCCCGGTCGAGCGGGCGCTCGCCACCGCTGCGACCTCGTCGCACGGGAACTCGCGCTCGGCGAGCACGGCCAGCATCTCGCGGCCCACATTGCCGGTCGCTCCGACCACCGCCACCCGGTAACCCACGGCCTATACTCCTTCGCACCTGCAAAAATTCGGACAGTCCCCTTACGCCTCCGTGCGCAAAGCGCAACGCCGCGCCGACGTATGCGTAAGGGAGCCAAAACGAAAAGGGCGCCCCGGATGGTCCGGAGCGCCCCTTGATGCCTTCACGGCGCAAGCCGTCAGGCGTTCTCACGACGCTCGGCGATACGGGCGCGTTTGCCAGTGCGGCCGCGCAGGTAGTAGAGCTTCGCCCGGCGCACGACGCCGCGGCGAACCACGGTGATGCTCTCGATGTTGGGCGAATACAGCGGGAAGACGCGCTCGACGCCCTCGCCGAAGCTGATCTTCCGCACGGTGAAGTTCGAACCCATGCCGCGGTTCGAACGCGCGATGCACACGCCTTCGAAGTTCTGGGTACGGGTGCGGGTGCCTTCGACGACGCGCACGCCCACGCGCAGCGTGTCGCCGGCGCGGAATTCGGGGATGTCCTTGCCCTGGGTCAGGGCCTCGGCCGCTTCGGCCTCGAGTTGCTGGATCAGGTTCACTGGTCCTAGTCCTTCGTTTCGCGCTGCGCACCAGAGGCAGGCTGAACCCGAGCGCCACTATGACGCTCCCAAAGGTCCGGCCTGCGTAGCCGTGTGTCGGTCTCGGCCATGGATTTTCTCCACGCCGCAATCCTCGCATGATCCCCCGATCGCAGCACTTCGGGGATCGTGCGCCCTTCCCATTCCTGAGGTCGGGTATACTGCGGATATTCGAGCAGGCCGTCCTCGAACGACTCCTCGGCTCCGCTAAGCGGGGCGCCCATTACGCCGGGAAGCAGGCGAATGCAAGCGTCGAGCACGGCCAGCGCGGCGGGCTCTCCGCCCGACAGGACGATGTCGCCGAGCGAGACCTGCTCGATATGCGGCCGCGCCTCGAAGATGCGCTCGTCGAACCCTTCGAAGCGGCCGCACAGGATGGTCACCCCCGGCCCCGCCGCGAGCCCGCGGATGCGCGCCTGGTCGATCGGACGCCCTCGCGGGGTCATCGCCAGCACCGGCCTGCCATCATCCACGCTGTCGAGCGCGGCGGCGAGCACGTCGGGCTTGAGCACCATCCCCGCCCCGCCCCCTGCCGGGGTATCGTCGACGGTGCGGTGCCGGTCGGTCGCGAAATCGCGCAGCTGCACCGCGTCGATGCTCCAGTCCCCCCGCTCCAGCGCGCGCCCGGCAAGCGAAATGCCGAGTGGCCCGGGAAACATCTCGGGGTAGAGCGTTATGACGGTGGCGGCGAAGGTCATGTCCTCGCCCATGCGCAAGGCGAAGGGGCAAGGCAAGGATGAGCGATACCGGCGAAGCGAAACCCGACGATTGCATCATCATCGGGGCCGGGCCCGCCGGGCTGACCGCGGCGATCTACCTGGCGCGGTACCACCTCTCGATCCGGCTGTTCGACAGCGGCGAAAGCCGTGCGGCGTGGATACCGACGAGCCACAATCACGCGGGCTTTCCCGAAGGCATCAACGGCAAGGACCTGCTCAACCGGATGTACAAGCAGGCGCACCTCTATGGCGCGGTTCGCGAGGACAAGCGCGTCACGCACCTTGCCAGGACAGGCGACCGTTTCACCGTGGGCACTGAAAGCGGCACTTACACCGCGCGGTCGGTGCTGCTGGCGACCGGGGTCATAAACCGGCGTCCGGCCGACCTGCCCGAGGAAGTGCACGATGCCGCGCTCGCCGCCGGGATGCTCCGCTATTGCCCGGTTTGCGACGGATACGAGGTGACCGACAAGAAGGTGGCGGTGGTGGGCACAGGCGCGAAGGGCACGGCCGAAGCGATGTTCCTGCGCGGATACACCGCGGACCTGACGCTGGTTTCGCCCGATGGTGCGCACGAGCTCGACGCGGAATCCATCGCGAAGCTCGACGCAGCCGGCATCGCCCGTGTGGACGGCCCCTGCGGCGGCTGGAAGATCGAGGGCAAGCAGCTGGCCTTCGACACTGGCGCCGGACGAATGGCGTTCGACAGCGTCTATCCGGCACTTGGCAGCCACATACGCTCCAGCCTTGCAAAGGACGCGGGGGCTCGCCTGTCCGAAGACGGCTGCATCCTGACCGACGATCACTACGAAACGAGCGTGCCCGGACTGTTCGCCGCGGGCGACGTCGTGAAGGGACTCGACCAGATCAGCAATGCGATGGGTCAGGCGGGGGTCGCTTCGACCACCATCCGCAACCACCTGGCCGCGGAGACGCCGCTCAGGCGATGAAAGCGGGGTCGATCACCGCGCGCGCGTGATCCCATTCGGACACGGCGTCGGCGGTCATGGGCACCATGGCTCGCTTGCCGCCGGTCAATTCGAGTTCCAGCACGTCGCCGGCCCCGAAGTTCTCGACCGACACGATCGTGCCGAGCACTTCGCCGTCAGGCGAAACCGCGGCCAGGCCGATCAGGTCGGCGTGGTAATATTCGCCCTCGCCAAGCGGAGGCATGGCCGAACGCGGGACGGTGAGGACGGTGCCGCGCAACTTCTCTGCGGCCGTCCTGTCGGGGATTTCGGCAAAGCGGGCGATCGCACCGCCCTTGCCATCGTCGCGCAGCTTCCTCAGCGTCAATGCGCCGTCGTTGAAGCTCTTGTACGCCGAAAGCGCCTCGACGCCCTCGCCGAACAGCTTGAGGCGGACTTCGCCCGTCACCCCGTGCGCGCCGGCGACGGCGGCGAGGGTGACGGGCTTGTCCATCGGGGCTTAGCCCTCGGCCTTCTCGTCGCTGGCCGCTTCCTCGGCCGGAGCCTCTTCGGCAACCGGGCCGCCCTCGGCGACTTCCTCGGCGATCGCTGCGGCATCGGCGTCCGTCGCACCCTCGGGCGCATCGACGGATTCGGCGACGGCTTCAGCGGTCTCTTCCGACTTCACCGAACCGGTGGCGTCGTTCTCGGCTTCGGCGGGAGCGGCCTCGGCCTCGACCGCGGCGGTCTCTTCGACCTCGGGCTCGGGAGCGGCAGCGGCCTCGGCAGCGGCTTCCTCGGCGGCGGCAGCCTTGGCCGCACGCTCTTCGGCACGCTCCTTGGCGGCTTCGCCCGGCTCACCCTTCTTGGGGTTGTTGCGCGGCGCACGCTCCTTGACGCCGGCGGCGTCGAGGAAACGGGCAACGCGGTCCGACGCCTGCGCACCGACCGACAGCCAGTGCTTCGCACGGTCGGCATCGATCTTCACGCGGTTCTCGTCGTCCTTGGCGAGCAGCGGATTGTAGGTCCCGATCTGCTCGAGGTACTTGCCGTCGCGCGACGAGCGGCTGTCGGCCACCACGATGCGGTAGTACGGACGCTTCTTCGCGCCACCGCGCGACAGACGAATTGCAACTGCCATTTCACTTCACCTTTCTGAACTAAAACTCGAAAATCACTTCTTTTTCATCAAATCTTGCAGGTTGGAGGGCAGCGCGCCGCCACCCAGCCCCGGGAGCGACGGCGGGGGTACGCCCGGTCCGCCCATTCCCATGCCGCCGAGCGCACCGCCGAGGCCGCCCTTCCCGAAGGCAGCGGCGAGCCCCTTGAAACCGCCCATCTTGCGGATCTGCTTCATCGCCCGCGCCATTTCCTGGTGCATCTTGAGCAGCTTGTTGACGTCCTGCACCTCGAGCCCGGCGCCCGCCGCGACGCGCTTCTTGCGCTTGGCGTTCATCAGTTCCGGGCGCTCGCGCTCCTTGGGGGTCATCGAGCCGATGATCGCGTCCATGTGGACGAGGACCTTGTCGTCCACGCCCGACTGGGCCATCGCCTGCTTGGCCTTCTTCATGCCCGGCATCATGCCCGCCAGCATGCCGAGACCGCCCATGTTCTGCATCTGCTTCAGCTGCATGCGCAGGTCGTTGAGGTCGAACTGGCCCTTGGCCATGCGCCGGGCCATCGCCTCGGCTTCTTCCTCCTTGATCGCGGTCGCCGCCTTCTCGACCAGGCTGACGACGTCGCCCATGCCGAGGATGCGGTCGGCCACGCGGCCGGGATGAAAAGCCTCGATCGCGTCGAGCTTTTCGCCCGTGCCGGCGAACTTGATCGGCTTGCCGGTGACGTGCCGCATCGACAGCGCCGCGCCGCCGCGCGCATCGCCGTCCATGCGGGTCAGCACCACGCCGGTAAGCGGCACCTCGCCCGAGAACGACTGGGCAACGTTCACGGCGTCCTGACCGGTGAGCGAATCGACCACCAGCAGCACTTCGGTCGGCGCCGAAACCCCGGCGACCGCCTTCATCTCGTCCATCAGCGCCTGGTCGACGTGGAGCCGGCCGGCGGTGTCGAGCAGCAGAACGTCGATGGCCTGCAGCCGCGCCGATTCGAGTGCGCGGCGGGCGATGTCGACCGGCTGCTGGCCCTGGACGATGGGCAA